>DASWOQ010000057.1:0-96596 GCA_036398675.1 Rhodanobacter sp. | reverse complement strand
CGCAGCTCATGCTGGCTGCCAAGATGGGAACGCACGGCTTCGAAGTGGCGCATGGTGCGGCATCCTTCGCTTTCGGGGCATTCCACTTTGCCACGTCTGCGCGTCCGCGTCGCGCTGGCGGCACGCCTCGCCGATGGCGTATGGTTCCGCGCGACTTTCCGCACCCAGGCAGTTCCATCGATGAACGACGGTCACGACCGCATCTACGCCGCCATCGCCGCGATTCCCCATGGACGCGTCGCCAGCTATGGCGCCATCGCCGCGCGGGCGGGTTTGCCCGGGCGAGCACGTCTGGTCGGCAAGCTGCTTGGCGAAGTACCTGATGGCATGGTGCTGCCGTGGTATCGGGTGCTGCGGTCGAGCGGACAGATCGCGTTCCCGCTGGGCAGCCGCGGATTCCGCGAACAGAGCCAGTTGTTGCGGGCTGAAGGGGTCGAAGTGAAGAACGGACGCGTGCCGCTGGCGCGGTTCGGGCTGGACGGGGATCTGGACCATGCGCTGTGGGGGATGCCGTAGATCCGGCTTTGCTTTTTCGACGGCCCGGGTTTCGGAGCGAAATGTGGTTGCAGCAAAGACCGAGGCCCGAGCTCCTGCTCGCGTTGCGGCGGCGGTTCGACGAAAAGTATCGGCGCGGCTGGACCGCTGGGCGCGGCACGAAAATGCCACCGGGCGCTATGGCACATCACCCAGCCACGCGGCACTCGAAAATTTCTCCGCTGCCAATGTCCCGGCCCGGGTCAGCTCTTCCGGCCGCAGCACGTCGTGCTGCAATCCGTGCAGCCGGCGGAATGTGGCGATCATGCGCTCGATCACCGCTTCGCGCGGCAGGCCGGTCTGGCTGCGCAGCGGATCGACGCGCTTGGCCGCGCTGGCGGTTCCCTTGTCCGAAAGTTTTTCGCGGCCGATGCGCAGGATCTCCAGCATCTTCACCGCGTCGATGTCGTACGCCATGGTGACGTGATGCAGCACGGCGCCGCCCCGATGCATCTGCGCTGCGCCGGCGATCTTGCCGCCGTCGGAGGTGATGTCGTTGAGCGGCTGGTACCACGCCTTGATGCCGAGCGTGCCCAGCGCCTCGATCACCCATGCATCCATGAACGCATACGCCTGCTGGAACGACATGTCCTTGACCAGCGACAGCGGCGCATAGATCGAATAGGTGATGGTGTTGCCGGGCTCGATGAACATCGCGCCGCCGCCGCTGATCCGGCGCACCACGTCGGTGCCATGGCGTCGCGCCGCCTGCGCATCGACTTCGTTGCGCAGCGACTGGAAGCGGCCGATCACCACTGCTGGCGCGGCCCATTCCCAGATGCGCAGCGTCGGTGCGCGGCGGCCGGCGCCGACTTCGTGGATGAGTACGTCGTCCAGCGCCATGTGCAATGCAGGGGACTGCGGAACAGTGTGGATCAACCGCCATGCGTGGTCGCGCCAGTCGGTTCGCGTCATGCGTGGATATCTCCCTCGAGCGCGCGGCGCACGGCGATCGCGATGGATTCCGGCGAAACGCCGTACATCGCCACCTCCGTGTCGAGCGCGTTGGAGATGGCGAGTGCCAGCGCGGTTTCGATGGCATCGACCGATTGCCCTTCGAGCGTCGCATTGATCGTCGGCAGGGCGCTGTCCGGTTCGAGAAAGAAATCGCCGCTGAGCTGCACGTCGGCCAGTCGGCCGTCGCGTATCTCCAGGTCGATCACCACCAGTTTGCCGCTGGGCATCTTGTATTCGCCATGCATGACGTGGCCATCCTTTAGCGCGTTGGGCGAATTGCGATCGTTGCCGCCGGGCCGTGTTTCGCCTGCGCGAGGCCCTGCCGGTCAGTGGCCGTGGAAGTGCCCGGTTTCGCCGCCGACGGAAATGCTGATGCCGCCGGTCGGGTGGTCGCAGTCGCCGAATGCCTGGGTCAGGTTCACTTCGCCGCCGCTCCATGAGCCGCTGCCGCCATGGCTGGCGCTGACCACGCCGGTGCTTACGCTGCCGTGCACTTGCGGCTGGTTGAACTTGGAATCGTCGCACTGGGGCGTGCCGTCGGCCGTGCTGGTGTCGTTTTCGATGCGTCCGCTGGTGTCGCCGTAGTAGACGCCCGGCGCGGTCGAGCTGGAGGCGGGCTTCTTGCTGCTGGAGCTGGACGCGGGCACGTCGCTCGGTGGCGCATCGCTCGGCGGCAGCTTGAGGTTCAGGGGTTTGCTGGTGCTTTGCGCCCACGCGGTGGTAACGAGCAGGCTGGCAGCCAGTGCGATGGATAGCCGTTTGATATTCATGAGGTCACTCCGGGTACTGCCTGTCCAACGCACGATGGCATGCAGGCGTGCACATCGCATGCTTTGAAAACGCGGCAGCCCGGTAAGTTCCTGATGAATCCCGGTCAGCCGGTGGTCTCGATCCGCTCCACGCGGCGCAGGCCGCGCGGCAGCAGGCCGCCACGCGTGGCGCGGTTGCCGCCGTACTCGACCAGGTCCGACCACTTGAGGGTCAGTTTGCGCTGGCCGGCGTAAAGCGTCACTTCGCCCTTGCCCTCGCTGACCACCGCCACGCCGGCCACGCGCTCGTCGCCGCTGGCCAGTTTCGCCTTCGGCACCTCGATCAGCTTGTTGCCCTTGCCCTTGTCCAGTTCGGGCAGCTCGGCCACCGAGAACATCAGCAGGTGGCCTTCGGTGGTGACCACCACGATGCGGTCGCGCGAGGGATCGGCGCTGACCTGCGGCGCCAGCACCTTGGCGTTGTCGCCGAGGCTGATGATCTGCTTGCCGGCCTTGTTGCGGCCGGTGAGCGCCTCGAAGCGGGTGACGAAGCCGTAGCCGAAATCGGTGGCGAGCACCAGCCGCGTATCGTTGTCGCCGGCGATCACCGCGTCGAAACTCGCGCCCGCAGTCGGGCTGAAGCGGCCGGTCAGCGGCTCGCCATTGCCGCGCGCGGAGGGCAGCGTGTGCGCCGGCGTCGAATAGCTGCGTCCGGTGGAATCGATGAAGGCGACCTGCTGCGTGGTGCGCGCCTTCACCACGGCGAGCAGGCCGTCGCCCTCGCGATAGTTCAGTCCCTCGGCGTCGACGTCGTGGCCCTTGGCGGCGCGCGCCCAGCCTTTCTGGCTCAGCACCACGGTGACCGGCTCGCTCACCACCAGCGCGCTTTCGTCCAGCGCCTGCGCGGCTTCGCGCTGCACCAGCGGCGAGCGGCGGTCGTCGCCGAACTTGGCGGCGTCGGCGCGCAGTTCTTCCTTGATCAGGCCTTTCAGTTTGGCCGGCGATTTCAGCAGCACGTTGATCTTCGCGCGCTCCTCTTCGAGCTGGTCGCGCTCGGCGCTGATCTTCATTTCCTCGAGCCGAGCCAACTGGCGCAGGCGCGTTTCGAGAATGTAGTCGGCCTGCTCGTCGGACAACTTGAAGCGCGCGATCAGCACCGGCTTGGGTTCGTCCTCGCTGCGCACGATGCGGATCACTTCATCGAGGTTGAGATACGCGATGCGCAGCGCTTCGAGCAGGTGCAGCCGGCGCTCGACCCTGGCCAGCCGGTGTTCGAGTCGCTTGGTGACCGTGCTGGTGCGGAACGCCAGCCACTCGGTGAGGATGCGCTTGAGATCTTTCACCGCCGGGCGGCCGTCCAGCCCGATCATGTTGAGATTGACGCGAAAACTCTTTTCCAGGTCGGTGGTGGCGAACAGGTGCTGCATGGTCTCGTCGGCATCGACGCGGTTCGATCGCGGCACGATCACCAGGCGGATCGGATTCTCGTGATCGGACTCGTCGCGCAGGTCCTCGATCATCGGCAGCTTCTTCGCGCGCATCTGCGCGGCGATCTGCTCGAGGATCTTCGACGGGCTGACCTGGTGCGGCAGCGCGGTGATCACGATGTTGCTTTCCTCGCGCTGGTACACCGCGCGAGCGCGCACCGAGCCGCCGCCGGTCTGGTACATCGCCAGCAGGTCCGCGCGCGGGGTGATGATCTCCGCCTCGGTCGGGTAATCCGGCCCGCGCACATGCTCGAACAGGTCGGCGACCGTGGCGGCCGGATCGTCCAGCAGGCGAATGCACGCGCTGACCAGTTCGCGCAGGTTGTGCGGCGGGATGTCGGTCGCCATGCCCACCGCGATGCCCATCGAGCCGTTGAGCAGCACATGCGGCACGCGCGCCGGCAGCCAGCTCGGCTCGTCCATGGTGCCGTCGAAATTCGGCACCCAGTCGACCGTGCCCTGGCCGAGTTCGCCCAGCAGCGCTTCGGCGATCGGGCTAAGCTTGCTCTCGGTGTAGCGCATCGCCGCGAAACTTTTCGGATCGTCCGGCGAACCGAAATTGCCCTGGCCATCGACCAGCGGGTAGCGGTACGAGAACGGCTGCGCCATCAGCACCATCGCTTCGTAGCACGAACTGTCGCCGTGCGGATGGAATTTGCCGATCACGTCGCCGATGGTGCGCGCGGATTTCTTCGGTTTTGCGGTGGCGGCCAAGCCCAGCTCGCTCATCGCGTAGATGATGCGTCGTTGCACCGGTTTCAGGCCGTCGCCGACGAACGGCAGCGCGCGGTCCAGCACCACGTACATCGAGTAGTCGAGATAGGCCCGCTCGGCGTATTCCTTCAGCGGGATCTGTTCGTAATTGGCTTGCAGGTTCATGCGGTGAACATCAGTCGGTTGCGCGCAGGCTGCGCGGATAGCCGGACGATGGTGCCAGAAAGCAGCCGTATCGTGTAGGAGCGCCGCGGCGGAAATCGATCCCGCGCTGCGCGATTATTGGCGGACGGCTTCCATGCCGAGTTTCTTCAACTGCGCCTGCACGCTGTCCGGTCCGGCCAGGTGTGCGGCGCCGACGGCGATGAAGATGGTGCCGGGCTGCTTCATCATCTGCGCGATCTTTGCCGCCCACGACTGGTTGCGCTGCACGAGCAGGCGTTGATAGAGCTTCGGCTCGGTCTGGCGCATGTCCTCGTCTTCGAGCCTGGCGATGGTGCCGGTGTTGGCGTTCTTCCACGCGTCGATCAACTGGGTCAGTTCGATCGGCCCCTTGTCGACATCGCGGATGGTGGAGCGCAGAAAGGCCAGCTGCACTGGCTGCGGCATGTCGGCGAGAAAACGGATCTGCTGCTCGGCGGTTTCCAGCCCCAGCACCTGCTTGCCGGCGCTGGCCATCTGCGCCCTCAGCTGCTTGTCCACGCCCTGCTCGGGGTCGAGTCCGGCTTTCAGCAACGGCGCGGTCGCCAGCGTCAATGCCGCGAGCCATGGGCGCATCGTGTTCAAGGTCTGCGTTCCGTTGGGCACGCCGGCCTTGTCCGCAGCGGTGTTCAGCCGAAGCATCTCCGCGTGGTCGAGCAGGGTGGGCAACGGATGCGCCGCATTCAGCCCGTAGCGCATCACCAGCGCCATCATGTTCGCCTGGTCGTCGTCGGTGAGTTCGATGTACAGCGTGCGGCTGTCGGCGATCGCCTTGTCCAGGGCCGGGTAGCGCCATGCCGTGTCGTTCGGCAGCAGATGCACTGTGCCGAACAGGTAGATCGTGGTGTCGGCATCCTTTACGATCCACAGCGCCGGTTTCGCAACGACCGGGATGCTGGCCAGAAGCAAGGCGACGACGACAAGCAGGCGTGCGGACAAGGTAGGTCTCATGTCCGCAGTGTCGCGGCAAGCGACGGACGAATTCAATCCCACGTCGAGCGGAGTTCGCGCGTCATGAACACGCTGTAGGGGTCTTCGAGGTAATCGCCGAACGGTTTGCAGAACGCGAATCCGAACCGGGCATAGAGCCGGTGCGCCGGTACGAACGCCGCCGCAGAGCCGGTCTCCAAGCTCAATCGCCGGTACCCGCGTCGATCTGCTTCGTCGAGCATGTGCTGCATCAATCCCGCCGCTGCACCCTTGCGCAGATGCGTCGATGCCGTGCGCATCGACTTGATCTCGCCATGCCCGGGATCGAGTTCCTTCAGTGCGCCGCAACCCAACAATTCTTCACCGTTCCATGCGGTCCAGAAGGTGATGTCCGGTTGACGCAGTGCATTCAGGTCCAGCGCGTGGATGCTCTCGGGCGGCGAATGCAGCGTCATGCTCTGCAGGTGCTCTTGCAGCAACTGGATGATGGCAGGGTGGGTGAGATCATCAGTGCGGATATACATGAGTCGTGGATGTCGCTTGCGACAGAACGGGCAGGGCAAACGGATCAGCGCGGTACGCGATAGCCGCCGGGTACGCCGTGCGGGCTCAGCGTGAGCTGCCAAAGCTGATCGCGACGGCTGCGGAACACGGCCGAGGAGACCGCAAGGTAGTAGCGCCACATGCGCTGGAAGCATTCGTCGTAGTTCGCCGAAAGCGTCGGCCAGGCCGCTTCGAAGTTCGCGCTCCAGGCCATCAGCGTGCGGTCGTAGTCGGTGCCGAAGTTGTGCCAGTCCTCGACCACGAACAGATCCTCGAGTGCGCTGGCGACCTGGCTGGCGGCGGGAATCATCGAATTGGGAAAGATGTATTTCTCGATCCACGGATCGGGCTGTGCGGGAACGCCGTTGCTGCCGATGGTGTGCAGCAGCGACAGGCCGTCGTCCTTCAGGCAGCGGCGCACGGCTTCGAAATAGGTGCGGTAGTTCTTGCCGCCGACGTGCTCGAACATGCCGATGGAATATATGGCGTCGAATTTCTCGTCGATTTCGCGATAGTCCTGCAGGCGGATCTCGATCGGCAGGCCGGCGCAGAGTTCGCGCGCGAATTCGGCCTGCTGTTGCGACACGGTGATGCCCACGCCCTGCACGCCGTAATGTTCCGCCGCGTACTTCAGCGCTTCGCCCCAGCCGCAGCCGATGTCGAGCACGCGCTGGCCGGGTTGCAGTTGCAGCTTGCGGCAGATCAGGTCGAGCTTGGCCGCTTGCGCATCGTCGAGATTGTCCGCGTGGGCCCAGTAGCCGCACGAGTACACCAGTCGCTGGCCGAGCATCGCGTGGAAAAGATCGTTGCCGAGATCGTAGTGCACCTTGCCGACTTCGAAGGCCCGCTCGCCTTTCTGCAGGTTGAGGAAGCGCGCCTTGAGGTGCGCGAGCAGGGTGTCGAGCGTTTTCAGTTCCTGGTCGAGCCCCGCGGTGAGCAAGCGTGTGCACAGGCCGGGCAGGTCGTCGGCGTCCCACCAGCCATCCATGTAGCCCTCGCCCAGGCCCAGCGAACCATGTGCGAATACACGTGCGTAAAGGCGGTCGTCATGGACGCGCAGGTCGATCGGCGCATCGCCGTCGATGCGGATGCCGGCATGCTGGAGCAGCGTGCTGGCGCGGTTCTTCAGATCGTCCTGGCTCATGCATGCCCTTGTCGTGGTTGGTTCGTTGCCTGTTGCATCGCTCAGTGCTTGCCGAGTACGGCAAAGTTTGCCGGTGATTGTGCATACGTCGCGTCGATGCCGGCCTCGCGCGCCAGCTGTACCAGCAGCTCGGCCTGATCGTCGCGCAGCAGGAATTCGACTTTCACCGGCAGGTCGTCGGCCAGTTCGAAGAACTGCTCCTCGTGCAGTACTCCGTGCTGGCCGAAGCCCGCAATCGCGCGAAACACGGAGCCGCCGCCCAGGCCGCGGGCCCTGGCCTGTTCGAGCAGCCATTCGGACAGCAGCATGCCGCCGTGTTTCGTACGCAGGTGGCAATAGAAGGTGAGCTGCACGCCTTGCTGAAGATTGCTTTCCAGGTTCATGCGATCTCGTCCTTCAATGGCGCAGCAGGCTGCGGGTGAGGGTGATGCCCAGCACGGTCATCGCCAGCGATCCGGCGACGTGCAACGCCATGTGCACGCTGAACCACAGGTACTGCTGTCGCAGCAGCAACGTGGTGGCCTCGGCGGAGAAGGTCGAGAAGGTGGTCAGCCCGCCGAGAAAGCCGGTGAAGATCAGCAACCGCAGCAGCGGCGACAGGGTCTGGAAATGATCGAACAGGCCCATCACGCAGCCCATCATCAGGCCGCCGGCGAGGTTCGCCGCCAGTGTGCCCATCGGCAGGGTGGGGAACAACGGGTTGAGCAGTACGCCCAGCCCCCAGCGCAGCCAGCAGCCAAGCAGGCCGCCGATGCCAACCGCTACAAATCCGCTAAAGCCCACGATCGCGTCTCCTGACAGTAAGTTGTCCGGTTGCCGCGGTAGCAGGCACGCCTGCGCCGCCGGAAACCGGTGGTGCAGGCATCATCAACCTCAACGTCGGACGAGAGGTGGTTGGTTCCGCGCCGCCGCTGGCGACCGCGAAACGGGAGGAATGCCATCTCCCGGAGAGCCATCGTAGTCGATCCGCCCGGCCTGCGGTCAAGAGCGGGCGACGTCGATGGCCGTCTATACTCGCCCGGCCTCTTTCGCGATGCCATCCCATGACGCCATCCCGTCGCACCGCGCAACGCAGTCTGCCATGGCTGCTAGCCGCGTTGTCGATGATCGGCCCGTTCTCGATCGACGCAGTATTTCCGGCGTTTCCGCTGGTCGGCGCGCGCTTCGGTGTCGACGATACGGCGTTGCAACAGCTGATCAGCGTGTACCTGGTCACTTACGCGACGATGAGCCTGTTTCACGGTGCAATTTCGGACGCGATCGGGCGCAAGCCGGTGATGATCGCCGGCATGGTGCTGTATGCGATGGCCTCGGCCGGTGCGGCGTTTTCGCCATGCTGCTTGTCTGCCGTGGATTGCAGGGCGTGAGCGCTGGCGCGGGCCTGGTGGTGGGGCGCGCGGTGATCCGCGACACGCTCGAGGGTGCCGAGGCACAGCGGCTGATGTCGCGGGTGATGATGATCTTCGGCGTGGCGCCGGTGATCGCGCCGATGGTCGGTGCGCAACTGCTGCCGCTGGGCGGCTGGCAGGGCATCTTCTGGGTGCTGACGGTGTTCACGATGCTGCTCGCGTTCGCCCTGGCACGGTGGCTGCAGGAAAGTCACCCGCACGCGCGGCGCACCCATTTCTCGCCGCGACCGCTGCTCGCCAGCTACATGGTGTTCTGCCGCGATCACCCGTTCTGGCCGTTGCTGATCGCCAGTTCGGTGAATTTCGGCGGGCTGTTCCTGTACGCCGCCTCGGCGCCGCGCATCGTGCGCGGGCTGCTGCATCTGTCGGCGCAGGGTTTTCCATGGCTGTTCCTGCCGGTGGTGATCGGGCTGGTCGGTGGTGCGTGGCTGTCCGGGCGGATGGCGGAACGGCGCAACGTGGTATTCGCGGTAAGGGTCGGCTACGCGGTGATGCTGCTGGCGTGCGCGTTGCACCTGCTGCTTGCGCTGATGTTCCCGCAACCCGTGCTGCCGTGGTTGATGCTGCCGCTGATCCTGCAGGGCGTGGGCGTGCAGCTGGCGTTCCCCACCATCACGCTGTTGCTGCTGGATCGGTTTCTGCGCCAGCGCGGCAACATCTCCTCGGTGCAGGCATTCGCCAGCCTGTTGCTCAGCAGCCTCGTCGCCGGCGTGCTGTCGCCATGGCTGTCGGTGAGCATGTTGCACCTGGCATGGGGGACGTCGGCGTTGACGATCGTCGGATTCGTCGCGTGGCGCTGGTATCGGGCCATGTCGCGCTGCACGCTGGATGAGGCGTTGCCAGAGCCGGCGGCTGCAACGATTCTGCAGGCGGAAATCTCCGAACCGCGCTGAGTTCGCTCAACAGGGTGTGATCACGACGGGCGAAGACACCTGCGCAAGCTGGCTCGTCACCGCCCGCGCCAGCGATGGTGGACGATAGGTCGGGTCGGCCAGCCAGCGCTGCCATACCGAAGCGTCGACCTTTTCGTTGATGCCGGTGCCGATGCTGCGATTGAACGGCGGCTTGAACACCTTGTAGATGCCGTCCATGAATTCCGCGTAGGAATTGCGCGGCACGCCGGCACTGGCGTCGGGCAGGGGGACGAACATCTCGCTGCAGGCCAGCCCGCAGGCGATGGCTTTCTGCTGCAGCCATGCCAGCGGCAAATTGGGCAACGGGTCCGGCCTGCGGCCGGCGCCATCGCGATCGTTGCCGCCACCGACATCGGCGTGTGCGCCGATGAACCAGCGCTGCTCGATGTCGATCTGCTCCAGTTTCTTGGTGGCCGCGGTTTCGCCCGGTTTCACGCTGGCCAGATTGCGCGTCCACAACGCCGGTTCGAAATCCGCGCGATGCTCGTCCAGGGCCAGTGCCTGGTAGGCGTACTTGACGATCTTGCTGAGCTCGGTGTCATGGAACTGATAGCGCGCACGGGCATACGGAAACCACGATGCGGTGTCGGGAATGCCCAGCGAGCCGACGGTGTCCCACACGCCGATGAAATGGATGTCGACCTCGATCGAATGCTTGGCACGGAAGGCCACTGACACCGTATCGTCGGGCTTGCTGTCCGTATCGCGATACAGATCGTAGGCTGCGGAAAGCGTGCTCTTTTCGACGCCGCCATCCGCGCCGCGCGTGAGCAGGCCGCATTTGCGGATCAGTCCGCCGAGGCTGCGCGCGGTGTATGCGCCGCGGCTGAAGCCGAACAGGTAGATGTCGTCGCCCGGTTGCCATGTGTCGCCGAGCCAGCGATAGCCGTCAAGGATGTTCTCCGACAATCCGTAGCCGAATGCACCGCCCAGCAGGTGGGTGATGCCCGGCGACACGCCGACGCCGGGAATGTAGTTGACGATCTGCTCGGTGCCCCGGGCATCGCGCACGGCGATCAGCCGGCGCAGCCGCTCCACGTTCGTGTTCGATTCGGGCTTGTTCCAGGTGCCGTCGAACAGCACCGCGAGTCGGCGTTTGGCCATGCTGTCGCTCCAGCACGTTCGGTGATCGAATTGTCCTAAAGCGTCGGCGAATCATCGTGCAGCATCGCCTTGCGCACGATGCGGATCGGCGCGAAGCCCTGCTGCATGAAGCTGTCGTGGAATGCCGCGAGATCGAAATCCTTGCCCTGCTTCGCCTGCAGGTCGGCGCGCAGTTTCAGGATCTGCAGTTTGCCCAGCGTGTAGTACAGATAGGTGGGATCGGACGTGCCGCGCTTGGTTTCCACTTCACCCACCGCGCGCGATTGATAGCCTTCGCTGGCGAAGAAATCCACCGCCTGCGCCATCGTCATCTGGCCGGTGTGCAGCTTGATGCCGACCACGAAGCGCGCGTTGCGCAGCAGCGCGTCCTGCAACTGGCCCAGGCGCAGCAGCAGTTGCTGGCGCCTGTCGGTGGGGAATTCGAACTGCGCCAGACCCTCGTCCAGCATCATCTGCTCGCAGTAGTGCGCCCAGCCTTCGACGTTGGTGTTGGCGCCGAGCACCTTGCGCACCGGATCGTCCAGACGGTGCATCCACAGGAACTGGATGTAGTGGCCCGGATAGGCCTCGTGTGCGGCGATGCTGCTGATGACCGGATAGCTGAACTGCGCCATGAATTCCTGCGTGCGCTGCCTGTCCCATCCGGGTTCGGGCAGGGTCACGTTGAAGTACGCTTCCTTGGCGACTTTCTCGTACGGTCCGGGTGTGTCCATCGAGGCGAACGTGGTGGCGCGCATGAACGGCGGCGTCTCCTCCACGATCGGCCGCACGTCCGATGGAATCGTGATGATCCGCTTCTGCCTGATGAAGGCGACCAGGTGATCGAAGGTCGCGCGGAAGGTGTCGAGGATCTTGTCCGGCGGTGGATAGTCCGATGCCAGTTCGGCCAGCACTTCGCGCGGTGTCTTGGCCGGGTCGAGCTGCTTGGCCACGGCGGCGAACTGGCGCTGGTTCTGCCGCAGGTTGACCATGTCGATCGCGATCAATCGGTCCAGCGGCAGCGTGACCATCTCGTCGTACTTGAGCTTGTCGCGGAACGCGGCGGCACCGATCTGGAAATCGCCATGCGAGCGCGGCAGCACATCCTTCTGCAGCCACGCCTGGTAGTCCTGCAGCGACTTGATCACCGCGGCATTGCTGGCGTCGAACTGCCTGCGCGGCTCCGCATCGGTGACATCAGTGAATGCCGCAGGCACGTCGCTCTGGAAAAAATGTACCAGCCCGGGCAACTGCTCCAGGGCGATCCGGGTATAGATCTGCGGCGGGTTGTCGAGATTGGCGTGCGCTTCGGCCAGTGCAGCCGGCATCAGCCTTTCGCGGGCGACCAATGCGCGCAGGCGCGTTTCGGGCGGGGCGAACTTGCGTTCCATCAGCGAGAACGCGCTGCTGGTGATGCCACTGGAATAGGTGTCCGGGTTTTTCTGCCACGGCCGGATCGTCTGCAGCGTCAACAGTGTGCTGCGGATATTGTTGAGCACCAGCTCGCGGTCGCCGCGCACCCGTTCGCCAAGCGTGCCGGGATTGACCGCGGCGATCCTTGCTTCCCATTGTTGAAGCGTCTTGATATTGGCGTCGATGCCGGTGCGCGAATAGGCTTCGAGCCGGCTGTCGTAGTCATGCACGCCATCGACAGTGGCGATGCTCGGGTTGGCGGGGAAGTAGACGTTTTCGAGATAGCCGTTGGCCAGTTGCGTGAAAGCCTTGTCGGGCATGGATTCCGGCGCGACGGATGGAGCCTGTTCCGCCATGAGCGGAGATGCCACCGCCAGGGCGGCGGCGATGCCGAGCAATGTCCGCGTCACGTTCAACATCACCATTCTCCCCGGGTAGTGCGGTTGCCGATGCGGCATCGAGTGCTTGGGCGGGCATTCTTTGGCCCGTGCAGCGCAAAACGCAAGCGGCGTACCCTGCGTGCTGCATCAACGACGTGAACAGCGTCACGAGGAATCGGATAATGCATCGGACATTGGATCAGCGGTTCGCAGGGCCGTCGGTGTGCTTGCGCCATGCTGGAGGTCCGCGTGGCTAGGAAATGCACCGTGCTTGGCCGCACGTTTTATCGCCGCGATCCGCGCGTAGTCGCGATGGATCTGCTGAACAAGGTGCTGGTGAACGCGGACGGACGCAGCGGGCGCATCGTCGAGACCGAGGCGTATTGCGGCGCGGTCGACGGCGCGGCGCATTCCTGGCGCGGCATGACGGCGCGCAACGCGGTCATGTTCGGCCAGCCGGGCCTGCTGTATGTCTATTTCACCTACGGCATGCACTGGTGCTGCAATCCGGTGTGCGGCGAGCCGGGCGAGGGCGTTGCGGTGCTGTTGCGGGCTTTGGCACCGCTGACCGGCCTGGGTGCGATGCGCACCGCGCGGCCTACCTGCCGCAGCGACCGCGACCTGTGCCGTGGTCCTGCACGGCTATGCCAGGCGATGGGCATCGCAGGTGCGCAGAACGGTATCGACCTGGTTCGCCGCAGCGGCGGCTTTTCGATCGTCGACGACGGCGTGCCGCCACCGGCGGAACCGGTGATAACCACGCGTGTCGGCATCACCCGCGCCGTCGACGAACCGTGGCGCTGGTACGTGGCTGGCGATCCGCACGTATCGCGCGCCTGAATGGTGTCCCTGGATTCCCGTTGCGATGAGGCACATTGACGGCCGGTTGACCGCGAAAGGCGCAACGTCGTGTGCGTCGCCAGCGGTACTCGGCGACGCATCATTCGAAGCCGGAGAACGGTCATGCCGTACAAAACCACCCACGAACTGCCCGAGTCCGTTCGCGGGCACATTCCCGTGCATGCGCAGGAAATCTACAAGGAAGCGTTCAATCACGCCTGGGACGAATATGCCGACGAGAACGATCGTCGCGGAGACGAATCGCGCGAAGTAGCGGCGCACAAGGTCGCCTGGTCGGCCGTGAAGAAGGACTACAGCAAGGGTGCCGACGGCAACTGGCACAGAAAATAGCCGCCACGCAGACAGCCGATGCCGCTTCAGCAGGGCAAGCCGCGCGCTGCGAGAAATGCCTGCGCGTTGCCGGCATCCTGTTCGAACCATGCGCGGGCGGAGCCAAGCCGGAACGAATAGCCCCAGGCATCCATGTCCGCCATCAGCCGCCCGCGTCCGACGCCCGGCAACTCGTCGGCCAGCACGATCTGCAGGTAGCAGGTGGCGTCTTCTTCCTCGATCGAATCGGTGGCATCGGTATGGACGTCCGGACGTCTTTCCGCAGGGAGCACGATCAGGTGCCCGGCCTCATGCAGCAGCGAATGTACCGGCGTGTCGTCGCGCGCATAGACGGTGCTGCCGATGATGCCGGCCTCCTCGTCGCCCCAGAAGCTTCCGGGAATCGGCACGCCCGGGGCAACGCGTTCCAGGCGCAGGTCGAAACGGGCGAGCAGCGCTGCGGGCGCGTCGAAGCCGATGTCGACCATGCGCATCACGGCGGCGCCCGGATCGCCGGTGGAGCTGGTGGAAGCGGTTTCGGTGGGCATGCGCAGGCGCGAGGCAGGGCTGGAACAAAGCCGGGCAACCAAGGATCGCCCGGCGGACAGGTCATCGGGATCGTCGGGGATCCCGCCAGGCTTCAGCCGGTCTTGGCCTCGCCCTCGGTGTTGCTGCGTGCGCCGGGCTTGCCGTCCGGCAGGGTGACGGAGAGTTCGAGGATCTCGTGGCCGCTGTCGCGTTCGACGTTGATGTTGATCGCGTCGATGTCGACATGAACGTATTTCTTGATCACTTCGAGCAACTCGTTGCGCATCATCGGCAGGTAGTCCGGTGCGCCGCGGGTGGAGCGCTCCTGCGCCACGATGATGCGCAGCCGCTCGCGTGCGACGGTGGCGGTCGCTTCCGGCTTGCGCTTCAGGAAATCAAGAATGCCCATCGTGATCAACCTCCGAACACGCGCTGAAGAAAGCCCTTCTTGGGCACCTCGGTGAAGCGCAGCGGGCGCTGTTCGCCGAGGATGCGCGCCACGGTATCGCTATAGGCCTGGCCGGCGAGTGAATTGGTGTCGACGATCACCGGTATGCCATTGTTGGAGGCGGTCAGCACGTTCTCCGATTCGGGGATCACGCCGACCACTTCGATGCCGAGGATTTCCTCGACGTCCTTCACGCTGAGCATTTCGCCGATGGCGACGCGGGCAGGGTTGTAGCGAGTCAGCAGCAGGTGCTGGGTGATCGGCGTCTGGCCCTTTTCGGCGCGCCGGGTCTTGCTGGCGAGCAGGCCGAGGATGCGGTCGGAGTCGCGCACCGAGGACACTTCCGGATTGACCACCACGACCGCGTGGTCGGCGAAGTACATCGCCAGGTGCGCGCCTTTCTCGATGCCGGCCGGGGAATCGCAGACCACGTAGTCGAAACCGTCCTCGGACAGGCCGTCGAGCACTTTTTCCACGCCCTCCTGAGTCAGCGCGTCCTTGTCGCGGGTCTGGCTGGCGGCCAGCACATAGAGGTTGTCGTAGCGCTTGTCCTTGATCAGCGACTGCTTGAGCGTCGCCTCGCCATGCACGACGTTGACGAAGTCGTACACCACGCGCCGTTCGCAGCCCATGATCAGGTCGAGATTGCGCAGGCCGACGTCGAAGTCGATCACCGCGACCTTCTTGCCGGCCATCGCCAGGCCGGTGGCCAGCGAGGCGCTGGTCGTGGTCTTGCCGACGCCGCCTTTGCCGGACGTGACAACGATAATCTCAGCAGTCAATGGCTCATCTCCTTATGGTTCTTGTTGTGGTGGATCACAGCCTGGCGATCAGCAGCTTTTCGCCTTCCAGCCAGCATTGCACGGACTGGCCTTCGAGGTCGTCAGGAATTTGTTCGAATACGCGATAGTGACCCGCGATCGCGACCAGCTCGGCGCGGAAATCGGAGACGAAGATGCGAGCCTTCTCGTCGCCCTGCGCACCGGCCATGGCGCGACCGCGCAGGCCGCCGTAGATGTGGATGTTGCCGTCGGCGATCACTTCGGCGCCGTTGGCGATGGCGCCAGTGACGATCAGGTCGCGTTCGCGCGCGTACACCTGCTGGCCGGAACGCACCGCGCCAGCATGGTGCTGGGCGCCCTGCACGCTGCCCGGCGAGGGTGCGGAGAGAATCGGCTCGCGCTGGACCGGTGCGGCGGCTTCGACCCGCGCCGGCTCGGCGGACGCAGCGCTGGCGCCGGCGTTGACCGGTTCGTAAGCGGCACGGAACTTGGCGATCAGCGGCAGCCCCATGCGCTTGGCCAGCGCTTCGGTGTCGTTGGTGCCGTACGCCAGCCCCACCGGCAGCATGCCCGCACTGCGCACGGCTTCGAGCAGCGCATCGACCGCGCCGTCGTCCGGCAGGTCGAGCAGGTGGCTGAGGTCCAGCACCACCGCAGCGCGCGAGAACATTTGCGGCGCGGCGCGCACGCGCCGTTCCAGTTCGTCGCACAGCGCGGCGGCGTCAACGCGGCGCACCCGCACGCAGGCGATGCCGACCTGGCCGAAACGCAGATCGCAAGCGTCGGAGATTTCCACTCTGGCGTTCATGGCGCGCGTTCCCCGGCCACGCGACGGCGTGAGCCGTCCTGCGAAAGGGAGCGTTCGCGTTCGGCCAGCCAGGGCACATCCGGCAGGCCGCCGTGATCCAGCCAGGTTTCGCGCACGAAGGCGTAGCTGGGCAGATCGCGGGCCAGCAGGCTCACCTGCGGACCGTCCTTGCCCATACGCTGCTGGCCCACTTCCTGGAAACCGTAGGTGCCGTGGAACAGCACCACCACGTCGTCGCGCGGCTCCAGGAAAACCTCGCACGCCAGCAGCGGCACGCGCACTTCGGCGTAGCTGTGCACGTCGCAATAGAAGATGCGGCCCAGGCCATGGCGCCGGTAGGCGTTGGCGATCACGATGCGGTCGATGTAGACGAACTGCGGATAGCGCTCGGCGAACCAGCGGTAGTTCGGGCTTACGTAGTTGCCGTCTTCACGCAGGGCGATCAGGAAGCCGGCGAGATGGCCGTCGATTTCGGCCACGCGGAAATACTCGGCGTGCTCGTGGAAATAACGCAGTTGGGCAGCGTCGAGGGCGAGGATGGAGCGACCGGCGGCGTTGTTGAGCGCCAGTACGGCATCCAGGTCGTGCTCGCGCACGTCGCGGATGGCAAGGGCCATTCGTTGCTCCGCAATGATGGATTCGGGGACGAGGCCGATCAGCAGGCTTCGCACAGGCTCGCATTATGGCATGCGGTCGAAGCGGGTACATCTCGCAATGCACATGTAAAAGCTTCGTAAAGCAGCCAGCGATGGCATTTCGCCGACGCATGACTTCTCGCGGATTGCGGTGTCGTTCATGTCACCTATGATGCTCGGCATGCTGCGGAACAACTTCAACCACATCCAGCTGCTTCGGATTACTGGCCTCTTCGCCTATCTGTGCGACGGCACGCCGTTGCTGACCGGCTGGGCTACCCAGCGCCTGGATTTCCTGCATCGGCCCAATTTCGCGTTGATGCTCTGCACGCTGTTCTATCTGTTGTTCGGCATCCTGTACCTGCTGCTGACCAACAACCTGGGCTCGCGTCGCAACATCGGCCTGCGCCTGTTTGGCTTCGTGGTGATGACCGGCGCGGCCATGGCGGTCGGCTGGTACAGCCACAGCGGCCTGTCGGCGATCCTGATGGTGGTCGGAACGGTCGTGCTGCCCTGGCTGGTGCCGTTCTGGGTCGGCGCTTTCTGCATCGTCATGCAGACACTGGGGCTGGCGATTGTTTTCTCCACTTTCGCCGAACTCAACTTCAGTTTCTGGCTGGGCTTGCTGCAGGCAAGCATCTATATGGGTTTTTCGATGCTGGGATTCGTGGCCTCGCTGGTCGCCAGCCAGCAGGCGGAGGCACGAGAGGGTCAGCGCAGGCTCAACTCCGAGCTCCGCGCCACCCGCGCGTTGCTGGCCGAATCCACCCGCATCGCCGAGCGCATGCGCATTGCGCGCGACTTGCACGATCTGATCGGCCACCACCTGACCGCCCTGAGCCTGAACCTGGAGGTGGCCAGCCACCTGACCAACGACGCAGCCAGCGAGCATGTGCGCAAGGCGCAGAGTACGGCCAAGCACCTGCTGGCCGACGTGCGCGAAGCGGTCAGCGAACTGCGCCAGGACGATGCGATCGACCTGACCCAGGCGTTGCGCAGCCTGACCGAGGGCGTGCCGGGGTTGCGCGTGCACGTGATCATGCCGCCGCGTTTCAGCGTGGAAGATCCACGTCGCGCACAAGTGTTGCTGCGTTGTGCCCAGGAAATCATCACCAACACCGCCAGGCACGCGAATGCGCGCAACCTGTGGCTCAACTTCGCCTATGCCGACGCCAGCCTGCTGGGGCTGCATGCACGGGATGACGGCCGCGGCGCCGAAAAGATCCAGCCGGGCAATGGTCTGTCCGGCATGCGCGAGCGGCTGGCCGAATTCGGCGGCAGCGTGACGCTGGATACTGCCGTAAGCCAGGGTTTTTCCCTGACCGTGCGGCTGCCGCTGGGCGAGCATGCCGCGCTGGCCCACGCGCCCACCCGGTTTGAACCGCCCGCATTGAGCATGTCGTCGTGACAGCGGTTCGCGTCGGCGTGCCAGAATGCGCGGTGCCAGCCCATGAACCACGTTTGCACGAGGATTCGCGATGATTTCCGTTTGTCTTGTCGACGACCAGAATCTGGTGCGCCAGGGTGTCCGTTCGCTGCTGGATCTGGCCGAAGACATCCGCGTGGTCGCCGAATGCGCCGACGGCGCGCAGGCGGTGCAGGACATTCCACGGATCCGGCCCGACGTGGTGCTGCTGGATCTGCGCATGCCCAACATGAGCGGGCTGGAAGTGCTGCAGGCGCTGTCCGCGCGCAACGAATTGCCGCCGACGATCATCCTCACGACCTTCGACGACGACCAACTGGTGCTGCAGGGTCTCAAGGCCGGCGCACGCGGCTATCTGCTGAAGGACGTGTCGCTGGAACAACTGGTGGAAGCGGTTCGCACTGTGGCGGCGGGCGGCTCGCTGGTGGCGCCAATGGTCACCCAGCGGCTGATGGCCGGCGTTTCGCGGATGCAGAACAACTTCACCAGCCTGGAACAGCCCGATCCGCTGACCGAGCGCGAGACCGAGATCCTGCGGCTGTTGTCCGGCGGCTACAGCAACAAGGAAATCGCCAATTCGCTGAAAGTAGCGGAGGGTACGGTGAAGAACCACGTTTCCAACATCCTCTCCAAGCTGGGCGTGCGCGACCGCACCCGTGCGGTACTCAAGGCGCTGGAGTTGGGCATCGTCTGAATGTGCCGGCCAGCCGGGGTAGGGCGGATTGCGGCCCAGTCCGTGCCGTTTTTTGACATCTCCATATGGCGCGGGGAGCGCGCCGCGCCTCACTTTTAGCCATCCAGACGCTCGCATAAAAGCGGATGGCGTTCCTGCGCGCGAGCAAGTAACATCCGTAGCTTCGGCACTTGCCGACCCCCCGCCATGGTCCTCGCTCCACCCCCGGACAGGCCGCGCGACAGCAGGGGCGACATCTTAGGTATGGCGTAGAGACGCTTCGGAGAACTCTGGAATGATGCGTGTCCTTGAATTTCTTGTTGCCCTGGTCATTGTCGTGGCGATCGGTGTCCTTGCGGCGGTGGTCATGCCCGGCAGCGGTCATGTGGAACGCTCGCTGGTTGTCGGCAAGGACATGCGTCAGGTCTACGACGTGCTCGACAACTACCGTCGCCTGCCGGACTACTCGGAACTGCGCGCGATAGATCCCGGTGTGCAATTCGCTTTCTCCGGAAAGTCCTATGGCCCCGGTGCTGAAGTCAGCTGGACCAGTTCCAATCCGAAGCTCGGCAATGGCGCGCTGACCATCGCCAGCGCCACGCCGGACTTCGACAAGATCGACAGCAACACCAAGGATGCCAAGATCGTCTGGAACCTCGACAATCCGTGGCGTGGCCTGGACAAGCATTTCACACTCGATGTCGAGCGCCAGGGCAGCCGTGGCCAGCTGACCCAGGTGACTTGGTCGTATGACGTGTCCTACGGCTGGAACCTGATCAACCGCTTCGCCAACCTGTACATCCATGGCGACCCGGACACCTTTGTCCAGGTCAGCCTGAACAACTTGCAGAACGTGCTGGCCGGTGTGCCGAACATCGATTACAGCCAGTTGATTCCGTACATCGAACAGACGCAGCCGGCGCCGGTGTTGCTGGTCAGCAGCTCGATCCAGCGTAAGGATGGCCTGGAAGCGCTCGACGATGCGGTGAACAAGGCCACCACCGAACTCCAGGCTGCAGCCAAGAAGCTCGGCGTGAACGTGACCGGGCCTCGCATCCTGTTCACCACCAACTATGGCGAAGACGTCTACACCTTCGACGTGGCGCTGCCGATCGACTCCAGCACGCTGACCGTCAACGGCGAGGTCCAGCAGCTCACCGCGGCGACGCCGCCGCCGCTGGATGCCGCCGGTGCGCCTGCTGCGGCCAGCACCGCCGCTGACGCTGCCAGTGCTCCCGCCCTCACGGCCGGAAGCCGCGACCGTTACGGCCGCCTGGTGATCGACAACGACGTACGCGCCACGCTGGCGTTCGGCGGTTCCGCGCTGAAGGGCGTGTGGAATGGCACCTTTGCCGGCGTGCCGCAGATCCGCGATGCGCTGAAGGCGTATTCGCAGACGCATGGCTACAAGTACGACGATGTCACCAATCGCTCCTACGACATCCTGGTCACGCCGGAAGTGAAGGATGCCGGCGGCAACGTAACGACCTATGCCAAATACAACATCTATCTCCCGGTGACCAATGCGCCGGAGAAGACGCCCGAGCAGGAAGCTGGCTTGCAGCCGCCATCGCCCGATGACGGCAACAGCCCGGCATCGGCCAGTTCGGCTCCGGCTCCGGCCGCCAGCAACGCTGCACCGGCTGCCGCTGCCAGCGCGGCGCACTGATCGTCTGCGATTGATGTCGAAAGGCCCTTCCGCATGGAAGGGCCTTTTCTTTTGGAAAGGGCGGCATCCATCGAGTGCCGGCAGGCGTGCCGCCGAACTTCACCGGGCTGTTGCGGTATACATTGCATGACGATTTCCCGCGTCGGTGCCCAGTGGCGCCGGCGGTCGACGATGCCATCCGAAGCAATCCTTCTGCGGACATGATCGAAACCGAACAGCTCACCCGATGCTATGGCAACCTGACCGCGGTGGACGCGCTGAGCATTCGCGTCGAACCCGGCCAGGTGCTTGGCCTGCTCGGTCCGAACGGTGCGGGCAAATCCACTGCGATGCGCATGGTCGCGGGGTTTCTCGTGCCCACGTCGGGCACGGCGCGCGTGTGCGGCCATGACGTCGCCCGCGAACCGCTGAAAGCCAAGCGCGCGCTTGGCTACCTGCCTGAAGGCGCGCCCAGTTACGGCGAGCTGACGGTGCGCGAATTCCTGCAGTTCATCATCCGCGTGCGCGGGCTCAGACCCGATGTCGCCTTCCGGCGCTTCGACGAAGTGGTGCAGCGGCTGCAGCTCGAGGAAGTCTTGGGGCTGTGCATCGACACGCTGTCGAAGGGCCTGCGCCGCCGGGTCGGGCTGGCGCAGGCGATCCTGCACGATCCACCGGTGCTGATGCTGGACGAACCCACCGACGGCCTCGACCCGAACCAGAAGCATGCGGTGCGCCAGCTCATCGACGCGATGGCACGTGAGCGCACCATCCTCATCTCGACGCATCTGCTGGAGGAGGTCCATGCGCTGTGCAACCGCGTGGTGATCATCGCACGCGGCAAGCTGCTGGCTGACGCCACGCCGGCGGAGCTCGAGCAGCGCTCGCGCTACCACGGCGCGGTAAGTTTCAGCGCGCCAGGAAGCGGCATGTCGCAGGAAATGCTTGGGCGCCTGCCGCAGGTGGCGGCGATCGAGGTGGATCCGCTGGACGGACGCATCACCGCGTTTCCCAAGCCGGGCGAGCGCATCCTGGAAGCGGTGGAGACGCTGCTGCGCGAGCAGGGCCTCGAAGTTTCCGAGATCCAGCTGGAGCGGGGCCGGCTGGACGAAGTGTTCCGCCAGATCACGACCCGCGAATTCCCCGACGCGGGTGCCGCAGCCGGAGGCGGTGCATGAGCCCGGTAAGTGCGGTCATGCGGCGCGAATTGCGCAGCTACTTCGTGACGCCGGTGGCGTACGTGTTCCTGGTGATCTTTCTGGTGCTGGCCGGCATCCTCACGTTTTACGCGGGCGACTTCTACGAGCGCGGCCAGGCCGACCTGCAACCGTTCTTCGTGATGCATCCGTGGCTGTATCTGATCCTGGTGCCCGCGATCACCATGCGCATGTGGGCCGAGGAGAGCAAGGGCGGCACGCTGGAACTGTTGCTGACGCTGCCGTTGACGCTGTGGCAGGCGATGCTCGGCAAATTCCTGGCGGCATGGGTGTTCATCGGACTGGCGCTGGCGCTGACATTCCCGATCTGGATCACCGTCAACTACCTGGGCGCGCCGGACAATGGCGTGATCCTGGCCGGGTACCTGGGCAGTTGGATGATGGCCGGCACCTTCATCGCCATCGGTGCCTGTCTTTCGGCGCTGACCCGCAGCCAGGTGGTGGCTTTCATCCTTACCGCACTGGTGTGCGCGCTGCTGATCCTGGTCGGCCAGCAGCAGGTGCTGGATTTTTTCCAGGATGCATTGCCGCGCAAGCTGATTAACGCGATGGCGCACCTGTCCATGCTGCGGCATTTCGAGGCGATCGCGCGCGGCGTGCTGGACATGCGCGACCTGCTGTATTTCGTCCTCAGCATGATCGGCTGGCTGGTGGCCGGCGTGTTGCTGCTCGACCTGAAGCGGACCCGTTGAGCGTGGCCCGCCTGCGCCTTCCAGCCAGCCTGACCAAGCCGTTGCGCGTGACCCGGCGCGGCGTGCTGTACGCGCTGCTGGTGTTGGTGGTGCTGGTGTTCGTGCCGCTGATCGTGGCCAGCAGCCGCTGGCTGCGCACCTCGCGCGTGGATCTCACCACCGACCAGTTGTACACGCTGACGCCGGGCACCACGCAGATCGTCGATTCGCTGCAGCGCCCGCTGCGGCTTACCCTGTATTTCTCCGACCATGCCACGCGCGAACTGCCGGCGCTGCGCAGCTACGAGCAGCGCGTGCGCGAGATGCTGCAGGAAATAGTCGCCCGCTCGCGCGGCCACGTGCGACTGCAGATCATCGACCCGGTGCCGTACTCCGATGACGAAGCCAGCGCCGAAGGCAGCGGCCTGAATCCCGGCAACGGCGGCAGCAATGGCGAGCGGGTGTTCTTCGGCCTTGCCGGCAGCGTCATGTCCGGCAGTGCCGATGGCGAATCCGGTGAGGAACGCGAACCGGAAAAGACCCTCGCGATTCCGTTCTTCGATCCGGCGCGCGAGGCTTTCCTGGAGTACGACATCGCCAAGCTGCTGTACGAGTTGAACCAGCCGAACAAGCCGGTGATCGGCGTGATCAGTTCGCTGCCGGTCAACGGCAATCCGGTCATCGGCGAACAGCCATGGACGGTGATGCAGCAGCTCGAGCAACTGTTCGACGTGAAAACCATCGACGCGGCCACGCTGCGGCACGTCGACGACGATGTGGAAGTGCTGCTGCTGATCCAGCCGCACCTGCTTTCGGACGATGCGCAGTATGCGATCGATCAATATGTGCTGCGCGGCGGACATCTCACGGTATTCGTCGATCCCGACGCGGAACTCGACAGCGCGTCCTACGATGCTTCCGGCGGATCGCTGCCGGACCATAGTTCGGATCTTCCCCGGTTGTTCGCAAACTGGGGCGTGGCGTACGACCCGCGCAAGGTGGTGCTCGATCGCGCGCGATCGCTGCAGATCGAGCTGTCCGGCAGCAGCCTGAATCATCCCGCCATGCTCGGTCTTGGCGTCCAGGAGCTCAACCACAACGATGTCGTCACTGCGAGCCTGCAACGCGTCAATGTCTCGACGGCCGGCTATTTCGACCTGACGCCGGCTGCGCGAACCCGGCTGGTGCCGCTGCTGCAGAGCAGCAGCGAAGCCGAGGCAGTGCCGGTGCAGCGCGTGATCGACGCCAGCAGCGATCCCACCACGTTGCTGCAGGGCTACAAGCCGGACAACGCCCACTACGTGCTGGCCGCGCGCTTGCGCGGACCGTTCACCAGCGCCTTTCCCGAACGCGCGAAGCAGAAGGGACACCTCGCCGGATCGGGGGCGAGCGCCGAAGTGATCCTGCTGGCCGACACCGACATGCTCAGCGACCGGCTGTGGGTGGAACCGCAGACCATCCTTGGACAGACCGTCATGCAACTGTTCGCCAACAATGGCGATCTGGTCACCAATCTCGTCGACAACCTCAGCGGGTCGTCGGCGCTGCTGTCGATCCGCGGCCGCTCCACTTCGCAACGTCCGTTCACCCGAGTGGACGCCCTGCGCAATGTGGCCGACCAGAAATTCCACCAGAAGGAACAGGAACTGGAGCAGCAGCTTGCCGAGACGCGCAAGCGGCTGGACGAGCTGCAACCGGCCAAGGGCAGCCAGAACAACGCAATGACTGCCGAGCAGCGCCGCGAAATCGAGCAGTTCCGCCAGCGCCAGCTGGCGATCAACAAGGAGTTGCGCGACGTGCAGCACCAGCTCAACGCGGAGATCGATGCGCTCGGCATGCGGGTCAAGTTCATCGACATCGTGCTGGTGCCCGCGCTGGTGATCCTGATCGGCCTGATCTACGGCTGGCGCCGCAGCCGGCGCAGCCGGCAACGCACGTGAGGGCGGCAATCTGCCGCAATGCCGGTCGCTGCGGCGGCCCTATGCTTGGCGGCTGCGGGCAATCGCCGGCGCGAACGGGATCGCTGGTGCATTGACGTGATGGCAGCACTGTTGAAATGGATCGTGCCGTGGGAGTTCTCGTGGATCTTCCTCGCGATCTTCCTGTCGACCTGCGTGCTGTACCTGCGCGGCAGCCGGCGGCTGCGGGTGAGCTTCAATCGCCAGCTGGTGTTCTGGATCGGCATGGCGATCATCTACCTGTCGCTGCAGACGTATCTGGACTACTACGCGGAGCATGAGTTCTTCATGCATCGCATCCAGCAACTGCTGCTGCATCATCTCGCGCCGCTGCTGATCGTCACCGCCTATCCAGCCAGCGTGCTGCGCGCCGGACTGCCGCTGGCTTGGCGGGTACGCATGCTGCGGCCGCTGCAGCGGTCGTGGCCGTGGCGACTGGTCACCGGCGTGATTCTCAATCCGATCGTGGCCACGGTACTGTTCATCGTGTTCGTGGTGATGTGGCTGGTGCCGTCGCTGCAGACCATGGCGATGCTCGACTGGCGCGTCTACCGCTTCATGAACTGGACGATGCTGATCAGCGGTTTCGCCTACTGGTCGCTGGTGCTGGACCACCGGCCGCATCCGCCGGGCCGGATGACCGCCGGCCTGCGCGTGCTGTCGCCGGCCATCACCATGACGCCGCAGATCGTCGCCGGCGCCATCGTCACGTTCTCCAAGGCCGATCTCTATCCGATCTTCGAGATCTGCGGCCGCGCCTTCACCTTCAATGTGCTCACCGGCCAGTTGATCGGTGGCGTGATCACCTGGGTGCCGGCGGCGTTGATCGAATCGATCGGCGGCCTGATGGCTTTGCGCCAATGGCTGCGGCTGTCGCGCAGCCGCCGCCTGCCGAAGCGCGGCACGCGAATGCCGGCGAGTCGCCGGGCGGTGGCTGCCGGGGCGTCCGCGCCGGAGCGGAACTGATCGCCGGGTCAGTGCGTGTCGTCGTCCACCGCGTTGGCGGGCCGCGCGACGAAATCGGTGGCCAGCGTGCTGCCGTCGCTGAACTCGAGCGTCAGCTCGACCGTGTCGCCGGGCTTCACCGGGTTGGCGGCCTTCATCAGCATCAAGTGATAGCCGGCCGGCGCCAGCACGGCCTTGCCGTGCGCCGGCACCGGCAACTCGTCGACCATCGCCATGCGGCTCATGCCGCCTTCGCTGGAGCTTTGGTGCAGCATCACGTCGGTGTAGGCCGGGCTGCTGGCGCCGCGCAGCACAATGGGATGATCGCTGTTGTTTTGCAGCGTGACGTAGGCGCCGGCCGGCAGGTCGCCGGGCAGCACGCGCAGCCATGCGTGGCTGGCGCGGATGTGTTGCGCATCGGTGGCATGCACGGCAGTGGCCGCCAGCAGGCCGGTCAGCAAGAAGCCGAAGTGACGGGAATTCATGGCTTGGTTCCGGTATCGAGCAACAGGTGAAGGTCGTGGACGAGATCGTCCTGCGATGCGGAAGGCGTCATGAGCGCACGCGCATGGCCTTCGCCATCGAACAGGTAAATCGCCGAACTGTGGCTCACTTCGTAGTTGCCGTCGCTGGCGGCCGGTTCGCGGGTGAACGCGGAGCGGTAGCGTTTGCTCAGCGCCTCGATCGCGCGCGCGTCGCCGGTAAGGCCGATCGCGTGCGGATCGAACGCATTGACATACGCATGCATCACCGCCGGCGTATCGCGGGCCGGGTCGACGCTGACGAACAGGATGCGCGCGCCGTCGGCGAGCGGCCCGAGCCGCTGCATCACCACATGCAGATGCGCCAGCGTCAACGGGCAGACATCGGGGCAGTGGGTGTAGCCGAAGTACAGCAGCACCATCTTGCCGCGATAGTCGGCGCCGGTGACCGGCTTGCCGCGGTCGTCGGTGAGCTTGAAATCGAGGTCGGGCATGTGGCCGCTGACATCGGTGAGGCGAAGCGGCAGCGGTTCACCGCGCTGGCAGCCGGCCAGCAGCAGGCCGGCGATCAGCAGGAGGGCAGGGAGCCATGCGCGGCGGAGCTTCATGCGAGAATCCGAAGTGTTCATCCGCTCAAGCATACGACAGCGATCGCGGTGCGGACTTCGTGGCCCGGGAATTTTGACGATGATGCGACAACCTGTCAGTACGCGTGCGGCACTTCTGGTGGGCGCGGCCGGTGGCAGCGCGGTGCTGCTGGGCGCCTTCGGCGCGCATGCTTTGCGCGGGATCCTGGATGCCCAGGGCAGCGAGCTGTGGCACACCGCGGTGAACTATCACATGTGGCATGCGCTGGCGCTGGCACTGGCGGTGGTGCTCGGCGGCGGCCGGAGCGGCCGGATCGCCGCGGTCGCCTTTGCGCTCGGCATCGTACTGTTCAGCGGCAGCCTGTATGCGCTGGCGCTTGGTGCGCCACGCTGGAGCGGCATCATCACGCCGTTCGGCGGGCTCGCCTTCATCGGCGGCTGGATCGCCCTGGGCCTGTCGCTGCGCCCGCGAGTGGATTGAGTTCGCATCGTCATCCGCGTGTCATGGCCTGGGGCCAGCATGGCGGCATGAATCTCGCGTCGATCCATCGGATGTCCCGCCCGCTCGCAGTCGTCGGCATGCTGGCGGCGTTGGCAGTCGTCGTATCGAACGGGTTTGGCCTGCCTCGTGCGCGTGCCGTCGCCAGCGGTTCCGAGTCGATGTTCAACACGCTCGTGCGCTGGAAGGATGGTAGCCATGACTGGCTGCTGGTGGCCGACGACAAGGCCAATCAGCTGAGCGTCTACGATGCGAACGATGGACGCCTTCTGCATACGCTGGGCCGGACCGCCGGCTTCGGCGACATCGCCGCACTGGCGCAGCGCGATGGGCAACTGTTCGTCGTGGAAGACAGTGGCAGGCTCGATCCGATCCGGTTGCCGCAGCTGCAACTGATCGCGTCCAGCGATCGCTGAGTCGATCCCCAAGTATTACGCTGCCAGCGGCACGGCCACATGCAGAATGAGGTCGGCGCTGAAATGCGCGAGCATCGCGTGCTCGAGCCCGTATTTCCAGAACAGCACTCCGGTGGCGGCACCCACCAGCGCGTTGAGCAGGATGATCCTGAGGATCGGCAGTAGCGCGTGCGCCATGCCGGTGGCGAATGCCGCCGGCAGGTGGCCCGCGCCGAACAGCAGTGCCGCCAGCACGATCGCAAGGATGAACATCCATGGCCTGGCGATGCGGCCGTTGCACCATGCAAACAGCCAGACCAGGAGACTGACCAGCAGCAGCCGGCATTCCACCTCTTCCACGATGCCGCCGTAGAACGATGCCAGGAAACCGCGCCATGCATCGGCAAAGGCATGGCCTCCGTGTGGCGCGGCCTCGTTCGGCGCCAGCAGTAACAGGCCAACCGCTGCCAATCCGACGAGGGTACCGAGCAGAATGGCCAGGCCCCAGCGCGAGTGCGACGGAAACGGACGTCGCTCGATCCACGCTCGCAGCCACGGTGCATCAAGGCCGTACGGTGCGCCGAGATACAGGCCCAGCCAGCCCAGTAACCAGCAAAGCGCACCGGCTTGTACCGTCTGTCCTGCGATCAACACAGTAAGAGGTACGGGCAGGTGCGCGAATTTCTGCGGCATCAGCACGAGCAGGTAGGGCATCGGGCCCAGCGTCGCCAGCATGGCCGCGACACCCAGCAGCAAGGCCAGTTTCAGGTTCGTGTGATGCGCAGGCAGCATAGGTGGCAAGACGGACATTCTGGGGATCCCAGCGCGCTGCGCTCAGCGAGGCCTTTTCAGGTAAAGCATCGTCGGCTGCGCCGGACCGACGCAGACTGCGTTGACGAGTTCCCAGCCCAGCACGCCTTCGCGGTTGAGCGCGGCGGTGGCTTCATCGTCGGTCGGCGTGAGCGAGAGCCGCAAGCCGCCGTCGCCGTGCTTCAGGGTGATCACTTTGTATTCCCAGTTCGCAGCCATGGTTTTCTTCCTCTCAAGGAATCAGTTGTCGTCGTCCGTCGCCGGCTCGCTCTTGCCGGGCTTCAATCGCCCGGCCTTGCGCAGCGCGTCGCGGAGAACGTATTCGATGTGCGCATTGACGCTGCGCAGTTCGTCGTCGGACCAGCGTTGCATCGCGTCGAGCACGACGGCGCTGATGCGCAGCGGATAGGCTTTTTTCTCGGCGGCCATGCGTTTTCAGCGGCGCCGGCTGTGCCAGATGCCGCCGGCGATGGCGGCAATGAAGATGACGATGAGCACTGCGATCATGTGATCCGCCTCAGCCGTTGTACAAGGTGCCGGTGTTCACCACCGGTTGCGTGCCGCGCTCGCCGCACAAGACGACGAGCAGGTTGCTGACCATCGCCGCCTTGCGCTCTTCGTCGAGTTCGACCACGCCGCGCTTGCTCAACTGGTCGAGCGCCATTTCGACCATGCTGACCGCGCCTTCGACGATCTTGGTGCGCGCCGCGATGATCGCGCCGGCCTGCTGGCGCTGCAGCATCGCCTGGGCGATTTCCTGCGCATAGGCGAGGTGGCTGATGCGCGCCTCGATCACTTCCACGCCCGCCTTGCCGAGCCGGGTATGGATTTCGTCGCGCAGGTGCGAGTTGATCACGTCGCCGTGGCTGCGCAGTGATGGTTTGTCATCGTCGTGCGAATCGTAGGGATAGCTCTGGGCCATCTGCCGCAGCGCCGATTCGGTCTGGATGTGCACGTAGTTTTCATAGTCGTCGACACAGAACACCGCCTCGGCCGTGTCGACCACCTGCCACACCACCACGGCGGCGATCTCGATCGGGTTGCCGTCGCTGTCGTTGACCTTCAGCTTGCCGCTCTCGAAATTGCGCACGCGCAGCGACAGCTTGCGCTTGCTGTAGAACGGGTTGGTCCAGCGCAGGCCTTCCCGCCGCACGGTGCCGGCGTACTTGCCGAACAACTGCAGTACCTGGCCCTGGTTCGGTGCAACCTGGAACAGGCCCATCAGCAGGATGAACACGGTCACATGGATCAGCACGCCAAGTACGACATACACCGGCGCATGGACTACGGCAGCGTGGTAGTACAGCGCGCCGCCGAGCAATGCCAGAACCAGCAGGAACAACAGAAACGGGATACCGGATACCGAAAAACCTTCGCGTTCGTTCATGACCTTCGTCTCCCCTAGGGTTGGCAGATTAGATATCAAAAAGATATCACATACAAGAAAGGCCGATTTTCGTCCTGCGACCGACCGGCCGGAGCCCTCCGGGCAGGGCCGGCGTTTACAATCGCGTCTTTGCCTGGAGAGCCCGATGAAGCCGTTCGGCACGCCCCATTCCGATCACGCGATGCGTGTGTTGCTGCTCGGTGCGGGGGAACTGGGCAAGGAAGTGGCGATCGAGCTGCAGCGCTACGCGGTCGAGGTGATCGCGGTGGATCGCTATGCCAATGCGCCGGCTATGCAGGTCGCCCATCGCAGCCACGTCATCGACATGCTCGACGGCAAGGCGCTGCGCGCGCTGATCGAGCTGGAGAAGCCAGACCTGGTGGTGCCGGAGGTCGAGGCAATCCACACGCCGACCCTGGTCGAGATGGAACTGGAAGGCCTGCGCGTGATCCCGACCGCGCGTGCCGCGTGGCTCACCATGGATCGCGAAGGCATTCGCCGGCTGGCCGCGGAAGAGCTGAAGTTGCCGACCTCCAAGTACCGTTTCTGCGACAGCGAAACGCAGTACCGCGAAGCGGCTGCTGTGATCGGCTATCCGTTCGTGATCAAGCCGGTGATGAGTTCCTCCGGCAAGGGCCAGAGCGTGGTGCGCAACGCCAACGGATTGCAGCATGCGTGGGAATACGCGCAATCCGGCGGTCGCGCCGGCAAGGGACGGGTGATCGTCGAGGGTTTCGTCGATTTCGACTACGAGATCACCCTGCTCACCGTGCAGCACGCCGGCGGGGTCAGTTTCTGCGCGCCGATCGGCCATCGGCAGGAAGATGGCGACTACCGCGAATCCTGGCAGCCGCAGCCGATGAGCGACCTCGCCATCGCCGAGGCGCAGCGCCAGGCGGCCGCGGTCACCGGCGCGCTCGGTGGCTGGGGCGTGTTCGGCGTGGAGTTTTTCGTGAAGGCGGATCCCGTCAAGGGTGATGCCGTGATCTTCTCCGAGGTCAGCCCGCGTCCGCATGACACCGGCTTGGTTACGATGATCTCGCAGGACCTGTCGGAGTTCGCCCTGCATGCGCGGGCGATCCTCGGGCTGCCGATTCCGGCGATCCATCAGCTCGGTCCGTCCGCGTCATGCGCGGTGCTGGTCGAGGGCGATGGCGTGGCGCCGCGCTATCACCATGTGGCCGAGGCGCTGGCCGAGGCGGACACGCAACTGCGTATCTTCGGCAAGCCGGCCGTCAGCGGTCGCCGGCGCATGGCGGTGACGCTGGCGCGCGCCGAAAGTGTCGAGGCTGCCGTGGCCAAGGCCATTCGTGCCGCCAGGCAACTGCACATCGAGTTGTAGAGCAAGCGGGATGCGGCGCGGCGCAGTGATCCGCGAAATCCCGGCAATTCGCGGGACAACAGTTAACGGCAACGGGATAGACGATGGAACCGACTGGATTTGCGCATTGGATGGTCGTGGTGGTGGAGCTTGGCGTGGCGTTCCTGCTATTGCTGCTCGCATTGGCCCTGGCGGTGGTGCTGGTGACCTGGTTTGTCGATCGCAACCAGACGGCCAATTCGGTGCTGCGCAATTTCCCGGTGATCGGCCACTTCCGTTACTGGTTCCTGCATCTCGGCGAATTCTTCCGGCAATACCTGTATTCCAGCGACCGCGAGGAGATGCCGTTCAATCGCGCACAGCGCACCTGGGTCTATCGGGCCGCCAAGAACGCGGACAACACCAACTCGTTCGGCTCCAGCCGCGACCTGCGCGCCGAGGGCGTGCCGTTCTTCGTCAATGCGCCGTTCCCGGATCTGGGCATGGACCATGTCAAGCCGGTGCCGGTGACGATCGGCCCGTATGCGCGCCAGCCGTACAGCCACGCGCCGTTCTTCAACATCTCGGCAATGAGCTTCGGCGCGCTCTCGGCGCCGGCGGTGCGCGCGCTGTCACGCGGAGCCGCGAAAGCCGGCATCTGGATGGACACCGGCGAGGGCGGGTTGGCGCCGTATCACCTGGAAGGCGGTTGCGACATCGTCTTCGAGATCGGCACGGCCAAGTACGGCGTGCGCATGCCCGATGGCAAGCTGGACGACGACAAGCTGCTGGCGATCTGCGCGCATGAGCAGGTCAAGATGGTCAGCATCAAGCTGGGCCAGGGCGCGAAGCCCGGCATGGGCGGCTTGCTGCCGGGCGCCAAGGTCACGGCGGAGATCGCGGCGATCCGCGGCATTCCGGTAGGCGAGGATTCGCAAAGCCCGAACCGGCACCTGGATATCGGCAACGTGCATCAACTGCTCGATGCCATCGGGCACATTCGCGAACTCACCGGCAAGCCGACCGGCTTCAAGGCGGTGTTCGGCGGGGTCGAATGGATCGGCGAGCTGTGCGACGAAATCGCCAGGCGCGGCATCCGCAGCGCACCGGACTTCATCATCGTCGACGGTTCCGAAGGCGGCACCGGCGCCGCGCCGCAGACCTTGATGGAAGGTGTCGGGCTGCCGCTGCACGAAGCGCTGCCGGCACTGCTGGACATGCTGGTGGTGAAGGGCTTGCGCGAGCGCATCAAGGTGGTGTGCTCGGGCAAGTGCATCACCGCCTACGACGTGGCGTGGGCGCTGTCGATCGGCGCGGACTTCGTCAACTCGGCGCGCGGCTTCATGCTCGCGCTCGGCTGCATCCAGTCGCTGCAGTGCAACCGCAACACCTGCCCAACCGGCATCACCACGCAGAACCCGAAACTGCAGCGCGGCCTGGTGGTGGCGGACAAGAGCGAGCGTGTCTATCACTACGCGACCAACGTGATGCACGAGGTCGGCATCATCGCGCACAGCTGCGGCGTCAGCGAGCCGCGCCAGCTCAACCGTCGGCATTGCCGCGTCGTCGGCGATGACGGTCTGTCGATTCCGCTGGAAAAGCTGTACCCGTATCCCGCCGAAGCGGAGAAGACGGCGTCGGTCTAGCGACCGGCGTTCCGCGTCAGTCCATGGCGCTCCATCCGCCCGATCTGCGCACCTGCAATGGCTTGAAGCGCCGCTTGTAGTCCATTTTCGGATGGCCGTCGATCCAGAAGCCGAGGTACAGCCAGGGGATTCCGCGCCGGCGTGCCAGTTCCACCTGCTGCATGATCGCGAACGTGCCTAGGCTGCGCGTGGTTTCGGCGGGATCGTAGAAGGTATAGACCGCCGAAATGCCGTTGAGGCAGACATCGGTGACGGCCAGCGCGAGCAGGCGTTCGCCCTGGCGCATTTCAAGGAACAGCGTGGGGCTCCAGGGCGCGGTGAGGAAGCGCCGGAAGTCGCTCGCTTCCGCGTCGTCCATGCCGCCGCCGGGATGGCGGCTGTGCAGGTAGCGTTCGTACAGTCCGTGGCGCTCGCGGTTGTAGCCGGGAATCGATTCGCTGACGACGAGGTCCGCATTGCGTTTCAGGCAGCGGCGCTGCGCGCGATCCGGCTGGAAATTCGCCACGTCGATGCGGCACGGCGTGCAGGCATGGCACTGCGGGCAATGCGGAAAATACAGATGGCCGCCGGCCCGGCGGAAACCGCGCTCGAGCGCGGGCGCATACAACTGGTCGAGCTGCGGTGCGGCCGGATCGATGACCAGATTCTGCGCGGTGCGTTCGGCGTAATAGCCGCACGCATGGGGCAGGGTCTGGAACAGCCGGACGGGATCGGAGCGCATCCTGGGATTCTATGCCTGTCAGGCAGGCGTGGCATCGCAGCTGTCAGATGACGTGCATGTAGCGCAGCACCACGACAGCGGCCAGCACCGCCAGCAGCACGATGCGCCGTACGCGCGCCACGGTGCGCTCACGCTGGTTGACCGGCGAGGGATTGCGCGCTGCGGCCAGTTCCTCGCTGTGGCGGATCACCGGCTCGATGCCGATCTCGCGCAGCAGCGCACGCGCCTTGGCGTAGTCGTCGGCACTGCTGATCCACACCTGCGGCCAGCTGCTGCGATCCTGGCGTTGCGTATAGCTGAAACGCTGCCAGGTCGGGCGGTTGTAGTTGGAACGGTTGGCAACAGTGGCCTCGATGCCGTGCTCGGCCATCAGGGCCACCACGGCGTCGATGTTGTCCTGGCGGGGCGAGGTATAGATCTGGCGCATGCGGTCAGTTTACCCGGCCCGGCCTTGACCGGCCTCGTTGTGCGGCTGCTGCAGGCGAATCAGGCCTTCCTGCGCGGTGGACGCGACCAGCCGTCCGTCACGGCTGAAGATCTGGCCACGCGCCAGCCCGCGGCCACCTTGTGCGGTCGGGCTGTCGAACGAATACAGCAGCCATTCGTCGACGCGGAACGGACGATGGAACCACAGCGCATGGTCGAGGCTGGCCATCTGCACATTCTGGGTGAGATACGAAATGCCATGCGGCAGTGTCGCGGTGCCGATCAGGTGGAAATCCGACGCGTACGCCAGCAGCGCGTGGTGCAGGGTCGCCGAATCGTTGACCGGCGAGGTCAGCTTGAACCAGATGTGCTGGATCGGCGGACGCTTGGCGGGGTGACGCTCGTCGCGCGGCCACACCTGGCGGAATTCGAACGGTCCGTCGATGCCGAGCCAGCGCTGCAGTTTCACCGGCAGCCGCGCCAGCTCGTCCGGCGGCAGCGGATGCAGCGGTTCGATGTCTTCCGGTGCGGGCACTTCGGGTATCGAGGTCTGGTGTTCCACGCCGCGTTCCGGCACCTGGAACGAGATCGAGCCGTTCAGGATCGGCTGGCCGTGCTGGATCGCCACCACCCGTCGGGCGGAAAACGAACCGCCATCGCGCGTGCGTTCCACGCTGTAGACGATCGGTGCATCGATGTCGCCCGCGCGCAGAAAATACGCGTGCAGCGAATGCGCTTCGCGCACCGGGTCGACGGTTTCCTGTGCGGCGGCCAGCGCCTGTCCGAGCACCTGCCCGCCGAACACGAAGCGCGTGCCGATATCGCGGCTCTGGCCGCGGAACAGGTTGTCCTCCAGCCGCTCGGGCTGCAGCAGCTCGACCAGTTCGGTGACGTGGTTGGGTGACATGGCATGCGCTCGTTGCGGCGGCGGAGGCGCGATTATAGGGGCGCGGCGGCCGACCGATCCGCGCCGATGCGCTCCAGCAAGCCATCGGCCAACAGGTCGGCCCACGGGAACATCGGGCCGGGATCGAGCTTGCGATGGATTTCCAGCGCGGGGTCGTCACTGGCAGGCATCATTGCGGTGTCGAGGTCTTCATGCCCGGCGATCTGCCGCAAGTTGGGAAAATCGTGGCGCAGGCGGCGCAGCAGGGCGCGCAGCGAATCGATCTGCTTGGCGGCATACGGCTCGGTCATCTGCTGATGGCGCGAGTCCCACCAGTGCGGATAGCGCCCGAGGTTCACCAACTCGATGCCGATCGAATCCGGATTGTGCCCGCGCACGTGGTTGGCCACGCGCGTGCCGGGAACGTAGCGATGGATCGTGCCGTCGCGGTCCACGTAGTAGTGGCCGCTGTTGCCGGTGCCGTTGGCGTGCAGTGGCCGCTCGCCGTATTCGCGCGCGGTGGCGAGGTCCGGAAGCTCGGTGCAATGGATCACCACCAGCTTCACCGCGTCTGCGGCGCGCTCGGGCAACTGGTCGACATAGGGCAGCGGCTGGTCGTGGATGTTCAGGGACATGGCCGCAGTTTCGCATGGCCGAAGGTGGGCCGGAAACGCCGCCTGTTACCATGCCGGCCTCAGCTTCTGCAGTCTCATGGAGACCGCCATGCGCGGCCAGATCATTCTTTCGCACGGTTCGGATTCCGGTCCCGATGCCACCAAGGTCAGCGTGCTGGCGGCGCTCGGCGAGTCGCTGGGCTGGCGCACGCAGCGCCCGGACTACCGCGAGGACGACGCACGCGGCCATGCCGGCTCGGTGGCGCCGCGGGTCGCCCGCCTGCGCGCCACGGTCGAATCGCTGGACGCGCCGCCGTTGCTGGTGGGGTCGAGCATGGGCGCGTTCGTGTCCGGCCTGGTTTCGCTGGATGTGCCGGTCGCGGGCCTGTTACTGCTGGCCACACCCAGTGCGATTCCCGGTGTCGCGCGCGAATTCGATCTTCGTGCGGGTGTGCCGACCATGTTGATCCATGGCTGGCGCGACGATGTCTGCCCGCTGGCCGGCGTGCATGCGTTCGCCGCGCAGCGAAAGCTGCCGTTGCTGGTGCTGGACGACGATCACCGCCTCGGTGCCAGCATGGACGCGATCGCCACGCAGTTCCGTCTGCTTCTCGATCAAGTGGCGGCTGCGGCATGAGCCACTACTTCGCCACCTGCCCGAAAGGCCTCGAATACCTGCTGCGCGACGAGCTGATCGCCATCGGTGCCAGCGACGTGCGCGAGGCGCTGGCCGGCGCACATTTTTCCGGCACGCTGGAAACCGCCTATCGCGCCTGCCTGTGGTCGCGGCTGGCCAGCCGCATCCTGCTGCCGCTGACGGAGTTCGACGCGGCCGACGACGACGCGCTGTATCGCGGCGTGCAGGAGATCGACTGGAGTCAACATCTCGCCGCGCACGCCACGTTTGCGGTGGATGCGGGCACGGCGATGAGCAAGCTCACGCACAGCCAGTTCATCGGGCTGCGGGTAAAGGACGCGGTGGTCGACCAGTTCCGCCAGCGCGACGGCAACCGGCCGGGCATCGATACCGACGAGCCCGACCTGCGCATCAATCTGCGCCTGCGCCGTGACCGCGCCATGCTGTCGCTGGACCTGGCCGGCTCGCCGCTGCATCGCCGCGGCTGGCGCGAAGTGCAGGGCGAGGCGCCGCTGAAGGAGAACCTCGCCGCCGCGATGCTGCTGCGCGCGCGCTGGCCGGAGGTCTACGCCGCCGGTGGTGCGTTGCTCGATCCGATGTGCGGCTCGGGTACGCTGCTGATCGAAGGCGCGCTGATGGCGGCCGACGTGGCGCCGGGCCTGCGTCGCGAGTACTTCGGTTTCCTCGGCTGGCAGCAGCACGACATCGCGTTGTGGCGGGGCCTGCTGGACGAAGCCGGTCAGCGCGCCGAAACCGGGTTGCGCGGATTGCGCAGCGTGTTCTTCGGCAGCGATGCCGATCCGCGCATGGTTCAGACGGCCAAACGCAATGCGCAGGAAGCGGGCGTGTCCGGCTTCTTCACGCTCGACCGGCAGGACGTGGCGCACGCCGCGCCGCCTGCGGGCATCGAGTACGGTCTGCTCATCACCAATCCGCCGTATGGCGAACGGCTCGGCGAACGTGCCGAGATGCCCAAGCTCTATCGCGCGCTCGGCGACACGTTGCGCGCGCGCTTCACCGGCTGGCGTGCCGCGGTGCTGGCCGGCGACGTGGAACTGGGCCGCGCCATGCAGCTGCATGCCGACAAGCGCTACGCGCTCTACAACGGCGCGTTAGAAACGGTGTTGCTGACATTCGATCTGAAGCAGCGCGACGAGGCGCCGCGCGACCCGAAGCCGCTGTCCGCCGGCGCGCAGATGCTGAAGAACCGGCTGGAGAAAAACCTCCGACACCTGCGCAAGCGATTGACGCGTGAGGGCGTGCACTGCTGGCGCGCCTACGACCAGGACCTGCCCGAATACGCCGCGGCCATCGATGTCTATGGCGACACGCACGGCAACGATCACCTGCATATCCAGGAGTACCGCGCACCCGCCGATGTGCCTGCCGACGTGGCGCGCCTGCGCCTGCGTGAAATCGCCCGCGTCGCCGGCGAGGTGCTTGACGTGCCGCGCGAACGCATCGCGCTGAAGACACGCGAGCGCGGCAAGGGCGGCTCGAAGTACGGCCAGCTCGATCAGCGCGGCGAATTCCTGGAAGTGGAAGAAGGCGGCCTGAAATTCCTGGTCAACCTCACCGACTATCTCGATACCGGCCTGTTTCTGGATCATCGCGCGGTACGTGCGAAAGTGCGCGAGCTGGCGGAAGGGAAATGCTTCCTCAACCTGTTCGCCTACACCGCGACCGCCAGTGTGTATGCGGCCGATGGCGGCGCGCTGGAAACCACCAGCGTGGATCTCTCGGCCACCTACCTGGAATGGGCTTCGCGCAATCTTGCATTGAACGGTTTCAGCGGGCCGGACCATCGCCTGATGCAGTTCGACACGCTGGAATTCCTGCAGCGCGACCGCGGACACTATGGCCTGATTTTTGTCGACCCGCCGACCTTTTCCAATTCGAAACGGGCCGACGATTTCGACGTGCAGCGCGATCACGTCAAATTGCTCGACGCCTGCAACGAACGGCTGACCCGCGATGGCGTGATTGTGTTTTCGAATAATTTCCGGCGCTTCAAGCTCGATCGTGTGGAACTGGAGCAGCGCTTCGAGATCGAGGACTGGACCGCCCCGAGCATCCCGTTCGACTTCGCCCGTCGCGCCGATATCCACGGCTGCTGGCTGCTTCGTCGGCGCAAGGCTGACGCCGGGATTAACCCCTGGGATACCGCCCGAATCAAAAAGTGAACCCTTCAGTGCATATTAAGCGTCATCGGCCGAGCATGGCCCTGCACAACGGAGAAATGATCATGAACAAACGTTTCAGCAGTGCGGGCAAATTGGCAGCCATCAGCTTGGCTGTCGCAGCGGCAGTGGCCATGCCACTCAGCGCGTCGGCACGCGGCTGGGGCGGTCATGGCGGCGGCTATCACGGCGGATACCACGGCTATCACGGCGGTTATTACGGCCGCGGCGGTCACTGGAGCGGTGGACGCTGGATTGCCGGCGCACTCGTGACCGGTGCGGTGGTTGGCCTCGTCGCCGATGCGTTCCGTCCGGCACCGGTCTACTACGGCCCGCCGGTGGTCTACAGCCAGCCGGGCGTGGTCTACCAGGATGGTCCGCCGGTCGTGCAGCGCCGTGTGGTCGAAACCCGCACGACGGTCTATGACGATCCGACCCAGACGCGCTATGTGCGTGACGATGGGTATAACGACGGCTATTGATCGCCGATCGAATCACGCTTCAACGCAAGAAAAAGAGCCCGGCATGCCGGGCTCTTTCGTTTCGCGTCACGCCATGTCGTTCAGTGCTGCTTGTTCGCGTAGCGCTTGGCGTCCTCGCTGAGCTGGCTGAATTTCGCCTTGTCGATGATGCTCACCGATTCGATGGGGCATGCCGGCTGGCCGCGTGTGCGCACGGTCTCGCCAATATCGCCGCAGATGCGTCCCTGATTGGCTCCGCCACTGGGGCGGGTGTTGAACATCAGGCCCGGCGGATGACTCAGCTGCGGACAGGAGCTCTTCAGCGTCACCAGATAGCGCTTCGGGCCCGTACGAACGATCGCGGTGCGCTCATCGACGATTTTCCATTCGTTGATATTACTGGTGTCAATACAGTCCGCCGCGCGCAATGGCGCATGCGAGACGGGTCTGTCGGCGGCTTTCGCAGAGCCGGTAACGGCGACCGAAAGAGCGAGCAACAGGACAGCGATGATCGTTCTCATGAAGCACCTCGTCGGGACTCTGGGCGGATATGCGTGGGTTGATTCGAGCACGGGAAGGCGCGCGCCGGCCAGTGCCGCACGCTGAATGGCGGTGCAAGATTTTTGCCATCCGGATATCACAAGATATGAACGGGCGGCACGGCATGCTGCCGGCCATGTTTTCGCCCAAACCCGGCTGGGTCGTCTCCCGCATTTCCGTCGCCGTACCGGCAGCGCCGGAGTGGAAGCGATGACGATCTGGCAGTCATCCGTGAATACGCAGGTCGCGTTGCGCTTCAGGCAGATCCGCCGGCGGACGCTGGATCTTTGCGAGGGCCTCAGTGCCGAAGACATGCAGGTGCAGTCGATGCCCGATGCGAGTCCGGGCAAATGGCACCTGGCGCATACGAGCTGGTTCTTCGAGCAGTTCGTGCTCGGTCGCAATCCCACCTACAAGCCGCGCGATGCGGCATGGCTTTACCTGTTCAACTCCTACTATCAATCGGTGGGGCCGATGCATGCGCGGCCCGAGCGGGGGCTGCTGTCGCGACCGTCGCTTGAGGAAGTGCGCGACTACCGCCGCTACATCGACGATGCCGTCGGCGAATCGCTGCTTGCCAGCGAGGATCCGGAACTGGCCGCGCTGGTCGAGCTGGGCCTGCAGCACGAGCAGCAGCATCAGGAACTGCTGCTCACCGACATCAAGCACGCGTTCTGGTGCAATCCGTTGCGGCCCGCTTACCGGCCGCAGCTGCCGACGTCGATGAAGACGGTTCCAGTGCCGCTGCGGCCTGTCGCCGGTCGCGAAGGCGTGGTCGAGATCGGCCATCGCGGCGACGGCTTCGCGTTCGACAACGAAACCCCGCGTCACCGCACGTACCTGCAGCCGCATGCGCTGGCCAATCGCCTGGTGACCAATGCGGAATACCTCGCCTTCATCCGCGAGGGTGGTTATCGCGAGCCGGGCCTGTGGCTGTCCGATGGCTGGGCGACGGTGCAGCGCGAAGGCTGGGATCGCCCGATGTACTGGCAGGACGATCTCGAAAGCGAATTCACGCTGGCTGGGGTGCGCGCAATCCAGTCCAACGATGCGATCGGCCACCTCAGTTATTTCGAAGCCGACGCCTTCGCCCGGTGGGCCGGCGCGCGCTTGCCCACCGAAGCGGAATGGGAAGCGGCGGCACAGCACGTCGAGATCGCCGGAAACCTCCAGGACGAATGGCGCTTCCATCCGGGAGCGGCTCTCACCGGTGAGGGAATGCTGCAGATGTACGGCGACGTGTGGGAATGGACCGCCTCGCCGTACGTCAGCTATCCGGGCTTTCGTCCCTTGCCGGGTTCGCTGGGCGAGTACAACGGCAAATTCATGTGCGGGCAGTGGGTGCTGCGCGGCGGCTCGTGTATCACTCCGCGAGACCACCTGCGCGCAAGCTACCGCAACTTTTTCCCATCGCATGCACGCTGGCAGTTCGCCGGCCTAAGACTCGGATACGACCGATGAATGCACAAGTTTCCGGCCTGAGCGACGATGACCGCCGGCCGCCCGTCAACGAACTGCTCGAAGTCGCACAGCACGGTCTCGGGCTGAAACCCAAGCGGCTGCCGTCGTGGCTGTTCTATGACGAACGTGGCTCGGATCTGTTCGAGCAGATCTGCGAACAGCCCGAGTATTACCTCACGCGTTGCGAGATCGCGCTGATGACGCAGCATGCCGAAAGCATCGCCGACATGCTCGGCAGCGACGTGCGGCTGGTCGAATACGGCAGTGGCAACGCGCGCAAGACCCGCATGTTGCTGGAACACCTGCATGCGCCGGTCGCCTACGTGCCGGTGGAGATCTCGCCGGAGCCGCTGCGGCAGAGCGTCGAACGCCTGGCCGGCGAGTTTCCGCAACTGCCGATGCAGCCGCTGTGCGCGGATTTCAGCAAGCCGCTGCGCTTTCCGATTCCACCGCGCGCGCCGCGCCGTACCGTTCTGTATTTCCCCGGTTCGACCATCGGCAATTTCGAGAGTCGCGAAGCCGCCGTGCTGCTGCGCAAGATGCGCAACGAGATGGGCGATGCCGGCGGCATCCTGATCGGCGTGGATCTCAAGAAGGATCACGCGCTGATCGAGGCGGCATACAACGACGGTGCCGGCGTCACTGCGGAGTTCACCCTCAACATGCTGGCGCGGTTGAACCGGGAGATCGGCAGCAACTTCGATCTCTCCGCCTTTGCCCACCGCGCGCACTACAACCCGATGGCCGGACGCATCGAGACGCACATCGTCAGCCGCCGCGCGCAGCAAGTGAAAGTGGGGCGGGCCAGCGTGGCGTTCCGCGATGACGAGGCGATCCAGGTCGAATACAGCTGCAAGTACTCGCTGGAGGATTTCGCTGCGCTGGCGGCCAAGGCCGGACTCGCGGTGCTGCGCGTGTGGACCGATCCGGAGCAGATGTTCAGCGTGCAGTACCTGGTGCGCGCAAGCACCGTGGCGCGCTGATCCACATCATCGAAAGAACGGGCGATGCAACGGCATCGCCCGCGCGATTTCACTTGACGCCGTAAAGCGCCTTCACGTCCGCCGTCAACGCGGCCTGGCTGTCCTGGCGCGCGTAGAACATGTGGCCGCCGGGATATTGCTTCACCTGCACGCGCGTGGGGTCGCCCATCGCAGGCATCTGATCGACGATCAGCACCGATGCCATGAACGGACACGACAGGTCGTCCCAGCCGTGTGCGATCAGCACGCGCAAGCCCGGATCGTTCGCCACCGACTCGCGCAGCTGCGACACCGAGCCCTGGTTGGCATCGTCGTCCTCGTGCCACAACTTGCCCACGTCATAGCTCAGCGCGTTGTAGCGGCCCTCGACTTTCCAGCCGACGGTCCGGGTGACGAAGTCGACCATCGCGCTGGTGGTCGGCGCGACGATGCCGTTGAGGATCGGATCGCCGGTCTGCTGGTGCGGCGCGTACGGGAACGGGTCCCACGCAGTGACGTTGGAATCGTAGCGGCTGCCCAGCTTGCCTTCGGCGCGGTAGACCTCGCGCAGGTACGCCTGGGTTTCCAGCCGGCCGCCGGAGCGCTTCACGAACAGCGGATCCAGTCCGGTGAGTTCGGTCACCTTCGCTACCACGCGATCGGCGGCTTGCGGATCGGAGCGGCCCTTCATCAGGTCGACGGCGTATTCGCCGCGCGTGTAGTCGATGACCGAAGCCATCGCCTCGGGTGTCAGCCGGTGCTGGCGCTCGAGATGTGCGGCGGCAATCGACGGCAGGGTCAGCATCCATGGCAACGGCGACACGTTCTCGTCGTCGGAAGCGGCGGCATCCAGATAGGGCGACAGCAGCACCATGCCGTTCATCGCGACACCGAGCTGGGTCTGCAGATAATCCGTGATGCGCGGGCCGCGGAAACCGCCGTAGCTTTCGCCGACGAGGTATTTGCGCGAGGTCATGCGGCCGTTCTTCACCAGCCAGTCGTAGACGATGCGCGACAGATACTTGATGTCGTTGTCGGTGCTGTAGAACTGCTGGGACGCCTCCTTGTCGTCGACCAGCGCGCGACTGAATCCGGTGCCGACCGGATCGATGAACACCAGGTCGGTGAAATCCAGCCATGTGCCGGGATTGTCGTGCAGCGTCGCCGGGTCGGACGGGTTGTCGCCTTCGACGCCGAAGTTCACTTTCTTCGGGCCGATCGCGCCGAAGTTGAGAAACACCGACGATGCGCCGGGTCCACCATTGATGGCGAACGTCACCGGCCGATCCTTGCCGGGCACCGTGTACGCCGTGAACACCACTTCGCCGATCACGTCGCCTTTTTCGCTGCGCACCGGCAGCGAACCGACCGTGGCGGTGTACTTGAGCGTCTTGCCGCCGACCGTGGCCGATTGCGATACGTGCGCCTCGGCCGGGAATGCCGGAAGGTGGAAGCCGTCGCTGTTCGGGGCGTCCGGTGCCGGCGATGGCTTGTGCGCATCGGACGCCATGGCTGCCATGTTGAAACCGGCTAGCAGCATGGTGGCCAGCGCGCTGGATTGCAGAAACTTGCGCACGGATCTTCCTCGCAGGGAAAAATCCAAGCCTAGCCGTCTGCGCCATCCCCGGAGCGTGCGAAAAGGCATGGGTCACCCGGTGATTTCCGCAGCCCGGTCAGCGCGCGTCGCGGCGCGGCAATGACGGTCAACCGTGCGCCAGCGCAGCTTCGACGAACTGTTGCAACTGCGCCGTGTTGAGCGCACCGGACTGCCGTGCGAGCTCGCGCCCCTGCCGCAGCATGATCAGCGTGGGGATGCTGCGGATGGCGAAGCGCCGGGCGATCTGCGGTTGTGCCTCGGTATCCAGCTTGGCCAGCCGCAGGCGCGGTTCGAATTGCCGCGCGGCCTGCACGAACACCGGCGCGAAGCCGAGGCACGGTCCGCACCATGGCGCCCAGAAATCCACCAGCACCGGCAAGTCGCCGCGACCGGCGATCATGTCGAAGCTGGCACCGGTCAGCTCGACCGGGTGTCCATCGAACAAGGCCTGTTTGCAGCGGCCGCAGTTCGATCGCTCGCCGACGCGCCCGGCCGGCACGCGATTGAGCGCACCGCAGTGCGGGCAGGGGATATCCAGTGTCGGACTCATGGCAGACTCGGTATCGACGCGCGAATCGCGCGATGCCCAAACCATGGCGACGCCGGGTCGCAAAGCCAAGTCGAGCGGAGATCCCCTGTTGCCGAGCATGCAGCCACGACACCGCGAATCAAGGCTTGCGCGCATGCCGAAGTACGTCGCGCTGGCGATCGGCATGCTGTGGACGTCGCCGAATACCGCGCTCGGTTTGTTGGCGGCGGTTGCCGGTTTCGCTCTCGGCGCCCGCCTGCGCTGGCAGTCACGCGAGCTGGCGCTGGTGGTGAGTCGCTGGCCGTGGGGAAACGGTGCGCTGACGCTGGGCAACGTGATCGTGCATGCGGGCGAGCGACTGGACGTGCCGTGCGTCACCTACGCCCACCGCGCGGGCCGTGGCGTCGAGCCGCCGATATCGCTGGCCGATCACGAACGCGCACACGTCTGGCAATACATGCTGCTCGGCCCGCTGTTCCTGCCGCTCTACTTCCTGTGCGGCGGGGTCAGCGTACGCAACCCGTTCGAGTGCGCCGCCGATCGCTACGCGCGGTCAGGTGCCGGCTGGTGGCCGTGGTCGCGCGACGTGGCGTTGCCACAGAAAAATCGGTAGTCCCGCCAGCACCAGCACGCCGCCCCACAGCAGCGATTCCACGCCGGTGCCGAACAGCGCCCACGCGCTGTAGAGCAACGCGCCGGATGCGACCACTCTGCGCGCCAGCGTCGTGCCCGCATCGATTCGCCACCATGCCAGCACGCTGATCAGATACGGCAACAGGCACGTCGCCGTGGAAAGAAGAATCGAAAAGGTGAACAGCGCGACCAGGCTGCGGCTGTAGTTGGCGGCGATCAACGCGCTGGCCAGCACGCTGCTCAGCAGCAGGCCGAATCGTGGCGTGCCATGGCGGTCGAGTTGCGCGAAGGATTTTGGAAACACCCGGTCCTGCGCCGCCGCCAGCGGCGTCTGCCCCTGCAGCAACACCCAACCATTGAGTGCGCCGAAGCAGGAGACCGTGGCGACCAGGCCGATGCCCCATCCCGCCATCGGTCCCCACAACCGGCTTGCCGCCTCAGCCATCGGTGCGGCCGAGTTGCGCAGCACGTCGATCGGCAGCAGGCCGATCACCACCGTGCAGGCGAGCATCGTGGTGATCCCTGCGATCAGCATGCCGATGACGGTGGCGCGCGGCACCGTGTGTTCGGGATAGTGCACCACGCCGGTCGGCACCGTCGCCGCTTCCAGCCCGAGCAGCGCCCACAGCGTCAGCGCTGCCACCGCCGTGGTGACGTGGAACAGCGGCTGCCTGCTGGGGTTGAACGGCCGGTACGCACCGGCATGGATCCAGCCTAGGCCGATCACGCCGAACACGACCAGCGGCAGCAGCTTCAGCAGCGTGGCGACGAACTGCAGCCGCGCGGCCTCGCGCACGCCAGCAAGGTTCACCACGGTGCAGAACCACAGCGCGCCCAGCGCGCAGGCGGCACCACGCAGCGGCGTGGCGGTGGCTGCCGGCCATACCGCGCCGAGGCTGCCGGCGAAGGCCACGGCGATCGCCGCATTGGCCGTCCATACGCTGACCCAGTAGCTCCACGCGGTGACGAAGCCCGCGCCGTCGCCGAACGCCTTGCGCGCATAGCCGTAGCTGCCGCCGTGATTGCGCACGGCTTTCGCCAGCCATGCGTACACCAGCGCCAGCAACAGCGCACCGCCGAGCGTGAAACCCCAGCCGAGCACGCTCGCCGCACCGTAAGGCGCCAACGCCGCCGGCAGCAGGAACACGCCCGAGCCGATCATGTTGCCGACCACCAGCGCGATCAGCATCCACAGCCCGAGCGGGCGTGCAGAGGTATTCATGCGTGCCCGCGGTAGGTGCGGCGCAGAAGTTCGTGGAAGTGATGCACCGCGTTCTCGCGCAGCGGATTCAGCCGACCGGCTTCATAGGAACCTGAGGCCAGCCCGCGCTGCACGTCCTCGCACATGGTCACGTCTTCCAGTTGCACCTCGTCGCTGAAGGCGAGGTCCTTCGCGCGCCGCGCCTGTCCTTCGGCGCTGGCATCCGGTGCGTAGTAGAAATCGAATTCCACACGGCAGCGATCCACGCCCAGCGGCAGCACGCGGTTGGTCTGCAGCCGCCCCGGCAGGATATTGAGCATCGCGTTGGGATACAGGAAGTAATACAGCGCTTCGCCGCTGCCGTAGAGATCGTCGCCACTCTCCAGCGGACTGAACTGGAACGAATACCACTGTGCCGTTTCGGTGATATAGCTGCGGTAATCCAGCAGGCTGTTCAGGCCTGGATGGATCTGCGGCACGTGATATCCCTCGAGGTAGTTGTCGACATAGACCTTCCAGTTGCATGCCACGTCATAGCTGGATCGATGATGGAATTCGAAGCCGGCGAGCGAACGATCCGGGCCCAGCCGGGCATCGATGCCGGTGACGAATTCATCGAACGGCGGCGCCTCGCCGGTCGCCACGAACACCAGTCCCTGCCACACCTGGACGCGCACTTCGGGCAGGCGGATCGATGCCGGATCGAAATCCGGCGTGCGGCCCATTTCCGGTGCGCCGCGCAGCACGCCATCCAGTCCGTACGTCCAGCCGTGATAGCGGCAGCGCAGCGCCGTCGCCCCCTTGCCGTCGCAGCTCGCGATCGGCCCGGCGCGATGGCGGCAGACATTGTGGAACGCGCGGATGCTGTCCTCATCGCTGCGCACGACCAGCAGCGGCAAACCGGCGATCGCCGTCACCACGTGGTCGCCCACGCCGCTCAGCTGCGATTGATGGCACACCAGCTGCCAGCTCTGCGCGAACACGGCGGCGGCATCCAGCGCCGGCATGCGCGGGTCGGTGTAGTAGCGCGCGGGCAGGGCCAACGCATGATCGAGCGGCTGCGATGCCAGAACCTCGGCAGAGAGCAGGTCGGGAGAGAACAGGTCAACCATGAAATGCGCGCCGGCCGGATGCGATGGCCGAGTATCGGTCGCCCGGCGGCACACGGGAAGGGTCGTCGTTGCGGTGCGAACGGCAACGCTAGTGCGCGCCGACCAGCTCGATGTCGAAGATCAGCGACGAATGCGGCGGCACCAGGTCGCCTACGGCGCGCGCGCCATAACCGAGATGCGGTGGAATCAGCAAGGTGCGCTTGCCGCCCACACGCATGCCCTTGACGCCCTTGTCCCAGCCGGCGATCACCTGGCGTTCGCCCAGCGTGAAGACGATGGTCTTGCCGTGGTCGTACGAGCTGTCGATCTTCTTGCCGTGGTGATCCTTGGCGCTGTCGTCGTAGAGCCAGCCGGTGTAGTTGAGCTCCACGTCCATGCCGGGACGCGCCACCGCGCCGGTGCCGACCTGCCGGTCGATCACAGCAAGCTGGGTCAGTCCATCGGCGGCGATGGCGCCAGGTGCGCTGACGGTGGCAACCAGCATGACGACCAGGCAAAACAGCGACGAACGCATTCGATACTCCTTGGATGGGCAAGCGTTGAAACCAAAACGGGGCGACCATGGTCGCCCCGTCCGGATGTTTTCGCCGCGCGGTCAATGACCGCCGTGGTCGTCCTTTTTCTCGGCCGGTTTCCCATGATTGCCGCCGCCTCTGGCTGGGGCAGGTCGGCTGGCGGGGCGATTCTGTCCCTGCGAGGGCCTTGCCGCCGGACGGTTGGCAGGAGCGGGGCGCGGTGTTGCCGCTGGACGCTGCCTCGGCGGGCGCTGCGTGTTGCCGGGGCGACCGCCGGGCGACGGGCGAATCCCTGGCGTGGGCCGGGTTCCGGGCTGCGGCCGGTTTCCCTGTCCGGGGCGGTTGCCGGGGTTCGGACGGTTGCCCGGCATCGGGCGAACAGCGTGTCCCGGCCCGACCGGGCCCAGATGGCCTGGACGGTTGCCCGGGCCTCCCGGCATGCCTGGCCGACCCGGCCGACCGGGGCGAACTGGATGCGGCAACGGACGCGGCGGCGGACGCCGCACGTACGGACGGCGATACCAAGTGCTGCGCTGGCGATAGAACGGGCGGTTGCGGTAGTAGTTGTCCCAATAGGTGCCGATCACGAACGAAACGATCGGGATGCCGATCTGCGCGCCATACGAAGGCAGCAGCACCGGCTGATCCTGGTACTCGTATTCGATGTAGTTGCCGGCGACCCAGCCGCGGTTGTTGTAGGAAATGACATCGCACCACTCCCATCCCTGCGTGCAGCCTTGCACGTCGACTTCCGCGCCGGCCGGAATCTGGTCGATCAGCGGGTAACCGGTATCGGGGCCGGCGCGCATGTTGACGTTGCCGGTGACATAGGCATCGGCGGCGAACGCGAAAACGGGAAAAGCCAGCGACAGTGAGGCAAGGCAGTACAAGACCAGACGTTTCATGCATCGATCTCCAGCAGGTGGAAGCCATCGTCCTCACTGCAGCGCAGCGGGCTTTGGCATTATGCGCCGGAGTTCATGATGGCGCGCCTTCCCGTGGCTGACGGCGTCAGGCGGCCGTCCGCGCCACGAACCGCAGCGCTACCGAATTCATGCAGTAGCGCAATCCGGTCGGCCGCGGGCCGTCGTCGAAGACATGGCCGAGATGGCTGTCGCAGCCGGCGCAACGGATGGCGGTGCGGTCCATGCCGAAGCTGCTGTCGCGGTTCTGAAGCACGTTGCGCGCGGCAATCGGCTGCCAGAAGCTCGGCCAGCCGGTGCCCGAATCGAATTCGGTGGCCGCGTCGTACAGCGCGGTGGCGCAGGCGGCACAACGGAAGATGCCCGGCTGGGCGGGCTTCTCGTGCGTGCCGCTGAAGGCGCGCTCGGTGCCCTCGCGGCGCATCACTTCATACGAGGCCGGCGACAGCCGCTGCTGCCATTGCGCGTTCGTGAGCACCAGCTTGGGCACCTGTCTCGGCCCCAGGTCGCGGCCGTCGTTGCTGAAAATTTCCAGCAGCACGTTGCCGGGTTGGCCGATCGGTGTGTTGTCGGCGGCGAACAGGCTGGGCAGCAGCAGGCTGCCGCCCAGCGCAAGCAACGCGCCACCACCGATGGCGGCGCGCATGAAACGCCGACGATCCATGGCGAGGGTTTCTTCGATACGCGACATGACAAACCTCCGTGGGTTTTATGGGCCAGCCGCTTAAGGATCAGCCGTTCGTGGATCAGCCGAAGGTGAAGGCATACGCCCGCACGCCCGGATCGAGGAATTCGATGGTGAACAACCGTTCGCCGCTGCCGCTGGCCTGGCGCACGAGCTGGTACAGCCGCTGGCCGGTGATGCTGCCGTTGCCGTCGGCGTCGGAGTCCATGCCGTGGTCGGTACCCGGCGGCTTGCCGTCGATGGTGACGCGGAAGCGCACCGGCTTGCCGTCGTTGCCCGGCCCGAGCACCAGGTGCAGGTCGCGGCCGCGGAAGCGGTACACGATGCGGCCGCCGGCTTTCTCCAACTGCGCATTCTCGCCGTGCACGTTCCAGCGGCCGTCGAGCGACCACTGGTTGGTGGCGAGGGCCGCAGGTGCGTGGTAGTCGGACGCGTCATCGTGTTCGACCCTGCCACCGGCGAAGTTCTGCGCACGGGCGTAGCCGACGTAGGTTTCCGGCGAGATGGTGGCGTCGTTCGACGCGGCTGCTTCCACGCCGCGCTGATCCGCGCTGACATAGCCGCCTGGCAGGTTTTTCTGGCCCGCCTCGGTCAGCAGCTGGCGGATCACGTCCTCGCTTTTCCGGTAGTCGCCTTCGCCGAAGTGATGGCTGCGGATCTGTCCCTGCGTGTCGATGAAGTAGTGCGCCGGCCAGTATTCGTTGTTGAAGCCTTGCCAGATCGCGTAGTCGTTATCGAGTGCGACCGGGTAGTCGACACCCAGATCCTTCACCGCCTTGATCACGTTGGCCGGATCCTTTTCGAACGCGAATTCCGGCGAGTGCACGCCGATCACCACCAAGCCGTGATCCCTGTACTTGTCGGCCCAGCCGCGCACATACGGCAGCGAGCGGAGGCAGTTGATGCAGGAGTACGTCCAGAAGTCGACCAGCACCACCTTGCCGTGCAGCGACTCGCGGGTCAGTGGCGCGCTGTTGATCCACTGGGTGGCGCCGGCCAGCGACGGAATGTGTCCTTCCACCGGCAACGACTCGCCGGCTTTCAGCACCGGCTCGGGTTTCGACGGCGGACGCACGGCATCGATCAGCTTCTGTTCGATGCCGCCGGTACTCGCCAACGACACGCGGGTGAGCACGCCGGTATCGAGTCCGAGCGCGATCGCCACCACGCCGGCCAGCACCAGCACGCCGAGTGCGCGGCGCACCCATTCGCCGGCACCGAGCGAGCGTTTCATCAGGCCGAACAGCTTGCCGCCGATCACCAGCGCCAGGCCGAGCGAGGTTGCCGCGCCGGCGGCGTACGCCAGCAGCAACACGGTGGTCTGCACGCTGGCGCCGTTCAGCGCTGCGCCGGTCAGCAGCAGGCCGAGGATCGGGCCCGCGCACGGCGCCCACAGCAAACCCGTGGCGACGCCCAGGCCGGCCGCGCCCCAGACCGAGTCGCCTTCGCCGCTCGAGCGCTGCGACAACCGGTTGCCCAGCGCGACGAACGGACGGCTGATCCATTCCGCCAGGTGCGTCGACAGCAGGGTGAGCCCGAGGAACGCCAGTACCACCATTGCCACATAGCGGCCATATTGGTTCGCATGCACCGCCCAGCCGCCGCCGAGCGCAGCCAGCGTGGCCACTGCGGCGAACGTGATCGCCATGCCCAGCAGCATCGGCAGGCCATTGCGCATGAACGGCCGGTCGGAGCGTGCGAACACGAACGGCAGCACCGGCAGGATGCAGGGACTGAGGATGGTCAGCACACCACCGAGGTAGGCGAGGATCAGCACAAGCAGCATGGAGGTATTCCGTGGTGGTTTGCGAGGTTATTCGCCGCCGCATCGGCGGCGGTTACGTCGGCGCCCCGATAGCGACGAGGTAACCATTGGCCCGGATCCGACGAACAACCGGCATGGCGTTGAAGAAGAGATCAGCATGCCGCAAGTCTTGACCGCCGCGGGCCTCATGAGTGTAGATAGCGGGCTTTCCTGCCGGATTCGTCCCATTCCGCACGTACCAGCCGCCAGCCATGACAGCGAATCGCCCGATCGGCGTCGGGCGGCGTGGATGGCCGCGGCGCAGGCCGGCGACCGGCGCGCCTACGAAAAAGTGCTGGCCGATTCGGTGGCGCTGATCCGCATCGCTGCAAGGCGGCAGGGCGTGGCGGTGGATCATCTCGATGATGTGGTGCAGGAAACGCTGATCACCGTGCATCGCATGCGGCATACCTATGATCCCGCGCGTTCGTACGACGCCTGGCTCAGCGCGATCGCCAGCCGCCGCGCGATCGATGCCTTGCGCAGCCGTGGCCGGCGCGACAGCCGCGAGGTGCACGATGAATTCGCGCTCGATCGCCACCCCGATGCGGGCGATGCCAGTGTGGCCACCGAAGAGCAGCAGCGTGCGCAGCAGCTGCATGCGGCGATTGCCGAGCTTCCGCCGGGCCAGCGCGAGGCGGTCGAGCAACTCGGCCTGCGCGAACATTCGCTGCAGGAAGCGGAAAAACTCACCGGCCGCAAGAGCGGTGCGTTGAAAGTGAACTTGCATCGCGCGCTGAAATCGCTGCGCGAACGTTTCCACGGAGAACCCTGAATACCATGTCCGCTCCACGACCTCACGAGGCATTGATCGACCGGCTCGGCACCGAACTGGTGCCGGTGCGTCGTCTGTTGCCGCCATGGTTGCGCGCGGCAGGCTGGCTGCTGGTGGTGGCGGCGATCGCCGGTGTGCTGCTGATGCACTACGGCACGAGCGGCATGCTGCGCCGCTGGGCCGGCACGCCGGACCTGGGCTGGGCCGGACTCGGCGCGGCGGTCACCGCGATCACCGCGGCGTTTGTCGCTTTCTCGCTGGGCGTCCCGGGGCATCGTGCGGCATGGGCCTGGTTGCCGTTGCCGGGAGCCCTGCTATGGGTCGGCGCCAGCGGCCTGGGCTGCTTGCGCAATTGGATCGCGCCGGTCGCGCCGGTTGCCGGTTCACATCAAGGTCCCGACTGCCTGGTCTTCATCATCAGCTTCTCGATCCCGCTGTCCGCCCTGCTGATCATGCTGCTGCGTCGTGCGTATCCGCTGCGGCCGGTGCTCACCGCCATGATGATCGGACTGGCCAGTGCGGCAGCGTCCGCCAGCCTGCTGGAAATCTGCCACGCCTACGATTCGGCGGCGACCGATCTGCTGGCGCACGCACTGGCGGTGGCGCTGGTGATCGCCGCCAACGCGGTGATGGGCGGACGGCTGCTGTCGAAGGCGTGAGCGGAGCGCCGGATCCGTCGGCGTGAAACTCAGTCGCGGAAATTGTCGAACTGCAGTGGCAGTTCCACTTCGGCCTTGCGCAACACGGCCATCGCCGCCTGCAGGTCATCGCGCTTTTTGCCGGTGACGCGCAGCTTGTCGCCGTTGATCTGCGCCTCGATCTTCAGCTTGGCTTCCTTCAGGGCGGCAATCAGTTTTTTCGCGACGGGCTGTTCGATGCCCTGCTTGATGGTGATCTTCTGCTTCGCGCCGGCGAGGTTCACTTCCGGTTCGGCGGCGTCGAGCGCGCGGATGTCGATCTTCCGCGCTACCAGCCGGCCGCGCAGGATGTCGAGCATCTGCTGCAACTGGAAATCGCTGGGCGCGCTCTGCGTGATCACGAAATCGTCGAGCGTGTAGGTGGCATCGGCACCCTTGAAATCGAAGCGGTTCGCCAGTTCGCGGTTGGCCTGGTCGACCGCGTTGGTCAGTTCGTGCTTGTCGACTTCGGAGATCACGTCAAAGGAAGGCATGGCGGCGGCTCGTGGCGAACGGTGCGCCAGTGTAAGCGATGCCATGCGGCGCGGCAGGTGATAATGCCGTGCGGCGTGGCAAGCGAACGAAGGACGATGATCGGATGAAAGTGGATGCGTTGATCGTCGGGGCTGGCGCCGCGGGGCTGATGTGCGCGATCGCTGCGGGCCGGCGTGGGCGGCGCGTGCTGCTGATCGATCACGCCAACAAGGTCGGCAAGAAGATACTGATGTCTGGCGGCGGGCGCTGCAACTTCACCAACACGGGGGTGACGCCGGCGAACTATCTCTGCGCGAATCCGCACTTCGCCAAGTCCGCGCTGGCGCGCTACACGCCGGCGGACTTCATCGCGCTGGTGGAGAAGCACGGCATCGCGTACCACGAGAAGGAACTCGGGCAATTGTTCTGCGACGACTCGTCCAAGCAGATCGTGCGCATGCTGCTGGACGAATGTGTCGCCGCGGGCGTTGTGGTGGAAACCAGCTGCGCTGTCGAGCGCGTGCGCAAGACGCCGGAAGGGTTCGGCGTGTCCACCGCACGCGGCGACGTGCATGCCGAATCGCTGGTGGTTGCCAGCGGCGGGCTGTCGATTCCGAGCATGGGCGCCAGCGGTTTCGGCTACGAACTTGCGCGCCAGTTCGGCCATACGGTGCTGCCCACGCGTGCAGGACTGGTGCCGCTGACGCTGAGCGGCAAGCATCAGGAGCACTATCAGGATCTGGCTGGCGTGGCGTTGCCGATGGTGGAAGCTCGCGTCGGCAAGCAGGCGTTCCGCGCCGGCTTGCTGTTCACGCACCGGGGCATCAGCGGGCCGTCGATCCTGCAGATTTCGTCGTATTGGCAGCCCGGCGACGATCTGCGTATCGACTTGCTGCCCGATCAGGATGCTGGGCGGTGGCTGATCGAACAGAGAGCGGCGCGACCGGCCGCCGAACTGAAAACCGTGCTGGGCGACCTGCTGCCCAAGCGGCTGGCGCAGCGTCTGTGCGAGCAATGGTTCGAAAGCCGTCTGATGCGCCAGTATCGCGATGCCGAGCTGCTGCAGATCGGCGCGCAGCTTCATGCGTGGCCGATCACCGCCAGCGGTACCGAAGGCTATCGCACTGCCGAAGTCACCCTGGGCGGCGTCGATACGGATGGCCTCTCGTCCAGCACGATGCAGTCGAAGCTCGTGCCGGGGCTGTACTTCATCGGTGAGGTGGTCGACGTCACCGGCTGGTTGGGTGGCTACAACTTCCAGTGGGCGTGGGCCTCGGGGCAGGCGGCCGGCGAGGTGGCTTGAGGTTTGCCTCAGGACGATTTCGCGCGAATTGAATATGCCGCATGCTTCACTGCATCCCGTTCTTCACCGCATCCGTTCGATCAAAAGGAAAACTGCATGAAAGTCGGATTTATCGGGCTGGGTTCCATGGGCGCTGCCATGGCCAGCAATCTTGTCGCTGCCGGGCACACGCTGACGGTCTGGAACCGCTCCGAGGCGGCGACGGTGCCACTCGCGTCGCTGGGGGCGAAAGTCGCGCGCAGCGCCGATCGCGCCGTGCAGGGCGAGGTGCTGTGCAGCATGCTGGCGAACGACCAGGCGGTGCGCGAGGTGATTCTCGACAGCGGCCTGCTCGATGCGATGGATCGCGGCACAGTGCACGTCAACCACGCGACGATCTCGGTGGCATTGGCAAAGGAACTGGTCGAGGAACACGCGAAGCGCGGCATCGAGTACGTCGCCGCACCGGTGTTCGGCCGCCCCGACGTGGCGGCGGCGGCGAAATTGAACATCCTCGTTGCCGGCAAGGCGGCGGCGATCGATCGCGTACGTCCGCTGCTTGACGCGATGGGCAGCAGGCTGTGGCCGCTGGGCGATGCGCCCGAGCGTGCGAACGTGGCGAAGATCGCTGGCAATTTCATGCTCGCCGCAGCGATCGAAAGCATGGCCGAAGCGACCGCGCTGACGCGCGCCTACGGCGTCGGCGCCGCGGATTTTCTCGAGGTGATGACCAGCACCCTGTTCGCTTCGCCGGCGTATCAGGGTTACGGGAAACTGATTGCCGAACAGCGCTTCAAGCCGGCGGGCTTCGCCTTGCCGCTGGGCTACAAGGATGTCGGGCTGGCGCTGACCGCGGGCGAAGCGGCACGCGTGCCGCTGCCGTTCGCCGGCGTGCTGCGCGACAGCCTGCTGGAGGCCATGGGCGCCGGCGATCTCGATCTGGACTGGTCCGCGCTGGCGCTGGTCGCGGCGCGTCGGGCTCATCTGAGCGACGGGCCCGACGCGAAAACCACCGGCTAGCGTTGCACGGTCCAGTCGAGCGTGCCGTCGATCACCACGCGGCTGTGGCCGCCGATCCACACGGCGTCGTCTTCGATCCGGGCGATGAGTCGCGCATCGTGGCCGATCTCGCGACCCTGGCTGACGCGGTAGCCGCGGGCGAGCGGCCCCTTCGGCTCGGCGTGTGCGACGTAGGCGGCAATCAGGCCGTTGGCGGCGCCGGACGCGGGATCCTCCACGATGCCGACGCCCGCCGGAAAGGCGCGGACCGCCAACTGATAGTCGTTGCCGGCGCATCGTGCAAACGCGCACAAGCCCATGCTGTCGCTTGCGCGCGCCAACTCGCCGATCGCCGCATGGTCGGGTCGCCACGCGCGCAGGCTGGCTTCGTCGGCCACTTCGGCAAGCCACCAGCGCCGGCCGCCATCGACCAGCGCCGGCGACAGCACGCCCAACCTGATACCTTCGAGAGTCGATGCCAGCAGCGGATGCGCCGCGAGACCGGTCTCCACGACACGGGCTTCGGGCGATCGCAGCAGCAGCTCCCGGTGACCACTCTCACCCTGCACGCGGATGGGCAGTACGCCGGCGCCGCATTCCTGCCATAGCAGGCCATTGCGCGATTCCGCCAAGCCGCATTCCAGTGCGGCGTGTGCGCTGCCGATGCTGGGATGTCCCGCGAAAGGAATTTCCTTCTGCGGCGTAAAGATGCGCACACGATAGCTCGCCTCGGGATCGGTCGGCGCCAGCAGGAACGTTGTTTCGACCAGTGCGTTCCAGCGCGCGAAGCGCTGCATGTCCTCGGTGTTCCAGTCGTTGGCGCCGATCACCACGCCGAGATGATTGCCGCCGCCGAGAGTGGCGGCAAAGACGTCCAGATGCAGGTAGCGGAGCAAGGCGGTGATTCCGTGGAGCGGCGCATGCCGCATAGCGCTCCATGATAGCGGTGCAGGTGCGCGGGCGACATCGGCGCGATGCGTATCCGGCAACCGGCGGCCGGGAATGGAGTCGACAAGCTCCCGGCGGGACGCCAAGATGGCAGACTTTGCGTGCCTTTTCCGGAAGACTTCATATGCCGATCACCCTGATCATCATCGCCATCACCTGCATCGTGTCGTTCATGGCGTTCAAGAACGGCCGGCTGATGAACGACCTGATCCTGTGGCCGCCCGCCATCGCGCGGCAGCGCGAATACCACCGGCTGGTGACCTACGGTCTGGTGCATGCGGACTTCGGGCATCTGCTGTTCAACATGCTGACGCTGTTCTTCTTCGGACGAACCATGGAGGGATTCTTCGCATCGCAGATCGGCCCCTTCGGCTTTGCCCTGTTCTATATCCTGGGCCTGGTCATATCGATCCTGCCGACGTACCTGAAGAACCGCACCAATCCCAACTACCGCAGCCTCGGCGCTTCCGGTGCAGTGTCGGCGGTGCTGTTTTCGTACATCCTGCTGCATCCGTGGCAGCAGATCATCGTGCTCGTTGTGCCTATGCCGGCGATCGTTTACGCCATGTTGTACACGGGCTATTCGATCTACATGGACCGGAGCGGACAAGGCAACGTCAACCATAGTGCTCACCTGTGGGGCGCTGCCTACGGCATCGCATTCACGCTGCTGGTGGAGCCGCGCGTGCTTCCCTATTTTCTTGATGCGCTGATGCATCCCTGAGCGTGCTGATATCCGGCCATCACATCCGCTTCAGCGGCTTCGTGTTGAATGGAGGCTGCCGTCGTTGATGCTCGATCGGGCCGACGCGCGCATACTGGTTTCGTATCAACCGATCACCGCAGGAGAACGAACGCATGGCTATGACCCGCAAGTCGGCTGCGAAAGAATCCGCGGCAAAGAAGGCATCCCCGAAAAAACCGGCATCCACCAAGGCCGTCGCGAAGAAGAAAACCACGGTCGCTGTCAGAAAAACGGTGGCGAAAAAAGCGACGCGCAAGGTTGCGCTGAAGAAGGCGGCATTGAGGAAACCGGCAACGCGTAAATCCAGTTCGAAAAAGGCTGTGGCAAAGTCGCCGGCGACCCGAAAGGTTGCGGGCGGGAAAGCCGCCGCGAAAAAGGCTGTGATGGAGAAGGCTGCGACAAGGAAATCCGCAGCGAAAAGACCTGCCGCAAGAAAGGCTGCCGTAAAGAAAGCCGCAGTGCGTAAGCCGGTAGCGAAAGTGGCGGCCAAGCGGCCAGCGGACGGGACGGCGGTGCGCAAGACCGGCGCCAAATCGGCGCAACCTTCCTTGGCGAGCCGCAAGCCAGCAGCCATGCTGGCGCCGACAGGCAGGAAAGCCGCTACGCCGAAACGCGCGGCCATCGACGCACCGATCAAGCACATCAGCCCGGAAGAAGCCCTTGCGCATATCCAGGCACTGCTCGAGGCAAAGCAGGAGCGCGTTCGCCAGGGGCCGACATGGCCCGATGCAGAATCGCCACCGCAGGGCGGCGAAGATCTGCATGCGGCAAGCCCGTCGACCAGTTTGCCCAGCGAGGCTGCCTACAGCCACTCCCTGGCGCATGAGCGCGGTGAGCAGAGCAAGCGCAAGGGCTGACCGCGATTGCCAGCATGCCGGCACATGGCTGGCGGATAAACGTCCCCGGTTCTTCGCACGTCAACTCAGTACGCGTTCAAGCACCCAGCGTAAGCTTGACGTCAACCGTCCACGTGGAGGTGGATCATGAAACGTTTGCTTGCGGGTCTTGCACTGGGTGCGGCGGTTGCCGTGCTGTCGGGCTGTTATTACGACCCCGGTTACAGCTATGTACGTGGTTCCGCGTATAGCGGCGATGCTTATTACGCGACGCCGGTTTACCAGGGCGGCTATTACGCGCCCGGCTATTACGACGATTACTACGGCGGCTATTACGGTGGCGGTTACTACGGTTGCTGCTATGCGCCTATCGGCATCGGTGTCTACGGTGGATCGCGCTACTACCGCGGCGGCCGTTATTACGGCGGCGGCTACTATCATGGAGGCGGGTATCGCGGTGGCTACCATGGCGGCGGCTATCACGGACAGGGCGGTCATGGCGGTGCTTCGCACAGTGGCGGCTCGGGGCATAGTGGCGGCGGCCATGGCGGAGGTGGGCACGGCGGAGGCCAGCACTAGGTTCGCCGAAGATTGAGCCACAATGGCGGCATGTTTCTTCACCGACTCATGCCGCGCCGCTCCATCATCACTTCAGGGCTCATCGTCGTCGCGGCGGTGGGCCTTTTGCTGTGCGGTTGCAGCAGCCTGCGCTATTACGGCCAGGCGGTGCGCGGACAAGGCGCGCTGATCGTCCACCGTCGCGCGGTGAGCAAGGTGCTGGGCGATCCGGCGACGAACCCCAAGGTGGCCGCGCGGCTGCGCCTGGCGCAGCAGGCACGCCGGTTCGCCTCGGAGCGGCTGGGCCTGCCGGACAATCGCAGCTACACCAGCTACGTCGACCTTCGGCGACCTTTCGTGGTGTGGAATGTTTTTGCCGCGCCGCGCTATTCGGTGGAGGCGCTGCCGCAGTGCTTTCCGATCGCCGGCTGCGTCGCCTATCGTGGCTGGTTCAATGAATCCGATGCGAAAGCCGATGCCGCCAAGCGGAGCGCGCGGGGCGACGATGTCTGGATCGGCGGCGTGCCTGCATATTCCACGCTCGGCTGGTTCGCCGACCCGATCCTCAGCAGCATGCTGCACTGGGACGACGACGAACTGGACAGCACGATCTTTCACGAGCTTGCGCATCAGTTGATCTACGTCAAGGGCGACACGGCGTTCAACGAATCCTTCGCCACCTTCGTGCAAGCCGAGGGCCTGCGCCAGTGGCGGCAATTCCGCGGCCTGCCGCCGCAAGACGATCGTGCGGACGCCATGGACGACGGCTTTACGCAACTGGTACTGGATCTGCGCGCACGGCTGAAGAGCTTGTATGCTAGCGGTGCGAGCGATGCCGACATGGCGACTGCAAAAAAGCGCGAGATCGAATCGTTTCGCACGCGCTATGCGCAATGGCGAGACCACCAATGGCCGGACGACCACCGCTACGACGCCTGGGTCGAGGCGCCGATCAACAACGCGCGCTTGCTACCCTTCGGTCTGTACGATCAGTGGACACCGGCGTTCAAGGTATTGTTCGAGCACGCGGGACGCCAGTGGACGGCGTTCTATGCCAGCGTGCGCGATTTGGCGCGCCTGGCGAAGCCGCAGCGTGAGAAGGCCCTGCAGGCATTGATGCGCTGACCGAAGATCGGAACGGAGAACAGGTTTGAAGAACGATTGCGTTTTCTGCGGAATCGTCGAGGGCAGCGTGCACGAGGATGAGTTGGCGATGGCACTCGACGACGATTTCCTGCACATCTATCCAGGCGTGCCGGAGATGCCGGATCGGGAGATCCGGGAAGCATGCGTCGCGCGTATCCGCCGCGCCATCGAGGGATAGGCTCAGTGCGCCGCCTTGTGCTTCGCCATGTATCGCAGATAGGCCAGTACGTCGTCGAGGTCGGCATCCGGCAATGCCTGCGTGTCGAGGCCATGCATCTTCGCCTGCGGCCAGCGGTGAAGCGATTGCGGGTTGCGGATATAAGCGCGAAGCAGATCCGCGCGCAGGTACTCGGTGGGGTTGTGGGGAATGTTCAGATCCGGCCCGAGCCTGGCGTCGCCCTGGCCATTGAGCGTATGGCAGGCGAAGCAGGTGCGCCGGAAGGCGGCGAATCCGCGTTGCACGTCGCTGCCTGTCGGCAGCGATGCGGACGGAACGATCGCCGGAAAGCGATCGATCGCATCCGCCAGTTTGCGGATGGCTACCAGTTGATACGGCCACTGCTCGGAACCTACGCGAGCAGCCTTCGTGGGCTGCGTCCACACCAGATAGAACGGTCCGGCGTGGCCGTGGTCCTTGCCGAGCGGCGGCCAAGGCCGGGAGGGATCCTCGATGGCCAGCCAGGGTTGCACCCCCTTGTCGCCCAGCAGGAGTCGGCCCTCGATCTCGACGGCGAATCCGTCGGTGGCGACGAATTGCAGGTGTTCGCCAGGCTGCAAGCCGGCGAGCAGTGCGCGCAGCGGGATGGCGCGGTAGTGCATCGGGCGCTTGAACGCCACGTCGTCAGGGATGGAAACGACGCGCACGTCGGTACGGGCCAGCAGTTGTGCCGTGGTGTAGGTGCGGACGCCGTGCCCCAGATCGGCGGCAAGTTGCGCGGCCATCGTGCCGGTGGCGAAACAGCAGGCCAGCAGGAACAGCAAACACGACAGCTTCATGGCGCCTCCAAGGGGTGAACGCGATTGTAGGTCGTGTCATCCGGGGTAGTACTGGAAATCGGGCTGGAAGGCCGCATCTTCATTTGCGACACCGGTTCGCGGGCTTTCATCGACGCCATTGGGACTCAGGTCACGCTTTCAGCCTGTCGGAAAGCTGAACAAATTCCGGCGTGCACGTTGAACTCACGCAGCATCGGCCACACTAAGCACACGTATCGCCGTGATGGCGACCAGAAGTGGCACAGCAACACCGTGTCACTGAGGGGCCGGCTCTTCCTCCCCCGGAAGCCGTCCTGACAAACCCCGTCAGTCCTCCCCTGGCTGACGGGGTTTCTTTTTGCCTGAATTCCGGCATTCGATGCATCCATGCAGGCCACGGCATGGATAATCGGACTGGCACCGGTTCCGGCGCTTCCATCTGGGCGACTGATGATCATCGATTCCCTGCTCGACACCGACCTGTACAAGTTCTCGATGATGCAGGTGGTGCTGCACCAGTACCCGGCCGCGCAGGTCGAATACCGATTCAAGTGCCGCAACCCGGGCATCGATCTGGTGCCGTACATCGACGAGATCCGCGCCGAGCTGGCGGCGCTGTGCCGGCTTCGCTTCACCGCGGACGAGCTCGCCTACCTGCGCATGTGGCGTTTCATCAAGAGCGACTTCGTCGACTTCCTCGGCTTGTTCCAGCTCAACGAGAAATACGTCGTGATCGCGCCCGCGGCAGCGGACAACGGCGAGATCGAGATCCGCATCAGCGGCCCCTGGCTGCACACGATCCTGTTCGAAGTGCCGTTGCTGGCGATCGTCAATGAGGTGTACTTCAGGCACACCAGCGCGGGGCTGGATCTGGACGAGGGACGCCGGCGGCTGCGCGACAAGATCTCCCTGTTGCGCGACACGTCCGGCTATGGCACCTGCCGCATCGCCGACTACGGCACGCGCCGCCGCTATTCGCGCGCGTGGCAGGAGGAAGTGGTGACCACGCTGCGCGACGAACTTGGCACCCAGCTGGCCGGCACCAGCAACGTATGGCTTGCGCGCAAGCTCGGCCTGACGCCGCTCGGCACGCTGGCGCACGAATACCTGCAGGCGCACCAGGCGCTGGGCCCGCGCCTGCGCGATTCGCAGGTGGCGGCGCTGGAGGCGTGGGCGAAGGAATATCGCGGCGATCTCGGCATCGCGTTGTCGGACGTCTACGGGCTCAACGCGTTCCTGCGCGACTTCGACATGTATTTCTGCAAGCTGTTCGACGGCACCCGGCACGATTCCGGCGACCCGTTCGAATGGGGCGAAAAAGTGCTGGCGCATTACCAGGCCAATCGCGTCGATCCGCGCAGCAAGGTGCTGGTTTTCAGCGATGGCCTGGACATTCCCAAGGTCATGCGGCTGCACGCGCATTTCCGCGACCGTTGCCTGCTCGCATTCGGCGTGGGTACCAACCTCACCAACGATGTCGGCCCGACGCCGCTGCAGATCGTGATCAAGATGATCCGCTGCAACGGCCAGCCGGTGGCCAAGCTCAGCGATTCACCGGGCAAGAACATGTGCGAGGACAAGGCTTACGTCGCGTACCTGCGCCAGGTCTTCGAGATTCCCGCCGAACAGGGCTGAACGTGGGCGCCGCCGTTGAGCGAGCCTCGCATGGCGATGGCGTAGACTGCCTGATGGATTCATCAGCCGGAGCACGCCCATGTCCAGTGTCTACGATTTTTCCGCCCGCGATATCGATGGCCATCTGCGTTCGCTCTCCGAATGGCAGGGCAAGACGCTGCTGATCGTCAATGTCGCCTCCAAATGCGGTTTCACCCCGCAGTACGAAGGGCTGGAAACGCTGTGGCAGGATCAGCGCGATCGCGGCCTGGTGGTACTCGGTTTCCCCTGCGACCAGTTCGGCCATCAGGAGCCGGGCAACGAGGAGGAGATCAAGACTTTCTGCAGCACGCAGTACGACGTGACGTTCCCGATGTTCGCCAAGATCGATGTCAATGGCGAGCACGCCGATCCGCTGTACCAGTGGCTGAAGAGCGAAGGCAAGGGCATCCTCGGCAGCGAGTCGATCAAGTGGAACTTCACCAAGTTCCTGGTCGGCGCCGATGGCCAGGTGATCAAGCGCTACGCGCCCACCGACACGCCCGAGAAAATCGGCAAGGACACGCTGGCCCGACTCGGCGCCTGAGCCGCCGGCCGGATTCCTTCAGCCGCGGCCTGCGAAGGCCGCCAGCATCACCGCGATCGCATCCACGTCGCTGCTTGCCGTTGGCCCCTGTGCCGGCGGCAGATAGTTGTTGAGCATGATCGCGAACGCGAGCCGTTCGCCCGCCACCGTGGTGACGTATCCGGCCAGGCAATGCACGTACATCATGCTGCCGGTCTTGGCATGCACGTTGCCCGCTGCCGCCGTACCGCGCATGCGCCCGGTCAGCGTGCCATCGATGCCCGCATCGGGCAGGGCATCCTGCAGCGCATCGGCATGGGATTGCGCTGCCAGGTACACCAGCAGCCGCGCGATGGCGTCGGGCGTGACCAGGTCTCGACGCGAGAGACCGGTGCCTTCGGCGATCTGGCTGGCCGATGCCGGAATCCCGATTTGCGTCAGCAGCCGATGCATGGCCCGGATGGCGTAGCTTTCCGTGCTTGCGAATCCGGGCGCCGCATCGGGCACGGTGGCGTGCTCGTTCGCGCCGACCGCCAGCAGCAGGTTCTGCAGATAGAGATTCTGCGAACGTTTCAGACCTTGCTGCAGCACGTCGAGCAGGGGCGGCGACAGCACTTCGGCCAGCACGCTCGCATTCGCGAGCACCGCCGAATCATCCTGCGGCCAGTGCAGGGTCCGTACTTTGCCGGTGATGCGGATGCCGTGGTCCAGCAATGCCTGCCGAAGCCGCTTGCCGGCCAGCAGGGCTGGATCCGGCAAGGCGAGCCGGAAGTGCTGTGGCGCGGAGCGGGCGGCAATGTTGCCGAAGGCGTGCAGGGTGTTTTCGCCGGGCGCGCGATACAGGTTGATGTCGCTGCGTGTACGTGCTGCCGTTGTGGTCGGCGCGCCCGCTGTCGGAAACTCGGCATCGGCAGGCGTGAATTGCAACTGCGCTGGCGCGCCGGCCACGCGGCCGGGGCTGACTGCGAGATCGACCACATTCTCCTGCACGCTGAGTGCGGAGGACGGTACCGCGAACCAGCTCTGCAGGTCGCCGGCTTCCCATCCGGTACCGAACGACGGGCTGGCGAAATAGCTGTCGTCGGCGATCAGGTCGCCGCGCACGAAGCGCACACCGTGCGCCGCCAGTTGGCTTGCCAGCCGATCGGCCCAGTCGGTGCTGGTCGCGGTGCCCAAGGTGGGGTCGCCCATGCCGTAAAGGATCAACCGGCCTTCCAACTGTCCGTTTCGCAGCGTGCCATTGGCAAGCACTCGCGTGGGAATGCGATAGGACGGACCCAGCGTGGCGAGGCTCACAGCCGCCGTGAAAAGCTTCGCGGTGGACGCCGGTTGCAGCAGATGATCGGCCTGGTGCGCATACAGCGTGCGCCCGTTGTCCAGCGAGACCACGGCGATGCCCCAGTCCGCTGCGGCAAAACGCGGTTGGCCGATATGCGCGTCGATCCGTGCCGCCAGTTCCGCCAAGGTCGTTGCCGCAGGCGCCTGGACCGTTGCGGCCGGCAGCCCTGGCGATAGCATCAGCATCCATAGGCACAACAGGCTGATGGGTGGATGCGAACGGATTCGACGGAATAGCGGATTCATGGCTGGAGTATCGCCAATCCTCCGGCGCCGTGCAGGCTGCGTCGCGCAGGGGCTGCCAAGCATCGTTCTGCTAATCTCCGCCATTCGTGTCGGCGCCTGGCCGGCGGACTTGAACCTATTCGCGAGACTTTCATGCAGATTTCCCAGAACTCCGTTGCCGCTTTCCATTACACGCTGACCGACGACAAGGGCCAGGTCGTCGACAGCTCCGAAGGCCGCGAGCCGCTGACCTACCTGCACGGCAGCGGGCAGATCGTCCCGGGTCTTGAGAAGCAGATGGAGGGCCGCACTGTCGGCGACAAGTTCACCGCGCACGTGGTGCCCGAGGAGGGTTACGGCGTGCACCACGCCGAGCTGATGCAGGAAGTGCCGAAGGAAGCGTTCCAGGGCGTGGAAGACATCCAGCCCGGCATGCAGTTCCAGGGCCGCGGCCCGCAGGGCGAGATCAACGTCACCGTGACCAAGGTCGAGGGCGACAAGGTGTTCATCGACGGCAACCATCCGCTCGCCGGCCAGACACTGCATTTCGCCATCGAGGTCACCGGCGTGCGCGCCGCGACCGAAGAAGAACTGCAGCACGGTCATGTGCACGGCGAGGGCGGTCACCACCACTGATTGCGATCGGCGAAGGCAGCATGAAGCAGCGCCTGCGCATTGCCATCGTGGGCTACGGCGCCGCCGGTCAGGCGGCGTCGTTGTTTCTGTCGGCGCAGGGGCACGCGCTGAGTGTTTTCGAACAGGCGCCCGTGCCGGGGCCGGTCGGCGCGGGCTTCCTGCTGCAGCCTACCGGCCTGGGTGTATTGGCGCGGCTGGGCCTGCACGAGCGCGCACTCGCGCGGGGGCAGCGGATCCGGCGGCTGCATGGGTGCAATGCCGGCGGCCGGGTGGTGATGGACATGCGCTATGCGGACCATGCGCCTGACTGTTTCGGCCTCGGCCTGACTCGCGGCAGTCTCTTCACGCTGTTGCGCGATGCCTATGCGGATGCGCCGCGCATCCATACCGGCGTACGCATCGAGGCGCTGAACGAGAGCGGCGACGGATTGCTGGATGGCCAGGGTCGCCATCACGGTCCGTTCGATCTTGTCGTCGCCGCCGATGGCGCGCATTCGTGCCTGCGATCGGGCGCGCCCGCACTGGTCCGCCGGCAGGCGATGTATCCGTGGGGCGCCGTGTGGTGCCTGTTGCCTGCCGAAGACTGGCCGCATGCCGATGTGTTGCAGCAACGCTACGGCGGCACGCGTGAAATGATCGGCTTGTTGCCGGTAGGCAACCGCGCCGACCACGACGGCCGCTGGCTGACGTTCTTCTTTAGTCTTCCCGGTGTGCAGGTCGATTCGTTCGATGCGCAGGCGCTGGTGCGGATGCGCCAACGCGTCGCCGAACTGTGGCCGGAGGCGCTACCGTTGCTCGCACGCATCGAATCCCCGAAACAATTGCACCGAGCCCGCTACCGCGATGTGCTGCTGCAGCGTTCCGCGCAAGGGCGGCTGGTGTTCATCGGCGATGCCGCGCACGCGATGAGTCCGCAACTGGGGCAGGGCGTCAACATGGCGCTGCTCGATGCGCAGGCGCTCGGCGACGCGCTTTCCGAATGCGCCACGGTGGTGCTTGCGTTGCAACGATACGTTGAAAAGCGACGTTCGCATCTGGCCGTCTATCAGCGCCTCAGTCGTTGGCTGACGCCGCTGTTCCAGTCCGACCGCAGCCACCTTGCATGGATGCGCGACGCCGGTTTCGGACCGCTCGGAAAGTTGCCGCTGGCAAAAGGCCAGATGCTGAAGATCCTGACCGGCACCAAGCAGGGCTGGTGGCGCTGAAGCCTTGCCGGCGCCTCAGTACCAGTCGAGCAGCGATACGCCCAGGCCGACATACGTGGCGTTATGGTTGTAGTCGATCAGGCTTTCGCCGTAGCCCTTGAACACTTCCGCATAGCCGCGCAGGTTGCCCGCGACCGGGAAGCTCCAGGTGAATCGCCCCGAGCCGTGCTGGCGGCTGCCGCCGCGGAAGGAGTCGCGCAGTGTCATGCCGAATTCCTGGCCGCGCCATTCATGCACGATCTGCATTTCGCCGCGGCCCATGTAGTCGCTGATGTCGGGGTTGTCGTCGTCCGGCCGCGACTCGGGAATCCGCCACCACGGGCGGAACATCACCGTCCAGCCGTCGCGCTCGAAACCCACGTCGGCAATCACCCGGTTCCAACTGCGCGACAGCGGATTGTCGCGGCCGTTGGACTGGTGATCGATGCCGATGCCGAGCAGTCGCCCATCCCAGCCGAACACGTGATAGTCGGTGTTGAACACCAGCATGGCTTCGGGTTCGTAGTCGGTCTCGCGGAACGGACGCGACTGCTGCTTGTTGTAGACCTGCCAGCGCGACGACTGCGTATAGCCCACCCACAGGTCGCCGGCCTCGCCGAACACGCCCTGCCAGACCTTGGTCTTCAAGCTGAGCTGGAATTTCATTTCGGCATTGTCGAGTTGCTCGCTCTGTCCGACGGTATTGAGCGGGTTCGGGCTGGACGGTTTCTTGTTCTGGTTGCTGGTGGCAAACACCGGCATCAGGTAGAGCGGCTTGTAGCCGCGCACGTTGAACGTGCCCAGCTTGCTCTCCGGCGACAACTCCCAGCGGCTGTCGAGCAGGGACAGTGGACGGGAAACTTCGGTATTCGTCTCCGCCGTTGATGGCGTGCCATTGCGGTCGCGGCTGAAGATTCCCGGGGTGGCGGTCGCCTTGTCGGCGTGTTTCTCCGCCACGGGAAGATTGACCCGGCCGGTGGCGTGGTCGTAGCAGGCCAGTCGCTGGCTATCGGTCTCGATCGCCGTGCACGCCCGGATATCGGTGGGATCGGGATTCTGCGCGCGGGCGTTGGTCGTCAGTGCCGAAGCGAGCAGGGCAAGGGGAAAGGCTGCGAGGCAAGGCTTCATCGAGAGACTCCCGGAACGAGATCAGGCGGTACGGACAGAGTCGAAAATACAACAGGCACCGGCCGAAGAGGGTGGTTCCGTTCCGGCAACGAAAACCCGGCCCCAGGATGACTGTGGCCGGGCTTGGAAACGCAGACGGTTACTGGGGCTGCTTCAACCAGTGTTCGTATTCGGACTTGCTGATCTTGCCGTTGCGATTGCTGTCGGCATTGATGAAGTCGTTGGCAAGCGGCGGATACGCTGCGGCCTGATCCTCGGTAATCGACTTGCCGCCGCCGGAGAGTTGCTCGAACGATGGCGCCGGCCCGATCGTCGGCGCGGGCGCCGGGCTGCTGTTGACGGTGACCTGGCCCTGAGGTGTCTGGTTGGTCGCGGAGGTCTGGTCAGGCGCTGGTGCAGGCGGCGGAGCGTCCTGCGCAAACACGGCGCTGCCGAACATCAGTGAGCTTGCAATCAGTGTGGACAACAACAGTTTGCGGGATTTCATGATCGATACTCCATGCCAGAATGCAGTGGTGGTTCGTTCATTCGCCCGGAACGATGCGGGCTTTTTGGCGAACCGGTTCCCGGATTCGCGATTACGCTAACAAAGGCTTTGTCTATGCCGGCTCAATATCCTGGTCATGGATCCGTGAAGGTGCCGTGTCGTTGAACGTGGCTTCACCGAATCCGCCGGAGCTGACCCTTTCGCAGGCGCGCCTGCTGCACCTGGGCGCACAAGGCCTGTTGCAGCCCAGGCACGGCAGGGCGGCCAAATCCGATCTCGTCGCCGCGGTTGCGCGCATGCGCCTGCTGCAGATCGATACCATCCACGTGGTGGCGCGCAGCCCGTACCTCGTGCTGCATTCGCGTCTTGGCGATTACCCGATGGCCTGGCTCGACGAGGCGCTGGCCGAAGGCCTGCTGGCGGAATGCTGGGCGCACGAAGCCTGTTTTGTCACCGCATCGGATATCGGCCTGCATCGAAGTTCGATCGAACACCGCATGCACCATTGGTCGCATCGGAGCGCTGCGCGCATGCATGCCGAGCAGCGCGTGCAGATGGATGCCTTGCTGGCGGGCATCCATCAATCCGGTCCGGTGCGTGCCGCGGACTTCGCGCGTCAGGAAGACCAGGAAGCCAGAACTCCCGGTTGGTGGGCGTGGAAACCGGAGAAGCGCTGGCTGGAAGCATGGTTCGCGCTGGGCGAGTTGATGGTCGCGCGTCGGGAGCGTTTTCAACGCGTGTACGACCTGGCGTCCAATGTCCTGGCCAGGCTGGATCCGCCGTTCGACCCGGGTGCATACAACCTGACCGTCGCGCAGTTGCGGCAGCGTTTCATCATCGACAGCGTGCAGGCACTGGGTGTGGCGCAGGCTGCATGGATTGCCGATTATTTCCGGCTGCGTCCGGCCGTGGGCGCGCAGGAGCTGGCGCCCTTGCTGGCCAGCGGCGAACTGGTCGCGGTGCGGGTGCAAGGCTGGAAGATGCCGGGTTACGTGCATCGCGATCACGCGGATTTATTGGACAAGGCCATACATGGGCGACTGCGCGCCACGCACACCGCGTTGCTGTCGCCGTTCGATCCGGTGGTGTGGGACCGCGCACGGGCCATGGCGATGTTCGGTTTCGAATACACCATCGAGTGCTATACGCCGGCGGCCAAGCGACGTTATGGCTACTTCGTGTTGCCGATCCTGCATCGGGGCCGGCTGGTCGGTCGCCTGGATGCCAAGGCGCATCGCGGCGATGGCGTGTTCGAAGTCATCGCGATTTTCCTGGAGCCCGGTGTGGAACCCGAGCCGCGGCTGGTGCAGGCGCTGGCCGATGCCATCAAGCGTACGGCGGCCTGGCATGACACGCCGAAAATCAAACTCGGCCGCAGTCGGCCGACAAGCCTGGCGAAGCCGCTGCGGGCTGCTTTGCGCAGCGGCGCCGACTGATCAGGGTGTCGTGCTGTTCGAAGCGGGCGACTGATCGCAGGCCTTGCCATGCAGTGCGTCCCGCAGCGTCGAGGCCAGCGAGTTGCAACGTGCGGCGAGCTGCGGACGGATGTCCGGATCGAGCGAGTCGCGGAGCAGGCTGGTGCGCATGGCGTCATAGCGCGCCGGAAGCTGGCCGGGCGTGTAGATACCCGCGGCCCGGTGGCAGGCGAGGTAGCTCGAGAGGTAGTCGTCGCAGGCCGCGATGCCGGTGTGGTCGGGCAGGCGGCTCTTGGCCACGCGGCTGCCGTTGCGTGAACGATGGGAGGTGGTGGTCGCGGTGGAATCGACGGTTCGCGTCGTCGCCTGGCTCGACACGCGCGTGGATGTGGTGGTCGGGCGTGCAGCCTGCTTGTCGGTGCAACCTGCCAGCAGCAGGCCGGCGGACAGGGCGGCCAGGGTCAGGCGGGGAAAATGAAGCATGGCGCTCTCCTAGTGGCAACCAGGCGGCTGGAACCGGTCGGCTCGCCGAGAATGGATGACTCGCCCACCACTAGACAGGATGGGAAGTAAAGAAAATCTGAATTTGTCGCAGTCGGTTGCATGCCGGACACTCTTGATCGTTTCATTTTATTTATTCCGCGACGCAGGTCGCCGGCGCGTGCGGTGTTCTACGTTATGATCCTTGAACTGTGTTTGCCGGGTCGCCGGAATCATTGGCCTGATGCAGCTGATCTGCGATCCGCCTCATCGCCCACCTCAAGGCTGCTTCCCTGCTTACCAGTAAACCGGCTGGCCCATGACAGGGTCGAGTCCATAAAACCTGTGGAGTGTTTCACATATGTCAGATCGTCAGATCGGTACCGTCAAGTGGTTCAACGACGCCAAGGGCTTCGGTTTCATCGCTCGCGACAATGGCCCGGACGTATTCGTGCATTTCCGTGCGATTACCGGCGGTGGCTTCAAGAGCCTGCAGGAGGGCCAGCAGGTCTCCTTCAAGGTGGTGCAGGGCCAGAAGGGTCTGCAGGCCGACGAGGTTACCCCGGCCTGACGGCGCGGTTCGACAAGCGTTTTCGACAAAGAAACCGGGCAGCGATGGCCGGTTTTTTGTTGCCTGGATAATGCCTCGGAAAAATCGCTTGACAAATCCCCCGTTTCACCAAAATCCGTTATGCTTGGAAAACTGCGTTTGCTTGGCCCGCGCGTGCGGTAGGTATATGGGTTTCCTGAATCCGTATCTCTACACCCCATCCTGGCATGCTCAGTAAAACTGTCGGCCCGTTGGGGCCGGTTTGTCTCAGCGTATGGTAAGGATCGGAGTGAGTCATGTCGGATCGTGAAATAGGTACAGTCAAGTGGTTCAACGACGCCAAGGGTTTCGGCTTCATCAGCCGCGAAAGCGGCCCTGACGTGTTCGTGCACTTTCGTGCCATCAGCGGCTCGGGTTTCAAGAGCCTGCAGGAAGGGCAGAAAGTCAGCTTCAAGGTAGTCAATGGCCAGAAAGGCCTGCAAGCGGAAGATGTCACGCCCGCCTGATCGCGGTGACAGAATTCTTTGGGGGCCGGCGCAAGCCGGCCCTTTTTTGTGGCTGGTTTTTGTGATGCGAGCATCAATTCGTTTAGCCTGTCCGGATGAACGGGCACCCCGACCCCATGCTGTCATCCGGCTCGCCATCGGCGTCTGCCCACATTCGCCAGGTCACGCTGCCGGTATCGGCCGGCGACGGGGCCACCTTCGAATTGCTGTGCGTGGTGCCGGCAGGCGAATGGAGTCGACTGCTGACCTGGCTTCCAGCCATGGGCGTGTCCGCGCGGCAATACCTGCCGCTGGCCGAGGCCCTGGCGGCACGCGGCGTGGCCGTGGCCATCCACGAATGGCGCGGCATCGGCTCCAGCAACCGTCGCGCCGGCCATCGATGCGACTGGGGCTACCGCGAGTTGCTGACGGACGACCTGCCGGCCGCGTTGACCGCCACGCATGCCCAATGGCCGGAGGCGACCCGCTGGCTGGGCGGTCACAGTTTGGGCGGACAACTGGCCTCGCTTTACGCCAGCCTGCATCCCGATCGCTACCGGGGCCTGGTGCTGGTCGCCAGCGGTGCGCCGTACTGGCGGCGTTTCCGGCGCGGCTGGTTGATCGGCGCGGCGTACGTGGTAGCACCGATGCTGGCCAAGCTGGTCGGGCACCTGCCCGGACGCAGGATCGGTTTCGGCGGCAACGAAGCGCGAGGGGTCATTGCGGACTGGTCCCGCAGCGGACGCACCGGCCGTTATGCGGCGGCCGGCGTCGATCAGGATTTCGAGCGGCGGCTGGCGAATCTGCGGCTGCCGTTGCTCGCCTTGCGCCTGCGCGATGACTGGCTCGGCCCGCGGGCTTCGCTGGACTGGCTGCTGGGCAAGATGCCGTTGGTGCCACCTCATGTGGAGCTCATGGCACCACCGGATATGGGTGGTGCGGCCGCCGATCATTTCAGCTGGATGAAAACCCCGGTAGCGGTGGCCGCACGCATCGTCGCCTGGCTTGGCGCAGATGACCAATCTTTCATCGACCGCTAGCTTGATCCGGCGCAACGCGGCTGCATGTCATGGCATTGGCCCCCAACATGGATTACCGATGAATCTGTTCGAACCGTTCGCCCAACGCAGCCTTACCTTGCGCAACCGACTGGTGGTCTCGCCGATGTGCGAATACTCGGCCACCGACGGCATGCCCGACGACTGGCATCTGGTGCACTTGGGCAGCCGCGCGGTGGGCGGCGCGGCGGTGGTGATCACCGAAGCCACGGCGGTGTCGGCGCAGGGGCGCATCTCGCCCGGCGACACCGGCATCTGGAATCAGGCGCAGGTTGAAGCGTGGCGTCCGATCGCCCGCTTCATCGCCTCGCAGGGCGCGATTGCCGGCATGCAGCTCGCGCACGCCGGGCGCAAGGCAAGCACGAAGATTCCGTGGGTGGGCAGCGGTTCGCTGCCCCTGGGCGAGGGCGACTGGATCACCGTGGCCCCATCGGCGCTGCCGTTCGACACGGACTGGCAAACGCCGCAGGCGTTGGACGCGGCCGGCATCCAGGGCGTGATTGCGGATTTCCGTGCGGCGGCGGCACGCGCGCTGGATGCGGGTTTCGGGCTGATCGAGCTGCATGCGGCGCATGGTTACCTGTTGCATCAGTTCCTTTCACCGCTGAGCAACCAGCGTACCGACGAATACGGTGGCAGCCTGGAAAACCGCTGCCGCATCGTGCGCGAAGTGGTCACTGCCGTGCGCGAAGTCTGGCCGGCGGAGTTGCCACTGTGGCTGCGCATCTCGGCCACCGACTGGGCGCCGGAAGATGGCCCGTCCGGCTGGGACATCGAGCAAAGCGTGGAGCTGGCGCGGCAGGTGAAGCCGTTGGGCGTGGACCTGATCGACACCTCCAGCGGTGGCCTGATACCGCATGTCAGGATTCCGCTGGAACCCGGATACCAGGTGCCGTTTGCCGCGCGCATCCGTCGTGACGCGCAGATCGCCACCGGCGCGGTCGGTCTCATCACCGACGCCGAACAGGCAGCGAGCATCGTCGCCACCGGCGAAGCCGACGTGGTATTGATGGCACGCGAAAGCCTGCGCGATCCGTACTTTCCCCGCCGTGCCGCGCAGGTTCTGGGCACCAGGATCGAGCCACCCGTCCAGTACCAGCGTGCCTGGTAAAACATTGGAGACCTAATGCAAGCCCAACCGACATTGCTCGAAGGCCACCTGCACGATCTCGGTGACGGCTTCACCGTGCGACGCCTGTTGCCCGCACTGCAGGCGCGGCACGTGGGGCCGCTGGTGTTCTTCGACCACTTCGGCCCGGCCACGTTTGCCGCCGGCAGCGGCATGGATGTGCGACCGCATCCGCACATCGGGCTGGCCACCATCAGCTGGCTGTTCGAAGGGCAGATCCGCCATCGCGACAGCCTCGGCAGCCTCGCCGACATCCGTCCCGGCGAAGTGAACTGGATGACCGCCGGCCGCGGCATCGTGCACTCCGAACGCACGCCGCCGGAGCCGCGCCGCGACGGACAGAATCTGCACGGCGTGCAGATCTGGGTGGCGCTGCCGCAGGCCGATGCCGAGGTCGCACCGGAATTCCACCACCACGATCGCGACCAGCTGCCGCGCATCCGACAGCCCGGCGTGGAGGCGGTGCTGATTGCTGGCGATGCCTACGGTGAGCGCTCGCCGGTGAAGGTGTTCGCGCCAATGTTCCTGCTCGAAGTGCAGTTGAAAGAAGGCGCCGGGTTGCCGCTGCCGAACGAGCATGTCGAGCGTGGCATCCTGGTCGTCGATGGTGCAGTGGGCTGGGGCGATCTCGATGTGGCTGCGGGACAGATGGCGGTGCAGGCCGGGCTGTCGTCGCCAGCGCTGCGTGCCAAAGAGGACAGCCGGTTGATCCTGTTCGGCGGTGCGCCGCTGGATGGCGAACGGCATCTGTGGTGGAACTTCGTCGCCAGTTCGCGCGAACGCATCGAGCAGGCCAAGGCTGACTGGAAGGCACAGCGCTTCGGTACGGTACCGGGCGACGAGGACGAGTTCATTCCCTTGCCGAGCTGATTCTTTTCGTGGAGCAAGACGTGGCCGAATTCAGCAGCTTCAGCCAGTTCTATCCCTACTATCTGGGTGAGCACGAAAACCGCATCTGCAGGCGGCTGCACTTCGCCGGCAGCACGCTGGTCATCCTGGTAGTGATCGCGGCGCTGGCGACGGGACAACTGCGCTGGCTATGGCTGGCACCGGTGGCCGGCTACGGATTCGCCTGGGTCGGACATTTCTTCTTCGAGAAAAACCGACCCGCCACCTTCAAGCATCCGCTCTACAGCCTGTGGGGCGACTGGGTGATGTACGCGCAGATCCTGCGCGGCAAGATCAGGCTTTGAGCCTTTTCGCTCCGCGGCTTTTACTCCCTCCCTTGCAAGCAGGGGAGGGTTGGGGTGGGGGCGCTCTTGGCTCTTGGCGTTAGAGCCTTACCCCTTCCAATCTCCCCCGAGCACGGAGAGGGGTTTAAATGAAATCAGCGATATTTCTGATGGCAGCTCTTGCAGGCCTGGCCGATCGGCTTCATCACCACGGCGAGCGCGGCGCAGTCGGCGGGCGCCGCCTGCACTGCTTCCTGCACCCGGTTCTGCAACTGGCCCGCATCATCCGTGAACTCTTTTTCCTGCGTGTCGAACACCGGAACGATGTCGGAGGCGGTGGATTGCACCCGATCCAGGTGATGCCTGATCGCCGCGGTGTCGCACTGCTTTGCTCTCAGCGCCTTGCCCAGTTCGCCCATGTGGTAATCCATCGTGTGCATCACGGCTTCGGGCATCGGGTTGCGTGCCTTCAGCGTATTCATCACGTTGACCGTGCCGATCACGCCGATCACCAGTCCGAGCAGGATCATCAGGGCAACACGCATGAATCTGTTCCTGTGGGGGTGATGGGGGCATGAGGATAACCCGCAACGGCACCACGCATCCATGCACGATAAAATGACCGATCAAGCAAGGAACAATCACTGGCGAACGCGATGATCAAACACTCCGGCAAATGGGCATGAGCGAACCGACGGCATTCCCGATCGAGCGCTTCCAGGGCGTCGAACGCCTCTATGGCGTAGGCAGCATAGGCACGTTGGCGCAGGCGCACGTCTGCGTCATCGGCGTCGGTGGCGTCGGTTCGTGGGCCGCCGAGGCGCTGGCGCGCAGTGGCGTGGGCCGGCTCACCCTGATCGACGCCGATGAAGTGTGCTTGTCCAACACCAACCGCCAGTTGCACGCGCTGGATGGCGAATACGGCAAACCCAAGGTGGGCGTGATGGCGACGCGTGCGCATGCGATCAATCCGGCCATCCGGCTCGAGGCGATCGAGCGCTTCCTCACTCCATCGACGCTGGACGAACTGCTTGATCGCGGCTACGACGTGGTACTGGATGCCTGCGACGCGTTCCGCGTGAAGCTCGAGACCATCGCCTGGTGCCGTCGCCGTAAACTGCCGATCGTCAGCGTCGGTTCGGCCGGCGGGCGCACCGATCCCACGCAGATCCGCGTGCGCGATCTGTCGCGCACCGAGCACGACGCGATGTTCAGCCTGATCCGCAAGAAGCTCCGCACCGATTTCAATTTTCCGCGCAACCCCGATCGTTACTTCGGCGTGTCGGCGGTGTACTCGCTGCAGAACGTGCAGTATCCGCAGCCCGATGGCAGCGTCGGCGGCAATCGTCCGCCGGGCGGCGATCCGTTGAACCTTGCGTGTGGTGGCGGGCTGGGTGCCGCGACGCATGTCACCGGAGCATTCGCATTTGCGGCGGTAGGCAAGGTGATCGAGAAGCTGCTGGGGAAGTAGCGCGGAATCTCCTCACCGTTGCGGAGAAAAGTGCCGAAGGGGTCGGATGAGGGGGGGGGCTCGCGGTGGTGCCGGTTTGAAGAGGGCTCGCATGCCTTTGTTGGGCGGTATGGCAAGCAGGCATCCCTACGTCGCCGCACGCTCACCTGGTAAGCACCGCGCGAGATGCGCTTCAACGCATCTCGCAGACGCGGCGCTTACCAACCCATGTAATGCCCGCCGTTGATCGCCAGGTTCGCACCGGTGATCCAGCTTGCCTGGTCACCGGTGAAAAACGCCACCGCATGCGCGATCTCGTCCGGCCGGCCGAGGCGCCCCACGGGAATCTGCGCGACGATTTTCTCGCGCACTTCCGCCGGCACTGCCATCACCATGTCGGTGCCGACGTAGCCGGGTGATACGGTGTTCACCGTGATGCCGAACTTGGCGTTTTCCTGTGCCAGCGAGATGGTGAACCCGTGCATGCCGGCCTTGGCCGCCGCGTAGTTGGCCTGGCCGTACTGGCCTTTCTGGCCGTTGATCGAGCTGATCTGCACGATGCGGCCCCACTTGCGCGCACGCATGCTGTCGATCACCGGCCGGGTGACGTTGAAGCACGCGTTCAAGTTGGTGTTCACCACATCCATCCACTGCTGGTAGCTCATCTTGTGGAAGGTGCTGTCGCGGGTGATGCCGGCGTTGTTGACCAGGATCTCCACCGGCCCGCATTTTTCCTCCACCGCCCGGATCATTGCCTCGCTGGCGCTGGGGTCGGAAACGTCGCCCTGCACGATGCACACATCGATGCCCTCGTCGGCCATCGACTTCTTCCACGCTTCGGCCTTGGCCTGGTCGCGGTAATTGGTGGCGACCTTGTGCCCCTGGCCGGCCAGGTAGCGAATGATCGCGCTGCCGATGCCGCCAGTGCCGCCTGTGACCAATGCCGTGCGTTGTGTCATATCCGTTGATCTCCTGTTGATATGGTCGTGTTGCTATGGACGAAGGCTGAGATGAGGCCGGCGGGCGTCATCGCAACGAGCCTGCTGCGAAATCGCGGGCACATTCGCTTTATAGCGTTTCAGCCGGAAGAGTGACCGCTGCAATGCGGCAAAAATGCCGGGTCGAATAGCGACAGCGCCCGCATCAACAGATCGCCGGCCCCGGACGCCGTCGCGGGGACAGGCGCCCGCAGAAAATCGAGCGCGCGACGCAGGGCAGGCAACGGGTTGGCGGGATCAACCGGAAATGCCTGCGTGGATTTCGACAGCTTGCGGCCATCGGCATCCATCGCCAGCGGCAGGTGGCGATAGGCGGGTGTCGGCAGGTCCAGGCAGCGCTGCAACCAGATTTGCCGTGCGGTGGAATCGAGCAGGTCGACTCCGCGCACCACCTCGGTGATGCCCTGAAACGCATCGTCCACCACGCAGGCCAGTTGATACGAGTAGAGGCCTTCGACCCGACGTATCACGAAATCGCCCGCGTTCTCGCGCAGGTTCTGCCGCTGCGGGCCTTGCAGCGCATCGTCGAATGCCACCTCGATATCCGGCACGCGCATGCGCCATGCGGGTGGGCGATCCGGATCGGGCTGCGCCACGCAGCGCCCATCGCGATGCATGTCGCCGCTGGTGGCCAGATCGCTGCGGCTGCACCAGCACGCGAACACCAGATCGGCCGCGCGCAGCTTCTCGAACGCCGCGTCGTATGCCGCGATGCGGCGTGACTGGAACAGCGGCGGCGCATCCGCCGCCAGTCCGAATGCCGGCAACGCGGCAAGGATCGATGCCGCCGAACCGGCCACCTCGCGCGGCGGGTCGATGTCTTCCATCCGCAACAGCCACTCGCCACCCGCGTGTCGCGCACACAGCCAACTGCCCACGGCGGCTACCAGCGAGCCGAAATGCAGTTGTCCGGTAGGCGAGGGGGCGAAGCGGCCGCGATAACTCATGCGGCTATGTTAGTGGCGTCGAAGGCCGAGCCCGATCATTTCCAGACCAGAAATTTCAACCAGCCTTCCCAGACATCGGACCACGCGTGCGCAATCATGTTGGCGCGCAGGTTTCGCCGCCATACCGCCAGCACGCCGTAGAGCACGCCGAGTACGGCGATGACGACAGTGTTCTTCCAACCCTGGTAGCTGTGCTCGATACCGAAGAAAATCGCCTGGCCCAACACCGCAACCACGATGCTGCCACTCCACGCGTGGAGCTGCTGTTGCAGATAGCCGCGACTCTGGATTTCCTCGGTGAATCCCGCGACGGTCGACACGCCGATCCATACGGCAATTTCCAGCGGGCTCTGCGGCAGCAGCGCACTCACCGATTTCGCCGTGCTGGCGCCAAGCAGCCGCCAGACGCCCGTTGCCACCAGCTCCCACAGTACCCAGAACGGCACGGCGATGGCGACGTCCCGCGCGATCGCCTGCCACGATGCCCAGCGCCCGCCCGTCAGCGTGGCAAGCGTGCCGCCGTGGCGATGCACGCCCACCCAGCAATAATAAAAAAGCGCGCAATCCCCAAGGATCGAGGTCAGATAGAACGATATCGCCGCGCCGTGATTGCCCAGTTGTCCGGGGTCCGCAGGCTGGCGGCTGCCCATGCCGGCTTGCTGGGTATGGAAGCCCCAGGCGGTGATGCCCAGCACGATCATCAGGTAGCCGACCAGGTGCCACCACGCGGCGATCTGGCGTGGCCTTGCGAACAGCTCCCGGTCGTCCGGCGTTGGATCGGTTCCCACGGCACTCTCCCCTGATTCCATCGATGAACAAGCCGTCGCAGCGGTGCGAGGAGGCTATCGGCGGGTGCTGGCCCGGTGAAGTGACAGCTGTCATAGATCCCTCGTGCGATCCATCGCCCTTGAAACCGGCGCGCCGTGCCCGAATCTTTGCAACGCATCCCCGTGACTGCCACCCAAGAGAGAGACAGCCATGCGTCGCATCGCGCTTTTCATCGGCACCAACCTCGCCGTCCTGCTCCTGCTGAGCATCGTCTGCCACCTGTTCGGCATCGACCAGATGGCCGCCAATAACGGTTACGGCGGCATGACCGGCCTTCTCGTGTTTGCCGCCGTGTTCGGCATGGGCGGCGCGTTCATTTCGCTGGCGATGTCCAAGACGATCGCCAAATGGTCCACCGGCGCGCGGGTGATCGCGCAGCCGCAGAACGACACCGAGCGCTGGCTGCTCGACACCGTGCGCCGCCATGCGCAGAACGCCGGCATCGGCATGCCCGAAGTGGCGATCTACGACGCGCCGGAAATGAATGCGTTCGCCACCGGCATGACCAAGAACCATGCGCTGGTCGCGGTGAGTTCCGGCCTGCTGCGGCAGATGGATCGCGAGCAGGTTACCGCCGTGCTCGGCCATGAGATCGGCCACGTGGCCAACGGCGACATGGTCACGCTGACCCTGATCCAGGGCGTGCTCAACACGCTGGTGATCCTGGCCGCGCGGATTGTCGGGCGCGTGGTGGATGGCTGGCTCGGCGGCGGCAACAACCGCGGTGGCGGCATCGGCTATTTCGTGGTGGTGATGGTGCTGCAGGTGGTGTTCGGCCTGTTCGCCTCGATGATCGTGGCGGCGTTCTCGCGCTGGCGCGAATTCCGTGCCGATGCGGCGGGTGCCCACTTCGCCGGTCGCGGCGCGATGATCTCCGCGCTGCAGCGGCTGCAGGCCAACCACGGCGAAAGCACCTTGCCCAACACGATCGCCGCGTTCGGCATCTCCGGCCCGCTGGCCGATGGCTTCAAGAAATTGTTCATGAGCCATCCGTCGCTGGACGTGCGCATCGCCGCGCTGCAGAACGCCGTCTGACGAGACTCGCTTTTACCCCCTCCCCTGCAAGGCAGGGAAAGGCTGGGGAGGGGTTGCTCTTCCTCTTGCGAAAATTCGCAAGAGCGTTACCCCCTCCAACCTCCCCCTGCAAGCAGGGGGGAGGGCGCCTTTTCGACAATCCACGCATCAACGGAACTTTACCCATGAACGCACCCGCCACCGAAACCCGCAAATTCGAAGCCGAAGTCGCCCAGGTGCTGCACCTGGTCACGCATTCGCTGTACTCGCACAAGGAGATCTTCCTGCGCGAGCTGATCTCCAACGCCTCCGATGCCTGCGACAAGCTGCGCTTCGAGTCGATCGCCAACCCGGCGCTGTCCGCCGGCGACAGCGAGCTGCACATCGACGTGAGCTGGGATCCGGATGCGCGCACCGTCACCATCCGCGACAACGGCATCGGCATGACGCGCGATGAAGTGGTGGCCAACATCGGCACCATCGCCAGCTCGGGCACGCGGCGTTTCCTCGAGGCGATGTCCGGCGAGCAGAAGGCCGACGCGCGGCTGATCGGCCAGTTCGGCGTGGGTTTTTATTCCGCCTTTGTGGTCGCCGACAAGGTCGCCGTCATCACCCGTCGCGCCGATGCGCCGGCGAGTGAGGGAGTGAAGTGGGAGAGCGACGGCAAGGGCGAGTATTCGCTGGAGCAGGTCGAGCTGGCCGAGCGCGGCACGTCCGTGATCCTGCACCTGAAGGCCGACGAGGACGAGTTCCTCAAGCGCTGGCAGCTGCGCTCGCTGATCACCAAGTACTCCGACCACGTCGCCTTCCCGATCCGCATGCCGAAGGAGAAGGACGACAAGCCGACCGACGAGTGGGAAACCATCAACGCCGCCTCGGCACTGTGGACCAAGCCGAAGTCCGAGATCAGCGACGAGGACTATCAGAGCTTCTACAAGTCGCTCGGCCATGACTTCAACGACGCGCTGGCATGGACGCACAACCGCGTCGAAGGCAGCCAGAGCTTCACCACCTTGCTCTACATTCCATCGCAGCCACCGTTCGACCTGATGATGGGCGGCCGCGACGAGCGCAAGGGCCTCAAGCTCTACATCAAGCGCGTCTTCATCATGGACGCGGCCGAGGAGTTGCTGCCGAATTACCTGCGCTTCGTGCGCGGCGTGGTCGATGCCGACGACCTGCCGCTCAACGTCAGCCGCGAGATCCTGCAGCAGAACCGCCAGCTCGAACGCATCAAGTCCGCCTGCGTCAAACGCGTGCTCGACCTGATCGAGAAACTCGCGAAGGACGAGCCGGAGAAATTCGCCACCTTCTACAAGGCCTTCGGCAACACGCTGAAGGAAGGCATCAGCGAGGATGCCAACAACCGCGAGCGCATCGCCAAGCTGCTGCGCTTCGCCAGCACCAAGGGCGAAGCGCAGCAGCAGAATGTTTCGCTGGATGACTACATCGGCCGCATGGCCGTGGGCCAGGAAGCCATCTGGTACATCACCGCCGACAGCTACGCCGCCGCCTTCGGCAGCCCGCAGCTCGAAGCGTTCAAGGCCAAGGGCATCGAAGTGCTGCTGATGTCTGATCGCATCGACGAATGGATGATCGGTTCCCTGAGCGAATACGAAGGCAAGAAACTCAAGAGCGCCGCCAAGGGCGACGTGCCGCTCGACGACGCAGACAAGGCGAAGCAGGAAGAAGCCACCAAGGAAGCCGAGCCGCTGTTGAAGAAGCTCAAGGAGCTGCTCGGCGACCGCGTCGGCGACGTCAAAGTCTCCGCCCGCCTCACCGACTCACCGTCCTGCCTCGCGTTGAGCGACTACGAGATGGCCCCGCATCTGGCGCGCCTGCTGCGCGAAGCCGGCCACGACATGCCGGAGAACAAGCCGACCCTGGAGATCAATCCGCAGCATGCGTTGCTGAAGCGCGTCGAGGCGGAAACGGATGAGGCGAAGGCGAAGGATCTCGCTACGCTGCTGCTGGAGCAGGCGGAGATTGCCGCCGGTGCGCAGTTGCCGGATCCGTCGGCGTTTGTGCAGCGGATGAATCGGGTGTTGTTGGGGTGATGCGTATTAAGTCTTGTTGATTTGAGAAGGCCGCCGACTTGGCGGCCTTTTTTTGTGGTGCCACGAGTCACTCTACTTGGAACCACGCTTCACCTCGCTCCACCACTTCGTCATTCCTCTCATTACCTTCGTCATTCCGGCGAAGGCCGGAATCGCTTCTGCACATTAGCCTTCGGCCCAGAGCTTTCGTACCGCTACTCGGCCTGTCACCCCCGATTCCCCGCCGGGGGACCGGGTAGAGCGGCGGGCCATCCTGACCCGCACCTCGCACGGCTATCTCTCACGACTCGTCATTCTGGCGAAAGACGGAAGCCATCTGCGATGGGTCGAGTGCAGCGAAGGACTCCACGCTGGTCCGGTCTTGCAAGGCATCCATGCGACCCGGATTGAAGGAACCATCACACCGAGATGGCATTCAGAAGCATTAGGATGCCCGGGTCACCCGGACGCAAGGAAACATGCAAATGATGAAGCTGGCAAACGCGGCCTTTCTTATGGCTCTGCTGACGGGCGCTGCCCATGCGCAGACCAATGCAGGCGAACAGAAATCCGATCCCAACCTTCCCTTCACCATCACGAAGGTGGCGAGCTTCGATCTGCCCTGGCGCATCGCGTTCCTGCCTGATGGCCGCATGCTCGTGACCGAGAAGGTCGGCCGCGTCGATCTGGTCACTCCGCAGGGCGCCAAGACTGAACTCCAGGGTGTCCCGCCCAGCTATTTTGAAGGTCAGGACGGCATGCTGGGCGTCTTTCTCTCGCCCCATTACGCCACTGACCACCATGTGTATCTCACCTATGTCGCACCGGGTGACTATGGCGGCGGCCTGGCGCTGGGCCGGGGCCGGCTCGTGCTGGACGGCAAGCAGCCCCGGTTGGACGGATTCCAGGTGCTGTGGCACCAGATGCCCACGGGCAAGGGCGGCCAGGCAGGCGGCCCGATCGCCTTCTCACCGGATGGCAAGTACCTGTTCCTCCCCGTGGGCGACCGTCAGCGTTTCACGCCCGCGCAGGATCCCGACCAACCAGTAGGCAAGATCCTGCGGCTGACGCTGGACGGCAAACCCGCGCCGGGCAATCCATGGGCGGGCAAGGTCGGCGCACACACCATCCCGCTGATCGATCCGCCAACCGATACCGAGAAAGCCAAGACGGCGCCGGTGGTCAGCACCTATACGTTCCCCGGTCCCAACCTGACGCCGGCCGAAACCTGGACCTCCGGTCACCGCACACCTTACGGCCTCGCCTTCGCTCCCGATGGTCAACTGTGGGAACTCGAGCATGGCCCGCGCGGCGGCGACGAACTGAATTTGATCCGGCGCGGCAAGAACTACGGATGGCCGCTGGTCTCCTATGGCATCAACTATAACGGCGTGCCCATCCCCAGCCCTGATACGCGGCCCGATCTCGCCAAGCCCGTGATCTATTGGGTGCCGGTGATCGCGCCGGGCAATCTGATGTTCTACAAGGGCCACACCTTCCCGCAATGGAATGGCAGTGCCTTGATCAGCGGCCTAGCCAGCGAGGCCATTGTTCGCGTCACGTTTGACGGCAAGGGCGGCGCCACCGCAGCCCAGCGCTGGAGCATCGGCAAACGCATCCGCGATATCGAAGAAGCACCAGACGGCTCGCTCTGGATGGTGGAGGACGCCGAGCCCGGCGGCCTGTTCCACCTCACGCCGAAATGATTCGGCGGGTCAGCGGCCGCTTCGGGCAAACAGCAACGTCCGCTTCGGGTGAAAGCGGACGTTCGATGATGGGTCGAAGGCCTTAATTCCTGCACCAGTTTCGCATCTAGTCCCTCGCCCAGTCTGGCGGATCATCGCAATATTACGGAACTAGCGGTTTGATTTGCATCTTCGCGGCTTCGGTTCCTACCTGTTTGCCGAATCGTGCATCGAGCGCGTTAAATCCGATCACCAGACCTGGCATGATGAGCCGGTAGATTTCGTCTTTCGGATAATTAGGGTTTTGGTAGAGGCCCGCGAAAAACATAACGTCTCCACCGGGCTGTCCGGTCTGTCGGAAGGCCAGCTCAATCGCAGTGAAGAACAGATTAGGTTTGATGCCGATTTCAACTGCTATCTTCTTCCCGGCGCGCAGGCAGTTTCGCCAGTTTTGAAAACGAGCTGACGAAAAAATTCACGTGATGAAGTTGCCCACCAACCACGCGAGCGGCCCCCGCCTTAGACCGATCAACACGCATGACACGACCAGCATTCCGAAAAACGCAGTCCACCACCAAGTGGGCTTGAAGCGCAGTCGATATGAGGACCAGGCTACCAGAGCCACCGTCCCGGTGAACCAAACGACGATCCAGATCATTGTGAAGATTTGTCTATCCATTACACGCGTCGGCTGTGCTGTATTCCGGCCAGATCCTTTGATGGCTGAAAAAACTGACTGCAATATCAAGGATGATTGTCGCTGAAATTTGGGATGTGATCCGAGGATTCATGGTGTCTGACTACCTACAGGATGGACCCGCGGATCCCGTTATACATCCCTGACTTCGCGAAGGAGAAACTAAGGTTCAGAGTGCACTTTTCGAGCTGTTAAACGGATGTCGCCTTTCGGGCGAAAAGCTCCCGGTGGTATGAGAGGAATGACACCTGCTCTGCTCGAAACCGTTCAACCCGCCTCTCTGGATCAATCGACCACCGTTCAAGCACGTCTCGCGATAGCGACGGATGCACCCGCATCCGCCCGTCATCTTCAAAGGTGATGAACTGCTCATCGAACAGAGCGTCGACGTGAGGCGAGAGCAGCAGGCCGTTGTAGCCGCTGAGGCGTTCGGCGTTGGAGGCTTCGCGCCAAGGCTTGATGTGGCTGGCGATCAGCAGGCGGGTGTCGGTGACGCCAGTGACGCGACACACCGGATCGAGCAGGATCACCTGCTTGCGGAAGAAGCCTTGGCCGACGCGAGCCTTGCTGAGCTGCAGGCGCTGCGTTTCCGGGATGGACGCATCTGTCTCGATGCGGTGGATATCGTCCAGTACGTGGGCATTGGGTTCGTGGTCGATCACATAGCGGGGCGGCTGATCGAGCTCGCGCACTTGATGCATGTCAAGCATTGTCATCAGTACGTGGCCGAGGGCATCAGAGATTCCTGCCAGGTAGCAGCCCTGATTGCCGTTGCCGTTTTTCTGCAATGGCGAGTGGCGCTCGGGAAGCATCGGGCCGATAGAGGCGATGTGCTTCTTGGGGAGCAATGGGCGACGCGCCTCTTTGAAATCCACCTCGACCAGCCAACCCTCGTGGGACCAATAGTCACCCACGTTGCCAAATTCGATCGGTTTGGGACTGGGTGAAGCGGCTTCGGTGACACGGCCCACGGCACCGATCTGGCCATGAGCATACGAGAACACGGTGTCCCCCGGGCGAACAAGCTTCATGTTCTCGTAGGTCTGGTTGAAGGCGCCGTTGGTGTTTCGATAGGGCGACCACAGGTAGCCGCCGCGAACTTCGTGATCGCGCGTCTGTTTGTGATTGACCCACCAGTAGGCCATGCCGAACCCCCTCGCACCAGGTTAGCCGAAAAAGAGGGGTGAGCGGAGGGTGGCTGGCGGGCCTGCGTAAATCAGCTCTCGCGAATAAAGTCCACAAACGCCCGCAGCGACGACGGCAGATGCCGGCGTCCGGAGTAGTACAGGAACGGGCCGCTGAAGCTTTGCCACCACGGCTCGAGCACAGGCACCAGGGCACCGCTTTCAAAATGCGGGCGTAGCCAATCCTCGAACAGGTGGATGATGCCGAGCCCGTCGATGGCAGCCTGCACGGCAAGGTCGAACGCGGCGCCGGGGCGCAGTTGCAGGGGGCCTTGCGGGTCGATGCGCACGATCTCGCCGTCGCGCTCGAATTCCCAGACGGGTATCGCGCCGCCGGAGAACTGGCCGCGCATGCAGGCATGCTGCAGCAGATCGCGCGGGTGCTCCGGACGTCCATGTGCTGCCAGATACGCGGGCGCGGCCGCGGTCACCAGTCGTTGCGTGTGGGGGCCGATCGGTACGGCAATCATGTCCTGCGCAAGGCGCTCGTCATAGCGGATGCCGGCATCGCAACCGGCAGCCAGCAGGTCGACGAAACTGTCTTCGACGGTTATTTCCAGCCGGATCCCGGGATAGCGCTTGAGGAACGGCGTGATGATCGGCGGCAGCACGGTGCGCGCGACGTTGGCCGGCACATTGAGTCGCAGCGTGCCGGTGGGGCTGTCGCGGAAATGATTGACCACGTCGAGCGACGCCTGCACTTCCGCCATCGCCGGCATCAGTCGCTCGGCCAGGCGTTCGCCCGCTTCGGTGGCCGACACGCTGCGTGTCGTGCGATGAAGCAGGCGAACGCCCAGTTCCGTCTCCAGGCGTTTCACCGCCTCGCTCAATTGCGAGGCCGAGCCATTGCCGGCGCGTGCCGCGTCGCGGAAGCCGCCTGCCTGCATCACCGCCAGAAAGGCGAGGAGGTCTCGCATGTCTGCTGCCATTGTTCGGTTCTCCGTACAGCCCGTGCGGAGTGTGGCGGATTATCGGGCAGTAAGGGCGGGCCTATAGTGGGTTCATCCCTTTCGATCCCTGGAGAATGACATGAACCACCTCAAGCAAGCCGGCACGTTTTCGCTCGGCGACCGCACCGTGAACCGCATGGGCTACGGCGCCATGCAGCTCGCCGGCCCCGGCGTATTCGGCCCGCCGAAGGATCGCGCCGCCGCGTTGGCGGTGCTGCGCGAGGCGCTGGAAGCCGGCGTCAACCACATCGATACCAGCGACTTCTACGGCCCGCATGTCACCAACCGTATCATCCGCGAGGCGCTGCATCCGTACGCGAAAGATCTGGTGATCGTCACCAAGGTCGGTGCGCTGCGCGGTGAGGACGGTTCATGGAACCCGGCACAAAGCCCGGTGGAACTGGCACAGGCCGTGCACGACAACCTGCGCAACCTCGGACTCGACGTGCTGGATGCGGTCAACCTGCGCGTCATGGGCGATGTGCATGCACCGTCCGAAGGGCCGATCGAGCCGCAGTTCAGCGTACTGGCCGAGCTGCAGCAGCGGGGTTTGATCCGCCATCTGGGCCTAAGCAATGCCACCGCCACGCAGGTAGCTGAAGCCCAGCGCATCGCCCCCGTGGTCTGCGTGCAGAACCAGTTCAACCTGGCGCATCGTGAAGACGATGCCCTTGTCGATGCACTCGGCGCGCAAGGCATTGCCTATGTGCCGTTCTTTCCGCTCGGTGGCTTCACGCCGCTTCAATCGCAGACGCTTTCCGATGCGGCCGCACGTCTCAAGGTCACGCCGATGCAGGTCGCGCTCGCGTGGCTGCTGGCTCGCGCACCCAACATCCTGCTGATTCCCGGTACGTCATCGCTGGATCATCTGCGCGAGAATCTGGTTGCGGCGGAGCTGCAGCTTGGCGAGGACGTGATGGCCGAGTTGGATGGCATCGGCAAGGGCTGATGGTTTGCCCAGACACCAGGATCAGCGCACGTCGTTCTTGTTCTGCCCCTGTGTCGGTATATAGCTGTCGTCCAGCGTGTGGATGAAGGCGATGATGTCCTGAATGTCGAGGTCGGTCAGCGCGGGCGGGTTGCCGGATTTGAGGTCGAAGGGCGCATCCGTGACGTCCACATTGCCTTGCAGCGATTTGGGGATGTCGTTGTACAGGGCGAGCTTCCCGTTGGTGTCGCGAGGATAGATCTTCTCCGGTTGCACGCTGCGCAGGTTATAGAAATCCAGCACCTGTTTCAGCGTGGTGTATACGCCGTTGTGGAAGAACACCGAGCGGCGGTCGACGTTGCGTAGGGTCGGGGTCAGGAACATGCCGCAGTACTGTGTCTGTTGCGCCAGATCCTTGCGGATGGGGCCGCACAATCCAAGGTCGAAGAACGTCGGATTGTTGTTGAGCGGCAGGTGCGGGTTGCGCGGCACGCCCAGCGCCTCGTACTGCGTGTCCGTGAAAAGCGGTGGTAGGCCATCGCGGCTCACCTGGCTCAGATGGCAGGCGGCGCAATTGCCTTTCTGCGGATCGTTGAAGAGCTGCATGCCGCGCGCCTCGGCCGGGGTCAGTTTGGCGTTGCCCCTCAGCCATGCGTCGTACTTGCTGGTAAAGGCGTGAAAGGACGGGTCCTCGATCTGGTAGCGCACGATGGCGAACATGGCCTCGGACACCAGTCGATCGGGATCCTTGAAGATCGTTGGGCCGAACAGCTGGATGAACCTCTGGCGGTAACCGGCGTGACCCAGTTTTCTGGCGATCACGGCTACGCTGTCGTTGGCCATTTCCATCGGATCGAGTGCCGGGAGAAAGGCCTGCCGTTGCAGGGAATCCGCGCGGCCGTCCCAAAACAATCCTCCTTGAGGAACCATGGCTTTCGGTTGCGGGGTTCCGGCGGTTTTTTGCGCTTTGGGATCGTTGCCCGCCGAGGCTGCCGCCGCATTGAGATTGACGGGTACATCGTCCGGGCCGGTGTCCGGGCCGATGCTGAAAGGTTGTTGCCGGTAGAGGTAGGCCAGCGATGGCGGTGGCCGGTTCCCGAAGCTTTTCAGATCACGGCCGCCCGGCTGGACGGCGAGTTTGTTCGGCGGGTTATAGGCATGGTTCGGGCTGTGGCAGGACGCGCAGGATTGCCGCCCCGAGGCCGATAACGAGGTATCGAAAAACAGCAGCTTTCCCAGTTGTGCCACCGCGCTCAGTGGCTGCGTCGGTGGAAGGTTCAACTGGACGGGATGAGGGTTGCTGCCATTCGGGGCAGCGGTTGCGATGCCTGTTTTCGCGTCGACACGACTGCCTAGTCCAAAGGACAGCAGACAACATGCAACAGGACCAAAAATGATCTTCAGTCGATGAATATGGTTGCGGGATGCACGGCATCGGGGTGATCGAGTGACAGAGGACAAGAGAGGAATCCGCTCACTTCAACAGGGTTGGCGTAAACAGTATGAGTGATGGCATTCGGACAAAAGCCATGCGGTTGGTTGCGGGAGCATCCCTGCCCGATCCGATGCAGGATCGGAGCAGGGATGCTGTTGTTGCGATTTACAGGGCTTTATTCGAATGCACGGCGACCTGTCCGCTTTGCAGCAGGCGCTTGTCGATGGGCCTGGTGACCCGCGTGCCCTGTTCGGGATCCAGATAGATCGGACGTACGAGCCCGAGCTGGTTACGGTTGAAGTCGAACATGCTCATGATGCTTCCGGCGTTTGCATCGTTCGAACCCTGGCCGATACGCTCACCGCCGAGCCAGTTGTCCTCGATGAAGCGAACCACGGAGGACTGTGTGATGCGGGAGTCGTCGACATAGTTGGCGCGCGCATAGGGCGATATGACCAAGAAGGGAACGCGCGTGCCAGGTCCGCACCGTCCGTTGACGACGCCACCGTTCACGCCGACGCCGGGCTTGGCATCGGGGCCGGTGCACATGCCTCGCCCATTGAGCTGATCGGCGCCTGTAACCGAACCTTCCGCTGTAGTGGCGTCGAACGACGATGTAGTCGGCGATGCGTAGCGATGGTCGTACCAACCATCGGAATCGTCGTAGGTGATGATGATTGCCGTGTCCTTCCAGTCGGGCTGCTGCTCGATGAAGTTCACGACCTTGACGACGAATGCCTGCTCGTCGAGTGGATCCGAATTGCCCGGATGCGCATCGCCCACCGACGGCGCCTTGATGTAACTCACCGAGGGGAAATTGCCCGCTTCCACGGCATCGAAGAAATCATTCACGTCGTACTCGTGGTGAACCGGCATGGCACTGCTGTCTTTTGGATCGGCATAGCCGATCTTGGCGATCGAGCTCGGGCGTGCGTGAGTGGGGTTCGCCGTGGACGCGTAGTACTGGAACCAGTTGTGATGGGGGATGTAATCGCCCTTGGTGGAATTCAGCACACTCGAAAAGGTGCTTCGGGTACATCCGGTGGTGCCGTTGCTATTGACGGCCGTCAGGTCGAAGCCACCCATGAAGCCACCCCAAGTCAGGTTATTGGCGTTCAGCAGATCGCCAATGTTCTTCGAGGTCATGCGCACCGTGCTGGATGTCGAAGAGCATGTGTCGTATGCGGGGTCAGTGTCGCCAATCAGGGTCAAGCCGCCTTGACCGTCAGGAACGGATGACGTCGATCCGACAACAGCCTGTGCGCCATTGGTGGTGCCGGAGACGACTTCCAGCGCGCCTTGCGTAGATGGCCCGTAAGTGTCGGTATAGGCGTTGTCATTCAGCGCGAAATGCTGGGCATAGTTCCACATCGCAGTCACGGTGTTGCCGTCGTAGTAGGCCATCACCAGTCCATGCGTGCCGAAGGTGCCGGCGCTGCTGACGGTGTTGTTGCCGGTATAGGCGGGGAACAAATCCGACGCGCCATTATCGTAGGCCTGCTGCTCCGGCGTGTACGAATGGTTCTGGCCTTCGGTATTGGCCTGCGTGCGATCCAGACGGAACGGATTGACCGCATTGACGCCGTTGACAGGATTGATCGCGTTCGGGTTTTGCGTCAACAGCTCGGGTGTCAGGCCTTCCACGGCAGGCGTCGACGGATCGGCGGTGAACACCGGTTCGCCGGGTGGATTCTGCGCCACCGGATAGGTGCCAAAGTAATGATCGAACGAACGGTTCTCGCCAAAGATGACCACCAGGTGTTTGATCGGTGTGGCAGTGGATGCGGCATCCTGGGGAGAAATCCGCGATACCGGTGCAGGAACGATCTGGGCTGGGGGAAATGACTTGCTCGCAGGCGATGCCATTTGGGCAGGGGCCGCGAGTGCCAGACCCGACGAGGCGATCGAAGCGCATATCAATGTCTTGCGAAAAAGGTGAGGGCGAAACATGGAGAACTCCTGTTGAGAGATGCGACGAGAGCGGAGCTGACCGAACAAGGCGTGCCGTAGAGATATGCAAAGAATTGCCTCGTGGTTACGGCAAGCCACCACAGGAGCACATACGGCTCGGAGACATTTCACCACTCGGGTATGAACATTCGGAGACAGTTCGTCGCTTGAAAAGCGGTCCATCTCAATTGATCAGATGAAACTGATCAGCACCCTACGCCCGTAACAAGAAATTGCGATGCACTCTGGCGCGAATTCGGTGGTGAACAGGCGTCCATGAGGTACGATGACTCACGCACTTGCTGCTCAGGGGGCCGATCAGCATGCACGTTCGACTCACAAAAGCAGATGTCTTTTTAGGAAGATTTTCGATGCTTTCCCATACCGAACTGTTTGATTCGCCTCTCTCGATCGACCATCGCTCAAGTACGTCCTGCGGCAGCGACTGATACTCGTGTTTTCGTCCGTTGTCTTCAAAGGTGATCAATTGCTCGTCGAATAGCGCATTGGCATGCGTTGAGAGAAGCAGAGCAGGTCTCGTTGTTGCCATTGAGGTGTTGGGCATTCGAGTTATCGCGCCAGGGCTAATGTGACTGACGATGAGCTGACGGGTATTGGTGACCCGGCCGTGCCAATCGGTATCTGCGTGTGTGCTCCCAAAACACAAAGCCCGCCATTGGCGGGCTTTGTGTTTCTGATGGTTCCAGATGCTTGTGTCTCAGTCGCTGTTTACGCTCAGTGACCTTGTCCGGAATGTGGGCTGGCTACAGGTATGGACGTGCTGCGAATGGCGTTCTGGATGGTCGGTGTTGGCGCATGCTGATAGCTGTTGGGAACATTCGTCGGCTGGTAACCGCCGCGGGTTTGGTTGAAATACATACGTTGCGTGCGGCCAAAGTCGTTGCGGTTCGCCAGCGCCAGGCGATGCCCGTTGATCTTGACCCAGTACCACGATCCGTTGGGCACGGGAGAGCTCGATACGTAGGCAAAGTTCGCAAGGTAGTCGCCCTCCTTGCGGGGCGAAACCTGCAGGGCCAGGTTGATGACGAACTGGCTGCTTACGGGGCGCCCGTGATCGGTGGCGGGCTGCGTGATCATTTCGTCAAGGTTCTGGTGCAGCAACCGGCTGAACCGCGGCGAGAGATCGGTGGATGGCGACACGTCGGTGACCTTGCCCTTGGAGTCCACCTGCACCAGCACCGGCATATATCGGGGCTTGAATTCGTTGAGCGATCCGGAGGCCGCGATCGCATTGGCCCCGACAGATAACATTCCTACAACGACCAACGCCTGAAACCGTTTCATAGGACCTCCGTGAATCTTGGTTGAATACGGCTGCGAGACGCTTTTGCTCGATATATGCCTGCAGCGTTTTGCACTGTCCTCCCAAATGCGGGAGGGATCAATGTGAATTCGTTTGTGGCGCACGGGTGGATATTCCTTCAGCGCTGGGTTTTCAAGGGCGGAGATGCCGCCCGGGCTGTAGTGCCGCCGGACGATCGCTCCGTGTCTTTCATGCTTAAACGAAGAGCGCCACCCCGGCGTTGACCGTGAACCCGTCATCAACGGTAGCGTCTCCCATTGCCCGTGCTATACCTGCCATGTCGCGCCATTCAGGGAGACTGTCATGCAGCTATTGGTTCAGGTGGTCTGCAAGCCGGGCAAGAGCATTCGCGATGCGATTGCCAAGGGCTGGAAGATCGAGGACCACCGACTGGTGATCTCGCAGCATTCGACATTCCGGTCTCGCTGCCAGGTTCTATGATTCGGGCCACTCAAACGACTTCCCGGAGACCGATATGTCCAAGCAGGCCGCCACGTTTCGCAGGATGCACGATGGCACTGAGCCGCTGCGGCTTCCGAATGCCTGGGATGCCGGCAGCGCCAGGCTTTTCGAAAGCCTCGGTGCGTCGGCCATCGCCACCACCAGCGCGGGCGTGGCATGGGCGCTGGGTTATGCCGATGGCGGAATGATGCCTGCCGATGCAGCCATCGGTGCCGCGACCAACATGGCGCGGGTGCTGAGCGTGCCGCTGTCGGTCGACATGGAAAACGGCTATTCGGACGACCCGAAAGCGGTCGGCGAAATCATCCGCCGGCTGCTCGATGCAGGCGTTGCCGGCATCAATATCGAGGACGGCTCCGAAGCGCCAGCCAGACTCGCCGCAAAGATCGAGGCGATCAAGAACGTCGCGGCGACCTCGGGCTCGGACATCTTCGTCAATGCCCGCACGGACGTTTTCCTCGCGGGCCTGGTCGACGCACCGAAGCGTGTCGACGAAACGCTGTCGCGCGGCGCGACCTATCGCAACGCAGGCGCGGATGGCCTGTTCGTGCCCGGGCTCCGCGAGGCATCGCAGATCACCGCCATCGTGAAAGGCACCGGCCTGCCGATCAACGTCATGGCGTGGCCGGGCCTGGCGGCGTCGGACGAGCTGGGCCGCTTGGGCGTGCGCCGGTTGAGTGCGGGCTCGGGGATCTCGCAGATGCTGTGGGGGCAGGCGGAGAAGCTGGCCAGGGATTTCCTCGACACCGGCCGCTCCGAGTCGATGGCCGAGGGCTCGATGCCGTACGCGCAGCTGCAGGCGCTGTTCACCGGAAAATGATCCGCGACAGGCGCTGGCGGGTTCGCCGGGCATGGTGATGTTTCGAAGGAACATCCGGGGCGCATGCTAGTGTCCGACTGACCAGGGAGAAGCCAGCGACCATGCAGGCAAACGATATCAACATCGTGGTGCACGTCGGCATGGGCGCGTGCGGATTGCTCGTGGGCCTGGTGCCGCTGGTGTCGTTGAAGGGGGGCAAACTGCATCGACGCAGTGGCCGCATCTTCGCGGTCTTCGCCGGCGTCGTGTTGTTCACGGCGCTGCTCGCCGATGTGTTCCTCAAGCAACCCATCGCCTTGCTCGCCGCATCGCTCTCCGCCACCTACCAATACTGGGGAAGTCTGCGCGCACTGTATCTGCGTACCGACGGCCCGGGCCTGCTCGACGCCGCCATGGCCTGCATCGCACTCGCGGCCTGCGCCGCGCTGGTGCATTCGATGGGTGCCGGCACCGCATCGTGGTCCCCGATGATCGGCTACTCCACCGCCGGCTTCGTCGGCACCATCGCCGTCTACGACCTCACCCGCTCGTTCTGGTCCCGAACCTGGCTGCGCTGCGCGCGGCCGCTGGACCACGGCCTGAAGATGACCGGCTGCTACTTCGCGATGCTGTCCGCCGGCGCGGGCAATCTGCTGAAGAATTTTCAGCCATGGAGCCAGATTCTGCCGTCGTCGATCGGGATGTGCGTGATGGTGGTGCTGACGGTTTCGTATGTGCGGCGTTTTCGTGCCCCAGCGCGGGCCAGTGCGTGATCGAACGGATGCAGTTCCTGCAACGCCTGGCGGCTTGAATGAGGGGAATGACCGCCCTCAGTCATCCGATGCCTCGGAGGCCGCGCCATCCAGATTGGCATTGATGCGCAGCAGCAGTGCGCGCAATTGCTTGATGTCCGCATTGCTGAATCCGGTCAGCGCCTCTTCACGGGTGGCGTCCATGATTGCCTTGCCCTTGGGCATGCGCCGCGAGGCGGTGTCGGTCAGGGAGATCAGGCGGCTGCGCCGGTCGTCGGGGTCGGGGATACGCTGGACCAGGCCGTCGCGTTCCATGCGGTTCAGCAGCTGGGCCATGCTGGATTGCTCGACCCGGGCAAGGCGTGCCAGTTCGGCCTGTGGCAGGGCGCGGTTTTTCTTGAGGGATACCAGTACGGGCAGTTGGCTCATCGCGAAGCCCAGCTCGCGCAGCTGGCTGTCGACGATACGCGCGAAGCTGCGATAGGCGTGGCCGATGAGCCGGAGGGTGTCGGTGGTGTCGTCGAAATCGGTCATGGCGATTGACAATACATAGGAGGCTATGTTTTATATATAGGCACCTATATTACACGATCCCTGCACATGCATACGAAACCACGCATTGCCATCGTCGGTGGCGGCCCCGGCGGCCTCACGCTGGCGCGCATCCTTCACCTGCATGGCATTGCCAGCACGGTGTTCGAACGCGAGGAGGGTCCGCTGGTCCGGCCGCAGGGCGGCACGCTGGATCTGCACGAGGACTCGGGACTACTGGCGCTCGAACGCGCGGGCCTGCGCGGCGAGTTCGAGCGCATCGCACGCTACGAGGATCAAGGTTCGCGCCTGCTGGACAAGCACGGTCGCATTCTTCTCGAGGATACCGAAGGCTTCGATGAAAGCCGCCCCGAGGTCGATCGCACGGCGCTGCGCGGCATGCTGCTCGATGCGCTGCCGCCAGCATGCGTGCAATGGGGCTGCGCCGTGCGTGAGCTGCGGCTGCGGGACGACAATCGCTGGGACCTGCTGTTTGCCGATGGCGAAGCCGGTCCGTTCGACCTGGTGGTCGGCGCCGACGGTGCATGGTCGCGGGTTCGTCCGCTGCTGTCGCCGTACAAGCCGCAGTACAGCGGCCTCACTTTCATCGAATTCGGCATCGATGACGTGGACAACCGCCATCCCGCGCTGTCGCGCCTGGTGGGGCGGGGCAAGGTCGGCATCGAAGGCGACGGCAAGGAAATCATCGCGCAGCGCAACGGCAATGCGCACATCCGCGGCTACGCCATCTTCCGCGTGCCCACGGACTGGGCCGCGAAGCGTTTCGACCTCGCGTCGCCCACTGCCATGCGCGAGGAGCTGGTGCGCGAATTCGACGGGTTCGCCGACGAGGTACTCGATCTCATCCGGGCCAGCAACGATCATTTCGTGGCGCGGCCGATCCATGCCTTGCCGGTGGGCCACCGCTGGGCGAACCGTCGCGGCCTGACTTTGATCGGCGACGCCGCGCACGTCATGTCCCCCTTCGGCGGCGAGGGCGTGAATGCGGCCATGCTCGACGCCGCCGAGTTGGCCGGGCGGCTTAGCGGGCAGGAAGACTGGACCGGAGCCGTGGCCGACTACGAGGCGCGCATGTTCGAGCGCGTGATCGAAGCGGCGGAATCGTCGGCGGATGCCGCCGCCACGCTGTTGTCGCACGATGGCCTGGCATTGACGCTGGAGATGTACCGCAGCCACAAGGCGCAGGCCCCGGCGCTGTCGGACTCACCCGGAGTGTAGGTATCGGTATCGGCGTGGTTACTTCGGCAGTGCCGCCAGCCAGCGCAACACGGCCTGCGACAGTTCGATGCGCTGATCGGAGTACGCATGGTCCGTCGGCGGATGCATGGTGGTGACATGGACATCGCCCGCATCGCGCAGCCCGGTCGCAAAGGCCTCGTTCTGCGTGGCCAGTCCATCGTCCGACGTGATGACAAGTGCGGTGCGATGTTTCAAGGCATCGATCTTGGAGTGGAAGGACCACGCAGCCCCATGATCGGCAAGCTCCAGCGCCAGGCCATCAGGCGTGCACCCGCTGAGTGGGGCCATGCCTTCGCCAGCGAGTCCGGCACTCATGGTGTGCAGTGCGTCCTGCCTTTTATCCTTGCCCAGCATCTGCTGCATGATGCCGCCCATGTCGGCAGCGGAGATCGTGGCGAAGGCCTTGATCGCGGGATCGGCGGCTGCGGCCTGCACGGCCATGAAACCGCCCATGCTGTGGCCGATCAGCACGATGCGCGCGGGATCGAGCCGTAGCTGTTTTGCCGCGGACGGTTGGCGCAGGTAGGCGAGCGCGGCGGCGACGTCTTCGATGCCGTGGGAGAACGAGAAGTCGCCCGAGGTTCCCCACGATCCGCGGTAGTTGAAGTAGAGGACGTCCCAGCCGGCGCGGCGCATGTCCTGCGCCAGGTCCAGATTGCGCTCGTTGCCGGGGAAGCCATGCAGCAGGATGACGGCGGGGTGCGGCCCCGCACCTGCCGCGACGTAGACCAGCGCATTCATCAGCACGCCATGGCTGGGAATCTGCATGGTCTGCATCGAAGCGCGATTGGCGCTTGGAGCAGGCGTTGTTGCTGCGGTAGCCACCTCTGCGCTCGCGCGGCCAGGATTGCATGCGAGCCCGATGGAAAAGCAGGTTGCCAGCAACGATTGGATCGAGCGATGCTTCATGCGTTTCCCCTGAGGGCAGTGACGGTGCTGTGGCAACATGCCCATGCATGCGGGCTGGTCGTTTGCAGAGCGTAGCGCGCGCTGCGAAGCAGTGGATGAACTTTATGCGGCCTTCCTCGATCCGCTCGCGCTGGTCGAATGGCTGCCGCTTGGCCGGATGACCGGCCGCATGCATGCCTTCGATGCGTGGGTGGGCGGCGGCTACCGGATGTCCTTGTTCTATCCAGCGGACGAGCACAGGCATCAGGGCAAGACATCGCAGAACGAGGACAGGGGTGAACGTGCGTTTCGTCGAACTCACGCCGCCGCGCCGCATCGTGGAAGCGGTGATGTTTCTCACAGACGCCCCGGGCCTGCAGGGCGAGATGACGCAGACGGCAAGTTTCGATGCAGTCGCCGAAGGCACCGAGGTCGCCCTGCTGTTCGAGAACCTGTCGCCGGGCCTGCGTCTGGAAGACAACGACTTCGGCATGCAACTGAGCCTGTCGCAACTAGCACGTCGCTTCGGACGACGGCGGCGCCGTCGGATTTCGCATGCTGGCTTGTCCGCTAAGGATGGCCCGTTTCGTGCCGCCTCCGGAGGGCATGGCGCCGACCTGGACGGATCGTTGCCACCTTGCTACGGTCATAGACTTCGGACATACCCGGGACATTCAAGGAGAAGCGCATGTTCAGGAGATCATGGATAGCTGCCAGCCTGTTGTTGATGAGTGCCTTTGCGTGGGGGCAGCAAGCTTCCCGCGTGGGCATTCCATCCACTGTCGTACACGACGAGGCGGCGAAGCAGTTGCTGCTTGGTACGCATCGGCTGTCGCTGCAATGGATCGGCTGGGACAAGTTCGGCCAGGTGAGCATCGCCGATTCGAACGGCCGCCTGTCGATGAAGGGTGATCAGAAGAGCGACGAAAATTCGGATTACCTGCACGTCGATGGCATCATCACGCAGGTCGATGCACAGTCGTTTTCATTCAACGGCGTCATCGTCATGCAAGTGGGCGACATCAACGGCGGTAAGCCGTGCACCCGCAGCGGCGAGATGACGTTCCGCAAGACCGGTAAACGCAAATACTGGCGCTTGAAGGAAATGCAGAATCCCTGCGTCGCGGCCGGTGACATGACCACCGATTATGTGGACGTCTATTTGCGTTGAGTCCTGCTGGATGGAGTCGCCAGGTTCCTTCCCATGAAGCGCATCCTCGTCATCGGCTCCGGCGGC
>DASWOQ010000056.1:0-50143 GCA_036398675.1 Rhodanobacter sp. | reverse complement strand
AAGAATGACAAGTACAACATCGCCGATACCGTACCGGCCGACAATTCGAAGGACCGGCGCACCTTTCTCAAAGTGACGATAAACGGCAAACAGGTGCGGGCGCTGCTCGATTCGGGGGCGTATGCCACCGTGCTCAGCCGTCGCGCCGCCGAGCGGGTCGGCATCGACCTGAATGCACCGGATGTCGAGGTCGGCAGTAATGGCATCGGTGTTGGCGCCAGGTCGGTCAGGACATGGACTGTACGCATCGATTCGTTCTCGGTCGGCACGGAAACCATCCAGCACAGCCAGATGCAGGTGATCGACGGAAGCATGGGCGAAGACCAAACCGACATGCTGCTCGGCGCGGATTTCATCCTCGCCCATCACATGTTCATCGCCAACAGCCAGAGGAAAGTCTATTTCACCTACAACGGCGGGCGCGTGTTTGCCTTGGCCAAGGCGCCGAGCGACAGCGACAAATCTGATGCCGGCACTGCTGGGGACGACAAGGATGCCGCGCCGAAGACAGCGTCCGATTACGCCCTGCGTGGCGAAGCGGACCTGTCGCGCGGTGAACCGAAGGCTGCCGTGGCCGATCTGGACGCGGCGATCCGCATGGCGCCCGATCAAGCCGCTTACCATGTTGCCCGTGCGAAGGCACATGCGGCGGAAAGACAGCCCGATGCGGCGCTCGCCGATCTGGACAAGTCCTTGAGCTTGGATCCGAAGAACATGGATGCCTTGCTGCTGCGCGCCGAGTTTCGTTTCTTGCGCAGGGACCACATGGGTGCGATAGCCGACGTGACGGCGGCAAACACCCTGGCGCCTGCGGGATCAACGCAGGCGCGCTCGATTGCCGGCCTGTATGTCCAACTCGATCAACCCGCTGCAGCGCTTCCCCTGCTCGACGACTGGATCCGCCTGCATCGCAATGATGCCCTGCTCGGTTCAGCACTCAATGAGCGGTGCTGGGCGCGTGCCCTGAGCCATCAGATGCTCGACGATGCCTTGAAGGATTGCCGCAAGGCGATCAAGCGCGACGGAGGAAAGCCGGCCTACCTCGACAGTCTCGGCATGGTGCAATTGCGGCTGGGACATTATCCCGAATCGGTCAATGCCTACGAGCAGGCCGTCGCGCAAATGCCGCATAACGCATGGTCGCGTTACGGCCTCGGACTGGCGAAAATCCGCAATGGCCAGACGGACGCGGGACATGCCGATCTGCTCGCCGCGCACGCGCTTGATCCGGAAATCGAGGCACGTGCCGCCAAGTTTGGCGTAACCGCAGGCGGGCCATAGATCGCACGGATGATATTCCGAATGCTATAGGGGTACGCTCCAAAGCACTCGACGCGTTGGATGCATTGTTGCAGCCTGGCCCCGCCATCCAGTCCTGCAAGCGGATGACGCCACTCAATGCGTCGCGTTGTTCAAGGCCGCAACGACGCCGCGTACCTGTTCGACATCGCTGCGCAACTCGCCCCCTTGCATGTCGGCCAACTGCGCCGGGTGCCAGCGCATGCCCGACGAGTGCTGCCGTTTCGCCGACGCGTGGAACTCGCTCGCCCCGGTGGTCTCGCGCAGCTTGCGGATGTTGCCGGCGTCCACGCCCGCACCAGGCATCACGATGAGGCGTCCAGCCGAGAGTTCGACGAGTTGACGTATCAACGCTGCTCCCTCGAGCGCGCAGGCCTGCGCACCCGAAGTCAGTACGCGCTCGCAGCCGAGTTCGATCAAATCGCTCAGCGACGACAATGGATCGCGCACGAGGTCGAACGCGCGATGAAACGTGACGCCCATGTTGCCGGCGGCGGAGATGAGTGAGCGACAGCGCCGCATGTCGATGTGGCCGTCGGCGTCGAGCACGCCGAGCACCACGCCGTCGCAACCCGCCGCATCGCAGGTCTCGATGTCGCGCAACATGGTTTCGCATTCGAGATCGCTGTAGAGGAAATCGCCGGCGCGCGGGCGGATCAGCACATACAGCGGAATGCTCAGGCGTTCACGCGCCAGTTCGATCTGCGCCGACGAGGGCGTGAGGCCGCTGAGTTCCAGTGCACTGCAGAGTTCGACGCGCCCCGCCCCGCCCGCTTGCGCGGCGAGTGCGGAGGCGACGGAATTGGCGGCGATTTCCAGGATCATGAGTAGCTCGTGGTGTAGACGCTCTGCGACGGAATCAGGCCGTCCTGTTTCTGCGCATCGCAGACGGCATAGGAGAAACCGTGCTGGATCGCATAGGCGCCGACCTCGCCGTTGCGGTTCATCGCCAGGAAGCCGACCTGCAGGGTCCTGGAGGCCTCGCGGCGCTTCCTGACGATACGCATCACGGCCTCCTTGCAGGCTTCGTGCGGCGAGCGCCCCAGGCGCATCAGTTCGACCACGAGGAAGCTGCCGGCGTTGCGGATCACTTCCTCGCCGACGCCGGTGGAGGTGGCGCCGCCGACCTCGCCGTCCACGTACAGGCCGGCGCCGATGATCGGGCTGTCGCCGACGCGGCCGCGCATTTTCCAGGCCATGCCGCTGGTGGTGCACGCGCCGGCCATGCGGCCCTGTGCGTCGATGGCGAGCATGCCGATGGTGTCGTGGTTGTGCGCGCCGCCGGGCATGCCAATAGTGCTGCCCTTGCCGTAGTCATTCACTTCGCTGTTGATCGACGGACTGTAGTGCGCGGTCTTCCGCCACTCGTGCCAGGCTTTCTCCGACTCGGGCGTGAGCAGTTCCTGCTTCTTGAAGCCCTGCTCCAGCGCGAACTGCAATGCGCCCTCGCCGACCAGCAATACATGCGGCGTGCGTTCCATCACCAGGCGCGCGACCGAGATCGGATGTTCGATGTGTTCGAGCGCCGCGACCGCGCCGCAGCTGCCGTCGGCGTCCATGATGCTGGCATCAAGGGTGACGTGGCCGTCGCGATCGGGAAAGCCGCCCTTGCCGACGCTGTGGTTCTTCAGGTCGGACTCCGGCACCTGCACGCCCTTTTCGACGGCGTCCAGCGCGTGGCCGTTGCTGCCGAGGACGGTCCACGCCGCCTGATTCGCCGCCACGCCGAAATCCCAGGTGGAGACCACACGCGCGCCGGTGGCCTTGCGTGTGGAGGTCGGCTGGCCGGCCACCAGCTTGCCGCCCCAGGCCAGCACCGAAGCCGATGCGCCCAGCAGCGAGGCCTTGAGGAAATTTCTGCGATCGGTCATGCCGCTCTCCATCACGTGAAAACAAAAACCCCGCACAGTGTGCGGCCGCTCCTCGACAAAAACAAAAACCCCGCACAATGTGCGGGGTCCGTTTTTGCATCACAACGCAGGTGGATCAGGCAGCAACTTCGACGCCCGAAGCCTGGGCGCCCTTCGGGCCCTGGGTGATCTCGAACTTCACGCGCTGTCCTTCCTGCAGGCTGCGGAAGCCCTTGCTGGAAATTGCCGAAAAATGGACGAAAACATCCGCCCCCCCGTCCTCGGGCGAGATGAAACCGAAACCCTTGGCGTCGTTGAACCACTTGACCGTACCGAAACTCATTGCTTGAACCTCTGGATCCATGGATTGAGCGCCAGGTTTCGTGCGGAACCAGCTCCCCCCGGTTCGCCGCCTGACCGCGAAAAAGTATCAACATGTGAAGGGTCAGCGCAATATGCGGGACGATGGAGATGCCGAAAGCAGGAACCGCTGCTCAGCTTTCGAACATCGCCGCCAGGATGCGCGGCACCTCGGCGGTGGCCGCGGCCAGGTGCGCGAAGATTTCCTCGATGCTGATTTCCGCTTCGTCGCCGCAGCCGGCGGCGAAGTTCGCCACCAGCGCGAGGCAGGCGTATTCCAGCGACAGCTCGCGGGCCAGCGCGGCCTCGGGCATGCCGGTCATGCCGACCAGGTCGCAGCCGTCGCGCTTCATGCGCGCGATCTCCGCGCGGGTTTCCAGCCGCGGCCCCTGGGTGGCGCCGTAGCAGCCACTGCCGATCACTTCGATGCCGGCCTTGCGTGCGGCCACGATCAATCGCTGGCGCAACGATTCGGTATACGGCTCGCTGAAATCGATGTGCTTCACTTCGGCACCTTCGACATCGCAATAGCTGGTGTAACGGCCGTGGGTGTAGTCGATGACCTGATCGGGCACCACGATGGTCTGCGGCCCCATGTCGCCACGAATGCCGCCGACCGCGTTGACACCGATCACCCGTCGCGCACCCAGGCTGTGCAGCGCCCACAGGTTGGCGCGGTAGTTGACGCGATGCGGCGGCAGGCTGTGGCTTTCGCCATGGCGCGCGAGGAAGGCGACGCGCCGGTCCGCGAAGTCGCCGATCACCACGTCGCCCGATGCCACACCGTAGGGCGTATCGACGCGGCGGCGCTCGGTATTCTCCAGCCCGGGAAACTTGTACAGGCCACTGCCGCCGATAACGGCGAGATCGACAGTGGTGTGGTCAGGATGAGGCATCGTGATGATCCATTTTCAGACGAAAGCGAATAACTGAATAAGGGGACGGGTGGCCCGCTTTACCCCTCCCCTGCTACGCAGGGGAGGGTTGGGGAGGGGTAGCTTTTCTGCGCAAGAGCTTTACCCCCTCCCAGCCTCCCCCTGCAAGCAGGGGGAGGAGCAAAGGCTTCAATCCCTTATTCTCCAACGCGATCTTTCAGAGCATAGATTCCCGGCAGGTTGCGGCCCTGCTCGTGGAAGTCCATGCCGAAGCCGAACACGTAGCGGTCCGGCAGTTCCACGCCGTTGAAATCGGCAGCGATGCCTTCGGCGAGGCGGTCGTGGCGCTTGGTGCAGAGACTGACGACGAGCACCTTGCGCGCGCCGCGCCTGTAGCAGTCCTCGCGCACGGCCTTGAGCGTGTGGCCTTCGTCGAGGATGTCGTCGACCAGCAGCACCACGCGACCGGTCAGCGGCACCTGCGGTTCACGCAGCCAGTGCAGGTCGCTGCCGGAGGTCGCGCCGCGATAGCGGGTGGCATGCACGTAGTCGAATTCCAGATCAGTGCGGATCGACAGCGCAAGCTGGCCGGCAAAGATCAGCGCACCGTTCATCACGGTGAGGAACACCGCACGCTCGCCATTCAGCGCTGCGTCGATCCGGCGGCCCATGTCGGCGATGACGGTGTCCAGCGCGCTGCGTTCCCACAGCAGATCGGCATCGACCAGTGCGTCGGCCAGCGAAGGTGTCGGAGTGGTCATGTGGTTTCCTGGTCGGCATGCAGTGCCGTGATGCGCGCGACGAAACGGTCGCGCTGCGGATTGTCGATGAGGCCGGCCCAGTCGGCAGTGAGTTCGCCGCGCAATGCGGCGAGCGGCGGCGGCAGGATGCTCGGCTGGTCGCGCACCGCGGCGAGCGCCTCTTCCACCACCTCGGGGAAACAGGCCAGCACGAGGTCGCAGCCGGCATCCAGATGCGCGTGCACCCGCTCGCCGACGCTGCCCGCGGCACCGGCGGCGGCCATGCTGATGTCGTCGCTGATCACCGCGCCGCGGAAATTCAGCTCGCCGCGAAGGACCTGTTCGATCCAGATTTTTGAATAGCCGGCCGGTTGGCTATCGACGGCCGGATAGATCACGTGCGCCATCATCACCGCCTCGACCCGCGCCTCGATGCACTGGACGAACGGCAGCAGGTCGTCTCGACGGATCTGTTCCAGGCTGCGCGGATCGATGGCTGTCGCCTTGTGCGTATCGGCTGCCACCGAACCATGGCCGGGGAAATGCTTGAGCACCGCGGCCATGCCGCCAAGATGCATGCCGCGCACATAGGCCTGCGCGAGTTCGGCAGTGATCGCCGGATCGGCGTGGAACGCACGCAGGCCGATGGCCGCATTGCCGCGCGCCAGATCCACCACCGGCGCGTAGCTGAAATCGATCCCGCTGGCGCGCAACTCGCTGGCCATCACCCAGGCGTGCTCCTCCGCCAGCCGTACCGCTTCGTCGGGATCGCGATCGTAGAGCGCGCCGATCGCCGCCAGCGGCGGAAGCCGGGTGAAGCCCTCGCGGAAACGCTGCACCGGGCCGCCTTCCTGATCCACCGCGATCAGCAGTTCATCTCCGCCTATCGTACGGATCGCATCGCACAGTGCGATCAGCTGCTCGCGCGATCGGTAGTTGCGCGCGAACAGCAGCACCCCGGCCACGCCAGCGGCGGTGAGCCAGGGCTTTTCACGCTCGGCCAGCTCGGTGCCGGCCACGCCGATCATCAACATGCCACATCCTCCGCGGCGCGTTCCGCCGGCGACCATTGCCTATAAGGATGCATGATCAAGTTGATGTTGTAGTAACGGAGCAGGCTGCTCACCTCGCGGCCCAGCCACGCCGGCCTCGGGAATGGCGCATCGACCGCCGGCAATTCAACCTCCGCCACGATCAGCCCCGCGTTGTCGCCCAGGAACTCGTCGATCTCGAACAGCACGCCGTCGACGCGCACGTGATGGCGGATTTTCTCCAGCACGCCGTCACACAGGGTATCGAGCAGGGTCCGTGCATCGTCGAGGGGAATCGGATACTCGAACTCGGCGCGCGCGATGCCCGGCGTGACCGACTTGATGTTGAGCCATGCGCGCTCGCCGGCGATGCGCGCGCGCACCGATGCGCGCGCTGCGCCGCTGCGCAATGCCTGCGCACCGACGAGATAGCCCTGCGCCAGGCGATCGCTGCGCTCGATGCCGGCGCGCCAGCTATCGTCGTGCAGGAGAAACTTGCGTTCGATCTCGATGGCCATGCGTCTCTCTATCTTTCGAACAGCGCGATGGATTCGACGTGCGCGGTGTGCGGGAACATGTCCATCACGCCCGCCGACGCCAGCCTGAAACCGTGCCTGCTCACCAGGATGCCGGCATCGCGCGCCAGCGAGGCCGGATGGCAGGAAACGTAGACGATGCGCCGCGTCTGCTTGTGCGGCAGGTATTCCAGCACCTTGTCGGCACCGGCGCGCGGCGGATCGAGAAGAATCTTGTCCCACGGCTGCTTCGCCCAGTCGGCGCTGCGCTGATCCTCGAACAGGTTGGCCACATGGAACCTGGCGTTGCCGATGCCGTTGCGTGCGGCGTTCTGCGCAGCTCGTTCGACCAGGCTGTGCTCGCCTTCCACGCCGGCCACTTCGGCAACACGACGGGCGATCGGCAAGGTGAAGTTGCCGAGACCGCAGAACAGGTCGAGCACACGGTCGGTCGGTTGCGGATCGAGCAGTTCGATCGCGCGCCCGAGCATCCGCTGGTTCATATCGGCGTTGACCTGCACGAAATCGAGCGGCTGGAATTCCAGTTCCACGTCGCCGAACCGCGCATCGCTGCTGCCGATGCGGAACGCGAGACGCGGATGTTCCGGCCACAGTGGATGCACGCTGCTGTTGCCGCCCGGCTGCAGATAGATGGCCAGATCATGCTGCTGGCCGAACGCAACCAGCACCGCGACGTCGCGCTCGCTCAACGTCTGCATGTGACGGAACACTAGCGCCATGGTGTCGTCACCGGCGGCGAATTCGATCTGCGGGATATCGCCGGCGGCGTCCATGCCGTTGAGCAGGTCGGCGAGCAGGCCGATCTTCGGGCCCAGCGCGGGATGCATGACTTCGCACTGCTGGATGTCCGCGACGAAGCGCGGGTTTTCCTCTTCGCGGAACCCCACCAGCACGCGTCCCTTCTTGGCCACGTTGCGCACCGACAACCGGCCCTTGCGCCGATACGCCCACGGTTCGCCGCTGAGCGGCGGCAGCCACGACTGCGGCGCCACCTTGCCGATCCGTTCGAAATTCTCGGAGAGCACACGCTGCTTGGCGGCGATCTGCGAGGCCGCGTCCATGTGCTGCAACGAGCAGCCGCTGCATTGCCCGAAGTGCCGGCAACGCGGTTCCACCCGATGCGGCGAACGGGTAATCAGCTCGACGACTTCGGCCTCGTCGAAATGGCGATGGCGTTTGCGCAGTCGCAGCATCGCCTGCTCGCCCAGCAGCGCGCCGCTGACGAAGACGGTCTTGCCGTCGACGCGCGCCACGCCGCGGCCGTCATGGCCGAGATCGGTGATGACGGCTTCGAAAGGTGTCGATGAAACGGAGTTGGATCGGAACATGGAGGCTGGGCGCGCGGCATCGCGATGGCTGGCCGACGATTATCACCCATCGATCCGGCTACCGCCCAGCGAGATTTCGCCGGCTATTTCTTCTGCCAGGCACCCGCGGCGTTCTGGTAATGCCAGCCGGCGCGCGCCCTCTCGATCCAGCCCTTGGCAAACGTGGCGCGAATCTGCGATGCCCATTCCGGATGGTTGTTGGCATTGGCCACTTCCGCGTACAGCGCGGCGCGGTCGCGGTTCTCGTCGGCCACCGTGGCTTGGGCCTGCGCGCGCTGACTCAGCGGCACCTTGGCCGCATCGCGCATCGCCACCATGCCGTCGTGGGTGAAGCCCACCGCACCGCTGTCGAGCAGCGCGCCGAGCGCACCGCGGATGCGTCCCTGCATGCGATCGCGGATCGCCTCGGTGGTGCTGGTCTGGATGCGCAGGTTCGGCGCGGTGTCGGCAGCCTGTGCCGAGGGAATCAGCAGCTCGAGCAGCGTTGCCGACGGCGGGTTGTGGGCTTCGGGTACGGGCTTCGAATCCTTCGACGGCGGCGTGGCCGCCTGATCCGCATCGTCCAGCACGTTGCCGATGAACTGATCCGCCGCCTTCTGCGCCGCCGCCTCGGGGAAATACACGTTGATGGTGACGCAACCGACCAGTGCCACGGCCAGCGAAGTCAGGAGAACATGGACGAATTTGCGCATGGTGCGACTCCGTGTCGAAACAGGTTGGCGAGGTGTCAGCGAACTTCCGGCGCCGTGCCGTTGATGGCGTCGCGCAGCCGTCGAACCAGCGTCGGCCAGTCGACCTGCGTCTGGTGTCCGATCACCCGCAGACGCGGCAGGCCGCTGCCTTCGACGATAGTGTAGCCGTCGCCTGCGCCGTCCAGCCCGCTCATCTGGCAGACCGAACCTTGCAGGACACAGTTGAGACCGATCCGCTTGTAGCCGAAGGTCTTGAACAGCTTCAGCACCGCGCCCTGCAGGCCGGCCGCGATGCCGCCGCTGCCGCCACCGCCTACTGCGGTGAGATTGTTGACCGCACGCTGGCTGATGCGTCCGCCGCTGCCGGCCAGCAGGCTCGCCTTGAATGCGACCGGGTTCCAGTCGACCAGACGCAACTCCTCGACCTGGCCGTCCAGCGGTCCGGTAATGCTGCCGAAATCGAACACGCTGGTGATCGCGGCAAGGTCGAGCTTCTGCAGATGAATGTCGCCGCTCAACACCGGACTCGGGCCGAACGGCTGTTGCAGCGAGAGCTGCGTGATATCGACGAAGCCGCCGAATACGCTGGCCGACAGGCCGCCTTGCAACTCAAAGCGGTCATCGACCCAGCGCAGCGATGGCACTGCGCCGCCGAGCGTGCCCGGGAATGCCGGCCAGCCCATCGCACGACTGAACGCGGCCATGTCGATGCCGATCAGCGCCAGCGACGTCTCCAGCCGTTGCCCGCTTGCCGCAGCCGGGTTCCACGCCAGTTCGCCGATGCGCAACGTACCTTGCAGCACCGGCACATTCAGCGGCTGCCGCAGGCCGAGCGTACCGTCGCGGCTTTGCCAGTCCGATTGCGCGGCGCCGTTGAGCACACGGTAGAACTTCAGGCTGCGCCAGCCGAGCCGGGTGGCGGGACGATCGCCCTGCGCCGACCAGTCCAGTCCGCCATGCAGGCCTTCCATTTCGAGGCGGCCGTCGGCATCGGTCACGTCCAGCCCGTCGGTGCTGAAGGCAAAGCTGTGCAGGCCGTCGGCACGCAGATCGACACCGCCGCTCACCTGCCCGTTGATGCTCGCGTCATGCAGGCCCAGCGTGGATAGCCACGCCTTGCCGTAGCGCTGATAGGCGGCAGGGAAACTGGCGTGGAAGCGATTCAACTTCAGCTTTTGAAGATTGCCCTTGGCGTCGAACGCCAGGCCGCCATCGAGCTGCAAGGCATCGGCGTCGGTCACCCGCAACCGGGTCAACTCGAAGCCGCCATGCTGGACGGTCGCGTGCAGCCCCAGCAGCACAGGCTGACCGGGCAACTGCGCATAGATCGGACCCAGCAGGAGTTGGCCGCCACGAAGGTTGGCATCCAGGTCGATCTGCGTGGGCGCCTCGGTGCTATCGAGGCTGAACTGTCCATTGCCCGTCACGCCCTGTCCGGCCAGGTTGCCGGCCGGCGTATCGAAGCCCACTCCGCTCAGGGCGAACTGCCCCGATGACTGGATGCCGGCTCCGTACACATCGAGCGCCAGATCGGCATCCATCTGGCCGCCAGTCGGGCGACCGGACCACACCGTGCCAAGCAAGCCCTGCAGCCAGTTGGCGGGAACGTTTTCCAGGTGGATCTGCGCGTGCGTCGGCTGGTCCAGCGGCAAGGCGGCGCTAGCCCGGATCCTGTCCTGCGTGACATCGACCTGCAGCGTGTTGGCCGAATCGCTCAGCAACATGTGCACATGGGAATTTCCGAGCACGCCGCCCGGCGCGCCTGCCACCCGCACGCTGCCATCGAAGATCCAGCGCAGTTGGCCATCCCGTTGCAGGCTGCCGTCCAGCACGATGCCCGCCCGGCGCCAGCCGATGGCCGGCAGGTCGGCCTGGCCGGCCTGCAACTGCAAGCGCAGGCCGCCATTGCCGTCTTCGCCGACCCGCGCCTTCACCGATTGGAGATGCAGGCCCGGCAGCATGACCGAGCGCGCCGCGAACTGCATGTCTGCAAAGGCGGGCGTCATCCAGCCCGCTCCCAGCAGGAAGCCGCAGCAACATAAAAGATGGCTTGATGTCGGGCGCATGTCCCGCCATTCTGCCAAAGTCAGCTGAACGACACGGATTTCGTCATGTCACCACCCCGCCCTTCATCTGTTTTGCGCCATGCCAACATCCCGCCTCCGCGTGTGCTGGTGGCCGACGACGATCCATCCAGCCGCCGCTTTCTTCGCGACGGCATGCGCTCGCTGGGCGTGCCGGTGGACTCATGCGCGGACGGAACCACGGCGCTGGAACGCGTACTTGTCGAGGCCTTCGATCTGCTGCTGCTGGATTGCCGCATGCCTGGCTTAGGCGCATTGCAGATACTCGCCCAACTGCGCAGCGAACCCCGCGCCGCGAGTTTCGACAGTTTCGCCGTCGCCACCAGTGCCGAAATGGAACCCGCGCTGCGGCAGTCGCTGCTCGCCGCCGGTTTCGGCGACGTCCTGCCGAAGCCGTGCGGGTTGGCCGATCTGCAGCGGATCCTGGCGCTGATGCAGCCAGGGCATCACGGCGCGCAACTGCTCGACGACGATGCCGCGCTGACCACGACCGGCGACGAAGCCACCATGCGCGCATTGCGTTCGCTGCTGCGCGAGGAACTGGCCCAACTGGATCGGGAACTGGATCGGCTGCGTCTGGATCGCACGGCCTTCGGCGAACGCCTGCACCGGCTACGCTCGTCGTGCGGTTTCTGCGGAGCCACTGCGTTGTCGACCCAGGTCATCCTGCTGCAACGACAGCTTGGATCGGCGGATGGAGCGGCCTTTTCGCTCACGCGGTTCCGCCATGCGCTGCGGGTGACCATGCAGGCGCTCGGGAACTGAACCGTTACTGGCGAGATACCGCCATCGACAGCACGCGCCACGCGCGCAGCTCGCCGCCGCCGAGATGAAAGCGGATGACTTCGCGCATCAAGTCGCGCAGTGATTTCAGGCCGCTGTTGTCGGGCATGCGATCCTGACCGAGCGCCAGCAGGTCGCTACCCCTCAAGGCCCGTGCGCTGCCTGCGGGGCACCGAACGGCGCCGCGCTCGACCGCATAGCGATAGTGGGCATCCGGCAACAACGGTTCGCCGCTATCCGCATCGAACTGCAGTTGCAGGCCGTAGCCGATCGCCTCCAGCAGGTCGCGCTCGAAACGCCGCAGGCTCCATCCGAGGGATTCGCCGGTGGCCATGCGGCCCAGCGTTCGCGCATAAGCGTCGTAGACCAGCGGAAACGGATCCTGCCGCTCGGTGAGCCGCACCACCAGTTCATTGAGATAGAGCCCGGAAAGCCCCGCGTCGCCGGTCAGCCGCAACGGCGTGCCGACGGTTTCCAGCGCGGTCAGCGTGGCCAGTTCGCCACGCATCAGCAGATCCAGCGCCAGCGGCTGGAACGGTTCGAGTTGCGCCCGTTTCAACCGGGCCCGTTCGCCGCGCACGCCGCGCGCCACCACGCCGAGCCGGCCGTACTCGCAGGTCAGGCATTCCAGCAACAGCGAAGTCTCGCGATAGGGTCGCGAGTGCAGAACGTAGGCGGGCTGTTGCTCGACGCGCATGCTGCAAAAGCTCAGGGTCGAGGGACGAGTGTCGAGGGCGCCCGCCCGGAATGGGCGCCAGCGACATGACGGTTGTCGAAACGCTTCATCGGTGCGTCCTCGCCACTCGCCCCTGTTCTCAATCCGTGTAACCGAATTTCTTCAGCATGTTCTCGTCGTCGACCCAGCCCTCGCGCACCTTCACCCACAGCTTGAGGAACACCTTGCGCTCGAACATGCGCTCCATGTTGCGGCGCGCACCGCTGCCGATGGCCTTGAGCTGCGCACCGCCATTGCCGATGACGATGGCCTTCTGGCCATCGCGCTCGACCCAGATGATCGCGTGGATTTCCGCGATGCCGTCGGGGCGGTCGCTGAACTGCTCGATCTCCACCGTGGTGGCGTACGGCAATTCCTGGTCCAGCCGCAACATCAACTGCTCGCGCACCATCTCGGCGGCGAGGAAACGTTCGCTGCGATCGGTGACTTCGTCCTCACCGTACACCGGCGGCTGAATCGGCAGGCGTTTCAGGATGCCCTGCTCCAGCTCTTTGAGACCTTGCTGCTTGAGCGCGCTGACGTAGTGGATCTCGTCGTAGCTGTGCTTGCTCACGAGCTCGGACACGAATGGCAGCATCACCGTCTTGTCCTTGTTCAAGTCGACCTTGTCGATCACCAGCAGTCGCGGCGACGACTGCTCGACCAGCGCGGCATACAGCGCCTCGTCCTCGTCGGTCCAACGGCCGGCCTCGATCACCTGCACGGCCAGATCGACGTCGCTGATCGCCGAGCGCGCGGCGCGATTGAGGCTGCGGTTCATCGCGCGCTTGGCCCCGCGGTGGAGGCCCGGCGTGTCGACGTACATGATCTGCCCGGCTTCGCTGGTGGCGATGCCGAGAATGCGATGGCGCGTGGTCTGCGGCCGCGGGCTGACGATCGACAGGCGAAAGCCGATCAACGCGTTGAGCAAGGTGGATTTGCCCACGTTCGGACGACCGGCCAGCGCCACCGTGCCGCAACGGAAATCGTCGTGCGGCAGGCTGCCGGCACCGTCGGTGGCGGGTTCCAGTTCGTGGTTCATGACGTGTGATGCTCGGCAAGTCGGACGGCAAGTGTAGTGCCTTGCCCGGAAGGGCATGGCGACGGATGGCATGGCAAGGCACCCTACGGACGTTCAGGGCGTGCGGCGCTGTTCCAGCAGCTGGTTCAGCACGATCTCCGCCGCATCCTGTTCGGCGGCGCGGCGGCTGCCCGCCGTGGCATCGGCGCGGAGCGGCAGCGGTTCGCCGATCGTGCAGCGGACGTCGAAGGTCTTCGCGTGGTCCTCGCCATGGCTGGCGGTCAGCTCGTACTGCGGCAACGGCCAGCCACCGGACTGCAGCCATTCCTGCAGGCGGGTCTTGGCATCCTTCGACGAGCGCCGCAGCAAGGCGATGCGTTCATTGAACAGCTCGCGCACGGTGCTGCGGCAGGCATCGAAGCCGCCATCCACGTAAACCGCCGCCACCAGCGCCTCGAAGGCGTCGGCGAGGATCGAATCGCGGCGGAAACCGCCGCTTTTCAGCTCGCCCGGACCGAGCTTCAGCTCATCGCCCAGCTCCAGCTCGCGCGCCACTCCAGCCAGCGCGCGGCCGTTGACGAGCTGGGCGCGCAGCCTGGACAACTCGCCTTCGCTGGCCTTGGGATGAACCTCGTAGAGCATCTCGGCGATGATCGCCCCCAGCAGGGCATCGCCGAGAAACTCCAGCCGCTCGTTGTTCGGTTTGCCGATACTGCGATGGGTCAGTGCCAGCCCGGCCAACAACGGATCGCGAAAACGATAAGGCAGTTTCAAGGATTACTGACCCACATTGCCCTGCAACGTCACGCTCTTCTCGAAATGGAGCAGGAAGCTGATGTTGTACATGAAGGGAATCTGCTTGTCGTACGTCACCTGCAGCTGGCTGGTGCCGCCGGCATCGCGCTGGATGGTGATGTCGGAAGGCTTGATGGTGGCGTCGTCGACGTACTGGAAGCCCATCTTGAACATCAGCCCGCGGCGGATGTCGTCGAGTGTCTTGCCGTTGGTGCCTTCGGTCGAAATCTGGTTCATGGCCTTGCCCACGCCCATGAATTCCGAGTACGACGGCAACAGCTTCATCGCCATGTAACCGAAAAAACCGACCACGGCGATGATGATCAGAAACCCTATCAGGGTGACGCCCGACTGCTTCGACTTCATAGTCCCCTCGCTAGGCCGCGGACGCGGCATACCCATGGATGCATGGCTTGACTGACTGGCCGCCGCAGCGGCCTGGCGCGTCGATTATGCCAGCGGATCCACATTGCAGCGCACTTTGCGCGAGAGCTGCTTCGCGTTTCCGCTCAGTGGATAACGGTGCCGATGCGCTTGAAATCCACAAACCCGGTATGCAGGCCCTTCCAGCTCATCCAGATCAGAAACGCCTTGCCGGCCAGGTTCTGTTCCGGCACGCAGCCCCACCAGCGGCTGTCGAGACTGTTTTCACGGTCATCGCCCATGACCAGGTAGCAGTTCTTGGGCACGACCGATGGCACCAGTTCGTTCGGAATCGGGTTGGTCATCATGCGTGCCGGCATCCGTGCGATCAGGTGATCCACGCTGCCCAGGTGCTCTTTCCAGATGGTCGCGCCGTTGTACAGCAGGTCGCTGTCCTCGGCGCGTCCGGGGTTGCCCACGAACGGCCCGATTTCATCGGCCGTGATCTGCACGCCGTTGATGGTGATCTGGCTGTCGTGAACTTCGACGGTATCGCCGGGCAGGCCGATCACGCGCTTGATCCAGTTCTGACTCTCGACCGGCAGACGCGGATCCGGGCAGGCATTGCCAGGCCCGAGCGCTGGGGGACCGCTCTCGTCGCCGCCGACGCGCGCAAGGTTGCCGCTGTTGTCGAGACAACGGTAACCGGGAAAGCGGAATACCACCACGTCGCCGCGCTTCGGCTCGCCCAGACTGACAAACTTGTTGTTGAACGCCGGCACGCGCAGGCCGTACGCGAACTTGTTGACCAGGATGAAATCGCCGACGTCCAGCGTCGGCATCATCGAACCGGAGGGAATCCGGAAGGGCTCGGCCACGAACGAGCGCAGCAGCAGCACGACCAGCACCACTGGAAACAGCGAACGCGACCAGTCGACCGCCACCGGCTCGCGATACTCGGTGCCTTCGGCGGCGAAACGTGCCTTGCGCTGCTTGTACAGGAACAGGCGATCCAGCCCCCACACCACGCCGAACAGCACGGTGAGGCCAAGCAGAATCGCCGAGAAATCGAATTCCATGCCTTAACTCCAGATTGCCTGACGGATCATCGCTGATCTCATTTATTTGTCCACCTTCAGCACGGCCAGGAACGCCTCCTGCGGAATCTCCACGCGGCCGACCTGCTTCATGCGCTTCTTGCCTTCTTTCTGCTTCTCCAGCAACTTCTTCTTGCGGCTCACGTCGCCGCCGTAGCATTTGGCGAGAACGTTCTTGCGCAGCGCCTTCACGGTGGAGCGCGCGATCACCTGCGCGCCGATCGCCGCCTGGATCGCCACATCGAACTGCTGGCGCGGGATCAAATCCTTCATCCGCTCGACCAAGTCGCGACCGCGGCGGTCGGCGTGGCTGCGATGTACGATCAGGCTCAACGCGTCGACGCGCTCGCCGTTGATCAGCACGTCGGTACGCACGAACGGGCCGGCTTCGAAGCGATCGAAGTGGTAGTCCATCGAGGCGTAGCCGCGCGAGACGGATTTCAGCCGGTCGAAGAAATCCATCACTACTTCGGCCAGCGGCATCTCGTAGCTGATCTGCACCTGGGTGGCCAAGTACTGGATCGAGCGCTGCACGCCACGCTTCTCTTCGCACAGGGTGATCACGTTGCCGATGTACTCCGGCGGCGTGAGGATATTGGCGACGATGATCGGCTCGCGGATTTCCTGCACCAGGCTGGAGTTGGTCGGCAGCTTGGCCGGGTTGTCCAACATCAGGATCGAGCCGTCGGTCTTGAGCACCTCGTAAACCACGGTCGGCGCGGTGGTGATCAGGTTCAGGTCGTATTCGCGCTCCAGCCGCTCCTGCACGATTTCCATGTGCAGCATGCCGAGGAAGCCGCAGCGGAAACCGAAGCCCATCGCCTCGGAGGACTCCGGCTCGAAGAACAGCGCCGCATCGTTGAGGCGCAGCTTGTCCAGTGCCTCGCGCATCGCCGGGTAATCGTCCGACGATACCGGGAACAGGCCGGCGAACACGCGCGGCTGCATGTGCTGGAAGCCGGGCAGCGCCTTCTCGGCGGGCTTGCCGGCGTGGGTCAGCGTGTCGCCGACCGGCGCGCCGTGCACGTCCTTGATCGAGGCGTTGATCCAGCCCACCTCGCCCGCGCCGAGCTTGTCCAGCTTCTTGCGCTTGGGCGTGAACACGCCGACATCGCCGACCTCATGGGTACGGCCGGTGGACATCACCAGCAGCTTGTCGCCAGGCTTGATCTCGCCCTGCATCACCCGCACCAGCGATACCACGCCGAGGTAGTTGTCGAACCAGGAGTCGATGATCAGCGCCTGCAGGCGGTCGGTGTCGCGCGGCTTCGGCGGCGGGATGCGGGCGATGATCGCCTCCAGCACTTCCACCACGTTGAGTCCGGTCTTGGCGCTGATCGCCACCGCGTCGGTGGCGTCGACACCGATCACCGCCTCGATCTCGAGCTTCACCTTTTCGACATCGGCGGTAGGCAGATCGATCTTGTTCAGCACGGGCACCACTTCCAGACCCATCTCCACTGCGGTGTAGCAATTCGCCACCGACTGCGCTTCGACGCCCTGCGCCGCGTCGACCACCAGCAGCGCGCCTTCGCAGGCGGCCAGCGAACGGCTGACTTCATAGGAGAAGTCGACGTGCCCCGGCGTATCGATGAAATTCAGCTGATAGGTCTTGCCGTCGCGCGCGGTATACGGCAGCGACACCGACTGCGCCTTGATCGTGATGCCGCGCTCGCGCTCGATCGGGTTGTTGTCCAGCACCTGCGCTTCCATCTCGCGATCGGCCAGGCCGCCGCAGATCTGGATGATGCGATCGGCAAGCGTCGACTTGCCATGATCGATATGGGCAATGATGGAGAAGTTGCGGATCAATTCCATGGAGCGCAGGCGGCCTGTCGGGCTTGGGTCTGCCACCGGCGCAACCGACGCGGGCAGCGCATCGCCGAGATGGCAACGCTAACCCGGCATTATCGCATGGAAAAACCGTTCGACGTCCCCTGATCGGCGCAGGCCGAGAGCAGTCGCGGAGCGGAGGCGCTGTGACAGCAACCGCTCCGCGACGACCTTACTTGTCGGCAGGCAGAGTCAGCCCGATGAAGTTGCTCTGGTCGCCACGACGTACCAGCAACAGCAAGGTGTCGCCAGGCTTGGCGCCCTGGGTGGCCGCATGGAACGCCGCGACGCTTCCGATCTTCTGCTGCCCGACCATCAGGATCACGTCGCCCTGTTGCAGACCGGCACCCGCCGCCGCGGGACCGGTGATCTCGCCGATCTCCACGCCTTCGCCAGCTTTCAGTCCCATCTGCTGGCGCGTATCGGCATCCGGCTCCTGCACCGACATGCCCAAGGCCGACTGGCTGGTCCGTTCGGGCGGAGTTTCCGGGTTGGTCCGTTGCGCCTTTCCATCGCGCGGCGCGGCACCGACGGTGACCTGCACGGTCTGCTTTTTCCCGTTGCGCAGGATTTCCACCGCCGCCTTGCTGCCCGGCTTGGCCATGCCGACCAGTGGTGGAAGATCGGCACTCTGGCTGATGGCCTGACCATTGAAGCTGAGAATGATGTCGCCCGGTCGCAGCCCTGCTTTTTCTGCGCCGCTACCCGGAGAGACGTCATGCACGATTGCTCCATTGTTGCTGTCGAGCTTGAGTCCCTTGACGATGTCGTCGCTCAGCGCCTGAACGGTTACACCCAACTGTCCACGCGTGACATAGCCGCCCTGCTTGATCTGCTGCACGGCGGTCATCGCCACGTCGATCGGAATCGAAAACGAGACGCCGGTGTAGTCGCCGGTATTGGAATAGATCTGCGAATTGATGCCGACCACCTGGCCCTGCAGGTTGAACAGCGGACCGCCGGAATTGCCGCGGTTGATCGGCACGTCGGTCTGGATGAACGAGGTATAGCGCTGATCCTGTTCGCCCAGGTTGCGTCCCACCGCGCTCACGATGCCCTGCGTCACGGTGTAGTCGAAACCGAACGGCGAGCCGATCGCCAGCACCCACTGGCCAGGCTTGAGGTTGCGTGAATCGCCGATGCTCACCGCCGGCAGGCTGCCGCCAGCGCCCACCTTGAGCACTGCGATGTCGTAGGTGGGATCGGTACCGATGACCTTGGCGGTCAGCGTGCGTCGATCCTGCAGCCGCACAGTGACCTTGTCCGCGCCATCGACCACATGGTTGTTGGTGAGAATGTAGCCATCACTGGAGAGGATGAAACCCGACCCGACCGAGGTGTGCTTCTGCTCTTCCGGCGAAGGCATGCCCGGCATGCCGAAAAGGCGCCGCAGTATTTCCGCCTGCGCATCATCGGGGTCACCCTGGCCGGGCATCGCCTGTTTCTGCTGCGCACGCTGGCGTTCGCCGGTGTATTTGGCCTCGACATGCACCACGGCCGGTGCGTTTTTCTGCACGATGCCGGTGAAATCCGGCAGCGCCGCTGCTGGCGGAGCCGTCTGTGCCTGCACATTGGCGGCAGCAGCAAGACTGCCCAGCAATGCAAAGCAGATCGTGGTGCGCAAGATGGAACGATGCATGACTCCTCCTTGGTTTGACTTCAATTCGGGTTGGCTTCAGGGGATGGATTCCAGACGCACTGGCACGCGGCCTGCTGCAGGGCCGATGGTGGTCGGAACAGGGGATGCGAGCCGCAGGCAATCACGCGCGGCCCGCGTTACTGGGCGGCAGCGCCGGCCTGACGCGCACCGTCCGGTGTCGCCGGCTGCGGACCGAGCAGCAACAGATAGCTGCCGTCCTTGTTGTCGAGCGTGCGGTAGCGGTGCATCGGCGGAAAGGTCGACAGGCCGCGGGCATAGTTGGATGGATTCGCATCCAGCGGCGCGCCCAGCGTGGCGGATGCCTGCTGGCTGAGCAGGCCTGCGGAGTTGCCGCTCAGCCACGGCGGCACCGTGGCCGGCATCGACGATTTGGCGACCGGCGCGGTATTGGCTGAAGCCATCGCATGATGGGCGCCGGAGATCGCGCCGTGATCGGCATCGCCGGCCGGCTGGCCAACCATCAACGCGACAGCGGCCACGCTGGCAGCGATCGCGCCACCCGCGGACCAGCGCAGCCAATGGCCGCGCCGGGTGGCAGCCGGCACGGCTTGCTGTTCGATCGCCAGCATGACCCGCCCGGAAAAATCCGCTGACGCCAGCCCAGGCAGTTCGCGGCGCAGACCATCGCGGGCGACGTGGTAGCGCGCCCACGCCTGCTGCAACGACGCGTCATGGTCCAGGCGCCGCAACAGGAAACGCAGTTCTTCCTTCGACAGTTCACCGTCGATGCCCGCGGAAAGATCGTCGCGGACATCCCTGTTTGAGTCTGCCCTGTTCGTGCCTGCTTGATTCATGTCTGCCTGATTCATGCCTGATCCTCGCGGTCTGACAACAGTGGCCGCAGCTTTTCGTCGATCGCCTCACGTGCCCGGAAAATGCGCGAACGCACCGTACCGATCGGGCAGCCCATCGCTTCCGCGATTTCGTCGTAACTGAGGCCGTCCACCTCGCGCAGCGTAATGGCGGTCCGCAGTTCCTCGGGCAACGCTTGGACAGTGGAAAACACCGATTGTTCAATTTCCTGGCGCATCATCTCGCGTTCGGGGGTAGCGCTGTCGTGCATGCGCTCGGCACCGGCCATGAAAACCGCGTCCTCCGCATCGATGTCGTCGGTCGGCGGCCGCCGGCCCATGGCCACGAGGTGGTTCTTGGCCGTGTTCACGGCGATCTTGTAGAGCCAGGTGTAGAACGCGCTGTCGCCGCGGAACGAGCCGATGGCCCGCCACGCGCGGATGAAGGACTCCTGCGCGATGTCCTCGCATTCGGCATAGCTGCGCACGTAGCGCGACACCAGCCCGATCACCTTGTGCTGGTATTTGCGCACCAGCAGGTCGAACGCTCGCTTGTCCCCGTTCTGGACACGTTCGACCAGGGCACGGTCCAGTTCGTTTTCACCCGCTCGGGCTGTATCCGTCGTCAATGCTGTCATCCGCTGCGGGAATTGTTTTGGAACCGAACGCGCCGCTCAGACCGCGACCGAGCGTTCAAGTTCAGCATCGTAGGGTACCGCCACAACCTTAACCTAGTGCCAGTTGGCTGCCTGTCATGCCAGGCATGGGCACGCACGCACCATCGGCTCAAGCCGGCTCGGCCTCGCGCGCATCCAGCAGTTGCTGGCGTTCGGCCAGCAGCTTGTCGAAGCCGGCCGGCGGCAACGGGCGGCAGAACAGGTATCCCTGCAACTCGTCGCAATGGTGGGCGCGCAGAAATTCGAGATGCCGTTCGATTTCCACCCCCTCGGCCACCACGGCACGCTTCAGGCGGTGCGCCATGTCGATGGTGGCGCGCACGATGGCTTCGTCGTCCGGATCGACACCGATGTTGCGCACGAAGCTCTGGTCGATCTTGATGCGGTCCGCCGGCAGTCGGCGCAGGTAGTCCAGCGAAGCGGCGCCGGTGCCGAAATCGTCGATCGCGATATGGCAGCCCAGCCGGTGCAGCGCGTGCAGATTCTCCACTAGGTTCGGCGCTTCCTTGATGCTGATGCTTTCGGTGATCTCCAGCTCCAGCAGCGAAGGGTCGAGACCCGTGTCGCGCAATACCCGGATCACGGTATCCAGCAATTTCGACTCCATCAGTTGCACCGCGGAAAGGTTGACCCCCAGCCGCAGCCGCAGCCCGTAGCGCCGCTCCCATTCCTGCGCCTGCCGGCAAGCCGTGCGCATCACCCATTCGCCGATCGACACGATCAGGCCGGTTTCCTCGGCCAATGGAATGAACACCGCGGGGCTGATCACGCCCAGCTCCGGGTGCTCCCAGCGCAACAACGCCTCCATGCCGACGATGTCCTCGCTCGCGGTATCCACCTGGGGCTGGTAGACCACGTGCAGTTCGCCGTTGCCCTCGGCATGGCGCAACCGCGTCTTGAGCGCCATGCCGTGTTCCAGCGCGTACTCCGGGCTGACTTCGTAGATGTGGAAGTTGTTCCGCCCCAGGTGCTTGGCTGCGTACATCGCCTCGTCGGCATGCTTGAGCAGGGTCTGCGCATCGCTCGCATCATCCGGGAAAAAGCTCAGCCCGATCGATGCGGTGACCTGCAAGGATGTGCCGTCCTCCAGATAAAGCGGCGACTCCATCAACTGGACGATCTTTTCGGCAACGCGCGAGACGTCCTCGTTCTTCACCACATGCCGCAGCACTACGGTGAATTCGTCGCCCGCGTAGCGCGCCACCGTGTCGGACGCACGAATGCTGCCGCACAGGCGCTGCGTGACCATCCGCAGCACCTGGTCGCCGGCAGCATGTCCGTGCGTATCGTTGATCGTCTTGAAATGATCGAGGTCGATGAACAGCACCGCGAAGCACTCGCCGTTGCGCGTCGCTTCGCGGATGATCGTTTCCAGCCGGTCGTTGAACAGCAGCCGGTTGGGCAGACCGGTCAGCGCATCCACCAGCCCTTCCGCGCGGCCCTGCTCGCGGATCAATCCCAGTTCCACCACCTGCGCAAAGCGCGTCGCCGCACAGCGCAATACCGGTTCGATGATGCCCATTTCGCCGAAGCCCTTGCGGCTGCCGGCGAGCATGGCGCCGAGCACGGTATGGCGCTCGTCGTACAGCGGCAGGCCGGCGAAGCCGGATAGCTGCAACGCCTGCAGCAGCGGATCGAACGGCGCCAGCCGCGCCGCGTCCGTGCGGTACACGACGCTCTTGCCGCCCAGCACCATCTGCAACGACGCCTGCGATGCCGCGGCCGGCCACGGCGGATCCTCAGCGCTCCACAACTGCAGCATCTGCATCGGCGACTCGGCGCCTTCCTGGCGGCCCGACCAGATGGCGAGGTAGTCCAGGCCCAGCTCGTCGAACAGCAACCGGCCCGCGGCGACCTGCGGATCGACGCCACTGGTCGACGCGAAGATGCGCGACAGCAGCGACAGCGCAGCCTCTGCCCGGAGATCCGCGCGGTCGCTGCGGAACATCAGCGCCAGCGCATCGCGACCGCCATGCCGCACCCGGCGCACGCTGGCCTGGCCGGTGTCTGTTCCCTGCGCGGATTTGCGCTGGCATGGATGCCAGCTGCGATCGGCTTCGTGCAATACCTGCTCGACCGCAACGCCCTCGAAGATCAATACATCGGACAGCGCAACGCCAACCCACTGGCTGGCGGGCAGTCGGCTGTGGCGGATCACCATCGGGCTGATCTCCACCAGCCGGCCCGTCGCCGGATCGGCAATCAGCCATTCGGCGCCGCCTTCGTCAAAGACGTAACGAAAATCGCCGTGCCCTCCGTCATCCGGCGTGCCTGCCTCGAGGAACGGTTGCTGCAAGGCTTTCTGAGAACGTTGCCAGCGGGCCACCAGCTCGGTATCGATTTGCGTCTCGTGGATCCAGTCGGTAACGCCGGCAGGAAGATCGGCCGGGTCGAGCGTGGCCTCGTTCGTCAGTATCGCGATCAACGGCGTGGCGGCCGTGCCGGCCAGGCGATGCACTTGTTCGCAGCAGTGCCGTGCTTGCTGCGCATCGCCGCCGAACACCGCCACGATCAACTGCAACGCCGGCAGCAGCGGACGGCCTTCCAGCAGGATCGCCGCGTGCGTGACATCGCGCGCGCTGTGGATATGCGCAAAACCGGCATGGTCGAACAGGTCGAACAGGCGTCGGCGCAACTCACGCTGTGCGGCCACCAGAAGAATTCCGGAAATCATGCGCGGCGCCTCAAATCATCCAGTGGCCGTCGCGCAGGCGCAGGCGGCGCGGACAACCGTCTTCGCTGCCCAGATGCACGGCCTGCTCGCCCAAGTGTTCGACCAGGCTGGCTGGCGCATCGATCAGCACCACGCGGCGCAGATGCTCCTTCGGCTGGCGCGCTAGCTGGCGCAGCAGCGTGGCATCCATCGCCGACAACGGCAATTCCAGCCCGACCAGGAAATAGACGCCGAAGTGCATGCTCTGCTGCATGTAGCGCAGCGCATTGCCCAGCCGCTGGCAATCGGGCACCCGCGAATGCGCATCGCGCAGGCTGCTCAGGCCGGTGTCGGGCTGCCACAGGTAAAGCGCCTGGCCGGAATGCCGTGCGATGGCGCGAAGCTGGTCGATCAGCGTGTGCACGTCGGCGCAATCCAGCGCCACCAGCCCGCTGGGAGCGGCCAGGATCCGCTCGAAAATCTCGACGCCTGCTTGCGGCAGGACGGAGGCCATCACGTTCATTGCTTCCACGTCCTGCAGAGTCGGCAGTATGGCCATGTTGCGAAAGATGCCTCCCATGGCGGCCAGCGCCCTGGCCGGCACGGCCACGGTTCCCGCCCAGTCGGCTCACCGGTCGCCGCCCCCACGGCATGACCGGATTTCACACCGCCTCCACACCGCGGTCAAGCAACGCCGTCACATCTCGCAATCGGGACGGCGGGACGGTATGGTTCAGGCTTCCTCCCTTTTGCCTGCATGCCCATGTTCGAAGGTCTGCGCTTCAATCACTGGAAGACCAGCGAGAGTGACGACGGTATCGTCATGCTCGCGCTGGATCGTGCCGACAGCAGCGTCAACGCGATTTCCCGCGCGGTCATGGACGAGCTCGAGCAGATCGTCGAACGGCTGGCGATCGAGAAACCCGCCGGCGTCATCATCCATTCGGCCAAGCCGTCGGGATTCGCCGTGGGCGCCGACATCAAGGCCTTCGTCGAATACGCCAGGAACGACACCGTGCAGGAGAACATCGAGCACGGCCAGCGCGTCTATGACTCGCTGGCACGGCTGCCCTGCCCCACGGTGGCCGCCGTACACGGCGCCTGCATGGGCGGCGGCACCGAATTGATGCTGGCTTGCCGCCAGCGCATCGCGGCCGACGACGACAAGACGAAAATCGCGCTGCCCGAAGTCATGCTGGGCATCCACCCGGGTTGGGGCGGCACTGCGCGCCTGCCGCGCCTGATCGGCGCCACCGAAGCGTTGCCGGTCATGCTGACCGGAAAGTCCCTTTCGGCCAGGCGTGCGTTGGCGCTTGGCGTGGTCGACCGGCTTGCCCGGCCCGAGGAACTGCTGGTCGAAGCAAAGCTGCTGCTGCGTCGACCTCAAGCCCGTCCGTTCGCCCGTCGCGCCAAGGCATGGTCCACCAATACCTGGCTTGCACGACAGATCCTCGCACCGATAGTGCTACGGCAGACAGCGGCCAAAGTGCGCAAGGAGCACTACCCGGCACCGTTCGCGATGATCGACGTGTGGAAACGCGGCGGCGGCGATATCCGCCAGCGGCTGAAGCTCGAAGCGCGGTCAGTCGCGAAACTGGCGAAGACGCCCACCGCGCAGAACCTGATCCGGATCTTTTTCCTGCAGGAGCGCCTGAAAAGCCAGGGCAGCGGTGTCTATGCCGGCATCAAGCACGTGCATGTGGTCGGTGCCGGGGTGATGGGCGGCGACATTGCCGCGTGGGCCGCCTTCAAGGGTTTCGAGGTCACCTTGCAGGATCGCGAGATGAAATTCATCCAGCCGGCGCTGGATCGTGCACACCAGCTCTACGAAAAGAAACTGAGGACACCGGAGAAGGTGGAAGAAACCAGCCGGCGCCTGCGCGCCGATGTCGAAGGCAAGGGTGTGGCGACGGCGGACCTGGCGATCGAGGCGATCTACGAAGACGCCGATGCAAAGCGCGAGCTGTACGCCCGCATCGAACCGCAGTTCCAGGGCGACGAAATTCTCGCCAGCAACACCTCGAGCATTCCACTGGATCAACTGCGCGACGGCCTCAAACGGCCGGAGCATTTTCTCGGCCTGCATTTCTTCAACCCGGTCGCGCAGATGCCGCTGGTCGAGGTGGTCCGCCATGACCGGCTCGATCCGGCGATCGAGCGTCGCGCACTGGCGTTCTGCAAGGCACTGGGCAAGCTTCCCATTGCGGTGAAAGGCACGCCGGGCTTCCTGGTCAACCGCATCCTGATGCCTTACCTGCTGGAGGCCATGCGCCTGTACAGCGAGGGCGTGCCGGGCCCGGTGCTCGATCGCGAAGCGAAAAAATTCGGCATGCCGATGGGGCCGATCGAACTGGCCGATACGGTGGGCCTGGACGTCTGCGCTTCCGTCGGCAAGGAGCTCGCTCCATTCCTCGGACTGGAGCTTCCGCCCGGTCTCGACGACAAGCTCGCTGCCGGCAAGCGCGGCAAGAAGGACGGCCAGGGCCTGTATGTCTGGCAGGACGGCAAACCGCAGAAACCCGAAGTCGAAAGCGACTACGTGACGCCGCCGGACCTGCAGGAGCGAATGATCCTGCCGATGGTCAACGAGGCGATCGCCTGCCTCGCCGATGGCGTGGTCGACGATGCCGACCTGCTCGATGCAGGCGTCATCTTCGGCACCGGCTTCGCCCCGTTCCGCGGGGGCCCGATCCAGTACGCACGCAGCGAAGGCGTCGACAAGCTGAGGCAGAAACTCGATCAGCTGGCGCAGCGCTATGGCGAGCGCTTCCGTCCGAAGAAGGGCTGGGACCATCCGGCCCTGGCGCGCAGCGGCGTCGAGGTTCCTTCGGCGAACGGCAGCGGAGCCATCGCCTGATCGTCCCGATGGAATGACTGGAACGGCGGGAAACATGCTCCCGCCGACCCCGGCATCACCACATCAGATCGTCCGGAACGCCATCATCGGCGACATCGGCGGCGGCGTCGACCAACAGCGCCAGTTGATGCGAATCGATATCCCTCACCTGCTCGGCAATGGCGCGGGCTACCAGCAGGTAGCGCCCGCCCTGCTGCACGACGCCCAGCTCGCCAGCATTGAGCATACGGAGCTGTTCCGCATCGACGTAGATGCGGCGGATCTTGTCGCCATACTGGAAATTGCGCGGCTGGTCGGCTTCGGCCTTGTTCAGCAGGTTTCCTTCCAGCAGTTGCTGGATCTTCAACTTCCGTTCGCGCCGCAGGCGGGCCTGTTCGGCGGCCTCCTGCTCGATGCGTTTGCGCTCGCTCGCTTCGGTCTGCGCGCGGATGGCATAGGCCTTGGCGAGATCGATCTCGCCTTGGTCACGGCGTGACGGCTTCGGCGCGTTCTTTGGCTGCGTGGTTGCCTTGGGGACATGCCTCGGCGCGGGCTTGCCGCTTTTCGGCGCAGTGCGGGTGTCTTCGCGCACGCGATCCTGTTGAACCTGTTTGACGATGCCGCTCTTGAGCAGCTGATCGCGCAGGGAGTCGGCCATGTGCTTGATCCGTGGTCGGTGAATCGGTCATCAATAATGCGGTGGCGGCGGCTCGTCGTGCGCGTCGTCGGATTGCGAACTGCGCATTGATGAGATTTCGCCGCGAAGCTCGCGCAGCATGCGTTCCAGCGCCGCGATGCGTTGCGACTGGTCCGCATCCGCTGCAGCCAGCGCATGCACCGTGTCGTCGATGAAGGTCAGCTTGACCTCCAGTTCGTCCAGGCGCTGTTCGAGCGACGCGTTCACGGTCCGGTCCGCAGGCTGCGGCCGCGACCGATACCGTAATACGCCAGTCCGGCCTCTTCCACCGTGTACGGATCGTACAGGTTGCGGCCGTCGAAAATCGCCGGCTCAGCGAGCGTGTCGCGGATACGCGCGAAGTCCGGGCTGCGGAACGCCTTCCACTCGGTGACCACCGCCAGCACATCCGCACCCTTCAGCGCGTCATGGGCATGCTCGCACAACTGCAGATCTTCCCGCTCGCCGTACAAGCGTTTCGTTTCCTCGCTGGCTTCGGGGTCGAATGCGCGAACTTTCGCGCCCGCGTTCCACAACGCCTCCATCAACCGCCTACTGGGCGCCTCGCGCATGTCATCGGTATTCGGCTTGAACGCCAGTCCCCACAGCGCAACGGTCTTGCCCGTGAGCTCACCGGCGAAGTGCCTCGATATCAATTCGAACAACTTTTCTTTCTGCTGGACGTTCACCGCTTCGACCGCGCTGAGCAGGGGCGCGTCGTAGCCATGACTGCGCGCGATGCGCTCGAGTGCTTGAACGTCCTTCGGAAAACAGGAGCCACCATAACCGGCCCCCGGATAGATGAAGTGATAGCCGATGCGTGGATCCGAACCGATACCCTGGCGCACCAGTTCCACATCGGCACCGACGCGTTCGGCGATGTTGGATATCTCGTTCATGAAACTGATCTTGGTCGCCAGCATCGCGTTAGCCGCGTATTTGGTCAGCTCCGCCGAGCGTTCGTCCATCACCACCATGCGGTCATGGTTGCGGTTGAACGGCGCATACAGCTTGCGCAGCGCCGCGATGGCGCGCTGGCTGGACGCGCCGACGATGATGCGATCAGGTCGCAGGCAGTCTTCAACCGCCGCACCTTCCTTCAGGAATTCCGGATTCGACACCACGTCGAATTCCACCGTGGCGTTTCTTGCAGCCAGCGCCGCCGCGACCGTTTCGCGCACGCGGTTCGCGGTACCCACCGGTACGGTCGACTTGTTCACTATCACTGCGTAACGCTTCAGGTGCTGGCCAATCACCTCGGCCACCGCCTTCACGTACTGCAAGTCGGCGCTGCCGTCTTCGTCCGGCGGCGTACCCACCGCGATGAAGATCAGGTCACCGTGCTCGATGGCGGAAGCCACCTCGGTCGTGAACCCGAGTTGCCCACTGGCATGGTTGCGTCGGACGATGGGCTCCAAACCCGGCTCGTAGATGGGAATCTCGCCGCGCTTCAAGCGTTCGACCTTGACGGCGTCGATGTCGATGCAGACGACATGGTTGCCCATCTCCGCCAGGCAGGCGCCGGTGACCAAGCCGACGTAGCCGGTGCCGAATATCGTGACCTTGATCATCGCTGCAACGATTCCTGGAAAAATCCAATCGGCGATTGTAACCACCTGACTCTGCGCGTTCGCCAAACAGAACGCTTAAGCGAAAGGCCGGAATGCTGAAGGGCGCGAATCGCTTCGCGCCCTTCGTTCACAACCGCAATACAGCTAGCTTCTGGCTTACTGACCGCCCGAAGCGTCGCCACCTGGAGCACCACCGCCCGGAGCGGCCGCGCCAGCCGGCGTCGCGCCGGTCTTGACCAGCGTGACGTCGAAGATCAGCGTGGCATTCGGCGGCATCGGCGGCTGCGGCTCGGCACCGTAGGCCAGCGTCGACGGAATGAACAGCTTGTAGTGACCGCCCACCTGCATCAGCTGCAGGCCTTCGCGGAAACCCGGGATCACGCCGGCGAGCGGAATCTTCGAGGCGCCGCCACCCGGATGCTTCGCCGAAGCGTCGAACACCTGGCCATCGACGAAGCTGCCGGTGTAGTTGATCTCGACCGTATCGTTCGGGCCCGGACGCGAACCCGTGCCCTGGCTGATCACCTGGTACTGCAGGCCCGAAGCAGTGGTCTTCACACCGGCAACGGAACGGTTCTTGGCAAGAAATGCCTCACCCTCGGTCTTGTTCTTGGCGCCGAGCTTGGTCATTTCAGCCTGGTACTTGGCCTGGATCTTTGCCATGAAGGCATCGTGCACCTGCTTGGCTTCGGCATCGCTCATGCTCGGCTTCTGGCCCGAAAGGGCGGCCTTCACGGCATTCGATACGGCAGTGGGGTCCAGCTCATCGCGCATGATCGGCGGAACCTGCGACGCGATTTCCCAACCCACCACATAGCTGGCCTTTGCCTTGTCGACCGTGCCGGCGGCGCCGGTCTTGGCGGCCTGAGCGTACACGCTCGCAGTCATGCCCAACGCAACGGCCATGGCGGCCGCCGTCAGCGTGGGACGCAGAAATTGCTTCATTCGAAACTCCCTCGTGTTTGGATGTGCCGGCATTGCCGACCGGAAGCCCCCCCGATGGAGGCAGGCCTCGCATTGTGCGGTGCTTGTCCGGTCTTGGCAACGATGTATGGCTCCGACCGTGAATCCACATAAAGGTTCATTCGGGCCGTTATTGCCCGGTTTGGCCCGGTTCGGACGGCGACGGCGGTTTCTCGAGGGTCTCCTTGAGGGCTGCCTGGAGCCGTGCATGCATCTGTACCAGACCGCGCCACAGCACCACGGCCAGCACCACGCAAAGCAGCGCCAGCGACAGCACGATGCCCCGCGGCGGCAGAATCGTCGAACCCAGCACGCTGACCAGCAAAGCCAATCCCAGCAACGTCGCCAGCGGGATGACCCGCGCCAGCACGTTGCGGATGGCCTGCGTATACGAGCCGGCAAACCGCTCGCGGATGCCGATCTCGGCCAGCAACATACCCAGCGCCTCCGCCTTCCGATACACCGCAATCAGCATCGGCAGCGACAGGAACAGCGCGCACGCCCAGATCAACGTATGCCGCAGGTCACGCCCGATGCCGAACATCGAGAACAGGCTCCAGTTGTTTGCGTTGACGTAGGCGCCTATCACGAAAAGCGTGATCACCAGCAGCACATTGACGGCGATGTGCCACACCAGCCGGCGAAAAATCGCGGCCAGCGCGGCGTTCTCGTTCACCGGCTTGAGGTTTTCGAGCCAGCCGCTGTAGCTGGTCGCCAGCAATCGCAGCGGACGCGGCGTGGCCCAACGCAGGCCAGCAGCGATGCGGTCGGCCGAACGCGTCAGATACGGCGACACCGCCATGCAGATCACCGATACCGCCACCGCGATCGGATAGATGAAATCGCTGATTACACCCAGCGAAAGCCCGAGTGTGGCGATCACGAAAGAGAACTCGCCGATCTGCGCCATGCCGAGCCCGGAACGCAACGACGTGCGTGCATCGTGACCGACGATGAAGATGCCGAGGCTGCATGCCACCGTCTTGCCGACGATGACCACGCCAGCGATCAGCAGTGCCGGCAACGCGTATTGCATCAGCATCGCCGGATCGATCTTCAGGCCGATAGCCACGAAGAACAGCGCAGCAAACATGTCGCGCAACGGCTCGACCAGGTGCAGCACGCGCCCCACGCTGCGCGATTCGGCCACTACGGCTCCGGCAAGAAAGGCACCGAGCGCCACGCTGAAACCCATCCAGGCCGCCAGCAGGCTGGCACCGAAGCAGATACCCAGCACACTGACCAGCAGTGTTTCGTCGCGACGGAAACCGGCCACGTAATCGACCAGTCGCGGCAGCAGGAGCAGGCCGAGAATCATGCCCACGACCACGAACAAGCCAAGGTGGCCGATCAGCGTGAACGCCGTCTCGGCCTTGACGGACCCGCCGATGGCCACCGCCGTAAGCAGGGTCAGCATCACGATGGCCAGCATGTCCTCCGCCACCAGCAGCCCCACCACCAACTGCGCGAACGGCTTGTGCCGCTGGCCTCCTTCGGACAAGGTGCGCGTCGCCACCATCGTCGAAGACAACGCGATGATGGCGCCGAGAAACAGGGCATCCATGCCCTTCCAGTCGAACAGGTGGCCGATGCCGAAGCCCACCCACAGCATCAGGCCGACTTCGACCACCGCCACCACCAGCACGCCGATACCGACCTCGCGCAGCTTGCGCACGCTGAACTCGAGGCCGAGCGTGAACATCAGCAGCACCACGCCGAGGTTGGAGATGTCGTCGATCGCGCGCGGGTCGGCCACCAGCATGCCCGGCGTATGTGGACCGATCAGCACACCGGCCAGAATGTAGCCAAGCAGCACCGGCTGACGCAGGCGCTGGAAAAGGATCGTGGTGGCGCCTGCCACGAGCATCACCAAGGCGAGGTCGCGGATGAATCCGATGTCGTGCATGCACCTTTCTTCGATCAGTCGATGGCTAGCAGCTTAAACGAAGCGCCCGGACATCCACCGCGTCGCATTCAATGCGACACGACGAAAGTCGCCTATCGGCAAAGTCGTCTATCAGCAGCGGATGGACGCACAAGCTTCCGAAAAAAAGCTTGACGGACTTGGGACTCGGACCTATTCTTTCGGGCTTCCAGCGGCGGGGCCATAGCTCAGCTGGGAGAGCGCCTGCATGGCATGCAGGAGGTCGGCGGTTCGATCCCGCCTGGCTCCACCAACATATTGTCCCCATCGTCTAGAGGCCTAGGACATCACCCTTTCACGGTGGCGACCGGGGTTCGAATCCCCGTGGGGACGCCATCTCATCGCGGCAACCGGCGACGGTCGACGCGGTGGAATGACAAAGTTGGTCGCTGGAAGAAGCGTTGCAAATGCGGAGTGGTAGTTCAGTTGGTTAGAATGCTGGCCTGTCACGCCGGAGGTCGCGGGTTCGAGTCCCGTCCACTCCGCCACTTAACCGAAAGCCCGCCTGTGCGGGTTTTTTGTTGCCTGTCGTTCTCAGCTCGACTGCGGTTGCAACGTGCCGATGGAATGACCCTGCCCGGCCAGGTACTCCAGCCAGCGCGAAAGAAATCCGTTCATCTGCAACCGATGCTGCAGCACCGTGTGGGCAGGCGGAAACGGTCCGAGCACCTGCCACAGATGACGGCCCGGATGGCAGTGCAGCGCTTCGGCCACATGCGCGTCGGTGTACATGCGCAACTGCGCCGATGGCGCACGCTGCCCGGTATGCGCATCGACGAAGCTGTAGGTCAGCTCCAGCTCCAGCGTGTACGGGTGGCATTCCTGCACTACGAGGTGCACCGGCAAGCCATCGTCCACGTCCGACAGATAGTTGCCAGGAACGAGCTGCTGCGGCCCGAACAGGCGGCTCAGGCGATGATAATTTTCCGCGTACAAGCCCATCAGGAACTCGAAACGTCCCGGGAGCAGGCTGTTGCGGCTGTCGAGTACGGCACTCATGAAATACGCAAAGACTCCATCGTGATCAGAACATGGTCCGCTCGATACCGAAGCGGTCGAAGATCTTGCTGGCGATCTCCTCGATCGACACATGCGTCGTGTTGAGGCTGGGGATATTGGCCTGGCGCATCAGCCGATCGGCCTGCTCCAGCTCCCAGCGGCATTGCTGGAGGGTAGCGTAGCGGCTACCGGCGCGGCGTTGCTCGCGGATCTGCGCCAGTCGCTGCGGCTCGATGGTCAGGCCGAACAGCCGATCCCGATGGGGACGCAGGCGAGCCGGCAATTCGAGCTCCTCGAGGTCATCGTCGGTCAGGGGATAGTTGGCGGCACTCACCCCGTAATGCAAGGCCATGTACAGACACGTGGGCGTCTTGCCGGATCGCGACACGCCCACCAGGATCAGATCCGCCTGTGCATAGTCCACGTCCATGCCGTCGTCATGCGTCAGCGCATAGTTGGTCGCATTGATGCGCGCTTCATACTTGGCGAAGTCGACCATGCCATGCGAACGGTTGACCGCACCGGAACGCTTCGCGCCCAACTCGTCTTCCAGCGGACCGATGAATGGCGCGAACACATCCAGCATCAAGGCGCCGCTCGCCGCAACGATGTCGCACAGCGCGCGATCGGCCATGGTGTTGACCACGATCGGGCGCTGGCCGCTCTGCGCGTAGTTGGTCTTGATGCGCAGCGCGGCCGTTTCCGCTTTCTGCATGCTGTCGGTGAACGGCAACCGGTGCTTGTCGAACTGCACGCCCTCGAACTGAGCCAGGATGCTATTGCCGATTGTCTCCGCGGTAATACCAGTGGAGTCGGAGATGAAAAAAACCGTTCGCTGCATACGGAACCTCGATCGCTCGGGTGCAATGGTCAGCACCATAACCCAAGCGTCAAATGCTGTCGCCGATTGACCGCCCGCTGACTGGTATGCAGTTGGAACGGCACATCGGGGCAATGGTCTTCTTGTGCTGCGCATCATCGGCAGCGGACAATACCAGTTCTTTGTGGCCCGCTTTTGCTCCGTGCGCCACAGCCGGTTTCCGTTACCCCATACAGCGCTCTTGAGGAGATGATCTTGAACGATCTGGTGCTTTGGCTCGACCAACTGCGCATGACCGACCTGGGCAAGGTCGGCGGCAAGAACGCCTCGCTCGGCGAAATGATCGGCAACCTCGCCAAGCTGGGCGTGTCGGTGCCCGGCGGCTTCGCCACCACCGCCGACGCATTCCAGCAATACCTGGAAAAGAGCGGCCTGGCCAAGCGCATCCTCGATCGTCTTGCATCGCTCGACGTCGACGACGTCGACACCCTGGTCGCGGCAGGCAAGGAAATCCGCGGCTGGATCGTCGATACCGCCCTGCCCGCCGAACTCGAGCAGGCCATTCGCACCGCCTACATCAAACTGTGCAAGGACGCTGGCGCGGACGACATCGCCGTTGCCGTGCGTTCGTCGGCGACGGCGGAAGACCTGCCGGACGCCTCGTTCGCCGGTCAGCAGGAAACCTTCCTCAACGTGGTCGGCATCGACGACGTGCTGCACAAGGTGAAAGAGGTTTTCGCCTCCCTCTACAACGATCGTGCGATTGCCTATCGCGTGCATCAGGGCTTCAAGCATGAGGATGTATTCCTCTCCGCCGGCGTGCAGTTGATGGTGCGTTCGGACGTGGGCGCGTCCGGCGTGCTGTTCACGCTGGACACCGAATCGGGTTTCCGCGACGTGGTGTTCGTCACCGGCTCGTACGGTCTGGGCGAAATGGTGGTGCAAGGCGCGGTGAACCCGGATGAGTTCTACGTGTTCAAGCCGACCCTGCGCGAAGGCAAGCCGGCGGTGCTGCGCCGCAACCTCGGCGCCAAGCAGCTGCGCATGGTGTACTCGAACGCACCAGGCGAACGCGTGAGGACCGAGGACACTCCGGCCGGGCTGCGCAACAAATTCTGCATCAGCGACGAGGATGTGCAGGAGCTGGCGCGGCAGTCGCTGATCATCGAAAAGCACTACGACCGCCCGATGGACATCGAGTGGGCGAAGGACGGCAACACCGGCAAGATCTACATCGTGCAGGCACGCCCGGAAACGGTGAAGTCGCGCTCGCATGCCACGCAGCTCGAGCGCTTCCATCTGCACGAGAAAGGCAAGGTGCTGGCCGAAGGTCGCTCGATCGGCCAGAAGATCGGCGCCGGCAAGGCGCGCGTGATCCGTTCGCTGAGCGACATGAACAAGGTGCAGCCGGGCGACGTGCTGATCGCCGACATGACCGACCCCGACTGGGAGCCGGTGATGAAACGCGCATCGGCGATCGTCACCAACCGCGGCGGCCGCACTTGCCACGCGGCGATCATTGCGCGCGAGCTGGGCGTGCCTGCGGTCGTCGGCACCGGCAACGCACTGGAGAAGATTCCGGACGGCGTGGAAGTTACCGTGTCCTGCGCCGAAGGCGACACCGGTACGATCTACGAAGGCATCCTGAAATTCGAGCGCATCACTGCCGACCTGGGCGACATGCCCGAGGCTCCGCTGAAGATCATGATGAACGTGGCCAATCCAGAACGCGCCTTCGACTTCGGCATGCTGCCGAACGCCGGCATCGGCCTGGCCCGGCTGGAAATGATCATCGCCAGCCACATCGGTGTGCATCCGAAGGCATTGCTGGAATACGCCAAGCAGGACGCCGAGACCAAGGCGAAGATCGACGAACGCATCGCCGGCTACGCCGACCCGGTGAGCTTCTATGTCGACCGCCTCGCCGAAGGCATCTCCACCATCGCCGCGTCGGTGTACCCGAAGCCGGTGATCGTGCGGCTGTCCGACTTCAAGTCGAATGAGTACGCAGGCCTGCTCGGCGGCGCGCGCTACGAGCCGCATGAAGAAAATCCGATGATCGGCTTTCGCGGCGCCAGCCGTTACGTCGATCCGAGCTTCGCCGAGGCGTTCGCGCTGGAATGCCGCGCCGTCAAACGCGTGCGCGAAGTGATGGGCCTGAACAACGTGTGGGTGATGATCCCGTTCGTACGCACCCTCGGCGAAGGCCGCAAGGTGATCGAGGTGCTGGCGAAAAACGGCCTCACGCGCGGCGAGCATGACCTCAAGGTCATCATGATGTGCGAGGTGCCGTCCAACGCCCTGCTCGCCGATGAGTTCCTCGACATCTTCGACGGCTTCTCGATCGGCTCCAACGATCTCACCCAACTCACGCTGGGCCTGGACCGCGATTCCAGCATCGTCGCCAGCCTGTTCGACGAACGCGACCCGGCGGTGAAAAAGCTGCTGTCCATGGCAATCAAGACAGCGCGCGCCAAGGGCAAATACATCGGCATATGCGGCCAGGGTCCCAGCGACCACCCTGATCTGGCCGAGTGGCTGATGGAGCAAGGCATCGAATCGGTATCGCTGAACCCGGATACCGTGGTCGATACGTGGCTGCGGCTCGCGAAGAAAAAAGCCGGCTGAAACGAGGGTGGCGGGGCATCGCCGTGCTTGTCTCGCCCCACCCTACCGCGTAAACTTGCCGGCTCGCGCGGACCACGCGCACCCCTCTGGAGAGGTGGCAGAGTGGTCGAATGTACCTGACTCGAAATCAGGCGTACGTGTAAGCGTACCGAGGGTTCGAATCCCTCCCTCTCCGCCAGAAAAACACAGCGCCCCCTCGTGGGGCGTTGTGTTTTTCTGGTCAACCGACTTTTGCGCCCGCCCCGTACATCCGTCATGCTCCACTCACTGGCATACCTGACGACTCATGATCGAATTCGGACACGGCACGCACGTCGGCCTGCGCCGCACGCGCAATGAAGACACCTACTACGCCGATGCGTCACTCGGCCTGTTTCTCGTGGCCGACGGCATGGGCGGTCACCAGCATGGCGAGGTCGCTTCGGCGCTGGTGCGCGATACGGTCGTCGAAGGGGTAGCATCGGGGCGCAGCCTGATCGACGCCGTGCAACATGCGGGCGAAGAGGTGCTGGCACGCGCGCGCGGTTCGCGCGACCTGCTGCCGATGGGCACCACCATCGCCGCCTTGCGCGTGACCACGGACGGTTACGAAGTGGCCTGGGTCGGCGACAGCCGCATCTATCAATGGAAGAACGAGTTGCGCCAGATCAGTCACGACCATTCGCTAGTCCAGGCGCTGGTGGAAGCCGGCCAGATCGATCCGACGCGCGCGTCGAAACATCCGCAGCGCAATGTGCTGACGCAGGCACTGGGCGTGACGACGGCCGAGCAACTGCATATCGGCATGGCACGGGGCCAGTTGGCCACCGGCATGAACTTCTTGCTGTGCAGCGATGGCCTGACCGAGTGCGTCGACGATGCGTCGATCGCGCGCGTGGTCGCCCGGAGCGACCTCGCCTCGCAGGAGTGCGTCGATCAACTCCTGCTGAGCGCGCTGGATGGCGGTGGCGACGACAACATCACCGCGATCCTGGTGCGCTATCGCTGAAGCTGATGCCTGCCTGCGTTGCTCAATCGAGCTGACGCCATACGCTTTTTCCGCCAGCACTTTTATCCAGCGCATCGAGGCGCTGTTCGTGCAACACCAGTTCGCTCGACGCTGCGCGCAGCACCAGTGGACGCGCACTCAACGGAACCGGCGCCATGATCACAGCATTGCGCTGCTCTACCGCCCCCTCGAAGCCCAGATCCAGCGCACTCTGACCTGAAGTCATGGCCAGATAGACGTCCGCCAGCAATTGTGCGTCGATCAGGCCGCCGTGGAGGTCGCGCCGCGAGTTGTCCACGCCAAGGCGCTTGCACAGCGCGTCTAGGCTGTTGCGCTGCCCTGGATAACGCTCACGCGCCATCGCCAGCGTATCCAGCACGGTACAGCGATCTCCGATCCTGCCCGCGCCATTCGCCAGCAAGGCCAGTTCGGCATCGAGAAAGCCGATGTCGAAACTCGCGTTGTGGATGATCAGTTCCGCACCGTCGATGAAGGCGAGAAAATCCTCCACCACTTCGCCGAACCGTGGCTTGTCGAGCAGGAATTCATCCTCGATGCCGGTGACCTGGCGGGCACCCTCGTCGATCGCCCTGCCAGGGTTGAGATACGTCTGGTAGTGCCGGCCGGTGAGCCTACGCTCGATCATCTCGATGCAGGCGATTTCGATCAACCGGTGGCCCTGACGAACTTCCAGGCCGGTGGTTTCGGTGTCGAGAATGATCTGCCTCATGCCTTGTCCCTCATCAGCTCGGCCTGCTCGCGCGCCGCCACGTCGACCCGTTCGTTTTCCACATGCCCGTTATGCCCACGCACCCATTGCCAACACACCTTGTGCATGGCCACCGCATCGGAAAGCCGCTGCCATAGGTCCTGGTTCTTCACCGGCTTGCGATCGGCCGTGCGCCAGCCGTTGGCGCGCCATTTCGGCACCCACTCCTCGATGCCCTGCATCACGTAGCGTGAGTCGGTGGTGAGCACGACAGCGCAAGGGCGCTTCAACGCTTCCAGCGCGCCGATGGCCGCCATCAGTTCCATGCGGTTATTGGTGGTGGCCGGATCACCGCCAGCCAGCATGCGCTCGGCTCCTTTCGCACGCAGCAAGGCGGCCCAGCCGCCGGGGCCCGGGTTGCCCAGGCAGGCCCCATCGGTAAATGCTTCCACTTCGCTCATCGTTACCCAGCATGTTTGTCTGAAATCATGGTGCCGCACTGCGCCGCGTTCCGGGCGACAGCCCTCGATTGGCCGGTACGCGTATCGGTACCGGCTTTGACCGCAACGGCGAAATGGCACGGCGGCGCTTGCGCGCGATCAGCACGTAGCCACCACCCAGCGTTGCATGCGTATCTTTCTGCGCGCTGCCCGGCCACAGCCGCCCCACCCGCTGCGACCGTTCGATTTCGATACCCGCCTGCTGCAGGCTGTGACGCAGGCGCAGCGGCGCGTGCAATGCATGGCGGCGGTTGCGTGTATTCCAATGGAACCAAGGCGCCCAGCTGCTGAGCGGATGCACACCGGTCACCACCAGCAAGCCGCCGGGCGCGAGCATGCGCACCGCCTCGCCCAGCACGGCCGAGGAATCCGGAAGCACTTCCAGGGCATGGCGCAGCAGTATCAACTCGAAGGCGTCGTCGACAAACGGCAGCGGTTCGCCTGTCGCGGCTCGCAGTTCGCCACCGTAGTCGTCGCCATCGACGCGCAGGTGCACCCAATGCCCCAGCATGGGGAGCGCGGGTGGCGTCTCGTCGGGCAGCGCATCGAGCAGCAGGGCGTGCGTGCCGAAACAGCGCTGCAGATCCGGAGCCATGCTGCGCATCTGATCATCCAGCAAGCGGCGCATGGGCGCACTGGCATAGATGTCGTGATGGCATCGAAGCATCTGGCCGGTTCCGTCTCTGATCTTCTGCACAATGCAGAGTGTAATGGCTAGCGCGGCGGCTCGTTGCCCGCCACCGGGCCGGCGTGCCACACGCATCTGAACAGTTGCCCGCGGGTTAACGCGCACCTAACGAGTTGCGCCGCGAGCCTCTCTATAGTCGACCGCTTCATGCGTGCCGAAGGTGCATTTTCGGGCGAAGGAGACAAGAGTAGGCCGGTCCGCCGGGAGTCACTCGATCGCAGCGGAGTCTTTGTGCATCTCATACCCATCCCGGCATTGACGGACAACTACATCTGGCTGCTGCACGACGACGACGGCAACGCCATCGTTGTCGATCCCGGTGAAAGCGGCGGGGTGGAACAGGCACTGGCTGCACGGCGTCTGCAGTTGCGCGCGATCCTGCTGACGCATCATCACCCCGACCACATCGGTGGCGTCGCCGCATTGCTCTCCAAAGGTGCGGTTCCGGTGTATGCGCCTGCGGATGGGCGCATCGCCGAAGCGACGATGCGAGTGGGTGATGGCGACACGATGGCACTGAATGCCCCGGCCTTCCGTTTTGAAGTCCTCGCGATTCCCGGCCACACGCTCAGCCATGTCGCGTACGTCGGCGAAGGCGTGGTGTTTTGCGGCGATACCCTGTTCAGCATGGGATGCGGGCGGCTGTTCGAGGGAACGCCTGCGCAGATGCTCGCTTCGCTGGATCGACTTTCGACGTTGCCTGCAGCGACCATGGTCTGCGCCGGACATGAATACACCGCGACGAACGGACGCTTCGCCAGTCTCGTCGAACCAGGCAATCGCCGTCTGCAGGCACGTATCCGGCAAGTCGCGGCATTGCGCGCCGATCGCCAGCCCACGTTGCCCGTTTCGCTGGCGGAGGAGCTTGCCACCAATCCGTTTCTTCGGGTCGACAGCGAAGAGGTCATTCGCTGGTGCGCAGATCGGCAAACTGCGGATGACCGGATTGCTCGGTTTGCCGCCTTGCGTGAAGCCAAGGACGCATTCCAGTGAACAACAAGCTGTTGCGCCCAGGCCTGCTGGCGACGATGACGCTGTTGGCTGCGTGCTCGACGGTGCCTTCGCAGGTCCCGCATCAACCGGCGGTCAGCATCGCGCCGAAAGTCGCCATCGACAGTCCATCCGCGTCCTACACGAACAAGACCGTCGCAGCCGCACAAGCCACCGACATGTGGGGACAGTTGCGCAGCAGCTTTGCCATGGCGGACTGCGACGCCGATCCCAAGGTACTGGAATGGGCTAGGCGATACACTCATAACCCCGCGCGATTCGAAAGCCAGATGCAGGAAATACTGCCGCGCCTTGCCTATGTGCAGCAGATAGCCACGCAATACGATGTCGCGGGAGAGTTCGTGTTGCTGCCCTGGGTGGAGAGCGGATTCCAAATGGTATCCGGGCGCAGGAACCGGCCAGCTGGCATCTGGCAGATCATGCCGGTCACGGCCGATTCGATGGGCCTGCGCGTCAATGGTCGCTACGACGGCCGCCTGGATGTTTCCGCCTCGGCAAAGGCGGTCATGAAGCTGTTGAAGGCGTATCACGACCAGTTTCATGACTGGCGCGTTGCTGATTACGCGTACAACGCCGGAGAGTTCAAGATACACAAGCTGGTCCAGCAGCGCGGCATGCCGGCGGAGTCACCGGTCATTCCGCCATGGCCGGTACAACGCGTGACCCGGGAGCATCTGGCCAAGCTGCTGGCGATCGCCTGCGTGGTGCGTGAGCCGGCCCGTTTCAATGTCAGCCTGCCCACCTTGTCCCAGGACGAGCAACTGGTGCAGGTCAGCCTGCCCCGCTCGATGCCGATGGCCCAGGCAGCCCACCACGCCGGCATGTCGGTGGACATCATGAAGGATCTCAACGCAGCATTCCGCAGCGACATGATCGATATCGGCGTCTCGCCCTACGTCATGTTGCCGGCGGGCCACGTCGGACAGTTCCAGGCAGCCATGCTGAATCATCCGACGAATGCGGCGACCATTGAAAATTCCTCCACGAGCGCAGGGACCGAAACCGTTCCGGCGGCTACCGTTCCTGCCACCTCTGTCGCATCAACGCATTCACCCAGGAAGACGCACAAGGTGAAGCGCGGCGAGAGCCTTTGGCAGATCGCCCATCGCTATTCCGTCGACGTCACGCAATTGCAGCGCTGGAACCACTTGCGTGGCGGCGCATTGAAGCCTGGGCAGATTCTCCAGCTTGGCGATGTGGACTGACGAGCGATTCGGCAAACTGCATAATGAAAAGGCGGCCGAAGCCGCCCTTTCACAACGGCTTGAACAGAAGGCTTACATCAGGCTCTTGTTGTATTTGATCTCGGTCTTCGCCTTGAGCGTGTCGATCAGCTCCTGCGTCGCCTCGGTGCCATAGACCCGACCCATCTGCTGTTTCAGAGTATCGCGCTCCGATGCGGAGATCTTGGAGAGGTCGCCGTCCTGCACGCGGTCGACAGCGAGCAGCGCATAGGTCCCGTCAAGCATGTCCACTGCAGCGAACTGCGGTTTGCCAGGCGAGGGATGCGCCAACAGGAATGCCTGCTTCAGCAGCGGAACCGGGACATCGGAGTGACCACGCACGGCCTCCTTGGCATTCTGCACGGTCGCCCCCAGAGAACTCGCCACGGCCGCTATATCCTCGCCCTTGCCGAGGCGCATGACCGCATCCTCGGCCTGCTTCTTCTCGGTGGCTGCGACACGTTCGTCGAGGATCCGCTTCTGGATATCCGCACGAACTTCGCTCAATGGACGGGCCGCTGCCGCAACATGCTTGTCGATATGAAGCACGAGCGAATGGTCGTTGCCAAGATCGATCAGGCCGGAGTTGTTGCCCTGTACCAGCACGTCGTCGCTGAACGCCGCGGCGACCAGCTTGGAATTGGCGGTGATGCCGTCGCCGCCCTTGCGTGAAAACAGCACGGTTTCCTTGATCGGCATGCCGAGCGCCGCTGCAGCCGGCTCCAACGATGAAGGATTCTGGTACGTGTTGTCGGACAACTTACCCGCCACATCATTGTATTTGCGATCGCGTCCTGAGCCGGAGGCTTCCTTGATCAACTGATCCCGCACGTCGGCATAAGGCTTGGCGTCACCGGTACGCACGTCGCGCAGCCAGATGATGTGATAGCCATCGGGCGACAGCACCGGCTTGGAAATCTGGCCTTTCTGCAACGCGAACAGTGCCGCGTCGAATGCCGGATTGGTGACGCCCTTCTCGAGCCAGCCCAGGTCGCCACCCTGACGCCGGGAACCGAGATCCTCCGAATCTTGCGCAGCCAGCTTGGCGAAGTCTCCCGGATTGGCACCCGCAGCGATCTTCTCGGCCTTGGCCAGCGCCGACTTCTGCTGGTCCGGCGTAGCATTGGCGGGCACATTGATCAGGATGTGCGATACCAGCCGTTGTTCCGGCTGCACGAAACGCTTCTTTTCGTCCTCGTAGCGCTTTTTCAACTCGTCTTCGCTCGGCACGGCATCGGGCGGCAGATCTGCACCAATGACTTCGATGTATTTCACCGAAACCTGCTCAGGGTTCATGTAATCGGCGACATGCGCCTTGTAAAACGCTTCCGCCTGCGCATCGGTCACCTGATTGTCCGTCAGCGCCGGGCGCGGCAACAGAAAATAGCGCAGATCGCGGCGCTGGCTGGCCAGCGAAAGAAAGCGATCGATCTGCGCATCACTGATGATCGTGCTGTCGTTGATCGCATTGGGCAGAATCTGCGTCGCCAATGAGGCGCGAATATCGTTCTCGAACGCGTCCGAGGTCTGGCGCTGACTGGCGAGATAAGTGCGATAAGTGGTGGGGTCGAACTGGTTGTTGATCTGGAAACCCGGAATCGAAGCGATGTAGTCGCGCACCGCCTGATCGGATACGCGCATGCCCCAGTCGTCATTCGCCTTGAGCAACAGTTGCTGGTCGACCAAGCCATCAAGCACGCTCTGCTTGGTTTCCGGTTTTTCGAAAACGCTGGCGTCGAAATTCTCGCCTTGCTCGGCACTGGCCTGCTGGCGCAGCTTGTTCATCCGGTCCTGGTAAGCGTTCTGGCTGATTTCATGCTTGCCGACTTTCGCTACGAACGTGTCGTTGCGCGAAGTGAAATAACTTTCCATGCCGAAAAGCGACATCGCCAAAACGCAAACACCAAGAAGGATGGCGGCCGGCCAACCATGCATCTTGTTACGCATTGCCTGCAGCATTGAAATTTTCCCGCAACGTGGTTGAGAGCGCATGAAACATGCGATGTATCGACGACCACACCACCGTCAGTGGATACCCATCACCATCGCTGTTGCACGAAACGCCTATCGCTCAAATGACAAGGGCGCCACACGGGCGCCCTTGAGAACTGTGGCGGAGTGGACGGGACTCGAACCCGCGACCTCCGGCGTGACAGGCCAGCATTCTAACCAACTGAACTACCACTCCGCATTTTCTGGTGGGTGCTGTAGGGATCGAACCTACGACCACCGCCTTGTAAGGGCGACGCTCTACCGCTGAGCTAAGCACCCGAAACCAAGCGAATAGCCGCTTAGTTTAGGGCATCCTTCAGGGTCTTGCCAGCCTTGAAGGCAGGCACTTTCGACGCCTTGATCTTGATCGCTTCATTGGTGCGCGGGTTGCGGCCCGTGCGGGCTGCACGCTTGCGTACGGTAAACGTACCAAAGCCGACCACCGAGACATCCTCGCCCTTCTTCAACGACTTTTGCACGGTCTCAAAGAAGGCTTCGAGAGCGCGGCCGGCGTCGGCCTTCGTCAACTCGGCCTTTTCGGCAATGGCATTGATCAGATCGGTTTTGTTCATTGAAAAACTCCTTGAATTCGGTTTTCGTCGGCGCGGCCAGTCTGGGACTGAAACAGCGCCGGCATGGATGGTTGGCTCTTGCTAGGCGCCGTAACGCAACCCCGCATCGCTGCGCTGAAGAACGCCGGGACTGCGGTAACGCCTTTATACCAGTGCCTTGCCGGACTCCGCAACACAAGCCACAGCAACGTTTCCGGCATAAATGCACTTGACGAAATCGATTGGAAGATTGTCGCCGGGCGACTGCGGGACAACTTCGTCGACCGACGGCGAAAAAGCAGATAAAAAGAACCCCGCGCGAAGCGGGGTTCTTTCACAAGAAACGATCCGTCTCGCGCTCAATGGGTACGCGAGTGCACTTCAGCCGGTTCGCTTGCGGGAGTCGCTGCCGCCTCGTCCTTTACGGGATTGGGCTGCAGTGGACGCTCAAGCGCGATGTCCAGCACTTCGTCGATCCAGCGCACCGGATGTATTTCGAGTGACGAAGTGATGTTCGCGGGCATGTCCGCCAGATCCTTCTTGTTGTCCTCGGGAATGATCACCGTGGTGATCCCCCCCCGATGCGCGGCCAACAGCTTCTCCTTGAGGCCGCCGATCGGCAGCACGCGGCCGCGCAAGGTGATTTCGCCGGTCATCGCCACTTCGGAACGCACCGGTACCTTGGTCAGCACGGACACCAGTGCCGTGCACATCGCAATGCCCGCGCTGGGGCCGTCCTTGGGTGTCGCACCCTCCGGAACGTGGATATGCACATCGAGCTTCTGATGGAATTCGGGATCGATGCCCAGGCGATCTGCGCGCGCGCGCACGACCGACAACGCGGCCTGGATCGATTCCTTCATCACATCGCCGAGCTGGCCGGTGTGTACCAGCCGACCCTTGCCCGGAACCACGGAGGCTTCGATGCTCAGCAGTTCGCCGCCCACCTGGGTCCATGCAAGACCGGTGACCAAGCCGACTTCGTTCTGCAGCTCCTTGCGGCCGAAGTCGAAGCGACGAACGCCGAGGTAATGATCGAGGTTGGCCGAATCGACACGCACCTTGCCCGACCCTGGCTGCTTCCTGGACTTGGCGGACTTCGAGGCGAACGGTTTGGTCTTGGCTTTCTTCACTTCTCCCAGCGTCAGCTCCTTGACCACCTTGCGGCAGATCTTCGAGATTTCGCGCTCGAGGTTGCGCACGCCCGACTCGCGCGTGTAGTAGCGCACGATGTCGCGCAGCGCCTCTTCGTCGACTGCGAGCTCCTCGGGCTTGAGACCGTTCGCCTTGAGCTGCTTGGCGAGCAGATACTTCTGCGCGATGCCAAGCTTCTCGTCCTCGGTGTAGCCCGGTATGCGGATCACCTCCATGCGATCGAGCAGCGGGCCCGGGATGTTCAGCGAATTGGCCGTCGCGATCCACATCACTTCGGACAGGTCGAGATCCACTTCGAGATAATGGTCGTTGAAAGCGTGGTTCTGCTCCGGATCCAGCACTTCCAGCAGAGCGGAAGACGGATCGCCGCGGAAATCCATCGACATCTTGTCGATCTCGTCCAGCACGAACAACGGATTCTTCGCGCCGACCTTGTTGATGTTCTGGACGATGCGGCCCGGCATCGAACCGATGTAGGTACGACGGTGCCCGCGGATCTCCGCCTCGTCACGCACGCCACCCAGGCTCATACGCACGAATTTCCGGTTGGTGGCCTTGGCGATCGACTGTCCCAGCGAGGTCTTGCCTACGCCGGGCGGGCCGACCAAGCAAAGGATCGGGCCTTTCATCACCGAAACGCGCTGCTGCACGGCGAGGTATTCGAGGATGCGGTCCTTGACCTTTTCCAGGCCGAAGTGATCGGCGTCGAGCACTTCCTGCGCCAGTTGGAGATCCTTGCGCACCTTGCTGCGCTTCTTCCACGGCACGCCGACCAGCCAGTCGAGATAGTTGCGCACGACGGTAGCCTCGGCCGACATCGGCGACATCTGCTTGAGCTTGCCGAATTCCTGGCGCGCCTTGGACAGCACGGCCTTGGGCATGCCGGCCTTTTCGATCTTCTTCTGCAGTTCCTCGATCTCGTTGGTGCCCTCTTCGTTATCGCCGAGCTCCTTCTGGATCGCCTTCATCTGCTCGTTGAGGTAGTACTCGCGCTGGCTCTTCTCCATCTGCGACTTGACCCGGCCGCGGATGCGCTTCTCCACCTGCTGCAGATCCATCTCGCCATCGACCAGGCCAATCAACAGCTCCAGCCGCTGCGCGACATCAGCGGTTTCCAGCACCTTCTGCTTGTCCGCCATGCGCACGGACAGATGCGCGGCGATGGAATCGGCCACACGCGATGGATCGTCGATACCCGACAGGCTGGCCAGCACCTCCGGTGGAAGTTTGCGACTCTGCTTGACCAACTGCTCGAACAACGAAATGAGGGTGCGAGACACCACATCGAGCTCACGCTCCTTCGCGTTGTAGACAGGTTCGATCACGCGCGATCGCGCCATCAGCATGCCGTTCTCTTCGCGGTAATCCTCCACGGCCACGCGGGACTGTCCCTCGACCAGCACCTTTACGGTGCCATCGGGCAGCTTGAGCAACTGCAATACACCGGCCAAGGTACCGATCTGGTGCAGGTCGCTGATCTCCGGGTCGTCGATATCCGGACTCTTCTGCGCCACCAGCAGGATTTGCCGCTCGCCTTCCATCGCACGCTCCAGTGCGCGCATGGATTTGTCGCGGCCGACAAACAGCGGAATGACCATGTGCGGATAAACCACGACATCGCGCAGCGGCAGCACCGGCAGGGCATCGTTCGCAACAGGCAGAGGGACGTTCTTGGCCATCGAAGACAGATTTCTGGTGGTTTTGGCCATCGAAGACAGTTTCCTTGTAATTCTTAATTCTGATCAGGACTCATCCCGACACTGCGCCGGGGACCTCATCAGGTCAAGTGGAGGCAATCTGGTGCTCCGTCAAGGTGCACCGGCCTGCTGAAAGCAGAACGGCCCCGGTGGAATCACCGGAGCCGCCCATGTCGACAAGCATGAGAACGATCAGGCAGCGCCGCTGCCACTCTCGCCAACAGCGCGCTGCTGCAGATTGCCGCGGTAGATCAGGTAGGGCTCGGCATGGCCGTCGATCACTGCGTCGTCCACCACGACCTTGCTGACGTGTTCCAGCGACGGGAGTTCGTACATGGTATCGAGCAGCACCTGTTCCAGGATGGTGCGCAGGCCGCGGGCGCCGGTCTTCCGCTTCAACGCCTTCTTGGCGATCGCCTGCAGTGCCTCGGGACGGAATTCCAGCTCGACCTCTTCCATCTCGAACAGCTTCTTGAACTGCTTGGTCACCGCATTCTTGGGCTCGGTAAGTATCTTCACCAATGCAGGCTCGTCCAGCTCATCGAGCGTGGCAACCACTGGCAGGCGACCCACGAACTCCGGGATCAGGCCGAAGCGCACCAGATCGGCGGGCTCGACGTCGGACAGAGTCTTGCCCAAGTTCTCAGTGCGTTCCTTGCTGCGGACTTCGGCCGAAAAACCGATGCCGGTGGTCTCGGAGCGCTGCTGGATCACCTTTTCCAGACCGGCGAACGCGCCACCACAGATGAACAGGATGTTCTTGGTGTCGACTTGCAGGAATTCCTGCTGCGGATGCTTACGCCCGCCCTGCGGCGGCACCGATGCCAGCGTGCCCTCGATGAGCTTCAGCAACGCCTGCTGCACGCCCTCACCCGAGACGTCGCGGGTGATCGATGGGTTTTCGCTCTTGCGCGAGATCTTGTCGATTTCGTCGATGTAGACAATGCCGGACTGCGCCTTCTCCACGTCGTAGTCGCATTTCTGCAACAGCTTCTGGATGATGTTCTCGACATCCTCGCCGACGTAGCCGGCTTCGGTCAGCGTCGTCGCATCGGCGATGGTGAACGGCACATTGAGCAACCGCGCCAGCGTCTCGGCCAGCAGTGTCTTGCCCGAACCGGTCGGCCCGATCAGCAGGATATTGGACTTGCCCAGCTCGATATCGTCGCTTTTCTGGCGCGATTCGATGCGCTTGTAGTGGTTGTAGACGGCCACCGCCAGCGCCTTCTTCGCGCGGGTCTGGCCGACGACGTACTGATCGAGCGACTCGCGTATTTCGCGCGGCTTGGGCAGTTGGGTACGCCCGGAAGCCGACTTCTCTTCCAACTCCTCGCGAATGATGTCGTTGCAGAGTTCCACGCATTCGTCGCAGATGAACACGGACGGGCCCGCGATCAACTTGCGCACCTCATGCTGGCTCTTGCCACAGAAGGAGCAATAGAGAATCTTGCCGCTGTCGCTGGAACGCCCCTGCCGGTCGTCACTCATACTTTCGATCCCGCTGGTAAATCAGAATGCGTCGCGAGAATAACACAGGGTTCCGGATCTGCAGGCAGATCCGGAACCCTCGTCGCAACTCCATGGTTGAGCTTGAAAATCAGGCCGACTTCACTGTTTCGCCGGCGCGCTTCTCGAGCACTTCGTCGATCAGGCCATAGGCCTTGGCATCTACGGCATTCATAAAGCGGTCGCGCTCCATGTCCAGCTCGATCTTCTCGATCGGCTGGCCGGTGTGCTCGACATAGAGCCGGTTCAGGCGCTCACGGATGTAGAGAATCTCGCGTGCCTGGATCTCGATGTCGGTCGCCTGACCCTGCGCGCCACCGGACGGCTGGTGGATCATGATGCGCGAGTTCGGCAATGCGAAGCGCTTGCCTTTCGCGCCAGCCATCAGCAGGAACGAGCCCATGCTGCATGCCTGGCCGATGCACATGGTGCTGACATTCGGCTTGATGAATTGCATGGTGTCGTAGATCGCCAGACCAGCAGTCACCGCACCACCCGGGCTGTTGATATAGAACTGGATGTCCTTGTCCGGGTTTTCCGATTCCAAGAACAGCATCTGCGCGACCAGCAGGTTCGCAACTTGGTCGTTGACTTCGCCGACCAAGAAGATCACGCGTTCCTTCAGCAGGCGCGAATAGATGTCATAAGAGCGCTCGCCACGGGCGGTCTGCTCGACGACCATCGGTATCAAATTGAGGTTCTGGATCTGATCCATGGCCACTACAGCTCTCCGGTTGAATTGGCCCGATAGGGAAACTCAGGCGTTGGTCGGGCGCATCACCTCGTCGAAGCTCAGATCCAGCTGAGTGGTATTGGCATGATCCGCCACCCACTCGGCCACCTGATCTTCAATCACGCGATTCTGTAGCCCAGACATCAATTGGGGATCGCTGTTGTAGAGTTCAATGACCTTCTCCGGCTCCTCGTATGTCGAGGCAATCGCGGCAAGCTGCTCGGCGACCAGCTTGCGATCGATCTTGATGCCCTGCTTGCGGGCGATCTCACCCATCAGCAAACCGGCGATCACACGCTTGCGCGCGATCGGCGTGGCCGCCTCGATGAGCTGCAGCGGTGGCTGCTGGCCGCGCGGCACGCTGCCGGCAGCCATGTTACCGGCTTCGGACTGCACCAACAGCTTCGGCACATCCAGTCCGTCGTGGAGATTGGAGAGCTTTTCCGCCACTTCGGACTTCAATCGGGCCATCAGCGCCGCCTTGAGCTCGCGCTCGAGGTTCGCACGAACCTCCGTGCGGAAAACTTCCAGGTCGCCGTCGACAATGCCGAACAACTTGGCGAACTCGCCGTCGATTTCGGGTAGCTTCGCTTCCTGCACCTTGATGATCTTGAAATCGACCTTGGCGGTCTTGCCGGCCAGTTGGTCGTTGCGAAAATCTTCCGGGAAGGCAATCTCGGTCTCGAAGCTGTCGTCGGCCTTGCGTCCAGTGAGGGCTTCGTCCAGCGCCTTGAACAAGCTGCCTGAGCCGATCACGCTGCCCGCGCGTTCCAGGCCCTCCGCCGGGAAACGGTAATCGCCCGTTTCAGCCGAATATTCGAACATGACGAAATCGCCTTCGACCGAGGCGCGATCGGTCTCTTCGAAGGAACGACGCTGCTGGCGCAAGGTTTCAAGCATCTTGTCGATGTCGGCATCGGTAACTGTTGCCACCGGCCGGTTGATTTCCAGCGCGCTCACGTCGACCACCGGGAACTCCGGCATGATCTCGAACGTCGCGGTGTAGGCAATTTCGCCGTTCTCAGGCCGACCGGTCGTGTTGATGGCCGGATTGGCGATCGGCTGGAGCTTTTCCTGCTCGACCGCCTCGCGCAGCGTGCTGCCGATTAGGTCGGACAGCACTTCGCCACGAACTTGGTCGCCGAAACGCTGCTTGATGACCGTAGTTGGCACCTTGCCTGGACGGAAGCCCTTCAGTCGAACCGTACGGCCCATCTCCGCGATCCGCGCGCTCACCTGCACCTCGAACCGCTCCGCGGGAAACTTCACCGTGAGCTTGCGCTCGAGCGTGCCGATATTCTCAACCGAAACCTGCATGACGTCTCCTGGTACTACCTGGTGTTATGGGCCTGCACAGGCGCCATGGTTGGAAGCGCGCGCCGAAATGGTGCAGGCAAAACGCGGCGGATGGAATGGCGTAACCGGCGCACAGGTCATGACCCGCGATTTCTCTGTCGTTGGCGAAGAAAAATTCGTCCCGGCCAATCACACTGTGCAAACCGGTATATTCACCCTGCAATCTCTGGATCTGGGATCTGTCCGGTTGGAGGCAGGTGGCCGATATGAACATAGCCAGATCAATGCCGATGCGGATGAAGCCCTTGGCCTTGATCAGGCCATTGCGCGCAGCTTCAATGCCTATTCCTTTTCGGCGTGCGCAAGCTACGCCATCGCCCCCAACTGGCGTATTGGGGTTAATGGCGCCAGATCCGAACGGGCGCCATCCGCCGAAGAATTATTTGCCCGTGGGCCCCATGCCGGAACACAGGCATTTGAACTGGGCAATCCCA
>DASWOQ010000055.1:0-32287 GCA_036398675.1 Rhodanobacter sp. | reverse complement strand
GCGCGGCAGCACTGCGGCACGGATATCCGCCGGCGTCACGTGCTTGAACTGTGCCTGCACCGTCAACTGCGTGACCGGCCAGCGGTTGGCGGCGAACCAGCCCTGCAGCACGCCGACGATCGGCAGCGCGACCAGCGCGATGGCCAGGCACCAGGCAACCAGGCGGAACGTGCCCTTCATGCGCCCTCCCGAAAGCTGGTTTCGAGCACCCGCCAGCACAATTCCTGGTAGTCGATGCCCGCAGCCGCAGCCGCCTTGGGCACCAGTGAATGCGAGGTCATGCCCGGTGCCGTATTCACTTCGAGCAGCCAGTTGCGGCCATCGCGGTCGCGCATCACGTCCACGCGTCCCCAACCGGCGCAGCCCAGCGCATCGAAAGCCGTCAGCGACAGCGCGCGCAGCTCTTCCTCGGCAGTGCCTTCGAGTCCCGGACAGATGTAGCGGGTGTCTTCGGCAACGTACTTCGCGTTGTAGTCGTAGAACGCCGCGGTGGGCACGATGTGGATGCTCGGTAGCACATCGCGGCCGAGGATCGCGACCGTCAGTTCGTCGCCCTCGATCAGCGTCTCCATCAGCAGGTCGCACGGGTACTGCGCGGCGAGCTCTACCGCCGAATCGAGATCCTTTTCCTCGAACACGCGGGTCACACCGACGCTCGAACCTTCGCAGGCGGGTTTCACGATCAACGGAAAACCGACCTGCCGAGCCGCCGCATGCACATCGGTGCCGCGCGGAAGCGCCGCAAATTTCGGTGTCGGCAAACCCAGCGACTGCCACACGCGCTTGGAACGCGTCTTGTCCATCGACAGTGCCGAACCGAGCACGCCCGATCCGGTGTATGGAACGTTGAGCGACTCCAGCGCGCCCTGCAGCACGCCGTCTTCGCCGCCGCCGTGCTGGCCATGCAGGATGTTGAACACGCGGGCGAAGTGACCGGCACGCAGCGCGTCCAGCAATGCCGGAATGCCGTCGATCGCATGCGCATCGATGCCCCGTGCCTGCAGCGCGGCGAGCACATTGCGGCCGGAATCGAGCGACACCGCGCGTTCGGCCGAACTGCCGCCCATCACCACGGCGACGCGTCCGAACTGTGCGGGATCGGTGAAACGGCTCGGGCTCATGGTCGTCGTGCTCATCACTTGTTGGTCCTCAACTGTCCGGCCTGGGCCATGTCCACCGCGGCCGCGCCGATATCGCCGGCGCCGAGCAGCAACAGCAGATCGCCGTCCTGCAGCAACGTGGGCAAGGTGTCTTTCAGTTCGCGCGGATGCTCGATCAGCACCGGATCGACCTTGCCGCGCGCGCGCACCGCGCGCGCCAGCGCGCGACCATCAGCACCGGCGATCGGCGCTTCGCCAGCGGGGTACACGTCGGTCAGCACCAGCACGTCGACCTCGGCCAGTACGTTGGCGAAGTCGTCCAGCAGGTCGCGCGTGCGGCTGTAGCGATGCGGCTGGAAACCGACTACCAACCGGCGCTCCGGCCAGCCGCCGCGAACCGCGGCGAACACCGCAGCCAGTTCGCGCGGATGATGGCCGTAATCGTCGACCAGCAACACGCTGCCCTGGTCAAGCGCAATTTCACCGCGACGATGGAAGCGCCGGCCGACGCCTTCGAAATGTTCCAGCGCGTGCGCCATCGCCTCGGCTTCGACGCCGAGCTGCCAGCCAATGGTGGCCGCGGCCAACGCGTTGAGCACGTTGTGCCGGCCCGGCAGGTTGAGCTTGACCGGCAGTGCATCCTTGCGACCGGGCAACACCAGGTCGAAATGCATCTCGAAACCGTGCTGGCTGAGGTTCACCGCGCGCACGTCGGCATCCGGCGTATCGATGCCGTAGGTCATCACGCGGCGCGTGGTGGTTTTCGCCAGCTCGGCGACTTCCGGATCGTCCACGCACAAAACGGCGAGGCCATAGAACGGCAGGCGATGCAGGAAATCGGCGAAGGCTTTTTTCACCTGTGCGAAATCGCCGCCGTAGTTCTCCAGATGATCCGCATCGATATTGGTGACCGCGGCGATCACCGGCGACAGCAGCAGGAACGAGCCATCGGACTCATCCGCTTCCGCCACCAGGTACTGGCCCGTGCCCAGCCGTGCATTCGCGCCGGCCGCGTTCAACTGGCCGCCGATCACGAAAGTCGGATCGTAGCCGGCCTCGGCCAGCACGCTGGCGGTGAGGCTGGTGGTGGTGGTCTTGCCGTGCGTGCCGGCGATCGCCACGCCACGCCGAAAGCGCATCAGCTCGCCGAGCATCTCCGCGCGTGGAATCACCGGAATGCGTGCCGCGCGCGCGGCGACAAGCTCCGGGTTGTCCTTGTGGATCGCGCTGGATGTCACCACCACGTCGGCATCGCCGATGTGTTCGGCGGCGTGTCCCACGTGCACGTTGACGCCGAGCTGCTGCAGGCGCAGCGCCGTCGGCGAATTCGCGCGATCGGAGCCAGACACCGCATAACCCAGGTTGTGCAGCACTTCGGCGATGCCGCTCATGCCGACGCCGCCGATGCCGATGAAGTGCACGCGCTGGAACGTGCTCATCAGGTCTTCATGCGCATGCAGGCGACGCGGCGTCATGCGGCCACCTCCATGCAGGCACGCGCGATGACTTGCGCGGCATCGGGCTTGGCCAGCGTGCGCGCGGCTTCGGCCATCGCCACCAGCCTGGTGCGGTCGCCCAGCAGCGCCTGCAGGCGCTGGGTCAGATGTTCGACGTTCAGTGCGGTTCCTTTGAGGTCGGGTTCGCTGATCAATTCGGCCGCGCCGATGGCGACAAGCGCTTCGGCGTTGTGGGTCTGGTGGTCGTCGACCGCATGTGGAAACGGCACCAGCAGTGCACCGAGCCCGCTCGCGGTGAGTTCGGCCAGGGTGAGTGCGCCAGCGCGGCAGACGGCCAGGTCCGCCCATCCGTAACTGCCGGCCATGTCGTCGATGAACGGCACCACCTGCGCCTCGACGCCGGCTTTCGCATAAGCGTCGCGTGCTTCATCCAGGCCGCGCGTGCCGGACTGGTGCAGCACTTCGGGACGTTGCTCGGGTGGCAGTTGCGCCAGTGCCTGCGGTATCGCGAGATTCAACGCACGCGCGCCGAGGCTGCCGCCGAGCACCAGCAATCGCGGCCTGCCATCACGCATGGCCATACGCTGTGCCGGCGCGGGCAATGACGCGATCGAAGCGCGCACCGGATTGCCCACCCACTCCGCATGCGGCAGTACATCGGCGAAGCCGGCCAGTGTGCGACGAGCAAGCTTCGCCAGCTGGCGATTGGTGAAGCCGGCGATGCGGTTCTGTTCGTGCACCAGCAGCGGACGACGCAACAGCCACGCGGCGAGACCGCCAGGGCCGGCCACATAACCGCCCATCGACAGCACGCTGCGCGGCTTGATCCTGCGCAGCAGCGCCATCGATGCGAACAAGGCGCGCAGGATCATCCACGGCGCCAACAACCGCTTGCTCAGGTTCTTGCCGCGCAGACCGCCGACTTTCACGGTGTGCAGTTCGATCTGATGCGTCGGCACGACCCGAGTTTCCATGCCGCCGACCGCACCCAGCCACACCACCGGCACGCCCTGAGCACGCAGGCACTCGGCCACGGCCAGGCCAGGGAAAATGTGGCCGCCGGTGCCGCCGGCCATAATCAGCACGGGCGCGGTCATGCTCATGCGGCCACCGCCTCGCGCGGCTTCGCCGCGATATTCGCATCGCTTGCTGATACGGCTGCAGGCATGCGGCGCGTGACTTCGCGCGCATCCAGCGCGCGGTTGATTTCGAACGTGGCGCGCAACAGCACGCCGGCCATCGCACAGGTCAGCGCCATTGACGAACCGCCGTAGCTGATCAGCGGCAACGTCAGGCCTTTAGTCGGCAAGGCACCCAGGTTGACCCCGACGGACACGATTGCCTGCATCGCCAGCATCAGCGAAATGCCGAAGGCGACATAGCCGGCGAAACGCTGACCGACCTCCACACCTTTCAAGCCCAGATACAAACCGCGACCGACCGCCAGCGCAAACAACGCGGCGACCAGCACCACACCGGCCAGACCAAGTTCCTCGCCGATCACCGCGAAGATGAAATCGGTATGTGCTTCGGGCAGGTACGACAGCTTCAGCACGCTGGAGCCGAGGCCGACGCCGGTCCATTCGCCGCGACCGATCGCCATCAGTGACTGGGTCAGCTGGAAGCCGTCGTTGAACGGATCCTTCCACGGGTCCATGAACGAGGTGAGCCGCTTCATGCGATAGCTTTCGCCGGTCGCCGCGATGTACAGCAGCGGCATCAGCGGCAGGCCCATCAGGAACAAAAAGATCGGCCGCGCACCGCCAAGCCAGACCATCGCGATGGTCACCGCGATCACCAGCGTGGCCGAGCCGAAGTCCGGCTGCGCGAGCAGCAGCAGCACGATGCCTCCGGCCACGATGATCGGTTTCAGCAAACCCCAGAAGCGCGTTTCCACGCTCTCGCGATGGCGGACCAGATAGCTGGCGATGTACACCACCAGAATCAGCTTCACCGCCTCCACCGGTTGGAAGGTAGTCACCAGCAGGTTCAGCCAGCGCCGCGCACCGTTGAGCTTCATGCCGAAGTGCGGCACGAAGACCGCCACCAGCAGCAGGAACGCCACGGCAAGCAGCGGGAAGGCGTATTTCTCCAGCAGCTTCAGCTCGGTGCGCATCGCCATGCCGGCGGCGAACATGCCCAGAGCGAGAAACAGCAGATGTTTCTTGAGGAAGTAGAACGCCCCCAAGTGCTGGCTGTCCGCCACCGCGATCGAGCTGGACGCCACCATCACCACGCCCATGCTGACCAGCCCGACCAGCGCGACCAGCAGCCACAGGTCGAAACTGCCACGCGGGCCCTGCCGCCGTTTTGCCTGGGTGCTATCGAAGATCGCCATCAGCGCACCTTCAACGTGGCGAGACCGACCAGCACCAGCACGACGCTGATGATCCAGAAGCGCACGATCACCCGCGGCTCCGGCCAGCCCTTCAGTTCGAAGTGATGGTGGATCGGCGCCATGCGGAACACGCGTTTGCCGGTGAGCTTGAAGCTCGCGACCTGGATCATCACCGACGCGGTTTCCATCACGAACACGCCGCCCATCACCAGCAGCACGATCTCCTGGCGCACGATCACCGCGACGCAACCGAGCGCCGCGCCCATCGCCAGCGCACCGACATCGCCCATGAACACCTGCGCGGGATACGTGTTGAACCACAGGAAGCCGAGCCCCGCGCCGGCCAGCGCGCCGCAGTAGATCGACAGTTCGCCCGCGCCGGGGATCGACGGGATGCCGAGATACTCGGAAAACACCTTGTTGCCGGCCAGGTATGCGAACACACCGAGCGCGCCCGACACCAGCACGGTCGGCATGATCGCCAGCCCGTCCAGCCCATCGGTGAGGTTCACCGCGTTGGAGAAACCGACGACCATGAAATACGCCACCACCACGAAGCCCAGTCCGAGCGGCAGCACCACGTGCTTGAACAGCGGCACGTACAGCGCGGTTTCCGCCATCGGCAAGGTGCCGATGGCATGCGGCGCGGTGTAGTAGAGGAACAAGGCGGCGCACAGGCCGAACACCGACTGCCAGAAATATTTCCAGCGCGAGGCGAGGCCGCGGCTGTCCTTCAGCACCAACTTTTTGTAGTCGTCGTAGAAGCCGATGCCGCCGAACGTCAGCATCACCGCGAGCACCACCCACACGTAGCGGTTGTGCAGGTCGGCCCACAGCAGCGTTGCCACGGTGACCGACAGCAGGATCATCACGCCGCCCATGGTTGGCGTGCCCGCCTTGACCAGGTGCGTCTGCGGGCCATCGCTGCGCACGACCTGCCCCGCTTTCAGCGCGGCGAGTTTGCGGATCAATGCCGGACCCAGCAACAGCGCCACCGCCAGCGCGGTGAGCGCCGCCATGATGGTGCGGAAAGTGATGTACTGAAACAGATGCAGGCCGGTGAAGTGCCTGCTCATCCAGTCAGCCAGTTCAAGCAGCATCGAATGCCCTCCCTTCGTGCGAGTGCGCGTTGCCCGGACGGCTGCCGAGCGCGTTCGCCACCTCTTCCATGCCGGCCGAACGCGAACCCTTGATCAGGCAGGTGACGCCGGCATGCAACTGCGCTTTCAGCGCAGCGATCAACGCCGGCTTGTCGGCGAAATGCTCGCCGCGGGAACCGAATGCCTCGACCGTGGCCTCGCCGAGCGGACCGACGGCGAACAACCGCTCGATGCCGCATTCACGCGCACGCGCGCCGACGCCGGCATGCAGCGCCCGCGCGTCCGCGCCTAGCTCCGCCATGTCGCCGAGCACCAGCCAGCGTTCGCCACCGGCCAGCAGCAAGGTATCGATCGCGGCAGCCATCGAACCCGGGTTGGCGTTGTAGCTGTCGTCGATCAGGGTCCAGCCGCCCGCCATGATTTCGCGGCGCAGCCGGCCAGACACGCCCGCAACGTTCTCGAGCCCGGCGACAATGGTGTCCAGCGGCACGTCGAGCGCGACGGCGACCGCGGCGGCGGCCAGCGCATTGGCGATGTTGTGGCGACCGGGCAGCGGCAGAGAAACTTCAGCGCCGCCGGTCGGCGTGCGAAGCATGAAGCGCGATCCGTCCAGCCGCTGCTCCAGGATGTCCGCGCCGATATCGCCACGCTGATCCAGCCCGAAACGAAGCAGCTTGCGTCCGCCCGCCAGGCCTTCGAAGAAACTGGCGAAGCTGTCGTCGGCATTGATGATCGCCACGCCGTCGACCGGCAGCGCCTGATATATCGCACCTTTGGTTTCGGCCACGCCTTCCACGCTGCCCATGCGCGCAAGATGCGCGGGCGCGATGAGGGTGACGAGGCCGACATCGGGCCGTGCGATGGCAGCCAGGTACGTGATGTCGCCCGGTTTGCCGGCGCCCATTTCGAGCACTGCGTATTCGGTGTCCTGCGGCATCGACAGCAGCGTCAACGGCAAACCGAGTTCGTTGTTGTAATTGCCGGAGCTGACATGCGTGCGGCCGTGCCGGGATAGGATCGAGGCAACCAGCGTCTTGACCGTGGTCTTGCCGTTGGACCCGGTGATACCGACCACGCGCACGGCGCGCTGCGCGCGCACGGCACTGGCCAGGTCGCCCAATGCGAGCGTGGCGTCGTCCACCAGCACCTGCGGCAGTTCGCTATCGACCTTGCGCGTCACCAGCGCAGCCACCGCGCCGCGCGCCGCGGCATCGGCCAGGTAATCATGGCCGTCCACACGCTCGCCCTTGATCGCGACGAACATGTCGCCTGCTTTCGCCTGGCGCGTGTCGATGGCCACACCGGTCACTTCGGCACTGGCGCCGAGCAACTGCCCGTGTGTCCATACGGCAATCGTGTTCAGCGGCATCATGCGCGCATCTCCCTGGCGATCCGTTCCAATACCGCGCTCGCCACCGCCATGTCATCGAATGAAAGCTTGCCGCTGGCGCCATCCTGATAGGTTTCGTGACCCTTGCCGGCGATCAGCACGACGTCGCCCGGCTGGGCAAGCTTCAGCGCATGCTCGATCGCCAGCGCGCGGTCGCGCTCGACCGACGTCGTAGTCATCGCGCCCATGCCGGCGACGATCTGCGCCACGATGGCATCGCCGTCTTCGCCACGCGGGTTGTCGTCGGTGACGATGGCGACATCGGCCAGTCGCGCGGCGATCGCACCCATCAGCGGACGCTTGCCCGCGTCGCGCTCGCCGCCGCAACCGAACACGCAAATCAGCCGACCCGCGCAATGCGGACGCAGCGCAGACAACGCCTGTTCCAGCGCGTCCGGCGTATGCGCGTAGTCGACCACCACCAGCGGCACGTTGCCGGAACCGCCCAAGCGGTTCATGCGCCCGTTCACCGGCTGCAGCGCCTCGATCGCGTCGACGATGCGATCGAACGATTCGCCCAGCGCGCCCAGGCAGGCCACGACAGTGAGCAGGTTCGCCACGTTGAACCGGCCAAGCAGCGCGCTGTGGATCGGCCGTGAACCCCACGGCGTGACCAGCTCGAACGCCAGCCCTTCGGAGGAGGTGACGATCGCGCTCGCCATGATGTCGGCATCGCGATCATCGGCGGCACTGAATCGCAATGACTGCACGCTTGCGGAAACGCACGAGGCAAGCGCCTGCCCAAACACGTCATCGATATTGATGACCGCGGCTTTCAATGTCGGCCAAGCGAACAGCTTCGCCTTGGCATCGCCATAGGCCTGCATGCTGCCGTGGTAGTCGAGGTGGTCGCGGGTGAGATTGGTGAAGGCCGCGACTTCGAAATCCACCGCGCCGACGCGGCCCTGCTCCAGCGCGTGCGACGACACCTCCATTGCCACGTGATCCGCGCCTTCGTCGCGGAAGGCGGCGAGCAGGCGTTGCACGCTGACCGCATCCGGCGTGGTGCGCTCGCCATCCTGCAACTGCCCATAAAGGCCCGCACCGAGCGTACCGATGGTGGCCGAGCAATGGCCCAGGAAATCCAGCGCCTGCGCGAGCAATTGCACCGTCGAAGTCTTGCCGTTGGTGCCAGTGACGCCGACCACGCGCAGGGAGCGTGACGGCAGATCGTAGAAGCGCGCGGCAATCTCGCCCACCTGCGCATGCAGGTCGTCGATCCACAACACCGGTACATCCAATGCCACCTGATCGATCACCGGCGCTTCGGCCAGCACCACGCGCGCACCGCGCGCAACGGCGCCGGCAGCAAAAGTAATGCCGTGATCGCGCGTGCCGCGCAGCGCGAAGAACGCATCGCCCGGGCGCACCTGCCGCGAGTCCAGCGTCAGGCCGGAGACGACGAGGCTCGCCATGGCTGCACCGGCGGGAGCTACCGCTTCGGCAGACAGCAGTTGTTCGAGCGTGCGCACGGTCATGGCGTCGCATCCTCGATCGGCTCGTCGTCGATCGACTGGTCATCCGCAGGCTTACTGCCCACCAGTTCACCCTGCCCTTGCAGCGGGCCGCCGACATACCAGCGTCCGATATTGTCCGGCGGCACATCAAGCAGTCGCAACGCGCCGCTCAGCACATGCGAGAACACAGGGCCGGAAACCATGCCGCCGTAGTAACTGCGCTTTTTGGGGTCATCGATGACCACCACGGCGGCCAGGCGTGGATTGCTGGCAGGCACAATGCCTGCAAATGCGGCCGTGTAGTTGTTCTTGGAATAGCCGCCCAATGCCGCCTTGTGCGCGGTACCGGTCTTGCCCGCAACCATGTAGTTGGCTATCTGCGCGGATGTCGCAGTGCCGCCGGGCGCAGTCACTGTTTCCATCATCTTGAGTATCTCGTCGGCAATCTGCGGCGAGATGATGGCCTTGGATTCGTTATCGACATCCTTGATGAAGGTTGGCGCGTGCATCACCCCGCCATCAGCGAGAGTGGCGTAAGCATTGACAAGCTGCAACGCCGTCACATTCAGCCCATAGCCATAGCCAAGAATGGCTTTCTCACGCAATCCCCATACATTGCCCGGCCGGAGATAACCGGAAGCCTCACCGGGAAAGCCGCTGTTGGTGCTGGAACCAAAGCCGAACGCGCGATAGGTGTCATACATCAGCGTGGTGTCGGTTTCGGATGCGATATGCGCGGCACCCACATTGCTGGATTTTGTGATGACCCCGGTCGGAGTCAGCACGCCCCAGTTGTGCGTGTCATGAATGTCATGTCCGTAATAGAACCAATGGCCGCCAGTAGTGTCGATCAACGGGCTGGTCGGCGTGAATTTTCCGCTGGAAAGCGCTGCAGCCATCAGCACCGGCTTGATGGTGGATCCAGGTTCAAGCACATCGGTCATCGCGCGATTGCGGCGCAGAGAAGGATCACTGCCGCCCACGGTATTCGGGTTGTAGGTCGGCTGGTTGGCCATGGCGAGTACTTCGCCGGTCTTCACATCGAGTATCACGATCGAACCGGAATCAGCTTGAAAATTGTCCAGCGCCTCTTTCAATTCGTTGTATGCGAGAAACTGAATGCGCCGATCGATGCTCAGCGTGAGGTTCTGGCCCGGTTTCGGAGCTCGTATCTGCTGCACGACATCGACAACGTGGCCCTTGCCGTCACGAATCACCTGTTTCGCGCCAGGCTTGCCGGACAGCCAGTCGTCATAGGCAAGCTCCAGACCTTCCTGGCCATGGTCGTCGATATTGGTGAAGCCCAGCACATGCGCGGTCACTTCACCCGACGGGTAGTAGCGCTTGAACTCGCGCTGCCCGTCGATGCCGGGAATATTCAAATCGAGCACCGCTTGCGCCGCTTCCGGCGACATCTGCCGGCGCAGGTAGATGAACTCACGATCGGAGCGTTGCGCCAGCCGGTCTTTCAACTCGCCAGCATCGACGCCCAGTGCCTTGGCGAGCTGCGGGATACGATCCTCGTTCTCGAGCACCTCCGACGGGTTGGCCCAGATCGACATCACCGGCGTGGACACCGCCAGCGGCTCGCCGTTGCGATCGAAGATGGTGCCGCGCGACACCGGTATCTTCATCTCGCGCAGGAAGCGCGCGTCGCCCTGCCTCTGGTAGAACTGCTTGCGCACGACCTGAAGATCGAAGGCGCGCGCCATCAGGCCGAGCGATGCCAGTCCCAGCAGGCCCACGACAATCACCATGCGCTTGCGCGCACTCGGGCCGGCGCCATGGCGCCGGCCTTGCTGCGGGGTGGGAATGCGAGCGCGCCAAGTCATCAGCGCAACAACCGGATGTCTTGCGGTTTGGGATTGAGCATGCTCAGTTTCTGCCGCGCCTCATCGTCCACGCGACGCGGTTCGGCATGTGTCGCCTGCTCGAGTTCGAGCTTGCCGTATTCGATGTTGAGATCGTCGCCTTGACTTTGCAATTGCGTCCATTTGACGAACAGCACGCGGCTTTCATGACGCGTCCACACCACGCCGATGGCGCTCGCCATGACCGCTGCAAGCAGCATCAGCAGGATCAGGGCGCCGATGACCTTCATGCGCGATGTCCTTCATGCCGGGCCCGATCGATCTCGCCCTGCTTCGACAGTTTTTCGGCGACGCGCAGCACCGCAGAGCGCGAGCGCGGATTCGACGCGATCTCGGCGGCCGAGGGAAAAACCGCCTTGCCGACGGCAGAAAGGCGCGCCGGCACTTCCATCACGGGCGGGCCGCGACGGCTGTTCTTGACGCGGCCGGAATGGTCGCGGATGAACATTTTCACCGCGCGATCTTCCAGCGAATGGAAGCTGATCACCGAAAGGCGGCCACCGGTGTTGAGTCGCTCGAGCGCGGCATTCAAACCACGATCCAGCGCTTCCAACTCGCCGTTCACGCGGATGCGCAGCGCCTGGAAACTGCGCGTGGCCGGATGCTTGCCCGGTTCGCGACGACCCACGATGCGCTCGATCAGCGCGGCCAGTTGACCGGTGCGAGTGAAGGGCGTGGTATCGCGATCCTCGACGATGGCGCGGGCGATGCGCCGGCTGTGCCGCTCCTCGCCGAATTTCCACAGCACGTCCGCGATCTCGCGCTCGTCGGCGCGCGCCAGGAATTCGGCGGCGCTTTCGCCCTGTGTCGTGTCCATGCGCATGTCCAGCGGCGCGTCGGCCATAAAGCTGAAACCGCGTTCCGCTTCGTCCAACTGCGGCGACGACACGCCCAGGTCGAGCAGCACGCCATCGAGACCGACAGCCGTTTCGTCCCATTCGTCGAGGTTGCAGAAATTGTCGTGACGGATCGAAACGCGCGGATCGGTGGCGAACTCGGCCTGCGCCACGGCGATCGCCTGCGGATCGCGATCCATCAGCAGCAGCCGGCCATTCGGCCCCAGGCGCGACAACACGGCGCGGGCGTGACCACCGCGACCGAACGTTCCATCCAGATATCTCCCGTCAGGCTGCACGGACAGTCCCTCCACCGCTTCACCCAGCATCACCGGGATGTGCCGCAACTCCTGATCGGCCATGCCGCACTCCCGCTCCCGTCCCACCATGCCGATCGCGCCTACAGGCGCAATTCCGCCATTGCCTGAGTGATCTCGCCTTCACCGATGGTCTGGCGGATCTTCTTCAGGTGCTCCTGTTCGCTCCACAACTCGAATTTGTCGCCCATGCCCAGCAGCACTGCCTTCTTGTCGATGCCGGTGGTTGCGCGTTGGCTCGCCGGCAGCAGGATGCGGGCCGCGCTGTCGGGCTCGACCTCGGCCGCCGCACCGACCAGCTTCATCTGCATGTCGCGATGCGCCTTGACCACCTTGGAAAGCGCGTTGACCTGATCGCGCACCTGCTCCCACACCGCATGCGGAAACAGCCACAGACAACCCGGCTCGAACGGGTTGTAGGTGAGCACCAGCCGATTGCCGCACTCGCCCGCCACCGCCTCGCGATATGCGGTCGGAATGGCCAGACGGCCTTTGTCGTCGACGGTGATGGCGGTTTCGCCTTGGAACACGGATATGGACTCCACTAAAACCCACGATTTCACACTGGAGCCCACGATAATCTCGCACTATGAGACTGTCAAGGGAATTTCGCTTGAGAATCAAGGAGAAAGGCGAAGTTGTGACGGTAATTCCAGCACTTTCTCATAAACCTGTTCAAGGTGTTTGAAAGCAAGGGATTTTTTGATCGACGTCACAGAACGTGAGGCCAGTGGATCCAGCAACAACAACGGTTTGGCGATATTCCGGAACCGATCGGCTTTCGCCATGCCGACACCACGAAACACCCCGACATGCAGATCGCCATGTCGGAGGTGTTTCGTATTCCAGAAGAGGTGGAGTCGGCCTGTAAGCCGGGTTCTGTACGCCTTGCGACGCGACAGTCATTCCTCTCGGCCAGACGTCGCCGTCTGGCTCCAGCAACCTACCCGGGAACAACGCGGGCCGCGTTATCGTTCCCCTATTTGGTCTTGCTCCGAGTGGGGTTTACCGTGCCGTACGACGTTGGCCCCGTACGCGGTGCGCTCTTACCGCACCCTTTCACCCTTACCACGCACATCCGGAGATGCCGTTCGGCGGTCTGCTCTCTGTTGCACTAGCCGTCAGCTCACGCTGCCCAGGAGTTACCTGGCACTCTGCCCTGCGGAGCCCGGACTTTCCTCGATGCACTTGCGTGCGACGCGACTGCCCGGCCGACTCCATCGACTAGTGTACTCCACGTGCGGTATCAGCCTTCGTAGAGCAGCTTGCGCGGCGCACCGCTGATCGCCGCAGCCATCTTCGCGGCCTTCGCTGGCGGCAGTTCGTCGCGAAGGATCGCGAAGACGCGCCGGCCTTCCGCGAGCTTCGCATCCGTCTCTTCGCCGCGACCGGCCACCAGGATCACGCACTCGCCGCGCTGCTGATCGGGATCGTTCGCCACGCGCGCCGCCAGTTCCGAAAGCGGCTCGCCGAGCACCGTCTCGAACATCTTGGTCAACTCGCGCGCCAGCACGGCCTCGCGTTCGGCGCCGAACACATCGCGCATGTCGGCCAGGCTCTCGGCCACGCGATGCGACGACTCATAGAAGATGACCGTGCGCGCATCGCCGGCAAGCTCCTGCAGGCGCTGACGTCGCGCCGCGGCTTTCGGCGGCAAAAAGCCCTCGAATACAAAACGGTCGCTGGGCAAGCCTGCCACCGACAGCGCCGCAATCGCCGCACACGCACCCGGCACCGGTATGCAACGAACATCCGCCGCGCGCGCCGCGCGCACCAAGCGAAACCCAGGGTCGCTGATCAGCGGCGTACCCGCATCGGAAATCAATGCCACCGACTCGCCTGCGTGCATCCGCCGGACGATGGCATCCACCGCGTCGCGCTCGTTGTGCTCATGCAGCGCGATCAACGGCGTATCGATACCGTGATGTACCAGCAGCGGGCGACTGTGCCGCGTGTCCTCGGCGGCGATCACATCCACCGCGCGCAAGGTTTCGATGGCGCGGACGGACAGGTCATCGCGATGGCCGATCGGCGTGGCAACCACCCACAAACAGCCGGGCTGGACTGATGACATTCGTGAACTCCTGCGCCGCGAGCCGGCGAAACGATCGGCTATGATCGCGCATTGACGTCCATGACGACCAAGGGATTTCTCATGCGCCTCTCGCGCCTCTCGTGCACCGCCGCGATCGGACTGCTGTTTTCCCTCGCACTGGTCGCGTGCGTACCCTCCACTGCCCCGCGTTCGCCGGCGGAAATCGCCGCGGCGCAGGATGCCGCATCGCTGGCGCAGCAAGGCCAGTTGGACCAGGCCGCGCAGGCCTATCTTTCGCTCGCCGCACAATCGTCCGGCCATGCCGACAGCTATCGCTTGCGGGCAGCCGAGGCCTGGCGGCAGGAAGGCGAGATCGAGCGCACAGCGCCCGTGCTCGCACAGATCAACCGGCAAGACCTGGTTGACGACGAACCGTTGCGCTTCGATCTTCTGCGCGCCGAACTCGCGCTCAACCAGCACGATACAGCCAGTGCGCTGCAACTCACCACGCAGCCGAATGTCGCCGTTCCGCCTGCGCTGCAATTGCGCCTGCTGGAATTGCGCGCGCGCGCCATGGCCTCCAGCGGCGACAACTGGGGGGCTGCGCGCACCCGCGTGGAAATGGACGACAAGCTGAACGGTTTCGACCACGAACAGAATCGCAAACAGATCATCGACCTGCTCACCAAGGTCGGGGTCGATCCGCTGAAGCAACGCGCCACCGCGATGAAACCGGGCGACCGCATGCTGGCCTGGATCAACGAAGCACTGAGCCAGATGGGTGTGGCGGTGGCACGTCCGCAACCGGAACTGCAGCAGCCCGTTGGCACGCTGCTGCCCGGCGCCGACGCAAATGTGCGCGAGGGCTACAAGGCGCCAGCGCAAGTCGCCTTGTTGTTGCCGACCGACGGCAACTTCGCCGCGGCAAGCACATCCATCCGCGAAGGCTTCTTCACCGCGTACATCGATGCCGGACACAACCACGCACCGCGTCCCACGGTTCGCGTCTACAACAGCAAGGGCACCGGCGAAGGCGCCATCGCCGCCTATCAACAGGCGGTCACCGATGGCGCGAACCTGGTCGTGGGCCCGCTCACGCGCAGCGAGGTCGCCGCCGTCTTCAGCCAGACCCAGTTGCCCGTTCCGCTGCTCGCGCTGAACCACCCCGACAACAAGCAACTGCCCGCTGGCAACATCAGCGAGTTCGGCCTGCTGCCGGAAACCGAGGGCGCGCAAGCCGCCGACCACATGGTGGAGCGTGGCTTGCGTCACGCATACGTGCTGATCTCCAACGATGACTTCGCGCAACGTGCGGCGGGCGCCTTCAAGGCCGAACTCGCCGCACGCGGCGGCCAGATCGACAGCATGGTCACCATCTCCAGCTTTACCAATGCGGTCAGCGGACTGAATCTTCCGACCGACGCCAATCCCGCTGTCATTGCCGCGCCGGCATCCACCTCAAGCGCCAGCACAAGCACTGCCAGCACCGTCGACGACAGAGGCATCTTCATCAGCATGCGTCCCAACCAGGCGCGCCTGCTGCTGCCGCAGCTGGCCATCGCCAACGTGCACCTGCCGGTCTTCGCCACGTCGCACATCTATGATGGGCGCGACGACGCCACCGCCAACAACGATCTCAACGGCGTCGAATTCTGCGACTCGCCGTGGCTGTTCGACGCGCAACCGGGTCTACCCAATCACGACGACATCGCCGCGCAATTGCCATCCGCCAGCGGCGGCGCCGGCCGGCTGTTCGCGTTCGGCATGGATGCGTGGAGCCTCGTGCCCTACCTCGACTGGCTGCGCGCGCACCCGGGCAGCTACCTGCCCGGTGCCAGCGGCCAGCTCACCGCCGACGAATTCGGCCGCATGCGTCGTGTGCTGATCTGGGCGAAATTCCAGGACGGCATCGCACATCCTCTCAGCGGCAACCTGCAGACCGACGACGTGCCCGCCAGCGCTCCGCCTATCGACAACGCACCCGCACCCGCCACCAGCAGCGCAACCCCGAACGACGACACCGATCACTGATGCGCGCCACCGGTGACATCTTCGAGCTGCGCGCCTGCACCGAGCTCGAACGCGCCGGCCTCAAGCTCCTCGCACGCAACTACCACACGCGTTATGGCGAACTCGATCTGGTGATGCTCGATCGCAACGTGGTCGTATTCGTCGAAGTGCGATACCGCAAAAATTCGTCGCATGGCGACGCCGCAGCATCGATCACTCCGAGCAAGCAGGCCAAGCTGATCAAAGCGGCGGAATTGTGGTTGTCGGCCCACACCAAATGGGCGAATTCCGACTGTCGATTTGATGTCGTCGCCTACGACGGCCCGGCAAGTAAGGTCCGTATGATGTGGTTGCGCGGAGGATTTGAGAACCAGTCGACATAATCAGCCCCATGCGCTAACAGAATCAGGGAACCTGCTTCTAGAATTGAGCCCGAATCAGTTCAGGGGACAATCCGAACTGCTTGCGTCATGCAAGCCATGAGTCTCAATCTCGTGGAATCGGGCGCATTGCAACTTGGATTGTTGCGAGCTTCAAAGGCGGTCATGACGATCGTTTGGGACAAGGAGTGTGAATGGAATCGAAGTATTGTCATTTCGCGGGAGACAGGGTCCCCGCCACAACTCGACGAAGTCGGGGCAGCAGCGGATATCCAGCTGTTATAAATCCCTGCGATTCTCACACGCTCGTCGTCCGGACTCGAATCCGGCCTCACTACCTTTCATTATTTCGGCGGCGTCGATAGCGACGAAGTGTAATTGCGCCTGTTTATAGGGCACGCAAATCGCGCGCTTTGCGCAAGTTCGATCAGTTCACATCACTTTGCGGGTACCACGTGAAAAAGATCTTCCTGAATCGGGCTCTGACAGGTGTTCTGACCTTGTCGACCCTTGCCTTGGCAGGCTGCGGAACGCCTGCAGCGAAGGATTTCGGCGGCTCATGGAAATCGGTCAACCGGTTCCAGAATGAACCGACGGAAATCCCGCTGGAGCAGCCGTACACCTACTTCGCATCCCCAATGGACGGCACGCTCAAGACCATGCTTGGCAGATGGTCGAAAGATGCGGGCGTGACTCTCGTCTATCGACTTCAGTCCGATTTCACGCTGTACACGCCGGTATCCAAAATCCATACATCGAACGTGCATGAAGCCGCGGCGGAACTGAATTCGATTTATGCCGCCGAAGGCGTTTTTGTCACGGCGACCGATCGACAGATCGTCGTCGAGCAGGCCAGCGCCATAACCCCCGACAAGGCAGCAACGAAGGAACCATCCGATCCGTCGAAGACGCCTCCTTCCACGGGGTCCAAAAAATGAAACATAAAGCCCACTTTATGACAATTTATTCGGATCGTTGCTAATGTCGAGGAAGGAATCATCTACAAAGAAAATTGACGATTCGATTGCCCAATCCGTCAATTTCGAACTAACCATCGCGGACATCGCCAAGCGCAGCGAACGTCGCGCCTGGTGGGTGGCTTTCGGCGCGATTCTCATGGCTCTGATCCTTGCAGGAGGCTATTTCTACATGCTGCCGCTAAAGGAGAAGGTTCCTTATGTCGTAATGGCGGATGCGTATACAGGCACCAGCACCGTGGCACGCCTGACGGAGGACTTTACCAACCGTCACATCAGCACCAATGAAGCCATCAACAGAAGCAACGTCGCACATTTTGTCATGGCGCGTGAATCCTATGACATGGCGATGTTGAACTTGGGCGATTGGTCCACCGTGCAGACCATGTCTTCGCCAAGCGTGAAAGCAGAGTATTCAAGACTGTACTCGTCCATGAGCGCCGACAGCCTCTACAAGACCTATGGGAAAGACAACGCCATAAGGGTCAAACTGTTGAGTATCGTGCTGCTTGGTGGTGGTCTCAACATCACTCCCAAGGGCGCAACCGTCCGTTTCCAGCGCAGTCTCTTCAACAAGCAGACCGGCGCTACGCAACCGATGGACAGCAAGATCGCCACGCTTGAGTTCACCTACAAGGCGAACCTCGAAATGGACGATCAAAACCGTATACAGAATCCGTTGGGCTTCTGGGTCACCAGCTACCGCGTCGACAACGACTATGCGTCCACCGCGCCTGGCGAGGTGCAGTCAGCGATACCGCCTGCAGGCTACGTGCCTGCGCCAAGCCAACTGCCTGCCCCGTCCGCGACCACGGTGCCACCCGGCATGCTTCCGTCGGCCGTGGCAACGCCGTCCGCTGCGGCTGGCAGCGCGTCGGTGACGCCGCCCGCACAGGCATTGAGAGGTTCAGAAGATGGAGTGGGTCACCCATGATTAGACCAGGCATATGGGGCTTATGCGTGGTTGCGGCTTTGGTGCCGCTCACCGCGGGCGCGCAAGCCGTGCAGCAATACGCGTACAAGCCGGACGGTATCTATCCGATACGCACCGGGCTAGGCATAACGACGCAGATCGAGTTGAGCCCGAACGAGAAGATTCTCGACTACAGCACCGGTTTCAGCGGCGGCTGGGAGCTGACTCGGCGCGACAACGTCTTTTATCTCAAGCCAAAGAACGTCGACGTCGATACCAACATGATGATACGCACGGCCACTCATTCGTACATCTTCGAATTGAAAGTCGTGGCTACTGACTGGAAATTGCTGGAACAGGCAAAGCGTGCCGGCGTGCAATACAAGATTGCGTTCACGTATCCCTCGGATGCCAGCTTCACCAAAGAAAAGAAGATAGATGCCGAGACTCCGCCGCTGGATACCCAGCTCGTTCCCGGTCGTAGCTACAACTTCGACTACGACTATGCGACCCGCAGCAAGGCAGCGCCGTGGCTGGTGCCCGTCAATGTCTACGACGATGGTCGCTTCACCTATCTGCGGATGAGTGATCTGAAGCAGTTTCCGACCGGAGACTTCCCCGCCGTGTTCATGCGCGAGACCGAGCATGGCGAGGACTCACTGGTCAACACCACCGTGGAAGGCAACATCATTGTCGTCCACGGCACATATTCCTATCTGGTCATCCGCCACGGGAACAACGTTGTAGGTCTGCGAAGGAACACCAAAAAGTGAGCCCAAACACTCCTTATGAACCCGGTGAAGGCTTCGAGGCTGATCGCGATCAGCCGCGCAACTCTGGACCTGACCGTGGCGATCCACTATCCAACAATCCTTACTCGACACAGTACAGGCAGGCGGCCGCGCCTGATCTGGATGCCGGCGCACCCGACCTGCGTTCGAACGACCTGAGGCGGATGAATCGGCGAGCGCTCCTGCTGCTGGGCGCCATCGTGCTGCTTCTGCTGTTTGTCGGCTACTGGATGATAAAAAGTGCCTCCAGTCGGAACGAGCAACCCAAGCCCAGCGAAGAAAAGGTGACGGTTGCCGAAGCACCTAAAACGTTCACGCTGCCGCAATCACCACCGCGTCAGCCCAATCCTATTCCGCTCGCGCAAACGCCTGCCCCCCCGCTGCCAATCCCACCTCCTGAACCGCAAGCACCGCGCGGGCCAACCCTGGTCGACCGCCGCATCGGAGAGGGCGCCGAGGCCGCTGATCAAGTTCCTCCGCCCGTCGCAACGCCCAGCGCAACTCAAAGCGGATCTCTGGATGGACTGTCGGGTGCTTCCAGTGCGCAACCGCTGAACCATGCCGATAACTTGATGCAGCGCGGCACCTATATTCGTTGCGTCCTTGAAACGCATATCGTCTCGGATGTGGACGGCTTTACGTCGTGCCTGGTGACCGAGCCTGTGTACTCCTTCAATGGACGCCATTTGCTGTTGCCGAAAGGGTCCAAGGTGCTTGGCACGTATCGCAGGCATCCCGAAGGACGGCGCATCGCCGTCATCTGGGACCGCATCATCACGCCCACCGGCATCGACGTGAACATGTCCAGTCCGGGCATCGACAACCTGGGCGGCGCCGGGCTTCCCGGACACTACGACGCACATTGGGCAAGTCGCATCAGCGCGGCATTGCTGATCAGCATGCTGAGCGACGCTTTCAAGTACGAAGCGGCAGAGCATGGCCCGAAGTCCACCACCATTTCCAACGGCGTGGTCACGCAAACTCCGTTCGAGAGCAATACGGCGCAAACCGTACAGAACCTTTCGAATCAGGCAGTGCAGGAAGCGGCCAATCGTGCGCCCACCATCACCATCAATCAGGGCACCATCATCTACGTCTATGTCGCCAAGGATGTCGATTTCAGCGGCGTCGTGGCGCGATTTTGACGTGAGTATCTCGTAGACCCATGGAAGACTTAGTCGCACAGGTTTCCAACGAATTTCTCGACTATCAGTACGAGGTGCTGGGCGTGCGAGAGTTCATGGCGTCTCCCGACGTGACCGAAATCTGCATCAACCGGCCCGGCGAGCTGTACCTGGAGAGCAACAGCGGTTGGCGGCGTATCGACGTTCCGACCCTGACCTTCGAACGTGCCCGTCAGTTCTGCACTGCCGTCGTCAACGAAAGCAATACCGGCCAGCGCATCACCGATACCGATCCGGTGGTGTCGCTGACATTTCCAACCGGTCAACGCGCGCAGTTCGTCATTCCACCGGCCTGCGAAGCGGGCGTCGTCTCCATCACCATTCGCCTGCCTTCCAGGCAGATGAAGACACTCGCCCAATATGACGAAGACGGGTTCTTCGACCAGATTCTGGAGGACACGAACAGTATCAGCGAGCACGACCGTGAATTGCTTGAACTGCGCGCGGAACATCGCTACGCGGATTTTTTCCGCACGGCCGTGTTGAACAAGAAGAACATCGTGGTCTCCGGTGCCACCGGCAGCGGCAAGACCACGTTCATGAAATCGCTGGTGCACCATATCCCGGCGAACGAGCGGTTGGTGACCATCGAAGATGCCCGCGAGCTGTTCATCGATCAGCCCAATGTCGTGCATCTTCTGTATTCCAAGGGCGGCCAGAGCACCAGCAATGTCAGCGCCAAAAGCTGCATGGAAGCCTGCCTGCGCATGAAGCCGGATCGCATCATCCTGGCGGAGCTGCGCGGCGACGAATCGTTCTATTTCATCCGCAATTGTGCCTCGGGGCACCCAGGCTCGATCACCAGCTGCCATTCGGGCAGTACCGAACAGACATGGGATCAACTTGCGCTGATGGTCAAGGCCTCCACCGAAGGGGCGGGGCTGGAATTCGCCATCATCAAGCGGTTGTTGATGATGACCATCGATATCGTCGTTCACATCAAGGCGCACGCAGGGCGGCGGTACATCACAGGAATCGATTTCGAACCAGGACGTCGTTTTTCATAGAGCAGTCATCGTTGCAACTGCCCGCGCAGTTGCTGGAGGTCGCAAGGTGTTCACAGGAATGGAACTGATGGCGTGCCCCAACCTTGCCGTATCGGCCGAGGTGATGCAGCACATTGTGAATGTCGAATCCGGCGCCAACCCCTACGCCATCGGGGTGGTCGGCGGACGTCTCGTGCGCCAGCCCCAGAATCTGGGCGAAGCGCTGGCCACCGTGCACATGCTCGACAGCAAGGGCTACAACTATTCGCTCGGAGTCGCTCAGGTCAATCGAGCCAACCTCGGCAAGTACGGGCTCGATTCCTACGAAAAAGCATTTCAGCTCTGCCCCAACCTTTCCGCCGGCGCGAACATCCTTGCCGCCTGCTATGCCAATTCCGGCGGCAACTGGGGCAAGGCCTTCAGCTGCTACTACTCCGGCAATTTCACCACGGGCTATCGCGACGGCTACGTACAGAAGGTCTACGACTCGATCAATCGCAGCGCGGCGATCGCGACCGGGACCGATCCGGCGCAAGCCATTCCGCTGCAGGGGGGACAAAACACCGTCCATGGCATCACGCAGGTTGGCACCGCGACAGGCACATCCTTCGTAGCTTCAAACAATGCCACCTATCGCGTCGCCATACGCAGCGTGATGCTCGATACGGTCGGTGCTGCCACAGCTTCGGCGGTAGGCGCGGCACTGACCCACGGCGCCAGCAACCCTGCAGTCCTGCAAACGCAAACACCACCCACCGCTGAAGCAGCGGCGACAGCGCCCGTCAGCGCTACGCCGCCTGCCGTCGCACCGAATGCCGCCAGTGCCGAGGCTGATGTGTTTGTTCCGCAAGTCCGTGGGCCGAACGATCCGCCATCCGGATCGGCGGAACCCGCATCGCAACAAGTCGCCGCTACCGCCAATGTGCAGGCAAACACCGACAAAGCCGATCTTCGTCTGGGGAATCGCGATGCTGCCTTCGTATTTTAAACATGGCTTTTATCGACACCTGCAACGCGTGTCAGTTTTCACAGGCATCTCGGTGCCTGTGTCGATGGCCGTAGGGCCATCGACGTGCCTCGAACAAACCCTCGAGGTAATTCGTGGTGAACCCGGTTGCACCCATCGCAACCGACATTTTAACCGGCCGTCACCAGATAGCCGCCGACGCTTCCAATCACTCACAAGGAAATTCGAGATGGCACCGAACTCATCCAACGACAACGTATTTCAATCCAGCCGCACGCGTCTGGGCATGTTTCTGTACCTCACCATCGTCCTGGCGCTGGTCGTGCCAAGCATCGCTTTTGGCCAGGACGCTACCGAGACCATCGCGACGACTTGCGGCTTTGCCAGCAACATCAGCAAGATCCTCAATGCCATCTCCATCATCGTGGTCACCATCGCGGTCATTTTCTCGGGTTACCAGATCGCCTTCGCACACAAGCGCATCGGTGACGTGGCGCCCGTGTTGATCGGCGCCATCTTGATTGGCGCCGCCGGCCAGATCGCCAGGATGCTTCTCACCACGAGCAGTGGTGGCGGTTGCCCGACAACCATGATCATGCACGCCCTCAATCACTATGCATAAAAACGCATTGTTCCGTGGCTGCACCCGCCCGCCCATGTTCATGGGCGTACCGTATGTCCCGTTTTTCATGGGCGCGGGCGGGTGCATGTTGTTGGCCATGTACTTCAATCTGCTCTACCTGCTGCTGATCCCGCCAGTGATTTTTGTGATGCGCCAGATGGCTCGGCGCGACGAAATGATTTTCCGGTTGCTCGGACTCCGGTTTCAGTTTCGTACGCGGGTAAGAAACATCAGTGCGAACGAAGGTCTGTGGGTCTTCACTCCCAACAGTTATCGCGGCCAATCGAAAGAGAAGCCGTAAGCCCATCGCGGCATCCTGACAACATCGTTCTAGTGTCCATTCGGATCATCGTCATGTCGAAACCCAACTTTGCCCCTGACACTGCCATCAGCGAATTCATCCCGCTGTCGACGCATGTGTCGCCGACCGTGCTCAAGACCACCGGGGGTGATTTCCTGATGGTCTGGCGCCTGGGCGGATTGCCGTTTGTCGGGCGGGAAGAATGGGATCTCGAACACCGCCACAACACCTTCAATCGCATGCTGCAGACCCTGCGTGCACCCGACTTCGTCAATGTGGCGTTCTGGGTCCACGACGTGCGTCGCCGTCGGCGTGTCAAGGACCATAGCCGCTTTGCGCAAGCGTTCAATCAGAACCTGTCCGACACCTACTTCGAGGCGCTGTCCGCGCAGAAGTTGATGCAGAATGAGCTCTTTCTCACCCTGCTCTATCGTCCGATCGTCAGCGGAAAGCGCTTCGCAGAAAAGTCCACCGACGTGGGCCGGCTGGAGTCCGAGCAACGCCAGTCGGTGACCACCATCCTGGAGCTGGCTGGCAATGTCGAAGCGGTACTGAAGGATTACGCGCCGTATCGTCTTGGCATGTATGAGGCGAGCAATGGCGTGGTCTTTTCCGAAGCGTTGGAGTTCTACGGCTACCTGCTCAACCGCATCGACGAACCGGTACCTGTTCTGCCCGCACCGGTTTACAACTACCTGGCCGTGAGCAAGCAGCGCTTTTCCGCCAAGACCGGTGATTTCGTGATCACAACGCCCGAAGGCAGCAACCAGTTCGGTGCGATTCTCAATATCAAGGAATACACCGATGGCACCTACCCCGGCATTCTCAATGGGCTGAAATATCTGGACTTCGAATACGTCGTCACCCATTCATTCAGTCCGATGGGTCGTCACGACGCACTCAAGGCGCTGGACCGCACCAAGGGCATGATGATCTCGTCGGGAGACAAGGCGTTCAGCCAGATCGCCGAACTGGATCAGGCGATGGATCAACTGGCTTCCGGCAATTTCGTGCTGGGTGAATATCATTTCACCATCGCCATCTATGCGCCCAGCCAGGAACTGCTCTCCCAGCAGATCGCGACTACGCGCGCGGAACTGTCTAACGCCGGCTTCGTCTCGGTGAAGGAGGATCTGGCCGTCACCGCCGCCTTCTATGCCCAGTTGCCCGGCAACTGGAAGTACCGCACCCGGCTGGCTAACGTCAGCTCGCTGAACTTTCTGGGTCTGTCGCCGCTGCACAACTTCGCCGTGGGCAAAAAAGACAACAATCCATGGGGCGATTGCGTCACCACACTGCAGACCACCAACGGCCAGGCCTACTACTTCAATTTTCACGCGACCCATCCCGCCGAAAACTCGCTCGGCGAAAAAGCCATCGCCAACACCATGGTCATCGGCAAATCCGGCACCGGCAAAACCGCACTGATCAACTTCCTGCTCAGCCAAGTGCAGAAGCTCACACCCTCGCCCACCATCTTCTTCTTCGACAAGGATCGTGGCGCCGAGATTTTCGTACGCGCCTGCGGCGGCAACTATCTGGCGCTGGAGAACGGCCAGCCCACCGGCTTCAATCCGTTCCAGTGCGAGCGCAACGAGGCCAACGTTCAGTTCCTCGGTGAGTTGATCAAGGTGCTGGCCGGCAAGAGCGTCTACAGCTCGCGCGAGGAGGAGGACATCTTCCGCGCCGTCGAGAACATGCTCGACACGCCTATGCGCCTGCGCAGCATGACCAACTTCCAGAAAAGCCTGCCCAACATGGGCGACGACGGCCTGTTCATCCGCATGCGCAAGTGGACCGCCGGCAACTCGCTGGGCTGGGTATTCGACAACCCCGTCGACACCATCGACCTGCAAAAAGCCAACATCATCGGCTTCGACTACACCGACATCATCGACAACCCCGAAGTGCGCGTGCCGGTGATCAACTACCTGCTGCACCGACTGGAAGCACTGATCGATGGCCGTCCATTGATCTACGTGATGGACGAGTTCTGGAAGATCCTCGACGGCAAGGGTGGCCTGAAGGAGTTCGCCAAGAACAAGCAGAAAACCATCCGCAAACAGAATGGTCTCGGCATCTTCGCCACGCAAAGCCCGGAAGATGCCTTGGCCAGCGACATCGCTGCATCGTTGATCGAACAAACCGCCACCATGATCTTGCTGCCCAATCCCAACGCCAGCCGCGAGGACTACGTGGAAGGGCTGAAGCTGACAGACGCCGAGTACCAGGTGGTAGTAAGTTTGGATGAACGCTCGCGCTGCTTCCTGGTCAAGCAGGGGCATGCCAGTTCGGTATGCCAGTTGAACCTGCGAGGCATGGACGACGCGCTGGCCGTGATCTCCGCCTCCACCGACAACATCGAGATCATGCATGACGTGCTGCGTGATCGAGCTGCCGAGGAAGGTGTACCCCAAAACGATCTGCGACCTGAGCAATGGCTGAAGAATTTTTATGAGAACCGCAAGGGCAGCGGCAAGCGCAAGCCTGCTCCATCACCGCAATCTACGCGGTCCACGCAATCGGCAACGATGTAATTCGCATCACACACCGAACGAAGGAGTAGGCCATGAACAATACCGCATCCCATCAGACCATGCACCGTCCATCCTCCCGCAAGACCGGCTTGGTTGTCGCTCTTACTCTGGCTTTCGGCCTGGTTGCCAGCAGTGTCAGTGCACAGGTATTCGTCACGGATAAACTCGCTATTACGTCAAACCATGAAGACTCCGCATTGTCGTACGCAAAACAGGGTCTGCAGTATGGAAAGCAGTTGGAGCAACTGACTCATGAAGTCCAGACAGACGCGAGTACGCTTGCGACACTTCAGAACATCCTGATGCAGGCGCAGAACCTGGGTACCAATATCCAGCTCTTCGACAGCCAGTTACAAGAAATCACCAATACTGATCAAATCATCCAATCGGCCTGTCCCGGCGCTGGCGCTGGCATCGTTGGAGACCTGTTGAATTCGCTGACTTCGGCGCTCAGCTCAAACCAGCCCGTCACAACCCGTCAGCAGATGATCTGTGCGCAGATCGTGATATTTCAAATCGACGAATACAACAAGACTGCGAAGGCCCTTAACGCCATCGGCAGCGCAAATACATCTACTCTGAGCAAGCTCAACAGCCTGATCGCCTCGGTTGATACTCTAGGTAAAACCAGCAACGCCGAAGCGCAAGCAGCAGGCATCAGTGCCACCGTCACCACCGCGATGGGCACTTGGCAGTCGCAGATCAAGGCAGACGACGCCGTCATTGCAACGTTGCAGAAGCAGCAGGCCCTTCTGGCCACGGTCGCCATGAAGGGCAGCAACACCTTGCTGGGCAATGTGGTGCAGGCAGCGGCGCTGAAGGCCGCCTTCACGGTTAATCAGTGAGCCAGAGGACGCCCGCAATGCGCAATGGACCACGCCGGTACACTCGCAGCGGGGAATCCCCCCGCAACAGGAATGGAACGCCATGAATAACCTTGGCGATTACGCCTACTACGCGCTTGTCTACAGCTACCTGCAAAACCAAATCGAGATTTTTCAGAAGCACGCGTTAGGCAACTCGATGGCATGGGCTAGCGCTATTGCTTTGGTCTTGGTCACGTTGTGGATAATGATACAGGGCTACCGAATCGTCACCGGCCAGTCGCGCGAACCGATGATGGCGATGGTGCTCAATGCTGCGCGTATTACCGTGATCGTCACCGCCGCCACGTCGGCATCCATCTTCTCTCAGCCGCTGCAGACTCTTTTTGCCGCCGATGGTAACGGCAGCATGGGCGCTGCCATCAGTGGGCTGGTTTCAGGCGAGTCGTCGCCTGTGGCACAGATTGACCGCAACATGGCCGCCACCCAGCTCGTCCTTGCCGCCATCGATGTGGTGCAGGTACCTTCGGGCGATACCGAGAACGCCCAAGCTAAGGCCCATGCCGTGATGCTCGCCGGTTTCGGTGCCGCCAGCCCGCCCATGGCGGCCGGCGCCATGCTGCTGCTCTACCAGTTCACCATGGCTCTCTTCGTCGGCTTGGCGCCACTGTTCATCCTCTGCCTGATCTTCGAGCAGACCAAGGATCTTTTTCGAAAGTGGCTCATGTACGGCATCGGCACGCTGTTCTCCATTGCCGTGCTATACGTGGTGTCCTCCATCGTGCTCAAGCTCACCGAAAACGTGGCTGCCGCACTGTGGACGGCTGACCTCATCAATAGTTTCACCGGCCAAGGCGCCGAGGGTTTTTCCAGTCGCGCTCTCGAAGAAGGTGGCATTGGCCTGCTGCTTACCGTCCTGATCATTTCCGTGCCGCCTCTCTCGGCGACGTTCTTCCAAGGCACGGTCGGCAATTTCTTGACCTACTCCGCATTTGGCATGGGTGCCGCAAGCAGATTGGGGCCGCAGGGACAGCCGCCGGGATCGTATGGCGGGGGTGGATATGCGGCGCCGCAGGCAACTAGTACACAGAGCGATGCTAGAAAGCAAAGTCTCGGTGGCTTCAATAGCACTAACCTCACAACTACACGCGGCACGCCAAGCATCCATTCGGACGCCATCCGACCCGCACCAATGGCTCAGGCTGATCAAACGGCCGGCTCACCATTGGCCCCGAACAACTAACGTCAAGCTAAGGCACCATGACGATGAGATATCTTCTGATCTACTTGTGCTTGTTATACCTGCTGGGCAGCGTGGCTCATGCCGAGGGCAACTGTCCGCTTGGACAATATCCTATCGGTACGCCGCAAGGCCAAGCCGGCCCACAGGGTTGCGCGCCTATACCAGGTTATAACAACCAGAATCAGCAGCAAGCACAGCCACCGCCGCCGCAATGGGCAGATCGATGGGGATCCATCGTGACCGATACGCCGAAAGGCATTCTTGGCACAGCCCATGACTTGCCTAGTCAAGACCAAGCGAAGAATGTCGCCTTAGAGGATTGCCAGTCCAAAGGTGGATTGCAATGCAAAATGCAAATTGCATACAAGAATGAATGCGCAGTAATGATTATGGGCGACAAGGGCTTCAACATTGCGTCGGGTGTCACGATGAATGCGGCAATTCAAGCTGGCATGAAGATTTGTGGCGCAGATGGCGATCCTGGGTGCCATGTCTACTACTCCGCCTGCAGTCTACCCGTGCAGATTCAATAGCCTGATTTCGCTCGTGAGTATGTGGTCTTTCACTGAAACGGTTCACCCCTTGAACAAGGAGGTATGCCATGAAACTGCGAACCCTCTTCGCAACCCTCGCTCTCGGCGCAGCATGCTTGACTGCTGCGCCCACCCAAGCCCAAACCGTGGATCCCTGCACCATCTACATGTGCATGGCCGGCATCTCCGGCTTCGGAGCCAGTGGTGGACCCGCCTGCGCTCCAGCACTGGTTTACTGGCACGCCCCTACTCCCGCAGGCTTGGCGGTTTATCACCCACCCCAAGGCTTTAACCCGCCTGCCAGCGCCGCGCGACGCATGGCATATATGGAGAGCTGTACGACCATTACCGTCAATCCTGATGTCGTAAGCTCCATCATCGCCCTGCACGGCTCGACCCCGTAAGCCTCCATGTCCATACGGATCCAGCGGTTAAAGTCACCCGGCCACGTGTGCGGCTGGCCGTTCGATCGCGTACGAAACATACGGTGCATCGGAAGCCTGCTGCGAAACCCGATGTACCTGTCCAACGGATGCAATAGCCCTCATGAATCAGGAAAGGGAAATGGCTGGTAACGATGCGGCTAACCCTGTTTAGCGCATGCAGTACGTCATCCGCCACAACGGATGCTTCAAACAAACTCCTGATCGACTTCACCCATGAGCAGTGTTTCGGTGGCTGACGCGCCAGAACCGAATTGAAGGAGCACACCATGCCGAATAACGCCACTATCACGACCAACCAGCCGCGCATTCCATTCGCGGCACATGCCATCGCCTTGACAATGTTTATCGCACTCTCGTTTCCGACTGGCGCGACACATGCGCAGGATGCCCCCGGAGTTAGCAAGGCTGGCGCCAACGGTACCCGCGCCTCCTATGCGGCCTGCCTGGCGGAAGCTGCTGGCGTGACGCCGGACATGAAGCAATGCATGGGGACTGAATATGCCTACCAGGACAAACGCCTGAATAAGGCATACAAGGCCTTGATGGCTACTTTGGACAAAGGCCAGCAAGCCAAGCTACGTAGCAACGAACACACTTGGATCACTTACCGCGACTCCCATTGCGCCCTTGATCCAAATGGCGGACAAGCTGCCGAGCTGGATGCGTACGATTGCTCCGTGGGGGAAACAGCCAAGCAAGCAAACGCTTTGGAAAAGCGCCTGCATAAAGCGCACTGAACGTATTCCAATTTCGCTAAAAGGGAGAAGAACATGACACAGAGTCCTTGGCACCTCGGACAAACCTCGGAACACTACGAGACTGGCGGCCGCGGGCTTGGCAGCATTTCCCACACGCCTGGTGACCCCGGCGGCCCTTCTTACGGGCTTTCGCAGTTCGCACTGAACACGGGATCGTTGCGGGAATATCTTGATCACTCCCGATACGAAGCCGCATTCAAGAGGCTGGAGCTTGGCTCGCCCGCATTCGATGCCAAATGGCATGAGGTGGCCAAGACCGACCCAGCCGGCTTCGCCCAAGATCAACACGATTTCACCAAAGCGCAGTTTTATGATGTGCAGAATGCGCGGCTCAAGACAGATGGCTTGGACTTGTCCCAGCGCGGCCCATCTGTACAGGATGCCTTATGGAGTACATCGGTTCAGTTTCGCGGCATGACGCCAAGCATCTTCGAGAAGGGCCTGGGAGAAAAATTCGGCAAGAATTTCGACCTGTCCAAGTTGTCGGACAAGGATGTCGTCAGCGCAGTACAAGATTACAAGATCGCGCATAACGACCAGCTCTTCCGCCACAGCAGCACCGCTGTCAAAGCCTCGGTCCTGAAACGTGCCAAGGAAGAAAAGGCAGATTTGCTTAATCTGGCGGACGGGAAAACCGTGGGTCATGCGCAGCCTACCCGAATATCCGAGAGAGCCGGCGGTATCCTTGAGCAAGGTGCCCACGGCACCGCCGTACATGACCTTCAAACCGACCTTGCCAAACTCGGCTACACCGACGGCAACGGCAAGCCGCTGAAAGCGGATGGCGACTTCGGCCTGGACACGCGTCATGCAGTTGAACGCTTCCAGCACGATCACCGCCTCAAGGTGGATGGTGTCGCCGGCCCGAAGACGCTGGAGGCACTCGACCACGTGCAAGCCAAGAATGTCATACCCAACCTCGCCGACCCGAAGAACCCGGACCACGCGCTCTACGAACAGGCGCTCACTGGTGTGCACAAGATCGATGCGAATCAGGGTCGCAAGCCGGATCAGCAAAGTGACCAGCTGGCAGCGGGGCTGGTCGTCGCTGCCAAGCGCGAAGGCATGACTAAAATCGATAACGTCGTGCTCAGCGAGGACGGTTCGCGCGCCTTCGCTGTGCAGGGCAAACTGGATTCGCCGCTGCGGCAGATCGCTCACGTGCAAACCGCCGAGGCAGTGAATACGCCCATCGACAAGAGCAGTCAGGCACTGGCGCAGATGGGACCAAAGTCCGCCGACCCGACTCTGACACCGCCACTCACTCCTCCATTTGCAACGCCGGCCCCGAATCATGGTCCGGTGATGTAGGCGGGGACGATGCGCACCAGGGATCGGGATACGAGAAATCACGCTCGCCGCGAAGGAGAATTCCCAGTGAATGTCGGCTTAGGCAATTCCGGGGCATTGGAATTGTATTGGAACAATCACATCCGCCAACCAAAACGAAAGTTGCGCTCAATGGATGCCCGACCAATGCGTTACATGCAGCCTCCTCCAGCGTCTCAGTACCTTAAACAGGTTGGGTAACCAAACCCCATGTCAAAGCGCCTGATTTTCTCGCTGACACTTTCCCTGGTTCTGATCACCTCTGCCTGTGGTTCTCCCATGAAAACTCCCGACATCAAGCAAAACCCGCATCCGAAGATGCGCTACGAAATCACCATGACCATTCAGGGTGCGCCAGGGCCGTTCGATTCGGTCAGCGGGTTTGTGCAATACAAGGTGTCGAATAGCCATTGCGTACCGTTGACACCGATCAGTGGCGCCACGCTCCCGCCGGAAAGCCGGATCCCCATCGCTTTTACCCGCGTGAGCGACAACTTGTACAAAGCTGTGATCTATACCGACTTAATGCAGGACGAGGATTACTACGGCATGGGCGTCTGCCATTGGTCGGTAGTCGCCACCTCGGCGGATCTGAAGATCAAGACCACAGCCTTGAGCCCGGCGATCTTTCACGATGACATCGTGGCGCAGAAATCCGTGGCCACCTATTTCGTCGACAGCGACTACCTCGATAGCGATGGTGCACATGGTGAGGAGCGTGTGGTGTCAGGCAACCTCAACCGTGATTTCTATCTGCCTGCATCGCGACCTGATGTGTTCTCGGTTGTGCTTTCTGCCAATGAAGACTTCCAATGAGTATCGACTCAAGTGATTACGCCCTGCTGTCGCAGGACTCGTACCACGATCATCAGCTGAAGGATAAAGTCACGCTCGGCGGTGTCCTGTACGAAGTGCTGGACCACACCGACGATCCCAGGACTGGCTATCAAGGCACCGCATACAAGCGACTGGACACCGGTGAAATTGTCATCGCTCATCGTGGCACCGAGTTCGACAGAGAGCCGGTGCATGACGGCGGAGTCGACGCAGGAATGGTACTGGTCGGAGTGAACGCTCAGACGCCCGATGCGATGGCCTTCACCCGCAAAGTGCTGGAACAAGCGAAAGTCGATTCGGAACGAAGTGGACGACCGATGAGCGTCACCGTCACCGGTCACTCACTTGGCGGCACTTTGGCTGAAATCACCGCGTACGAATATGGTTTACATGGCGAAACGTTCAATGCGTATGGCGCTGCCAGTTTGTTGCAGGGCGTTCCCCATGGGGGGCATCAGGTCATAGATCACGTTCGGGCCGGCGATGTCGTCAGCGCCGCCAGTCCACATTTTGGCGAAGTGCGCATCTATGCCGCCCAACAGGATATCGACACCCTGAGCAAGGCTGGCTACCGCGACGATGGCGGCCTGTTGAGTGCGCGAAATCCTGTAAAGGCGATCGACTTCGGCGCCCATGCCATCGATAATTTCGTACCCGACAGCAAAACCCTCGGCCATTCGATCATCACCCCGGAAGATGAAGCGCGGTATCGCGCGCATCACGACATGATCGATCGGTATCGCCGCGA
>DASWOQ010000054.1:0-68005 GCA_036398675.1 Rhodanobacter sp. | reverse complement strand
GCCCATTCGCTGAGGTTGGCCTTGCCGAGGATGAGCGCACCGGATTTGCGCAGCCGTTCGACCAGGGCGGCATCGTGTGGCGCCGGCGCGTCGGTCAGTGCCAACGAGCCGGCGGTGGTGAGCATGCGGTCGCCGGTGTCGATGTTGTCCTTCAGCAATACCGGGATGCCGTAGAGCGCGCCGCGGGCCTTGGCCGTCTTGCGCCCGGCGTCGAGCGTGGCCGCAAGCCGCAGCGCATCGGGATTGGTTTCGAGTACCGACTTCAGCGACGGTCCGCTGCGATCGATGCTCTCGATTCGTGCGAGGAATTCCCGCGTCAGCCGCTGGCTGTCCAGCGAGCCTGCGTCCATGCGTTGCTGCAATTGCGCGATCGATGCATAGGCATCGCCAAGTGGCGTGTCGGCGGCGATTGCAGAGGCAGCAAACAGGCTGCCGATGACGGCGGCGAGAGAGATGGCTGAACGGCGCACGGTAACCCCGGTTGGCGAATGCGGCATGTTGTCGCGACGAGTCAGCTTAGCCGCATCCGAGCTATTCGGCTCCGGGCGAGCGTCTATAATTCCTCAATGAACACGACTCCCCGATTGCATCGCAGCAAGCCCGGTAGCATCGTCACCTGGCTCGTCGTCTTCATGCTTTTTGGCGTGGCCCACGCGGCGGATGCGCCGAAGATTCCCGATACCTTGCAACAGCGCATCGTCGCCTGCACGACGTGTCACGGCGTGCATGGCGAAGGTACGCCGGGCAGCGGATTCTTCCCGCGGCTGGCTGGCAAGCCGGCGGGGTATCTTGCACGGCAGATGCAGGATTTCCAGAACGGGCTGCGCAAGTACGCGCCGATGGAATACACGATGCGCCAATTGAGTCCCGACTACATGCGCGAGATCGCCGAATACTTCTCAGCGCAGCAGGTGCCGTACACGCATTCGCCGGCGCCGCAGGTCTCGGCCGCCACGCTCCAGCGCGGCGAGCAACTGGTCAGCAAAGGCGATGCCAAGCGCCAGATCCCGGCCTGCGCGAGTTGCCACGGCGCCCAGCTGACCGGGGTCGAGCCATCCACGCCGGGCCTCGTCGGCCTGCCCTACGACTACATCAGTTCGCAACTGGGTTCGTGGCGCACGCACACGCGCGCCACCGTGGCGCCGGATTGCATGGCGACGGTGGCCAATCGACTGGATCCGTCCGATATCACCGCCGTGGCCGCATGGCTGGCCAGCCGCGACATGCCGGCCGACACGCATCCGCAGCCGCCGGGTTCGGTTACGCCACCGTTGTCCTGCGGTGTGCTGGGCGCAAGCGGAGATGGCGCATGAAATGGTTGCGGCGATTGCTTGGGTTGATGGTCGTGCTCGCCTTACTGCTGGCGGGCGGACTGTTTTTCACCAATGGCGGCAAGCCATCGACGCCCTCGGGCGTGGCTGGCGTGACCGCCGCCACGCTGCGCGATCCCGCATTGATCGCCAGGGGGCAATACCTGACGGCGGCGGGCGATTGCGCGGGTTGCCATACCGCGCAGGGCGGCAAGCCCTTCGCCGGCGGCAAATCGGTGGCCACGCCATTCGGCAATATCCCCGTGCCCAACATCACCCCGGATCGCGACACCGGCCTGGGCCAGTGGAGCTTCGAGGATTTCTGGCAGGCGCTGCACGCCGGCCAGGGTCGGCATGGCGAACTGCTGTATCCGGCCTTCTCGTACACCTCGTACACCAAAGTGAACAGTGATGACGCACTGGCGATCTTCGCCTACCTGCAATCGCTGCCGCCGGTGAACCAGCCACTCATGCCATTGGCGCTGAAATTCCCTTACAGCGTGCGCAGAAGTTTGTCCGCGTGGCGTGCCCTGTACTTCAAGGAAGGTGTTTTCCAGACCGATCCCGGGCAGTCGCCGCAGTGGAACCGCGGCGCTTATCTCGTGCAGGGCCTGGGCCATTGCAACGAGTGTCATGCGAGGCGCGACGCATTGGGCGGCACGGCGCCGGACCAGCCCCTTGCCGGCGGGCAGATTCCCCAGCAGAACTGGTATGCGCCAGACCTGAGCACGCAACAGAACGGTGGCCTGGGCGGCTGGAGCGAACAGGATATCGTCGACCTGCTTAAGACCGGCCAGTCGGCCAAGGGCACGGCATTCGGCCCCATGGCCGATGTGGTGGCGGGCAGCACCCAGCACATGACCGACGACGACTTGGGCGCCATCGCCAGTTACCTTCACTCGTTGCCGGCGCGCGCCGCGCCGCTGGAGTCGCCGCCGCCCTTCAATGCCGACGCGATGGTCCAGCAGGGCGAGAAGGTCTATACGCAGCATTGTGCGGATTGCCACGGCAAGGACGGCAACGGCGTGGCGGGAATCTACCCGCCGCTCAAGGGCAACTCGTCGGTCACCGAGCCCTCCGGCGTCAATGCGGTGCGCGCGGTGCTGCTGGGCGGCTTCGCGCCGCTGACTGCCACGCATACGCGGCCTTATTCGATGCCGCCGTTTGCACAGCAACTCAGCGATAGCGACGTATCGGCCGTCGTCAGTTATATCCGTCACGGCTGGACCAACAGCGCATCGGCGGTGAAGCCCGAAGAGGTCGGCAAGTACCGGCAGACGCCGATCGACTGAGGCGCGCGGCTGGTCTGTCCGTCGCGGGATAGACTCAGGAGGTCCCGACTTGACGGTTCCGATTCGATGGCATCACCACCGGCGATGGATGGGCTCAACGACGAAGCGATCGTGAGCGCATGGCGTGAGAACGCCGCTCCGTGGATCCACGCCGTGCGCAGCGGCTCGATCGCGAGTCGCCGCCTCGTCACCAACGCCGCCATCGTGTCGGCGATACGCCGGTTGCAGCCTGGGACGGTGCTGGATGTCGGTTGCGGCGAAGGCTGGCTGGCGCGCGAGGTGGCGCCGCTGGGCGTGCGCGTGCACGGGTTCGACGTGGTATCCGAATTGGTGGCGGCCGCACAGCTGGCCGGCGGCGGTACGTTCGAAACGCTGTCCTACGAGGCATTCGCCGCGGGCGCGCCGGTCGACCCGGTCGATCTGGCCGTATGCAATTTTTCGTTGCTGGGTAACACCGCGACGCGTGGCGTGATCCGCCGTCTCGCCGTACTGCTGCCACGCCATGGCGCACTGCTGATCCAGACCCTGCATCCGCTGTTCGCCACCGACGAACCGATACGCGCCGAGAGCTGGCAGGTGGGGTCGTGGGCAGGTTGCGACCAGGCCTTCGGTCGCGCCGCGCCGTGGTATTCGCGCTCGCTCGACGACTGGTGCCGCTTGCTGGAGGGCGAGGGGTTTCAGCTGCGCGCGACCTGCGAGCCGACGCATCCGGAAACCGGCGTGCCGTGTTCGGTGATCTTCGAGGCGGGCCTTCGCCCCGGTTGATGCGGATGCTCAGTGCTTGCGCAGTTCGGTGCCCAGCGACAGCCAGGGCGCGATGTTCCAATGGCCGCGGGCCTGGCCGGATGGCGAAGGCAGCACGAACAGCCGCGTCGTGCCGAAACGTTCGGGCTGCAGCCCGTAATCCACCGGGCGACCCAGCGCGGCGCGGCCGGCGTTCTTGCTGGTGAAAGCGAGCAGGCGCGGGGCATGGCGTTCGATCTTGTCGATCAATGCGGCGACGTCGAAAGCATCGCGCGGCAGTTCGCTGTCGTTGCCGGCATGCCGTTTGGCCAGGTCGGTGAGGCCGATGCCGTGGCCGGGCAATTGCCGAAACTCCTGCGGCGCCAGCAACCGGGGCGTGATGCCTGCCTGATGCAGGGCGCTCCAGAACAGATTGCCCGGGTGCGCGTAGTACGCGCCCTCCGCCGCCGATCGCCGGCCGGCCGCGGTACCGCAGAACACCAGCGCAAGGCCCGGTTGCAGCACGTCGGGCAGGATGTGCTGGTCAGCCTGGGTCATCGAGCCGGCGCCTCATCAAGCATGAAATCCGTGAACTGGAATCGTCCGTCACGCAGCACCGATTCGCCGCGGCGGAGTTTCAATGGCCGGGCAAACAGCGGGCCGGCGAAGCTGAGCGTGTGGAATTCGCCGCGCTCGCCGCATGGATCGACGCCGGCAGGCAACGTATCGAGCAACGCGGCGTCGTAGGCGCGGCCGCAGAAGTCGGCATCCAGTTGTTGGGTATCCACGCAACAGAGCACGGCGCGGTGCCCTTCGCCGACGAAACGTCGCGACAGCGCGGCGGTGTTTTCGCCCCACAGCGGGAAAACCGCACGCCAGTTGTCGCGGCCGAGCTGGCGCACGCGATAGTCACGCACATCCTCCAGGAACAGGTCGCCGAACGCACAGTGGCGGATGCCTGGCCAGCGCATCCGTGCCTCGACCAGCGCCTGCGCATGTGCCTGCTCGTAAGCCTCGTTGCTGCCCGGCCAGTCCAGCAGCACTTCCACCAGCGGCAGGCCCAGCGCGGCGGTCTGCGCCAGCAGTACGTCGCGCTGCACGCCGTGCATGGCGATCCGCTGGTAGTTGCGGTTGACCGTGGTGAGCAAGCCGACCACCTGCCACTGCGGATCGGCCAGCAGCCGCTGCAGCGCCATCAGGCAGTCCTTGCCGCCGCTCCAGGCCAGCAGGACCGGGGTTGTCAGAGTCGGGGTTGTCATCGGGTCGCGGCTCCTGCGTCATCCGGCCTGGCCACGATAGCGCGGGATTCGCGCTGTGACATGGCGCCAGCCTTCGGCACCGCCGAAATGCTGTCATCGACAGTTTGCATTCGCAGCCGCTATAAAGATGCTCTATCCGGGGAGTATGCGGTGAGCGAGGAAATACTGATCAACGTGACCCCGCGCGAGACGCGTGTCGGTGTGGTCGAAAACGGCATGTTGCAGGAAGTGCACGTCGAGCGCGCCTCGAAACGGGGCTATGTCGGCAACGTCTACAAGGGCCGCGTGCAACGGGTGATGCCTGGCATGCAGGCGGTGTTCGTCGAAATCGGGCTGGAACGCGCGGCGTTCCTGCATGCGTCGGACATCGTGCGTCCGGCGCAGGCCCTGGTCGAAGGCGCCGAGCAAAACGGCAACGGCAACGGGCATATCCCGTCGATCAGCGAACTGGTGCATGAAGGCCAGGAGATCGTGGTGCAGGTGGTGAAGGACCCGATCAGCACCAAGGGCGCGCGGCTGTCGGCGCACCTGTCGATTCCCTCGCGCTACCTGGTACTGCTGCCGTATGCGCGCACGCTGGGTATTTCGGCCCGCATCGAGGACGAAGCCGAGAGACAGCGGCTGAAGGACGTGCTGACCCCGCTGATCGGCGAAAACCCCTTGGGCTACATCGTGCGCACCAACGCCGAAGGCCAGACCGCCGAGTCGCTGGCGTTCGACGTGGCCTACCTCACCAAGGTATGGCGGGTGGTGCAGGAGAACATCGCCAAGGCAAAAGTGGGCGAGCGCGTCTACGAGGAACTGGCGTTGCCGCTGCGCAGCCTGCGCGACATGCTCAACGAGGACATCGAGAAGGTCCGCGTGGATTCGCGCACGACCTACGAGAAAGTGGTCAAGTTCGTGCACAAGTTCATGCCGAACCTGGACGACCGCATCGAACACTATGACGGCGAGCGGCCGATCTTCGATCTCTACGGCGCCGAGGACGAGATGCAGCGCGCGCTGAAGAAGGAGGTGCCGCTGAAATCCGGCGGTTACCTCATCGTCGACCAGACCGAGGCGATGACCACCATCGACGTCAACACCGGTGCCTACCTCGGCACGCGGAATCTGGAAGAGACGGTCTACCGCACCAACCTGGAAGCGGCGCAGGCGGCATCGCGCCAACTGCGGCTGCGCAACCTCGGCGGCATCATCATCATCGACTTCATCGACATGAACGATGAAGAACACAAGCGCCAGGTGCTGCGCATGCTGAGCAAGGGCCTGACACGCGATCACGCCAAGACCACGGTGTATCCGATGTCGGCGCTGGGGCTGGTCGAGATGACCCGCAAGCGCACCACCGAAAGCCTGGCCCGCCAGCTGTGCGAACCGTGCGCGACCTGCAATGGCCGCGGCCAGCTGAAGACCGCCGAAACGGTGACCTACGAGATCTTCCGCGAAATCACCCGTGCCGTACGCCAGTTCAACGCCGAGAAACTGCTCGTGATGGCCAATCCCGCGGTGGTTGCGCGGATCCTCGAAGAGGAATCCAGTGCGGTGGCCGAATTGGAAGAGTTCATCTCCAAAAGCATACGCTTCCAAGCCGAAGAGCATTATTCGCAGGAACAGTTTGATGTCGTGTTGCTGTAAATCCGGTCCGGATTGTTGCGCGTGAACCCGTTGTGGCAGCGTCGGCTGCATCGTTGTGCCCGTGCGTTGGGTTGGACGGTGGGCGTCGCGGTCATCGCGCTTGCGGTGCTGATGGCGCTGTCGCAATTGCTGCTGCCGCTGCTGGGCCAGCATCCGCAGTGGGTGGCCGCGCAGCTCAGTGCGAAACTGCAGCGCCCGGTCAGCTTCCAGTCGCTGGAAGGCCGCTGGACCGGCTCGGGGCCGCTGTTCGTCATGCGTGGCGTGACCGTCGGCGTGGCGAAAGGCGAAACCGGCGCGCTGCTGCAGATCCCCGAATCCGAACTGAAGCTCGACTTCGGCGGCTGGCTGCTGCCGTCGCGGCACCTGTTCAACCTGCATGTGCGCGGTCTGCAGCTCGATCTCGCCCGCGACGCCGCGGGCGTCTGGCACGTCAACGGCATCGGCGTCGCCGGTGGCGGCGATCGACAGCCGCTGTCGTTGCGCAGCCTTTCGGTGGAGCTCTGGCTGGAAGATCTGCGCCTGGCGGTCACCGACAGCGTGCTGGACAAGCACTACGCTTTCCTTGCGACGCAGTTGCGGCTGAGCCGCGAGGGCAGCCACATCCGCGTCGGCGGTCTGCTGCGGCGCGATGGCCTGGCTGCCGCGCTGCACACGGCCGGACGCTTTCGCGACGACGGCAGTTCCGGCCGGTTGTGGCTTGGCGTCGACGACGTCGATCTCAAGTCGTTGCTGGATGGCATCGATATGGGCGGCTATACGGCCAAACAGGGTCATGGCCATTTGTCCACGTGGCTCGACTGGCGCAAGGGCAAGGTCACCGGCAGCCTGATCCGTTTCGACTTGGACCAGCTGGTGGTGGCGGCACCCGCCGGTGCGACCGCGAATGTGGCAGCCCTGCACGGGCTGGCCGGACTTCGCCAGACGAAGGACGGCTACGACGTGCGCTGGGCCGGCGACGACGGCAGCGCACTGGCACTCAGCCTGCACCAGCTGCAAACCGCACAGGCCAGCGCAGGCATCGCCGCCAGCCGACTGCAGATCGCTCCGCTGCTGCCCTGGCTGGCGTTGAATCCGAACCTGGGGCCGACGCTGGCCAAATGGATCGGCAGCGGCCATCCCCGCGGCGAGCTGGATCGTGTCGCATTGCACTGGAGCCGCACCGATGGGGTGCAGGCGATCGACGTCATGTTTCGTGACCTGGGTATCGATGCGGCGGACAAATTGCCGGGCCTGACCAACCTTCGCGGCGAGCTGCGCGGCGATGCCGAAGCGATGTCGCTGGACCTGCCGGAGCAGGCCACCAGCGTGGCGTTTCCGCACGTATTCCGGCAGCCGTTCGTGATGTCGAAGCTCGCTGGAACACTGGCGTTCTGGCCGCAGGACAGCGACTGGCATATCGGGGTCGACACGCTCGATTTCACCGGTGCCGGTTACGCCGGGCAGGCGCGTGGCGAAGTGACCCTGCCAGCGCAGCAGGGCGCAAGACCCTTTCTGGATATCTACGCGACGCTCGATCGTGCCGACGTCATCGCGGCAAAACTGTTCTGGCCGAGCACGATGTCGCCAACGACCATCGCCTGGCTGGATCGGGCGCTGGTCGGCGGCAACCTCGACGAAGCGCAGGTGCTGGTGCGCGGCGATCTTGCCGACTGGCCGTTCCGCCACAACGAAGGACGCTTCGAGGCGCACGCCGCGATCAGCGACCTCACGCTCGACTACGGCAAGGACTGGCCGCGCGCCGAAGGCGTCGGCGCGGTCGCCAACTTCATCAACAACGGCATGCTGGTGGAAGCCGGCACGGGCCAGTCGCTTGGCGTGAAAGTGGACAAGGCGGTTGCGCTGATCCCCGACTTCGGCGACGGGCAGCTCGACCTCAATGTCGGCGGTGCCGGCACCGGCGCCAGTCTGATGGAGTTCGTGCGCAAGAGTCCGATCGGCATGCGCCAAGCCGACACGCTGGCGAAGCTGAACCTCGGCGGCACCGGCACGTTCGATTTCCACCTCGCACTGCCGCTGAAAAAGGCCGAGGACGCCCAGTTGGATGGCACCGCGCAGTTGCATGACGTCGATGTCGCCGCGCCGGACTGGAACCTCAAGTTCGACAAGCTCAACGGGCCGTTGCGCTTCGACCTGCACGGCATGCAGGGCGGGCCGCTGGATACGCTCTTCCGTGGGCAACCCTCCAAGCTGGAGTTGTCCGTCGCCGGCGCCAACACCGATCCGAACACCGTGTTTTCCGCGCAACTGCAGGGCAGTTACCGACTGGATGAAATGATCCAGGACTACCCGTCGCTCAACTGGCTGGGCAAGCTGGCCGACGGGCGCAGCGAATTCACCATCGGCTTCGCGATCGCACACGCGGCTGGCAGCGATGGGCTGGCGCAGGCACTCAGCGTCGATTCGCCGCTGACCGGCATCGCACTGGACCTGCCGACGCCATTGCACAAGGACGCTGCGCAAAGCCTGCCGCTGCATCTGGGCATGAGACTGCCAGTCAGCGGCAGCGATCTGCAGATCGCGCTGGGTGACGTCATGCGTGCGCGCTTCCGCCTGGCCGGCAACCCGCAACAGCCATTGGCGGCCACGCTGGCATTCGGCAACCAGATGCCGCAGACCCTGCCCAGCCGAGACCTGCGTGTTCTCGGCCATGCATCGCAGCTCGATGTCACCGGCTGGGTGCAGCGCGTGGCCGCCGGCAAAGGCGGCGACGGGCCCGGACTGGAAAGCATCGAGGTGGACGCGGAGGATGCCAGGTGGTTCGGCTACTCGCTGGGCGGCATCCGGATCAGTGGCAAGCCGCAACCGGATATGTTGAGCATCGACGTGGCCGGCGCGGCAATGTCCGGCAACTTCAACGTACCTACGCAGGACATGGACAAGCGCGGAGTCACCGCGCGGCTGCAGCGGCTGTACTGGCCAAAGGATCCGGCGTCTGTCCGGCATCCGAATACAACGCCCACGGTTCCGGCTGCGCCTGCCGCGGGCGCCAGCGTCGCCTCGGCGGCACCGACGCCCGCGCCTGCGGAGAATCCCGCCAATACCGGCATCAACCCCGCCGCGTTGCCGCCGTTCCACTTGTGGATTGGTGACCTGCGCCTGGGCGACGCGAAGCTCGGCGAGGCACGCCTCGAAACATGGCCGACGGCCAACGGCATGCATATCGAGCAGCTGCGCGCGCTGTCCAAGCAGGTGCAGATCACCGCCAGCGGCGCCTGGAACGGCAACGCTGCCGACAGCCACACGCACATGCACATCGATTTCGCCTCGGATGATCTCGGCCGCATGCTGGGCGCCTTCGGTTTCGAGGGCCTGGTCAACGGCGGCAAGACCAGCGACCAGCTCGACGCGACCTGGCCTGGTTCTCCCAGCGCGCTGTCGCTGGCCAACATGGATGGCACGCTGAACATCAAGGTCAACGACGGTCGTATTCCCGAAGCCGCGTCGCCCGGCGCGGGACGATTCCTCGGGCTGGTGTCGCTCGCCGAATTGCCGCGCCGGCTCACGCTGGATTTCGGCGACGTGTTCGGCAAGGGCCTGGCGTTCGATTCGATCGCCGGCGATTTCCATCTCGCCAACGGCAACGCGACCACCGACAACCTGCACATCGATGGGCCGTCGGCCAACATCACGATCACCGGCCGTGCCGGCCTGCGTGCGAAGGATTTCGACCAGCAGGTGAAAGTGGTGCCGCACGTCGGCAACAGCTTGCCGATCGTCGGTGCGGTGGTGGCCGGGCCGATCGGCGCGGCCGCCGGGTTCGCGGTGCAGGGCCTGCTCGGCAAGGGCCTCAATCAGGTCATGACGGCGCGCTATCGGATCACCGGAAGCTGGGACAAGCCGGTGATGACACTGATCGAGAAACACGGCGTGACCACGCCGGCTCCTGCGCCGCCGCTGAGTGCGCCCTACCAGCCCGGGACGATGATGCCTGCGCCCACCAGCAGTTCTGCGTTGCCGGCCGCCAGCTCGACTGTTCAGTGATGTCGCGTTACGGCTGCGGGTCGACGGGCCTGGTGCTGCCGCGGAACGGAAACATCTGCTGCCGGATGAAACCGTCCGGCATGTAGTCGCCGACCACGCCGTAGCGTTCGGGAAACCTGTTCTTCGACTTCACCGCGGTGCCGAACAGGTAGTCGATGAAGGCATAGTGCGCGGCGTAGTTCCGGTCGATCGCTTCGTCGTCGGAGGCGTGGTGCCAGTGATGGAAATCCGGTGTCACCAGCACGTATTTCAGCGGTCCCCACGGCAGGTGCACGTTGGCATGGTTGAACACCGCCTGGAAACCGACGATCAGGATGTAGCCGTTCATCGCCGCCTCGCTGAAGCCGAGGATGTACAGCGGCGCCAGCACGCACACGCGGGTGGCGATCAGCTCCAGCATGTGCTGGCGCGAGCCGGCCAGCCAGTCCATCGTCTTCACGCTGTGGTGTACGGCGTGGAAGCGCCACAGGAATGGCACCTCGTGATACGCGCGGTGCGTCCAGTACTGCGCCAGGTCCGCCACCAGCACGCACAGCAGCAATTGCGGCAGGAACGGGATGTCCCGTACCGCCTGCTGGAACTGGCTGCTCACCAGCCAGCCGAACAGGTGGTGCAGCAGGAAATTCACCGTGAGCAGGGCGAGTCCGACGATGAAATGGTTCACCGCGAAATGCTTCATGTCGGTCTGCCATTCCTTGCGGAAAATCGCCTGGCCCCGGTACAGCGGAAACAGTTTCTCGATCACCACGAAGATCAGCGTCGAACCGAGCAGGTCGAGGATGAACCAGTCCAGCCCGATGTACGGCGTGTGGTCCGGGAAATTGCCCACCGGTACGCGCGAACCGCCCAGCGCGACCGCCACCACCACCAGCAGGAACGCCACGATGTTGAGGTTGCGCTGGCGGTTGAGCACCAGGTTGCCCAGCGACATGCCGCCGGCCACCAGCAGCCCCACCAGCAGCACCTGGCGAAGTACGTCGACCGAATATTTGTGCCGCAGGTCCGGCGTGGTCAGGTATTGCGGAAAATGGAACGCGAGCACCGCCAGCAGGCACAGGAAACCCAGCGACAACGCGATGATGCTGGTGATCCAGCCCGCGCCGGGCGTCATCTCGCCGCTGTCACGCAGCAGTGCGCGGGTTTCCTCCACCGGTGCCTTGATCGCGCGCCCGAGGATTTCGCGCGATACCTTGCGTTTCGACGGCTCAGCCATGGCGTTCCCTGACGTTCGACGAGATGGTCGGCATGGTAGCGGAGTCCTGGTTATGTGGCTTTAAAGCTGCCGGTTCCAGCCCCATGTGGGATAGTTGAAGATCGCAACGCCATTCCCACGAGGCTCCATGGATTCCCTGCTCGCACTCGCCGAAAACAAACTGTTGTCTCCCGGCGGCATCGCCACCGGCGATCTCGATCGCGTCTTTTCGCAATTGATGGGGCCGTCGATCGATGCGGCCGACCTGTACTTCCAGCATTCGCGCAGCGAGTCGTGGCTGCTGGAAGAGGGTATCGTCAAGGACGGCAGCCATTCGATCGAGCAGGGCGTCGGCGTGCGCGCGATCAGCGGCGAGAAAACCGGTTTCGCCTATTCCGACGAGATCGTGTTGCCGCAGCTGCTCGAGGCATCGAAAGCCGCGCGCGCGATCGCGCACGACGGCAACGGCGCCGGCAGGCCACTGGCATTGAACGGCGCGCGCCAGCTGTATCCGGCGATCGACCCGGTCGAGAGCCTGCCCAACCCCGAAAAGATCGCGCTGCTGCGCGAGGTCGATGCGTATGCGCGCTCGCGCGATCCGCGCATCAAGCAGGTGATCGTCAGCATCGCCGCGACCATCGACACCATCCTGATCGCCGCGTCCGACGGCACGCTCGCGGCCGACGTGCGTCCGCTGGTGCGCCTCAACGTGCAGGTGATCGCCGAGCAGAACGGCCGCCGCGAACAGGGTCACGCCGGCGGCGGCGGCCGCTACGGTTATCGCGAATTGATGGAGAACGGGCGTGCGCTGGCGTTCGCCGACGAAGCAGTGCGCCAGGCGCTGGTGAACCTCGACGCGGTCGATGCGCCGGCCGGGCAGATGACCGTGGTGCTCGGTCCCGGCTGGCCCGGCGTGCTGCTGCACGAGGCGATCGGCCACGGGCTCGAGGGCGACTTCAACCGCAAGGGCAGTTCCGCCTTCTCCGGCCGCATCGGCCAGCGCGTGGCAGCCAAGGGCGTCACCATCGTCGACGACGGCACCCTGCAGGGTCGCCGCGGCTCGCTCAGCATCGACGACGAAGGCACGCCGACCGAATGCACCACCCTGATCGAGGACGGCATCCTCAAGGGCTACATGCAGGACAAGCTCAACGCGCGCCTGATGGGCATGGCGCCGACCGGCAACGGCCGGCGAGAATCGTTCACCGCCCTGCCGATGCCACGCATGACCAACACCTACATGCTTGCCGGTTCGCACGATCCGCAGGAGATCATCCGCTCGGTGAAAAAAGGTCTGTACGCACCAAACTTCGGCGGCGGGCAGGTCGACATCACCAATGGCAAGTTCGTGTTTTCGGCGAGCGAGGCGTATCTGATCGAGGACGGCAGGATTACTCGTCCGGTGAAAGGCGCCACGCTGATCGGCTCGGGCCCTGAGGTACTCAATCGCGTGTCGATGATCGGCAACGATCTGGCGCTGGACGAAGGCGTTGGCGTGTGCGGCAAGGATGGGCAGAGTGTGCCCGTTGGCGTGGGGCAGCCGACGCTGAAGATCGACTCGATGACGGTGGGCGGCACGGCGTCCTGAGCGGCGGGAAACTACCGTTCGCCCTGAGCGTAACGCAGCGAAGTCGAAGGGTGATGCGCGAGGTGAGGCGTCGGATACCGAAGCAGAGCGAGCAAGAGCATCGCGACTGGAATCGCTTCTAAAGGCGGGAGTCGCGCAACACTCAGCCCTCGGCCGAGTCACCCTTCTGCGTCAGATCCTTCAACAACTGAAAAATCTCCCGATACGCCCGCGGCGGCTTGTTCGGCGTTTCCTTCTCGATGCGCGCCTGTCGCACCAGCGACCGCAGGTGCTGGCGGTCGACCTGTGGATGTTCGGTGATCAGTTCGGACAGCGCGCCTTCGTCCTCGGCAATCAGGCGGTCGCGCATCGCTTCGAGGCGGTGCATGGCGGCGGTTTCCTGGCGCTGCTTTTCGCGGTTCTCGCCGAGCTCGGCGCGCACCGCGGCGAAATCCTCTTCGCCGTAACGGCGCATGACCTTGGCGAGAAAGGCCATCTGGCGTTTGCGCGCGATGTGCGCGGTGATGCGGCGGGTGTTGTCGATCTCGGTGCGCACATCGTCCGGAAGATCGAGCTTGGCCAGCCGGCTGGGCTGCAGTTCGATCAACTGGTGGGCGAGCGCCAGCACGGCCAGCGCCTCGCGGCGCTGCTGGGTGCGGCTGGGACCGTAGTCCTCTTCGTCGAGTTCGGTCTGGTTGCGGCTGCGGCTCGGGCTCACGGTTTCAATTCCAGTGGTGCGGGGTGGATTAGGCGCGCGGTTCGGCGCTGCCGGAGTCGATCTGTTCGAGCGCGAAGCGGGCGATCGGTTCGCCATCCAGCTCGATGGTTTCGCAGAACATCGCCGACGGGCGCACCCACAGGCCGTGTTCGCCGTACAACGCTTGGTAGACCACCAGCGGCTCCATCGTTTCGCTGTGGCGGGCGGTGCCCAGCACGCGATAGCGCTGTCCCTTGTAGTGACGGTAGATGCCGGCGACGGGCTGCATGGCGTACTCCACGACTCTTTCATTGCGCCGCGATGGCCCCATTTCAGGCGATCAGGCGGCGGTGAACCGCTTATTCTACTCGTCCAGACCTTCAGGAAGCCCCACGTGAGCCAAGTTGCCGTCAGCCAGGATTCCAGCCAGCACGAACTCGACCGCCTGGCCGGGCTCGCCGAGGATGTGATCCGCCGCGCCCGCGCCGCCGGCGCCAGCCAGGCCGAGGTGGCCGCCAGCATCGATACCGGGTTGAGCGTCAACGTTCGCCTGGGCGAAGTGGAGACGGTGGAGCACACGCGCGACCGCGGCTTCGGCCTCACCGTGTATTTCGGCCAGCGCAAGGGTTCGGCCAGCACCGCCGACCTGCATCCGGATTCGATCCAGGCCACGCTGGATCAGGCCTGCGCGATCGCGCGTTTTACCGAAGAGGATCCGGCGGCGGGCCTTGCGGACGCATCGCGCATGGCCACCTCGTTCCCCGATCTCGATCTGTGGCATCCGTGGGACATCGGCACCGCGCGCGCGATCGAGTTGGGCATCGCCATCGAGGACGCCGGCCGCGCGCATGCCGGCATCAGCAATTCCGATGGCGCCAGCGTGCAGGCCGGGCAGAGCCTGTCGGTGTACGCGAACTCGCATGGCTTCGTCGGTCGCGAGCGCGGTACGCGGCATTCGCTGTCGTTGGCACTGATCGCCGGCGACGAGGACGGCATGCAGCGCGACTACTGGTATGACAGCGTGCGTGATGCCGGCGATTTCATGGGCGCGAAGGCGCTGGGTGACAGGGCGGCCGAGCGCACACTTGCGCGCATGGGCGCGCACAGCCTTTCGACGCGGCAGTGCCCGGTGCTGTTTTCGCCGGAGATCGCGCGCGGCCTGATCGGCCATTTGCTCGGCGCGGTCAGCGGCGGCTCGCTGTACCGGCAGGCAAGCTTCCTGCTCGATCACGTCGGCAAGTCGGTGATGCCGTCATGGCTCAACATCACCGAACAGCCACGCATCCTGCGCGGTCAGGGTTCGGGTAACTTCGACGCCGAAGGCGTGGCGACGCGCGACAGCGCATTGATCGAGAACGGCGTGCTGGCGCGCTACGTGCTCGGCAGCTATTCGGCGCGCAAGCTGGGTCTCGAATCCACCGGCAATGCCGGCGGCATCCACAACCTGATCGTGGAGCCGGGTAGCGCCGACAACGGCCGTGACGATTTCGACAGCATGCTGCAGCGCCTGGGCACCGGTCTGCTGGTGACCGAGGTGATGGGCCAGGGCGTATCCACCGTCACCGGCGACTATTCGCGCGGCGCGGCGGGTTTCTGGGTCGAGAACGGCAAGATCGCCTATCCGGTCGAGGAGATCACCATTGCGGCGAACCTGCGCGACATGTTCGCCGGGATCGTGGCGGTGGGCGCGGATGTCGACCGGCGCTCGCATCTGCTTACCGGCTCGATCCTGCTGGAACGGATGACTGTCGCCGGCGGCTAGCTCGAGCGTCACCTTGCAGGTTCCTGCGGCAAGCCGGAAGATGGTGCGGTCTTCCCTGAGGCATCATCCAACCTGCGGCATCATCCAAGAGGAGATCAGGATCCATGAGCACACCGTCCGATCAGTTCCCGCCGTCGGCACCGCCGCCGTCCCCCGAGCCGGTGGTCGTCCAGTCCACCGACGACCGTAACCTGGCCATGCTCACGCACCTTTCGGGATTCGTGCTGAGCATCATCGTTCCGTTGGTTGTCTGGCTGATACACAAGGACCGGCCCGAAAAGGCGTACTTGGTGCGTGAGGCGAAAGAGGCGCTGAACTTCCAGATCACCGTGCTGATCGGCTTCGTGATCTGCGGCATCCTTACCGTCATCATCATCGGCGTGTTCCTGACCTGGTTGTTGTGGATAGCCAACCTGGTGCTGTGCATCATCGCCGCCGTGCAGGTGAGTTCGACCGGCACTTACCGCTATCCGTTCGCGCTGCGGCTGGTCAGTTGAGCCTTCGGTTTCCGGCGAAGAAAAGCCCGCACATGCGGGCTTTTTTGGGCGCGTCAAACGCATTCGTCGCGGCGGATCTACCCTGTTCGGAGATATCCGATTGCTTCGCCGGTTCTTGTTTGCAATAGTCGCGCGGAGATCGTGGCGATGAGCCGCGATTCGCTGGGGACAACGCTGGATTACATTGCAGAAGTCGCTTCTTGACGGGTGCATCCGTGCGCCTGCCGTGCGGTGACCGACCAAACCACGATCAAGGAGAGTGATATGGGTTTCTTCGACTGGTACCTGAAGTGCATCAAGCAGCATTACGCCGACTTCGAAGGACGAGCACGCCGCACCGAGTACTGGATGTTCTTTCTGGTGAACGTCATCATTTCGATTGTAGTGACGGTCATCGGCAGAATCATCCACGTGCCGATCATCGGCTCGCTTTACAGCCTCGCTGTGCTGGTTCCGGGCATCGCCGTCGGTGTGCGCCGGTTGCACGACACAGGCCGTACCGGCTGGTGGTGGCTGATCGCCCTTATTCCGGTCATTGGCACGATCTGGATCATCATCCTGTTTGCCACCCCTGGCGACCAGGGCAGCAACCAGTACGGCGCCGATCCGAAAGCCGTCGCCTGAGTTCGGACCACCGTTTGCAAAGAAAGGCGGCGCGAGCCGCCTTTCTTTTGGGGCGATCAATACGCGCGATGTGCTGCGTAATGCGCCAGTTCGCGCAGCAGCGACGCACGGTCACCGAGCGATGCGATCGCATCGAGCGCCTCCCCGGTCAGTTCGGCCAGACGCCTGCATGAAGCGTCGAGTCCGATGATCGAAGGGAAAGTGGGTTTGTCGGCGGCCGCATCCTTGCCGGCGGTCTTGCCGATCACCGCCGATTCGCCTTCAACATCGAGGATGTCGTCGCGCACCTGGAAGGCCAGGCCCACAGCGTGCGCATAGCGGTCGAGCGCGTCCAGTGCGTTGCCGTCCGCACCGGCGACCAATGCCCCGAGACACACCGAGGCGCGGATCAGCGCACCGGTCTTGCAAGCGTGCATATGTTCGAGTTCAGCCAGCGTGAGCTTGCGGCCGGTCGCCGCAAGGTCGAGCGCCTGGCCGCCGGCCATCCCTTCCGCGCCACAGGCACGGCCCAGCACGCGCAGCATCCGCATGGCGGTATTCGAGTCGACCCCGCCAGGCATCTCGTCAGCCAGGATTTCGAACGCCAGCGCCTGCAGGGCATCGCCGGCGAGAATCGCCATCGCCTCGCCGAACACGATGTGGCAGGTCGGCCGGCCGCGGCGCAGGGCATCGTCATCCATCGCCGGCAGGTCGTCGTGCACCAGCGAATAGGCGTGGATCAGCTCGACTGCGCACGCAGCCGCATCGGGTCGCGGGCCGGTTTCACCGAACGCATCCGCCGCAGCGTAGACCAATAACGGGCGCAAACGCTTGCCGCCGCCGAGCACCGCGTAATGCATCGCGCGATGAAGATCGACGGGTGACTGTTCGGCGGGCGGCAGGCAGCGGGTCAGCGCCTGTTCGGCGCGAAGGGTCAGCGCCTGCAGTGCGGGGCCCGGCTCAGAGTTCGGGTTCAAACGGTTCGGCGCTTTCGGGGGCATCGGGATCGAGCAGCAGGCGCACGCGCAACTCAGCCTGCTGCAACGACTGTTGGCAGTGGCGGAACAGGCCGATGCCGCGCTCGAACGAGGCCAGTGATTCGTCCAGGCTCAATTCGCCGCCTTCCATCCGCGAGACCAGTTGTTCCAGCTCGTCCAGGGAATGCTCGAAGTCGGCGACGGGCAGCGTGCTTGCAGTTGCGGGAACGGTCTTGGCCATGGGCCGCAACGCTAACGCAGCGCTTGCCTGGAATCAATCGGCACGGGCATGTGCGGAGGCTTTCGTGATGAGGTTCAGGCTGCGGGAGACCAGCGTGGAAGGGCGCCGGCCTGCTCGAAGATCGCCACGCCGTGTGAGGTGGCCCAGCGGTCGGCAACGGCGACCAGCTCATCACCGGCAAACAGCAGCGGGCAGGCGACGCGTCGCCACGGCGGAATCAGCGCGTGCTGAAACAGGTCGCGCAGTTCACGGGTATGCGTGTCGCCGGCCGGCTTGATGCGTTCGCCGCCGCGGCGAAGGCGAATGCTGAGTGGCTCGGTAAGTCTTGCGTGCGCATCGGCCAGCGCCAGCGTGCCGCCATCGGGCAGTGTCAGCGCCTCACCGTGCCATGACGCTGTCCAGCCTGGATCGATGTCCGGCTGCGGCGGCAGCGACCACAGCCGCCCCTTCCAGACATGCAGCTCCGTGCCGGGCCAGCGAACACAGGGCAGTCGACCGGCGCGCGCACTGCACTGGCGTTCGATCTCTTGGCGTTGCGCACGGGTCGGCGCAGACAGTCCGCGTGCGTGTAGCCAGTGATCGAGCAGGGGCCCGCACAGCGCCGGCGCGAGCGCGAGCCAGCCGGCGGCGTGCAGGCTGCCGGTGGCTGGATCGTGCAGGGTGTCCATCGCGGCCAGCCACTGCACTTGCAGCGTATCCGCCGCGGCCCGGCTGAGCGCCGCACTGTGCAGGATCGAATCGACCGCCTGCGGCCAGTGCGAAGCGAGGCGCGGAAGAATGTCGTGGCGCAGGTGGTTGCGTGCCAGCCGCGTGTCGGCGTTGCTGGGATCGATGACGCACTCCAGCGCGTGATCGTCGATGTACTGTTGCAGTCGTGCGCGCGGCATCGCCAGCAAAGGACGCCACAAGCGGCCGCGTGCAAACGGACGCAGCGCGCGCATGCCGCCGAGCCCCTCGGGTCCCGCGCCACGCAGCAGTTTCAGCAGTACGGTTTCAGCTTGGTCGTCGCGATGATGGCCAAGCAACAAGTATTCTCCATCACGCAGTGCCGTCGAGAACGCGGTGTAACGCGCGCGCCTTGCGGAAGCTTCCAGACCTTCGCCTTTGCCGGTGTCCAGTTGCACGCGCAGCACGTCGCAGCGCAGACCCAGCATGTCGCAGAAACGACGGCAGTGCTCGGCCCACATCGCGCTGTCGGCATGCAGGCCGTGGTCGACATGCAGGGCACGCAGACCGCGCGTCCGGGCTTCCGGGATCTGCGCCAGCGCATGCAGCAGGGCGGTGGAGTCTGGGCCGCCGCTGAAGGCAACGCACAGCGCCGCAGCAGGTGCGGCGGTTAGCGCGGCAAGCAGGTGTGTATGCAACGCATCGCTCATTTCTTGCCGGCGGCTGGCCGCACGTAGATGTGTTTGCCGTTGCCGATGTGGCGTTCCTCGGTATTGAACAGGCCGATGCCCTTGATCAGTCCGCTGAGCTTGGCGTAGCCGTAGTTGCGCGAATCGAAATCGGGCGACTGCTTGTTGACGATGCTGCCGATCGCGCCGAGGCCGGCCCAGCCGGTATCGTCTGACGCAGCTTCGATCGCATTGCGCAGAAGATTAAGCAGCTTGGTATCGCCACGCAGTTCTTTCGCCGGACGCGGCTTGGAGGCGGCGGATGTTTCCGCTTCGGTCGCACCGGCGAGGACTTCGGTGTAGATGAATTTGTCGCAGGCCGTGCGGAACGGTTCGGGAGTCTTCTTTTCGCCGAAGCCGTAGACGATGCGGCCGGATTCGCGGATGCGCGACGCCAGCCGGGTGAAGTCGCTGTCGCTGGAGACGATGCAGAAGCCATCGAAGCGTTCGGCATAAAGAAGATCCATCGCATCGATGATCATCGCCGAATCGGTGGCGTTCTTGCCGACGGTGTAGCGGAACTGCTGCATCGGCTGGATCGAGTGCCGCAGCAGTACCTCTTTCCAGCCATTGAGGTCGGGCTTGGTCCAGTCGCCGTAGATGCGCTTGACGTGCGCGGTGCCGTACTTGGCGATTTCCGCGAGCAACCCTTCGACGATCGCCGGACGCGCGTTGTCGGCGTCGATCAGTACCGCGAGCTTGTCGTGAGCCATGGCTGTTCCCCGTAAGGTTGTTGCGATGGTAACGCCGCGGATCGCTTACTGCTCATCAAGCCGGAAATCCAGCTCCACCACGATGCCGGCCGGGTCGATCGCGAAAATCTGCACCTGGTTGCGCTCGTCGATCACGTCGATGTTGTAGCGCACGCCGGCGGCTTCGAGGCGCGCCCGCGCGCCTTCAAGGTCGCTGCAGGCCAGTGCGTAGTGGCTGAAATAGCCGTTGGGTCGTTCCGTCGTGGGCGGGGCCTGCGGGCCGATGCTCAGGTGCAGCAGCGCGGTGTCGCCGGCATACAGCCAGTAGCCGTGCGAGCCGAAGCGAAAGGTTGGGCGTGGGCCTTCGCGCAGGCCGATCACGTCGATATAGAATTGCCGCGTCTGTTCGATGACGTCCGCGGGCGCACGCAGGTTGATGTGGTCGAGTCCGCGGACACCGGTCATGCGGCGATTCCCACGCTGTTATTCCTGATACGCGCCGTAGCTGCGCAGGCGCTTGTAGCGCCGTTCGAGCAGGTCGGTGACCGGCATCGCTTCGAGTTCTTCGAGCTGGTTGAGCAGTACGGCTTTCAGGCGGATCGCCATCGAGCGTGGATTGCGGTGGGCGCCGCCGAGCGGCTCGCGCACGATCTTGTCGATCAGGCCGAGTTCCAGCAAACGCGGCGCAGTCATGCCCATCGCCTCGGCGGCATCCTTGGCCTTGTCGGCGCTTTTCCACAGGATGGACGCGCAACCTTCGGGCGTGATCACCGAATAAGTCGAGTATTGCAGCATGACCGTGCGGTCGCCTACGCCGATCGCCAGCGCGCCGCCGGAACCGCCTTCGCCGATCACGGTGCAGATGATCGGCACTTTCAGCTCGGCCATTTCCAGCAGGTTGCGCGCGATCGCCTCGCTCTGGCCGCGCTCCTCGGCACCGACGCCTGGATAGGCTCCGGGCGTGTCGATCAGGGTGAGCAGCGGCAGCTTGAAACGCTCGGCCATCTTCATCAGGCGCAGCGCCTTGCGGTAACCCTCCGGGCGCGGCATGCCGAAATTGCGGCGTACCTTGGTCTTGGTGTCACGGCCTTTCTGGTGGCCGATGATCACCACCGGCTTGCCGTTGATGCGGCCAAGGCCGCCGACGATGGCAGCATCCTCGGCGTACATGCGGTCGCCGGCCAGTTCGTGGAACTCCTCGCAGATCACGCCGATGTAGTCGAGCGTGTACGGCCGGCCCGGATGGCGCGACAGCTGGGTCATCTGCCATGAATTGAGATTGCGGAAAATCTCCGCGGTCTTGATCTTCAGCTTCTCGCGCAGGCGCCCGACTTCTTCGTCGATATTGAACGCCTGACCGTTGCTGGCATGCCGAAGCTCTTCGATCTTCGCATCCAGTTCGGCAATCGGTTGTTCGAAATCGAGGAAGTTGGGGTTCATTCGTTGCATTTCAGGACACAGAGCGGCTCAGTATACCGTTCCGCAGGAAAAGACGAGAACGGCGCCGTATGGCCGTGGAGGCCCGCCCGGAAGCCGTCGATTGCGCTATCGTCCGCGTCAGGACATTCATTTGCCGGACCCGACATGGCGACCCAGCCCATCGACAATGCCAAGCTCGACCGCATCGTGGCCGAGGCGCGACGCAACGCCGAGCAGCGCGAGCTGGGCTATCGCGAACGCGCGCTCAAGATGTACCCATGGATATGCGGCCGCTGCGCGCGCGAATTCACCCGCGCCAACCTGCAGGAATTGACCGTGCATCACCGCAACCACGATCACGACTTCAATCCGCCCGACGGCAGCAACTGGGAATTGCTGTGCGTGTACTGCCACGACAACGAGCACTCGCGGCACATCGATCACGTGCGCGGCGGTGTGATGGAAGTGCAGGACGCACCGGCGGCTACCGGCAATCCGTTCGCCGATCTGAAGGCGATGCTGGAGCGGGGGAAGGGGAAGAAGTGAGGCTCGTGTCTCCTCTCCATGCGTGCCCATGCGTGCGGGAGGGGGGTTGTGCAGGAAGATCAAGAGCACCCCTCCCTGGCCCTCCCCTGCAAGCAGGGGAGGGGAATAATCCCGAGGCTCAGTCTTGCTGCTTGACGATGCGCAGTCGCGCGGCCTGCACGCCGGGAAGCGCGCGCACGGCGCGCAGCAGCTCGGGGATGGCATCCACTCGCCATTCCTCGCCAAGCTCCAGATCCGCTTGCGCATTCCGGTTGTGGTAGCCGTGCAGGGTGACGGTGGCGCGGCCGCCGCGATATCCGGCCAGGGCCTGCTGCAACTGGGCGACGAAACCCGGCCCGATGCCGTTCAATTTCAGTTGCAGCAGCCGCGCGTGTTTGCGGCAGGCATCGGCCAGCGAACTGGCGCTGCGTGCGCGCAACTGGAAGCCGCCGCCGGAGAAGTCGTCGATGCGCAGGCCGCCTTCGACGATCAGCATCTGGTCGCGCGTCAGCAGCGGCGCCACCTGTTGATATAGGTCGCCGAAAAAGCTCACCTCGATGCTGCCGCTGCCGTCCTCGATGCGCACGAACGCATCGCTGTCGCCGCGCTTGCGCACGGCGGTGACCATGCCGGCGATCGTCCACGGCGTATCCGGGCCGCGGCGGAAACGGTTGCCGTCGTCGTTGTCGTTCTTGCGCGGCTTGGGCGGCTGGTAACGATCGGCGATTTCGCCGAGCGGGCACGTGGAGAGCTGCGCCAGCTCTTCCTTCCAGGGATCGGTGGGATGGCCGGAAAGGTAATGGCCGAGCGTATCGCGTTCGCCCTGCAGCACCTGCTCCAGCGGCCATTCCGGCGCTGTCGGCAGGTCGATGTGCACGACCGGCGTCATTGCGCCCATGGCGGCGCCGAACATGTCGTTCTGGCCCGACTGCTTGTCGCGCAGATGCTGCTCGGCCGCCTTGATCGCGTCGGGCAATTGCAGCATCAGGCTGGCGCGCGTAGGCGCCAGCGCATCGAGCGCGCCGGACAGGATCAAGGCTTCGAGCACACGGCGGTTGAGCTTGGTGGGGTCCACGCGCCGGCAGAAATCGGCGAGGTCGGTATACGGGCCATGCGCGCGTTCGGCGACGATGGATTCGCACGCACCCTGGCCGACGCCCTTGATCGCGCCGAGGCCGTACTGGATTTTCTTAGCCTCTACAGCGACGAACATGTATTGCGAGGCATTGACGTCCGGCGGCTGCACGGTGATGCCGATCGCACGCGATTCGTCGAGGAAGGTCACCGCTTTGTCGGTGTTGTCCATGTCCGAGGAAATCGTCGCGGCCATGAATTCGGCGGGATAGTGCGCCTTCAACCATGCGGTCTGGTACGACACCAGCGCGTAGGCGGCGGCATGCGACTTGTTGAAGCCGTAGCCGGCGAATTTCTCCATCAAGTCGAAGATGTCGTCGGCCTTTGAGGCGGCGAGTCCGTCCTTGGCCGCGCCCTCGCGGAACTTGGCACGCTCCTCGGCCATCTTCTTGACGTCTTTCTTGCCCATCGCGCGACGAAGCAGATCGGCGCCGCCCAGCGTGTAGCCGCCGACGATCTGCGCCATCTGCATGACCTGTTCTTGGTAGACCATGATGCCGTAGGTCTCTTGCAGAACCGGTTCGACGCGCGGGTCGGGATATTCCACTTGCTCGCGTCCGTGCTTGCGCGCGACGAAGCTGGGGATCAGGTCCATCGGGCCGGGGCGATACAGCGCACCCAGCGCGATGATGTCTTCGAAGCGGTCGGGCTTGGCATCCTTGAGCATGCGCTGCATGCCGGCGGATTCGAACTGGAAGATCGCCACCGTCTGCGCTTTCTTGAACATCTCGTACGCAGGCGCGTCGTCCAGCGGCAGCTTGGCGATGTCCAGTGGCGCCTCGCCGGTGGTGGCGCGGCGCGCGTTGATCGCCTTCACCGCCCAGTCGATGATGGTGAGCGTGCGCAGGCCGAGGAAGTCGAACTTCACCAGGCCGACCGCTTCCACGTCGTCCTTGTCGTATTGCGTCACCACGCCGCCGCCGCCCGGTTCGCAGTACAGCGGGGCGAAGTCGGTCAGCGCGGTCGGCGCGATCACCACGCCGCCGGCATGCTTGCCGGCGTTGCGCGTGATGTTCTCCAGCTTCAGTGCCAGGTCGATCAGCGCGCGCGCGTCCTCGTCCTGGTCATAGGCCTCGCAGAATTCCTTGACGACGCGATCGGTTTCTTTCTTCGATTTCTCCGAACGGCCGAGCGCATCGGACAGGGTGAGATCGAGTGGCCGCGGCGGCACCAGCTTGGCCAGCTTGTCGACCTGGCCGTAGGGCATGCTGAGCACGCGGCCGGAATCGCGTAGCACCGCCTTGGCCGCCATCGAGCCGTAGGTGATGATCTGGCTGACGCGGTCGCGGCCGTACTTGCGCGAGACGTAGTCGATCACCTCGTCGCGGCGGTCCATGCAGAAGTCGATGTCGAAGTCGGGCATCGACACGCGTTCGGGATTGAGGAAGCGCTCGAACAGCAAGTTGAACTGCAGCGGATCGAGATCGGTGATCTTCAGCACCCAGGCGACCAGCGAGCCGGCGCCGGAACCGCGGCCGGGCCCCACCGGAATGCCGTTCTGCTTGCCCCAGTTGATGAAGTCCGCAACGATCAGGAAGTAGCCGGGAAAACCCATCTCGACGATGACATCGACTTCGCGCTCAAGCCGCGATTGATAGTCCTCAAGCGTGCGACCTTCAGCGAGCGGTGCGGCGGCCAGGCGTTCTTTCAAACCCTCGCGCGACAGTTCGCGGATGTAGCTGGCGAGGTCGTGGCCGGCGGGCACCGGGAAATCGGGCAGGTAATACTTGCCGAACTCTAGCACCAGGTTGCAGCGCTTGGCCAGCTCGACGGAATTTTCGAGTGCCTCGGGCAAGTCGGCGAAAAGATCCGCCATTTCCTGCGGGGTCTTCAGGTATTGCTGGTCGCTGTAATCGCGCGGCCGCTTAGTGTCGGCCAGCACGCGGCCCTGGTTGATGCAGACGCGGGCTTCGTGCGCTTCGAAGTCTTCCTGTTTCAGGAAGCGCACGTCGTTGCTGGCCACCACCGGCAGGCCAAGCTCCGCGGCGAGCGACAGCGCGGCAGCGTTCCAGTTTTCCTCGCCTTCGCGACCGCAGCGGGTGAGCTCCAGATACAGCCGCTCGGGGAACAGGCGGGCCAGCGGGCGCAGTTTTTCCAATGCGGCATCGTTGCCCTGGTTCATCGCGATCCGGCCGATCTCGCTGTCGCGGCCGAGCAGGGCGATCAGGCCCTCCGTGGTGCCGGCATCCAGCCAACTTGCATCGACCAGGGCGTGCCCGCCGTGCTGCCCATCGCGCCACGCGCGCGACACCAGACGCGAGAGATTGAGATAGCCGCTGCGATCCTGGCAGAGCAGGGTGAGCCGCCACGGGCGCGGATCGTCCAGCGCCGAAATGCGCAGGTCGCAGCCGCAGATCGGCTTGATGCCGGCGGCGCTGCAGGCTTTGTAGAACTTCACCAGCGCGAACATGTTGCTGTCGTCGGTCAGCGCGACGGCTGGCATCTCCGCGCGCACGCAGGCCTCGACCAGCGCCTTGATGCGGATGGTCGAATCGACCAGCGAGTACTCGCTGTGCAGGTGCAGGTGGGTGTAGCGAATGGTCATGCGGGCTTGAGCAATGGATCGGTGCAGGCTACCCGCCACCCCGCTCAGCGGCAAGATTGACTTGCGCGCGGTTTGCGCGAAACGGCGCGGTGCCTGCAATGACAGCCGATTCGGAGACGCTCAATGCGCGCTGGCGACCGCCGCAGGCGCCGGTTCTGCGAGCAGCGCGTTGATCTCCGCGACCAGCTCGTCGAGCATGTTTTCGCCGTAGCCGACATGCACGTGCGCCACGGTGCCGTCCCGGTGCAGCATCACCATCACCGGGATGCCCTTGCTGGCGCCATAGGGATCGCCGATCCTGCCGTCGCGATCCCAGGTCAACAGCAAAGCGGGCAGGCGGGGATGCAGGACACGTGCGGCGTTGATGAAGATCTTGCGGTCCTCTTTCGAATCGACCGACACCACTTGCAACGACAGATTCTTCTGCGTGGCCAATGCCTGCAGGTTGGCCAGTACCGGCATTTCTTTCATGCAGTAGCCGCACCAGGTGGCCCAGAAGCTGACGACCACGACCTTGCCGTGCAGCGAACTCACGCTGATGGCCTGGCCGTCGCGGGTTTTGCCCAGATCGTCCGGCGGGATATCGCCGGGCTTGATCTCTGCCTGTGCCGCGAGGCATAGCAGCGTGGTGAACAATGCGAACGTGATTCTGCGCATGCGGATTCCCCTCCGGTTCGTTGCAGATTAACGCAGCATCATCTTGCGTCGAAAGTGCGCAGGACATGCGAGCCTGCCCGATGCAGCCAGGTCAGAAAAGGGTTGGCTGATACAGCAACGTGCGTATCGGCGCGAAGCTGCGGCGGTGTTGCGGGCAAGGTCCGAGTTGCTGGAGCGACGCCAAGTGCCGCGGTGTCGAGTAACCCTTGTGCGCCGCGAAGCCGTAGCCGGGGTGCAGGTCGTCCATGGCGACCATCAGCCGGTCGCGGGTGACCTTGGCCAGGATCGAGGCGGCGCTGATCGCTGGTTCCAGCGCATCGCCGCCGATGATCGCGCGACCGGGGCAGGGCAGGTTTTTCGGCAGGTGGTTGCCGTCGATCCACGCTTCGTGGGCGGTCAGTGCGAGACCGGCCACGGCGCGGCTCATGCCGGCCATGGTGGCCTGGAAAATATTGATGCGATCGATCTCGTCCACCTCGACCAGCACCACGCAGTAAGCCAGCGCGCGGTCGATGATCTGCGGGTAGAGCGCTTCGCGCCGGGCCTCGCTGAGTTTCTTGGAATCGTCCAGCCCGTCGATCCTCCGCTTCGGATCGAGGATCACGGCAGCCACCGCCAGCGGTCCGGCGAGCGGGCCGCGACCGGCTTCGTCCACGCCGGCGATGAAGACATCGGCCGGGATTTTTCGTCGCGAATACGGCGCGGCGCGACGCTTGGCGGCTGGGCTATCGGTCAGCATGCTTCTGGTCCACCAGTTCCGCGATCGCTGCCGCTGCACGCCCACCGGCGTGGCCTTCGAGTTCGCCGCGCAATGCCTGATGCAGTTGCTCGAATGTCGCGACGATGCGGCCGCGGCGTTCGCTGTCGCGGAACAACGCCAGCGTGGCTTCGGCCAGGTTCGCGGCAGTGCAATCGTTCTGCATGAATTCGGGCACTGGCAGTTCGGCGCCAAGGCTGCCGGCACGGGCCAGGATATTGGGCAGCGAATAGACATCCGTTTTCAGCATTTTCAGCGCGCGTGCGATGCGATAGCTGAGCGGGGCGACGCGATAACCGACCACCATCGGGCGCTTCGCCAGCATTGCCTCGAGCGTCGCGGTGCCTGATGCCAGCAGCACGATGTCGGCAGCCAGCATCGCTTCGTGCGCGTGGCCGTCCAGCAACAGCGGCGCCGATTCGTCGCGCGGGCCTTCCTGCCCTGCTTGCAGGGCAGGACTTGAGTGCCTGGCGAGCAGTGCCTTGAGCGTGGCATGCACTTTTGGGTTGGCGGCGGGGATCACGATGCGCAGGCCGGGCACGGCCGCAGCGACCCGCATCGCCGCCTCGATGAAGATCGGCCCCAGCCGCGCCAGTTCCGACAGGCGGCTTCCGGGCAACACTGCCAGCACCGGCGCCTGTTGCGGCAGCTGCAGGAAATCGCGTGCACCGACCCGGTCGGAGACGAGCGCAAAGCGATCGGCAAGCGGGTGGCCGACGAAGCGCGCATCGATGCCATGCCGCGCGTAGATTTCCGGTTCCATCGGAAACAGGCACAGCACCCGGTGGGCGCTGTGGCCGATTTTCTCCGCGCGCTTTTCGCGCCAGGCCCAGACTGAAGGGCTGACGTAGTGCACGGTGAGCAGGCCGGCCTGTTTCAACCGTCGCTCGACGCCGAGATTGAAATCGGGCGCGTCGATGCCGATGACTGCGACGGGTCGTGCATCGAGCAGTTTCTTCACCAGTTGTGCGCGCAATCGCAGCAGCCGTGGCAAATGCGCGATCACTTCGCTGAAGCCGAACAGCGACAGTTCGTGGATGTCGAACCAGGACTCGAAACCTTCGGCCTGCATGCGCGCGCCGCCGATGCCGACGAAGCGTGCCTGCGGATAGTGCTGGCGCAGCGCGACGACCAGGTCGGCGCCGAGCTGGTCGCCGGAATCCTCGCCGGCGAGGATGGCGATGGTGGGAGCGTGCGTGGAGACGTCGGTGTTTTGCATTTCGCCTCCTTCGTAAAGCAGAAGCAGAGCGCGTTTTTGATTTGCCGATATGCGCTGTGCGCATATCGGCGGCGCATATCAACGGGCGAGCGACCGCTCGCTGCGATCGAGGAAGGCCAGCATGGAGCGCACGTCGTCGCTTTCCTGCGACTGTTCGGCGAGCTTCTCGCGCGCCTCCGGCAGCGACAAGCCGGCCATGTAGAGGGTGCGGTAGGCGCGCTTGACCGCGGAGATGCGTGTGGCATCGAAGCCGCGGCGCTTGAGGCCCTCGCTGTTGATGCCGCGCGGACGTCCCTGCTGCTCGTTCGCCATCGTTACGAATGGCGGTACGTCGTGGCCGACCAGGCAGCCCATCGCGATGAACGCGTGCGCGCCGATCTTGCAGAACTGGTGCGCACCGGAGTAACCGGCGAACACGGTCCAGTCGCCGACTTCCACGTGCCCGGCCAGCGCTGCGTAGTTGGAAAAGATCGTGTGGCTGCCGAGTTGGCAGTCGTGCGCGATATGCACGTAGGCGAGCAGCCAGTTGTCGTCGCCGACGCGGGTGACGCCGCCGCCGTCGCCAGTGCCGCGGTTGATGGTGACGAATTCGCGGATCAGGTTGCGGTCGCCGATCACCAGCTCGGTGCGTTCGCCGCCGAACTTCTTGTCCTGCGGCGCGCCGCCCAGTGAGGCGAACTGGGTGATGCGGTTGTCGCGGCCGATCCGGGTGGGGCCTTCGATCACCACATGCGGGCCGATCGCGGTGCCGTCGCCGATCACGACGTCGGCGCCGATCACGCTGTAGGCGCCGATGCTGACGTTGGTGCCGATCACGGCGGAGGGATCGATCAGCGCGGTGGGATGGATCAAGGGGGGGCCACTCATTTATCGGCCCTCGCGGCGCACATCAACTCGCAGCTGGCCACTTCCTTGCCGTCGACCAGGGTGCGTGCCACGAACAGCCCCATGCCGCGCATCAGGCGCTTCAGCGTTACTTCGATGCGCAACTGATCGCCGGGCACCACTGGCGCGCTGAAGCGCGCGTTGTCGATCTTGACCAGATAGAACAGCGGGCTGCCCTTGTCGCCATTGAGGCGCCGCGAGATCTGCGTGAGCAGGCCGGCCGTCTGCGCCATCGCCTCGACGATCAGTACGCCGGGCATCACCGGATGGCCCGGGAAATGGCCCTGGAAAAACGGCTCGTTGATCGTCGCATTCTTGATGCCGACCACGCTGACGTCGGGGACGATCTCGATGACCCGGTCCACCAGCAGGAACGGATAGCGATGCGGCAGCAGATCCTGGATCTGCTCCACATTGATCGGCAAGGTCAGGGTTCCCTTTTTGTCACTCATGATTGTTTTCCTTCTCCAGCGCCGACAAACGACGCGCGTACTCGTCCAGGTGCTTGAAGCGCGCCGCGTTCTTCCGCCAGAGGCGGTTTTCCTGCAACGGCACGCCGGAAGAATATTCGCCGGGCTCGCGAATCGAATGCGTGACCAGGCTCTTGGCGGTAATGGTAACCCGGTCGGCCAGCTCGAGATGGCCGAGCACGCCGGCGTTGCCGCCGATCATGCAGTAACGGCCGATCTTCGCGCTGCCGGCCACCGCGGCGCAGCCGGCCATCGCGGTATGTGCGCCGACGTGGACGTTGTGCGCGATCTGGATCTGGTTGTCCAGCCGCACGTCCTCGTCGAGCACGGTGTCCTCGAGGGCGCCACGGTCGATGGTGGTGTTGGCACCGATCTCGCAATCGTCGCCGATGCGCACGCCGCCGAGCTGCGGCAGCTTGACCCAACGGCCGTGATCGGATGCGCTGCTGTCGAACGCGTTGCCGAAGCCATCCGCGCCGATCACCGCGCCGGGATGCACCAGCACGCGCTTGCCGAGCGTGACGCGGACGACCAGCGTGACTCGTGCGACCAGGCGCGATTGCGCGCCGACGGTGCATGCTTCGCCGACGATGCAATGCGGCCCCAGCACGACACCGTCCTCGATCACCGCGCCGTCCTCGATCACGCAGCACGGGCCGATGCTCGCGCTGTCGCTGACCTTGGCGCCGGGCGATACCACCGCGCTGGGATGGATGCCGGGGGGCGCCGCCGGCAGGCGTTCGAACAGTGCGGCGATGCGTGCGTAGGCGACATAGGGATCGCGCGCGACCAGCGCGGAGGTCGGGCAGTCGGCCACGTGCTCCTCGCGCAGAACCACCACGCCCGCCGCGGTCGCATGCAGTTGGGCGGCGTATTTGCTGCTGGAGAGAAAACTCAATTGATCGGCGCGTGCGCCGGCCAGGGTGCCCACGCCGGCGATTGCGCGGGTGCCGTCGCCCTTCCATTCGAGGCCGAAGCGCTCGGCAAGTTCGGCTACGGTGTAGGTGATCGCGCTCATGCGGACTCCGAGTGTTCGAGACATTGTAGGACGTGTGTCCGGATGTCGTCCGGTGCAGTACCCATCGGGCAAAAGAAAGCGCGGCATGGCCGCGCTTTCTTCGTTCGATCCGGGGCAGGTTTCCGCCGCATCATGGATGCCGGGACAATGCCGTCAGAACTGGCTGCCGAAGGTGAACTGGATGCGTTCTTCGTAGTGCTTGTCTTCTTCCTGCGTGCGGAATGGCACCGCCAGGCTGATGATCAGCGGCCCGATCGGCGCCTGCCAGTGCAGCGAGACGCCGGCGGACGCGCGCAGCGTGCTGGCATTGAAGTCCCGGTAGCTCGCATAGGCGTTGCCGACGTCGGTGAACAGCGAGACGCGTGCGGTGTTGATGTCTTTCAGGAACGGCAGCGGCAAGTACAGTTCCGCCGTGCCCAGCACCTTGAACGCACCGCCGATCGGCTGCGAGTAGTAGCCGCCATCGCACAGACCGCTCTTGTCCGCCGTGCTGCCGTCGATGCAGATGCGCGGACCCAGGGTGTTGTCCTGGAAGCCGCGCACGTCGCGCACGCCGCCGGAGTAGAAGTTCTGCCAGAACGGAAACGCGTTGCGCATGTCCTGCATGTCGTAGGTCACGGCCGGGACGGCTGGGGTGGTGTCGGTCGCCGGAGTCCCCGGGGTGCTCAGGTTCTTGTCCGTCAGCGCCTTGAGCGCGTCGAAGGCATCGTCGCTGATGCCGTTGCTGCCGTAGGTCTTGCCGTAGCCGACCTGGCCATCGAGGTACAGCACGAAGCCCAGGCCGACCGGCCAGTAGTGACTGGCCTCGGTGGTCAGTTTCCAGTACTGCACAGTCGAACCGGGCAGCGCCACGTCTACCGACGCGGAAAGCAGGCCACCGCGGGTCGGTGCCCAGTAGCCGTTGCGGGTGTCGTGGTTCCAGCCCACCGTGCCGATCCAGGAGTGGACGGTCTGATGGCCGATCTGGTTCTGGTAGTCGATCAGCACCTGCGGGCTGAAGCCCGGGATCAGGTTGACCTTGTTGCTGCTGAGGCCAAGCCCCAGGCGCAGGCCGTCGGTTTCGGAAATCGGGATGCCTAAGTAGGACGAGAAGCTCTTGGCACTGGTCGAGTAGTTGGCGAAATCGGTATCGCCGTAGTCGGTCTTCGAGAACGTGGCGCTGTAGCCGATGCCGATGCCGTTCTCGGTCAGGTACGGGTTGTAGTAGTTGACGCCGAAGTTGGTGTAGTAGCTGCTGCGCTCGCCGCTGATCGAGAAGCTGTCGCCGGTACCGAACAGGTTGTTCTGCGACACCGAAGCGTTGAGGATGATGCCGGAGTACTGCGAGTAGCCGACGCCGAACTGCATGTTGCCGGCGGACTGTTCCTCGACCTTGACGGTCACGTCCACCTGGTCCTGCGTGCCCGGCACCAGCTTCTTGTCGATGTCGACGGTCTTGAAATAACCCAGCTTCTGCAGGCGGATCTTCGAGCGGTCGAGCGCGCCCTGCACGTACCAGGAGCCCTCGAGCTGGCGCATTTCACGGCGCAGCACGCCATCCTCGGTGCGTGTATTGCCCTGGAAAATCACCCGGCGCACGTACACGCGCTGGCCCGGCTCGATGTACAGGGTCAGGTCGACGGTGCGCTTTTCCTTGTCGAGCTTGGGAATCGGCGTGACCTTGGCATAGGCATAGCCGATGTTGGCCAGGATGCTCTTGATCGCCTTGGTGCTGTCCTCGATCGCGCCGCGGTTGAACGTGTTGCCCGGCTTGACGAACGCATTCACCAACTGGCGCAGCGACGACTCGGGCAGGATCAGCGTGCCGAGCAGCTTGACGTCGGTGACCTTGTAGATGTTGCCTTCCTTCACCCCGGCATCGATGTACATCGCGCGCTTATCTGGCGCGATCGTCACCTGGGTGGAGTCCACGCCGAAATCGGCGTAGCCGCGGTTCATGTAGAACGACTGCAGCTTTTCCAGATCGCCGGAAAGTTTTTCGCGCGAGTACTGGTCGTTCTTCGAATACCAGGACATCAGGTTGGTGGTGCTCGATTCGAAACCGTCGCGGATTTCCTTGTCCGAAAACGCATGGTTGCCGAGGATGTTGAACTCCTTGATCTTGGCGACCTTGCCTTCGCGGATCTCGATGTCGACGGCGACGCGGTTGCGGTCCAGCGTGGTCACGTGCGGCAGCACCGATACGTTGTACTTGCCGCGGTTGTAGTACTGGCGGATCAGTTCCTGCTGCACGTTGTCCACCGCCAGCCGGTCGAACGTCTCGCCTTCGGACAGGCCGATATCCTTCAGGCCCTTCTTCAGGTCGTCGGTCTTGATGTCGTGGTTGCCGCGGATCGACAGCTTGGCGATGGACGGCCGCTCGACCACCTTGATCACCAGGATGTCGCCGTCGCGGTCGAGTTCCACGTCGCTGAAGAACTTGGTCTGGTACAACGCCCGGATCGCCCGCTGGGCTTCGTCGTTGGTCAGCTGGTCGCCCTTGTTGATCGGCAGGTAGTTGTACACCGTGCCTGCGGAGATGCGGCTGAGACCGTCGATGCGAATGTCCGACACCACGAACGGGTCGAAGGCAAACGCATTGGCGGAGAGGGAGGCAAGCAGGATCAGCGCGGCGATACGCTTCATCGTCGGTTCCGTTGGGTTATTTCGATGGAACGGCCAGCGCGGCCGCCCCGATCAACGCATGAGAAAGGGACAGGCCCCGCCTCGAAAAAGAGTCCGTACCCCGCAGGAGTACATCGTGTGACACATCGTGCTTGATCGCAGTTGGCGCCTGCGGGTGCCGTACCTTCGACATGCCGTTGCCGCCCGTCACTGGCCTCATGACAACAACATGCGGTGAATGTCGTTGTAGAACGCCAGCCCCATCAGGGTGAACAGCAGCAGCAGGCCGATGTACTGGCCGACGATCATCACCTGTTCGCTGACCGGGCTTCCCTTGACCAATTCCACCAGATAATACAGCAGGTACCCGCCATCAAGGACGGGTATCGGCAGCAGGTTCAGTATCGCCAGGCTCAGCGATACCAGCGCCAGGAAGTTGAGGAACCACGAGACGCCCATGCTGGCCGACGCATTCGCGACCTGGGCGATGCCGATCACCCCCGACAGGTTCTGGCTGGAGGCCCGGCCGGAAACCATCTTGCCGATCATGGTGAATGTCTGCGCGGCTCCGTTCCAAGTCGCCTGCAGCGATGCGCCCATGGCCTTGATCGGACCGTAGCGGAGCATCACCCGCTCGGTATCCTGCGCGCCGACGCCGATCACCCAGTTGACCGGCTGGCCGTTGAGCGATTCATGCTGGGCATCGACCGCCAGCGTCATCGGCGTGCCCTTGCGTTCAATGCCCAGCTTCAGGTGCGGCGATTTGGCCGCTTCGGCGGGTATCAGCTTCTGGAACGCGGCGTAGTCGTCGACGTGCTGTCCGTTGACGCTGAGGATGCGGTCGCCGGCAAGCATGCCGGCCAGGGATGCCGGCTTGCCCGGCATTACCGTGTCGGCGATCGCGGGCGGCGAGACCAGAGTGAGCCCCAGCTGGTCCATGTACTGGTCGACGGATTTTCCGGCGGGCAGCTGGTCAAGCGGCAACACCAGCGTTCTTGCATGGCCGTCGCTGCCGCGCACGGCAACCGGCAAGGGCGTGCGTCCGAGCAGGGGGCCGACCATGGCATCCATCGAGTCGCCCCAGGTGGTGACGTCCCGGCCGTCGACGCTGAGGATGCGGTCGCCGGAATGGATGCCGGCCTTGGCGGCGATGCTCTGGGGCGCGGCGGTTACTACCGGCGCCACATCCGGCCGGCCCAGCATGAACATCAGCCAGAACGCAGCCAGCGTGAAGATCAGATTGAAGCCCGGCCCGGCCGCGACGATGGCGATGCGCTGCCACACCGGCTTGCCGGTGAATTCCTGGTCGCGCAACGCGGGATCCACATCGCCCTCGCGTGCATCGAGCATCTTGACGTAGCCGCCCAGCGGAATCGTGCCGATGCGGTATTCGGTGCCGTCACGGGCCACGCGCTTCCAGATCGCGTTGCCGAAGCCGACCGAGAAGCGCAGCACCTTCACGCCACAGCGGCGCGCGACCCAGTAGTGGCCAAATTCATGAAAGGTCACCAGCACGCCAAGCGTGACCAGCAACCAGAACACCGAGCCGAAAAAGGAAGTCATCAAGCGCCGTGTGCGGAAGTCATTGTTGGTAAGGAAGTCATCGGTGGAAGAATATCAGCAAGCATTGCGCAGAACCCGCCGGGCTGCCTCGCGGGCGCCCCGGTCTCGTTCACATAGGGACTGAACATCGACCACGGCTTGCGCCGGCAGTTCCGCAAGTACCGCCTCGACCACGTCGGCGATCGACAGGAACGGCAGTGCGCCGGCCAGGAAGGCTTCCACCGCGACCTCGTTGGCGGCATTCAGGATGGCCGGGGCGTCGCCGCCGGCGCGCAGTGCATGGAAGGCCAGCGCCAGGCAGCGGAAGGTGATGAGGTCCGGTGGCTCGAACGCCAGTGGCTCGCACGCGGCCAGATTCAACGGCGCTACGCCGGCATCGACACGCTCGGGCCAGGCCAGCGCATGCGCGATGGCGGTGCGCATGTCCGGGTTGCCCAGCTGCGCGAGTACCGAGCCATCGACGTATTCGACCATCGAGTGCACCAGGCTTTGCGGATGCACGACGACATCGATGGCATCCGCCGGGGCGCCGAACAGGTGATGCGCCTCGATCACCTCCAGGCCCTTGTTCATCAGCGTGGCCGAGTCCACCGAGATCTTGCGGCCCATCGCCCATTTCGGATGCTTGCAGGCCTGGTCGGGCGTGATCGCGGCCAAGTCCGCGCGGCCAAGACCGCGGAAGGGGCCGCCCGAGGCGGTGAGGACCAACCGGCGCACGCCGTTTTCGGCGAGCTTCGGCTGTCCGCCTGGCCGGAACTTATCGGGCAGGCACTGGAAGATCGCGTTGTGCTCGGAATCGACCGGAATCAACGTGGCGCCGCCGGCGGCCACCGCGTCGAGCAGCAACGGGCCGGCCATCACGATGGCTTCCTTGTTGGCGAGCAGCAGGTGTTTGCCCGCACGCGCTGCGGCCAGTGTCGATTCCAGACCGGCGGCGCCGACGATCGCGGCGACCACGGTATCGCACAGTTCGCCGCTGGCTGCGGCTGTCAGCGCGGCATGGCCGCTGGCCACCTCGCAATGCATGCCGGCAGCCAGCAGGCGGCGCGCGAGCTCCGCTTCCAGCGCCGGGTCGGCGATCACTGCCAGCAGCGGACGATGCCGCGCGCACAGTTCGACCAGGGCCTCGACCTGCCGATGCGCGGTGAGCACGGTGGCGCGGAAGCGGTCGGGGTGACGCGCGATGACATCGAGGGTGCTGCCGCCGATCGATCCGGTGGCGCCGAGGACGGCAATGTTCTTCATCATATGCAGGCTCTAAACACCCAGCAGCAGCAAGCCGGCAGCGAAGACCGGCAGCGCGGCGAACACGCTGTCCATCCGATCCATCAACCCGCCGTGGCCGGGGAAAATGCTGCCCGAATCCTTCACCTGGGCGTGGCGTTTCATCAGGCTTTCGATCAGGTCGCCGACGATCGAGGCCGCCACGGTGAGCAGCGCAAGCAGGGCGAGCCCGACCAGCGACATGCCGCGCACGTCCAGCAGCCAACCGCCAAGCAGCGCAACCAGCGCGCCGGCGACGAGTGCGCCGTAGGCGCCGGCCCAAGTCTTGCCGGGGCTGATCTGTGGCGCGAGCTTGCGCTTGCCGAACAGGCGCCCGCTGAAATACGCGCCGATATCGGCGCACCAGACGGTCACCAGCGCGAGCAGGGTCCACCAGTGGCCATGCGGAATATGCTCGTGAAGACTCAGCGCGGCGATCCACGTGGGGAGGATCACGAACGCGCCGGCGACTGTCTTCAGCGCGCGGTTTTCGCGGGTCGGTGCGGCGGCGAACGCGAAATGGCGCAGCCACAGGCAGCACAGCAGCCACCATGCGACACCGGCCGCCAGCATCAGCGGCGTCAGCGCCGTCGCATGCCAGTGCCACAGCAGGGCAAAGACCACCGCGGCCGCGACGAGCAGCGCAACCCGTACGGTTGGATTCTTCAGGCCGCTGAGTTGCGCCCATTCCCACAGGGCTGCCAGAAAGGTCAACGCGCAGATCAGCGCGAACACCGCAGTGTTCGGCAGCAGGATGATCAACAACGCCAGCGGCACGAGGACCAGGGCAGTGAGAACGCGCTGTAGCAGCATGTGAATCCTCAGGGTGGCGTGGCGACCTGTTCGCCGGTGCGGCCATAACGGCGCTCGCGGCGGGCATAGTCTTCAATGGCGCGACGCAGGCAGGCCTGGTCGAAGTCCGGCCACAGGGTATCGGTAAAGTAGAGTTCGGCGTAGGCGGCCTGCCACAGCAGGAAGTTGCTGATCCGATATTCCCCGCCCGTGCGGATGAACAGGTCCAGCGGCGGCAGCCCGGCAAGGCTGGTCCATTGATCGAATCGGGTTTCGTCGATCTGCCCGATCTGCAGCTCGCCGCGCATCACGGCTTCGGCGGCGTGGCGGGCGGCCTGCACGATGTCCCAGCGGCCGCCGTAGTTCACGGCGACGTTGACGTGCAGCTTGTCGTTGCCTGCCGTGCGGGTCATCGACGCCTGCATTCGCTTGCGCAAGGGTTCGTCGAAGGCGCTGAGCTCGCCGATGAATCGCAGGCGCACGCCATGGCCGTGCAACTCGTCGACCTCCTTGTCCAGCGCGCGCACGAACAGATCCATCAGGGCGCCGACTTCGTCCTGCGGTCGCTGCCAGTTTTCGCTGGAGAAGGCGAACAGGGTCAGCGCCTGCACGCCTTCGCGCATGCACGCTTCGATCGCCTCGCGCACGGCCTTGCGGCCGGCGTTGTGTCCGAAGCTGCGCGGGCGGTGGCGGGCCTTGGCCCAGCGGCCGTTGCCGTCCATCACGATGGCGATATGGCGGGGAACCGTGGGATGTCCTGATCTATTCGGCACAGGCGTCACCGATTCTGTCTGTTCGCAGATTCGTGGTGCGCTGACGAAGGCAGGCGTCCGCCTGTCGAGGAGGCGCGCCGCGGAGATGTGGATAGACAGAGCCGGCCCCAACGATTTGAAAATGATGATGGGGTGATATCCAGAATGCCTGCATGTAGCAGCGCGCGGCTTGCCGAGGCAAGCCAGCCTTGCCTGCGCCATGCACTCCCACCCGCGAACCTTCTGGATATCATGCCGCCTGCGCCGAATAGGTCAGGACATCCCTTGGCTTCGGCGCCGGACATGCGGAACGCGACGGCGCTCAGAGCGCCATCAGCTCCTCTTCCTTCGCTTTCACGACGGCATCGATGTCCTTCACGGCGCGGTCCGTGAGTTTCTGGATCTCGTCGTCGGCGCGGCGGTCTTCGTCTTCGGTGATCAGCTTTTCCTTGAGCAGATCCTTGACCTGCTGCAGGGCGTCGCGGCGCACGTTGCGTACCGCGATCTTGGCATTCTCGCCTTCGTGCGCGACATGCTTGGCCAGGTCGCGTCGGCGTTCTTCGGTGAGCGCGGGCATGTTGAGGCGAATGACCATTCCCGCGGTGGTCGGGGTGATGCCCAGGTCCGATGCCATCAGCGCCTTCTCGATCGGGCCCACCATGGGTTTTTCCCACGGCGTGATGATGATCGTGCGCGCATCGGCCAGCGACACCGAAGCCACCTGGGTCAGCGGCATGTCGGCGCCGTAGTAGGGCACCTTGATGTTGTCCACCAGCGACGTGCTGGCGCGCCCGGTGCGGACACGGGTCAGGTCGTGCTTGAGCGAGTCGATGCTCTTGCCCATGCGGGTCTGGGCATCGGTCTTGATGTCGTTGAGCATGTGGCGGTTCCCGGTGAATCTGGCAAGCGTTCGATTATAGCAGCGCGTCCGTGGGGATCAGCGGATCAGTCGGCGCTGACCAGGGTGCCGATCGGTTCGCCGTGCATGATCCGCATCAGGTTGCCGGGCACGGTCATGTCGTAGATGCGCATCGGCATGCGGTCGTCGCGGCACAGCGCGATCGCGGCAGTGTCCATCACTGCCAGCTTGCGCTCGATCACTTCGTCGTAGCTGAGCCGGTCGTAGCGCGTGGCCGAGGCGTCCTTGGCCGGATCGGCGGTGTAGATGCCATCCACCTTGGTGGCTTTCAGCAGCAAGTCGGCGCCCATTTCGACGGCGCGTAGCGCCGCGGCGGAATCGGTGGTGAAGAAGGGATTGCCGATGCCCGCAGCGAACAGCACGATGCGGCCTTTTTCGATGTGCCGGATGGCGCGGCGGCGGATGAAATCCTCGGCGACGTCGTGGATCGGCAAGGCACTCATCACGCGCGCGAAACCACCGCGCTTCTCGATCGCGTCCTGCATCGCCAGCGCGTTGATCACCGTGGCCAGCATGCCCATGTGATCGCCGGTAACGCGGTCCATGCCGGCGGCGGCGAGTCCGGCGCCGCGAAAGATGTTGCCGCCACCGATGACCACGCCGATCTGGATGCCGGCGCGCTGCACTTCGATGATTTCCTCGGCGAGCCGGCCGATCATCTTCGGGTCGATGCCGTAGTCGGCTTCACCCATCAGTGCTTCGCCGGAGAGCTTGAGCAGGATGCGTTGGTACTTGTACTGATCGCTCATGGGATCTCCGAATTGTGTGTGGCAAACCGATGCATTGTAGTGGCAGCATCGTCGACAAGTAAGCTGGCCTGTGTATTGGCTCAACCTTCAGGCAGGTTCAGTTCAAGCTGTCGGCATCATTCGATCTGACCGTGGCTGCAAGATATTTGTGCTGCGCATTGCTCATAAAAAAGCCGCGGTTGTCCGCGGCTTTTCCCGAACTGGATGCGAGGAGGTTGTTTAGACCTGCATCGCCTTGGCCACTTCGGCCAGATAATCTTCCTGCACTTTCTCGATGCCTTCGCCGACGGCCAGGCGAGCCACGGAAATCACGTCCGCGCCTTCCTTCTTCAGTGCATCGGCCACGGTCACGTTGGTGTCCAGCACGTAGGGCTGGCCGAGCAGGGTGACCTCGGAAACGATCTTCTGCACCTTGCCGGAGATGATCTTCTCGAGGATCTCGGCCGGCTTGGCTTTTTCCTTCTCGGACATCTGGCTCAGCGCGATCTCCTTTTCCTTGGCCAGGAAATCGGCCGGCACGTCCTCGGCACGGATGTGCGCCGGGTTCATCGCGGCGACATGCATGGCGATGCCCCTGGCCAGATCCTCGGATCCACCCTTCAGTGCCACCAGCACGCCGATACGGCCGCCGTGGATGTAGCTGCCGATCACGCCGTCGGACTCGATGCGGGCCATGCGGCGCACGTCGATCTTCTCGCCGATGGTGGCGATCAGGGCTTTGGCGGCCTCCTCGACATTGCTGGCGCCCGGATAGGCGGCGGCCTTCAGTGCGTCGATGTCGGTGGCGCCGGAATTCAGCGCGACGTCGGCGACGGTGTCGCTGAACTTCAGGAAGCTGGCGTCCTTGGCGACGAAGTCGGTTTCGCAGTTGATCTCGACCAGTACGGCCTTGCCGGCCGTCTGCGCGGCCACGATGCGGCCTTCGGCGGCGACGCGGCTGGCCTTCTTGTCGGCCTTGGCGAGGCCGGACTTGCGCAGCCACTCCATCGCGATCTCGATGTCGCCGTTGTTCTCGACCAGCGCCTTCTTGCATTCCATCATGCCGGCGCCGGAACGCTCGCGCAGTTCCTTGACCAGTTGGGCGGAAATATTGCTCATCGTTCGTCCTCTAATGCGTGGATGGCGCCATGGCCGTCAACGGCCATGGCGCGCGTTTGTCGCTTCAGCCCGACGGCAACTAACTGCCGTCGCTGCGCTTACCTGGCAGCGGGGGCGCCGTCGTTGCGCGGACCGCGGGCGGCGCCGTCGCGACCACCATCACGGCGCGGCGCGCCCTTGCGCGGTGCGGCATCGCGGCGCGGCGCCGGCTTGCGATCGATCTTGGCGACCGGGTTGCCTTCCTCGTCCAGCTCGACGAAGTCGTTGGCGTCACCCTGGGCGGCGGCCGGCGCGGCGGCCTTGCCTTCAAGGATCGAATCGGCGGCGGCACGGGCGTACAACTGAATCGCACGGATCGCATCGTCGTTGCCCGGGATGGCGTAGTCGACCAGTTCCGGGTTGTAGTTGGTGTCGACCACCGCGATCACCGGGATGCCAAGCTTCTTGGCTTCCTGCACGGCGATGTCTTCGTGGCCGATGTCGATCACGAACAGCGCGTCGGGCAGGCGGTTCATGTCCTTGATGCCGCCCAGCGAGGCCTGCAGCTTGTCGCGCTCGCGGCGGCGGGCCAGCACTTCGTGCTTGACCAGCTTCTCGAAGCTGCCGTCGGTCTCGGCCGCTTCCAGCTCCTTCAGGCGCGACACGGACTGCTTGACCGTGCGGAAGTTGGTCAGCATGCCGCCGAGCCAGCGCGAGGTGACGAACGGCATGCCGGCGCGTGCGGCCTCTTCGGCCAACGGCTCGCGGGCCGAACGCTTGGTGCCGACGAACAGTACGGTGCCGCGCTTCTGCGCCAGGCCCGACAGGAAATTCATCGCGTCGGTGAACAGCGGCAGGGTCTTTTCGAGATTGATGATGTGGATCTTGCCGCGCGCGCCGAAGATGTACGGGGCCATCTTGGGGTTCCAGTAACGGGTCTGGTGACCGAAATGGACGCCGGCTTCGAGCATTTGACGCATGGTGACTTGTGCCATGGGTGTAACTCCTTGCATGGCCCTTGAAGGGCCTGGGGGTTGGGACCTCCACGCATCCCCGGCTTCGACCGCGAGCTGCCCGACGCAGTGATGAACTGCTGGTGGTGGGCAGAGCGCAGCACCCCGAAGGCGGTGCCGATACGTGTGTGGCGTTGGTTTGGGTGTTGTACCGCGGGGCGGTTACAATCCCGGTTCGCTTTGCGCTGCATCGACGGGCAAAATCCGTCGCATCAGGTCAGCAAAACTCCGAAATTGTAGCCGGTACGCCGGCAGCGCAGCAAGTTGCCGGGCGGGTCGGGTTGATCCGCGGCACCTGTGGCGCCATCTGGACTGGATCATGGCGATTACCCTCAAAACTTCCGAAGACCTGGCCGGCATGCGCGTGGCGGGTCGGCTGGCGGCCGAAGTGCTGGCCATGCTGAAGGACTACGTCAAGCCCGGCGTCACCACCGAGGAACTCGACCGGCGTGCCTACGAGCACATCGTCAACGTGCAGAAGGCGATTCCCGCCAACGTCGGCTACCACGGGTTCCCCAAGACTTTGTGCACCTCGGTCAACCATGTGATCTGCCATGGCATACCGAACGAAGGCAAGGTGCTCAGGGATGGCGACATCGTCAACCTCGACGTTACCGTGATCAAGGATGGCTGGCATGGCGACACCAGCCGCATGTACATCGCCGGCACGCCTTCGGTACTGGCGAAGCGGTTGGTCGACACCACGTTCGAGGCGATGATGCGCGGCATCCAGGCAGTGCGCCCCGGCGCCACCCTCGGCGATGTCGGTCATGCCATCCAGCAGCACGCCGAGGCCGCCGGTTTTTCGGTGGTGCGTGAATACTGCGGCCATGGCATCGGCAAGGTCTATCACGACGAGCCGCAGGTGCTGCACTACGGCAAGCCCGGTACTGGCGTCGAACTGAAGAAAGGCATGACCTTCACCATCGAGCCGATGATCAATGCCGGCAAGCCGCAGACCAAGCAGTTGCCGGACGGCTGGACGGTGGTGACCAAGGATCATTCGTTGTCCGCCCAGTGGGAGCACACGCTGGCGGTCACCGACGATGGTTTCGAGATCCTCACGCCCTGGCCGGATGCCCTCTAGGTCACCGAACTGAGCCCCGCCGCGCAAGGGGCCACGGTCAAAAGGCCGGCGCAGGCACTGCAAAACCGCCACTCCGCCCGGTGCATGTCTCCGGCTTGAACCGTGGACGGGCTCCGTGTCGCCGCCGGCTGTCCCGGCCTTCGCTTCGGAAAGCCGGGACATTGATGCAGGTAGCGTGGCCGTTGTCCGCGCGGCTAGGCGGCCAGGTTCCCTGTGGCCTCAGTGCGTCGCCTGGGCCGGCGTGCACGGTGGCGCGTTCTTCACGTAGCGGTCGAACCAGGCCAGCATCTCGGCCACCAGTTGCTCGTTGGACTCGAGTGCGGTGTACCAGTGCGGCTCGTGCGGCAGCATGACCAGGCGGGTGGTGCCGCCGTTGCCGCGGATGGCCTGGAACAGCTTGCGCGACTGGATCGGCTCGGTGCCGGGATTGGCGTCGTCCTCGCCATGGACCAGCAGTAACGGCAGCTTGATCTTGTCCGCATAGAAGAACGGCGAGGCCTTGAGGTACACGTCCTGCGCCTGCCAGATCGAGCGGCGCTCACTCTGGAAGCCGAATGGGGTGAGCGTCTTGTTGTACGAGCCGCTGGTGGCCACGCCGGCGCGGAACAGGTCAGTGTGCGCGATCAGGTTGGCGGCCATCAGCGCGCCATGGCTGTGCCCGGTAACACCGATGCGGTCGCGGTCCACCACGCCAAGATCCACCGCCTTGTCCACAGCGGCCTTGGCGTCGGCATCCAACTGCTCCAGGTAAGTGTTGTAGGCGGTCTTGGGATCGCCGACGATCGGGAACGAGGCATTGTCGATGATCGCGTAGCCGGCGAGCAGCAGCAGCCGGTAGTACGGCAGGCGGGTGAAGGTCTGCTGCGAGCCGGACACCTGGCCGGCCTGTGCGCTGCTGGCGAAGTCGGCTGGGTAGGCGTACAGGATCGCCGGCAGGCGCGTGCCGGCCTTGTAGCCTGGCGGTGTGTACAGCGTGAAGGATAGTTCCACGCCGTCGGCGCGCTTGTAAGTCACCAGGTGCTTATTGATCTGCCGCACTTCCGGCGTCGGATCGGCGACGTGGGTGAGCTGATTGGTCGTCGAGGCGTACTGGGCCTCGCCTTGGGCCGCCGTCGCGGCATGCTCGCCGAGCACGCGCACGAAGGCATTGGGCGGATCCATCAACGACTGATGCCAGGTGAGGAAACGGCCTGGTTCGGCGGTGAAGCCGAGGAACTGCTCGTAAGCATCGGCGCCGCTGCGGAACAGGCGCTCGGTTTTCAGGGTCTTGAGGTCAAGCCTGTCGAGGAATGGGCGGTCGCCCTTCGGTGAGGCGCCCAGGCCGTCCAGGAACACGCTGTCACCGTCCTGGCGCACGATCGCGGTGCCATTGGGCAGCCTGCGGTAGACGAGCGTGCCCGGGTCGCCGTACAACTCGTCGCTGGACAGGTCCCACACCACTCTGGCTGGCTGCCTAGGGTGGTCTACATCGACGATGCTGGTATGGCGCCAGTGGCGGTTCTCGTCGTCCTCGTTGAGGAAGGCCACACCGGGCTGCGCGGTCCAGTCGAAGCCAACGAAGCGCTGCGCGGTGCGCGCGATTTCCGATGGCTTGCCGGTGAATGGCGCTTTTTGCATCAGCACGCGGTCGCGCGCCGGCACATTGACGTTCCAGTCGCCGTGATCCAGCGCCTCGGCCCATACCAGCGTGGCCGGTTCGGTGGCGCGCCAGTCGAAATCGCGCGGACCTTCCGGCACGCCTTGCACCGGGACGCGGTCGGCCAGCGGCAGCTTGGCGATCGGGGTGGAGGTGTTCTTCGAGACATCCAGCACCGCCACGTCGTTGGCGAATCGCTGGTAGGTCACCGCGTGCGAATACGGCTTCTGGATGGACTCGGTCAGCACATGCACGCCGTCCGGCGCGCCGCCGACGCTGTTATAGAGCGCGGGCACGCCAACATCGCGCACGGCGTTACTGGTGGCATCGACCACCGCCAGTTGTGAGCTGCCGTAATAGGCGAACAAGGCCTCGTCCTGCTCGCTGGCAAGCGTGTCACGCGCCTCGTAGGTGCTGCTTTCGCCCGCGTTGCCCAGCGATTCCTGCACATCCGGGCCGCTGGTGGCGCTCTGCTCGGACGGCGGCGGCCCCTGGCGCTCGGATACACGCTTGACCAGCAAGGTCTTGCTGCCATCCAGCCATTGCACGGTGCTGCCGAAGATCGGGTTCAGCGCTACGCCATGCACCTGATGCACCTGGCCGCTGGCGGCGTCTCCAATCCACAGCTGCACCGCATCGGCGACCACGTTCTGGAACACGAAGCGCTGGCCATCGGGCGACCACTGCGCCATGCCCGGGCATGCGCCAGCGGGCAGTGCGATCTTGGTTTCCTTGCCGCTGGCGAGGTCCACCAGGGTGAAGTCGCCCACGCAGGCAGGAATGCCGTAACCACCCGGGGTGTCGTGGCGGCTGCGGTTCTTCGGTTCCAGCCGCACGCCCGCCAGCTTCAGATAAGGCTGGGCCACACGCGCGATCGATGGATAGGTCTGGCTGGTCGTCAGCAAGAGGCGATGGCCGGTCGGGTCCACGCTAGGTGCCGGCGGTGGCGGTGCCTTCAAGACCTTGAGCAGGTTCTGCGGCGGGACCGCATAGCCGGCGAACGCGGGAGCGCTCCCGCACGAGAAGGTGACGCCCGCGACGAGTGCCGCGGACCAAGCATTCCGACGAAGCTGCATCGTGTTCCCCTTTTGCCTGGCTAATGATGGTCATGCGTTGGCATCGCCAGATGCATGCGCCGATCCACTCTAGCATTCGCATTTGTCGGTGGACTGGGCCATTAGTCGGGGTAGGGTTTATGTCGGCAGCGACGCAGGCAGGTTGCGGCGTCTGCCTATCTGCATGCATGCAATGCAGTCTCGGACTGGGCCACAATGCGGCATGCCGATCCTTCAGCCCGCGCACGCTTCGTGACCGCCATAGCCAGCCTTCCACCGCTTCCCCGCCTGCCTGCCGCGGTCCCGCGCTCGGGAGTGGCCACCGAGGCGCGCCGGGCATTGCGACAATTGCTGGGTGACGTCAACCGTTCGCTGGCTACTGCATTCCGCGACGGCGTTGATGCCAGTGCGCTTGCGCGTCGGCGCGGCGAATCGGTCGAGCGTGTGGTGGCGCATGTATGGACGGCTTGCCTCGGCGAGGTGAGTGACACCACGCTGTTCGCGGTCGGTGGTTTCGGTCGCGGCCTGTTGTTTCCGTATTCCGATGTCGACCTGCTGGCATTGGTGATCGCGCCCGATGCGCCGCGTCTGCGCGCGCTGGAGCAATTCTTCACCACACTGTGGGACACCGGCCTCAAGGTCGGGCATGCCGTGCGCGATCCGGCACAGTGCCGCGCCCTGGCGGCGCAAGACGCCAGCGTGTTCACCAGCCTGCTGGATGCGCGGCGGATTGCCGGCGACCCGGCGCTGGATGCGAGCCTGCGCGCCATCGTCGATGATCCGGAGTTGTGGCCGCCGCGGGCATACCTCGCCGCGCGCCTGGCCGAGCGCGATGCGCGCCATGCCCGCTACGACGACACCGCGTACAACCTCGAACCCAATCTCAAGGACGGTCCCGGTGGCTTGCGCACGCTCGATTCGCTGCGCTGGATAGGACGGCGGCTCGTGCATGCGAACGACCTTTCCGACATGGTGATCGAAGGCCTGCTCGATCCGGCCGAACAGGCTACGCTGGAACAGTCCGAGGCTACGCTGCGTCGTTATCGCTACGCACTGCACCTGGAAGCCGGCCGGCCCGAAGAGCGGCTGTTGTTCGACTATCAGCGTGCGCTGGCGGCGAGGCTTGGTTTCGAGGACGAGCACGCAAAAAACCTCGGCGTCGAACAGTTCATGCAGGGCTACTACCGCGCCGCCAGCCAGGTCGAGCGGCTGGGCGTACAGGTGGCCGAACGTTTCGAGGAAATGCTGGAGCCGCTGGGCGAGCCGGTGCCGGTGGGCGACGAATTCCTGCGCTACGGTTCGCGGCTGGCGGCGCGAGATCCGGAACTGTTCATGCGGCGGCCGTCGGCGCTGGTGGAAATCTTCATGGCGCGGCTGGACCAGTCCGGCGTGCGGGGTTTCAGCGCCGACACCATGCGACGCATGCACCAGGCCACGGCGGCGCATGGCGATGCGCTGGCGGATGACCGCGATGTGCTGGCGGCTTTCCTGCGTCTCCTGCGTCGCGGTGCGCCAGCGGTGGAGGCGTTGTGGCGGATGAACCGGCACGGCCTGCTGGCGGCGATCCTGCCCGCGTTCGGCAAGGTGTTCGGCCGCATGCAGTACGACCTGTTCCACGTCTACACCGTCGACGAGCACACGCTGCGCGTGCTGCGCAACATGGCGCGGTTCGCCGATCCGTCAGCGCAACGCGAATTTCCGCTGGGCTGCGAAATCTGGCCGACCCTGCCCACGCCCGAAGTGCTGCTGCTGGCGTCACTCTTCCACGATATCGCCAAGGGCCGCGGTGGCGACCATTCGGTGCTTGGTGAAGAAGACGCGCGCGCGTTCTGCACCAAGCTGGGCCTGCCTCCGGCCGACATCGAACGGGTGGCCTGGCTGGTACGTTGGCATCTGTTGATGAGCACCACCGCACAGCGGCAGGACATCACCGATCCCGACGTGGTGCACCGGTTTGCGGAAGCGGTCGGCGATCGCGAGCGGCTCGGTCAGCTCTACCTGCTGACCATCGCGGACATCATCGGCACCAGCCCGCGCTTGTGGAACGGATGGAAGGATCGACTGCTCGCCGACCTCTACACAGCCACCCGCTATGCGTTGCGCAGCGACATCGATCTGCCGCGCGATGCCGGCGTGCGCGTGCGCGAATGCTCGGAGCATGCGCTGGCGCTGTTGATGAACGAAGGTTTCGCCGAAGCCGACGTGGTTCGCGCCTGGGTCGATTTCCCGCAACTCAGCTTTCTTCGCCACCGGCCGGAGCAGATCGCCTGGCAGACGGCTGCGATCCTGCGGGCCAAGGGCGCGGTGCCGCTGGTCGCCGTGCATCCGCTGTCGGTGCGCGGCAGCACCGAATTGTTCATCTATGCGCCCGATCGCGACGGCTTGTTCGCCACGGTCACCGCGGTGCTGGACCGGCTGCGTTTCTCGGTGATGGAATCGCGCATCCTCAGTTCGCCGACCGGCATGGCGCTGGATACGTTCCTGCTGCTCGAAGCCGACACGCAACAGCCGGCGAACGCCACGCGCGCCGACGAACTGCAGCAGCGCCTGCAGCGGGCATTGACGCAATCCACCGGCGTGCAGCCGAGCAGGCGCGGCATGTCGCGCCATCAGAAGCATTTCCAGATGGCGCCGCAGATCAGCTTCAACGCGGCTGGGGATCGCACCCAATTGGCGTTGATCGGCACCGATCGTCCCGGCCTGCTGGCCGCGGTGGCGCAGGTCATGCTCGATGCGGGTGTGCGCGTGCACGACGCGCGCATCGCCACGTTCGGCGAACGCGTCGAGGATTTCTTCCAGCTGACCGATCGGCACAACGCGGCGCTCGGCGATGCGCAGAAGGATCGCCTGCTTCACGCCCTGCTGGAGCGCATCGGCTCGGGCGACTGAGCGGCGGGCCCGCGTTATCATCGCCTTGCTGCATCCCGCAGTGTTCGCGTGACGGCCATGACCTATCTGCTGATCAAGACCTTGCACCTGCTGTTCGTCATCGCCTGGATGGCCACGGTGTTCTACCTGCCGCGCATCCTGGTGAACATGGCTGAGACCGCCAACGAACCGGCAGTGCAGGCGCGGCTGCAGCTGATGGGGCGACGGCTGTACAAGTTCGGGCACAGCATGTTCGGCATGGCGTTCCTGTTCGGACTGATGCTGTGGCAGGGTTGGCGCGTGTTTCCGGCCACACGAGTGAATCCTAACGGGATTCCAAACGTGGTGGCCTCGATGCACTGGATCGACGCCAAGCTGACGTTGGTGGTTCTGCTATTGGCGTACTACATCGTTTGCGGTCGCATGCTGAAACGCGCCGCTGCAGGCATCGCGCTGCCATCGTCTCGGGCGCTACGTTGGCTCAATGAATTGCCGGTGCTGCTATTGCTGGCGGTCCTCTATCTGGTGATCGCCAAGCCATTCTGAGCGACCACTAGCGTGTCGCCTGATAATCGCGAAACCACGCCACGAATTTCTCCACACCCTGTTCGATCGGCGTGTCCGGTGCATAGCCCACATCCCGTCGCAGCGCGGACACATCGGCCCACGTGTCGGGTACGTCGCCGGGCTGCATCGGCAGCAGGCGCTTCTCGACCGTGCGGCCAAGGTTCTGCTCCATCAGCTCGATGAAACGCAGCAACTGCACGGGCTGGTCGTTGCCGATGTTGTAGACCCGATACGGCGCGTTCGACGTGCCCGGATTCGGAAATTCCGCGTCATAGCCGGGATCGGGTTCGGCCGGATGGTCCAGCGTGCGGATCACGCCTTCGACGATGTCGTCGATATAGGTGAAGTCGCGACTGTGGTTGCCGTGGTTGAACACGTCGATCGGTTCGCCGCGGCTGATGCGTTCGGCGAACAGCATCGGCGACATGTCCGGCCGGCCCCACGGCCCGTACACGGTGAAGAAGCGCAGGCCGGTCGTCGGCAGGCCGTATAGATGGCTATACGTGTGCGCCATCAGTTCATTCGCTTTCTTGCTGGCGGCATACAGGCTCACCGGATGATCCACCGCATCCTCGACGGCGAACGGCAGCTTGCGATTGGCGCCGTAGACCGAGCTCGACGAGGCGTAGACCAGATGCTCGATGCTGCCGTGCCGGCATGCTTCCAGCATATTGACGAAGCCGACCAGGTTGCTCTGCACGTAGGCGCGCGGATTCTGCAGCGAATAACGAACGCCGGCTTGCGCAGCCAGGTTCACCACGCGCCGTGGCCGGAAGTCAGCGAACGCATGATCGATCGCATCCGCGTCGGCCAAGTCGGCGCGCAGATGCGTATAGCCCGGATGTTCGGCGAACAGCGCGAGCCGAGCCTCCTTCAACGCCGGGTCGTAGTAACTGTTGTGGTTGTCGATGCCGAGGACTTCGTCGCCGCGCGCAAGCAGGCGCTGCGCCAGCGCGGCGCCGATGAAACCGGCAGTGCCGGTGACCAGGATTCGCATGAAGTGTCCTCGGGATAGCGCATCCATTCTACCGTTCGGCGCGCGCTGCGCCGCGGCGGGCGAGAGGATTGACAGTGGATTTGCGCTAAACTAGCGTTTCAACTTCACCCATCGACGAAGGTGGCCCGCGCTTGCGCCGGCCGAGCGTGCGACATGGCAACTACCCGTTTCCAGTACTGACTACCCACCACGCCTCGATTCCAGGAAAAGGGCGTCATGCCCTTTTTTGCTTTCCAGAGATTGGATTTCATGATTCAGATCACGCTACCCGACGGCAGCAAGAGGCCGTTCGATCATCCCGTCACCGTGCAGGACGTGGCCGCCTCGATCGGCGCCGGTCTGGCCAAGGCGACCCTGGCCGGCAAGGTCGACGGCAAGCTGGTGGATGCCAGCTTCAGCATCGATCACGATGCCAGCCTGCAGATCGTCACCGAGAAGAGCCCCGAGGCGCTGGACATCCTGCGCCACTCCACCGCGCACCTGATGGGCCAGGCGGTGCAGCGCCTGTATCCGGGGGCGCAGGTCACGATCGGTCCGGTGATCGACAACGGTTTCTTCTACGACTTCGCCTACGAGCGGCCATTCACGCCGGACGACCTGCCGAAGATCGAGGCGGAAATGCAGAAGATCGTCGCCGAACAACTGCCGGTGACGCGCAGCGTGAAGTCGCGCGACGAGGCGGTGGCGTTCTTCCGCGGGCTCGGCGAGAACTACAAGGCCGAGATCATCGAGTCGATCCCGTCCGACGAGCCGTTGTCGCTGTATTCGCAGGGCGAATTCACGGACCTGTGCCGCGGCCCGCACGTGCCGGATACCGGCAAGCTGCGCGCATTCAAGCTGATGAAGGTGGCCGGCGCGTATTGGCGTGGCGATTCCAACAACGCGATGCTGACGCGCATCTACGGCACCGCCTGGTTGAACGACAAGGATCTGAAGGCCTACCTGCATCAGCTGGAGGAGGCCGAGAAGCGCGACCATCGCAAGATCGGCAAGCAGCTCGACCTGTTCCACCAGCAGGAAGAAAGCCCGGGCATGGTGTTCTGGCACCCGAATGGCTGGGCGATCTGGCAGGCCGTCGAGCAGTACATGCGTGGCGTGTACAAACGCAGCGGCTACCAGGAAGTGCGCTGCCCGATGGTGCTGGACGTGTCGCTGTGGAAGAAGTCCGGGCATTGGGACAACTACGCCGAGAACATGTTCTTCACCGAGTCGGAGAAGCACACCTATGCGCTGAAGCCGATGAACTGTCCCGGCCACGTGCAGGTGTTCAACACCGGCCTGCACAGCTACCGCGAACTGCCGATCCGCTACGGCGAGTTCGGCGGCTGCCATCGCAACGAGCCGTCCGGCGCGCTGCACGGCATCATGCGGGTGCGCGCATTCACCCAGGACGACGGCCACATCTTCTGCACGCCGGACCAGGTCGAGGCCGAGGTCACCGCCTTCCACCTGCAGGCGATGAAGGTCTATTCGGATTTCGGGTTCACCGATCTGGCGATCAAGCTGGCCCTGCGGCCGGAAAAACGCATCGGTTCGGACGAATTCTGGGACCGTACCGAGGAGATGCTGCGCCGCGCGCTGCGCGCCGCCGGCGTGGAATGGGAGGAACTGCCGGGCGAGGGTGCGTTCTATGCCCCCAAGATCGAATACCACCTCAAGGACTCGATCGGCCGCGCCTGGCAGGTCGGCACCATGCAGGTCGATTTCATGATGCCCGAGCGGCTGGACGCCGAATATGTCGACGAACACTCGCAGAAACAGCACCCTGTGATGCTGCACCGGGCGATCGTGGGCTCGATGGAGCGCTTCATCGGCATCCTGATCGAGCACCATGCCGGTCTGCTGCCGCCGTGGCTGGCGCCGGTACAGGCAGTGGCCTTCAATATCACCGATGCGCAGGCCGATTACGTCCGCGAAGTGACGCAAACCCTTGTCGACAAAGGTTTCCGGGTACAGTCCGATTTGCGCAACGAGAAGGTCGGCTATAAAATCCGCGAACATACGATGCAGAAAGTGCCGTATCTTCTGGTGGTCGGTGACCGCGAGAAAGAGACCGGTACCGTTTCCGTGCGTACCCGTTCCGGCGAAGACCTGGGCAGCATGTCGCTGACCGATTTCGTCGAACGACTGGAGACCGAAACCCGGCGTTGAGCGCCGACCGGTCTGAATTTTCAATCTTCTGGAGGATCGTGGTATCGCTACCACCGACAACAAGGGCAATCGTCGTAACCTGGAAATCCGTGTGCCGCGGGTGCGTGTGATCGGTGCCGAAGCGGAACAGCTCGGCATCCTGACCCGTGACGAGGCACTGGCGCTGGCGCAGGAAGCCGGCATGGATCTGGTCGAGATCCAGCCCAACGGCGATCCGCCGGTGTGCCGCATCATGGATTACGGCAAGTTCAAGTTCGAAGCCCAGAAGAAGGCCCAGGCGGCCAAGAAGAAGCAGAAGCAGGTCGAGATCAAGGAAGTGAAGTTCCGCCCGGTCACCGATGTGGGCGACTACCAGATCAAGCTGCGAAACATGCTCCGCTTCCTGGAAGAGGGCGACAAGGTCAAGGTCACCATCCGCTTCCGCGGCCGTGAAATGTCGCATCAGGACCTTGGCCAGAACCTGGCCAAGAAGATCCAGGAAGACGTCGGCGAGAACGGCCAGATCGAGTCGTTTCCCCGGCTGGAAGGCCGACAGATGGTCATGATGATCGGACCGAAGAAGAAGCAGTAAGGCCCCGGGGCGGCCTGCGGGTCGCCGCTTTCATTAGATCATTCCGATTCGGCCGCCCACATCTGGCGTCGGCCCGTTTTAGTCCGTATAATCGTCGGCTCGGCCCGCAGGAAGGGCCGTGAACCGATCGTGGCAGGACGGAAAGCGTGGATGAATCCCCCTTCGGGATGAAACCACCGCCAGATCAGTCAGAAACGGGGCTCCAGGCCCCACGCAGGGATCATTACAATGCCCAAGATCAAGACCAACCGGGCGGCAGCGAAGCGTTTTCGCAAGACCGCGTCGGGCAAAATCAAGTGCGGCCACGCCTTCAAGTCACACATCCTGACCAAGAAGTCGACCAAGCGTAAGCGCGGTCTGCGTGCACCGAATCATCTGAAAGCGTGCGACACCAAGGGTGTAGCGCGCATGTTGCCGTACTTGTAAGGCGAGGAGATAAACCATGGCTCGTGTAAAGCGTGGCGTTACCGCCCGTCGTCGTCACAAGAAAGTTATCGGCCGCGCAAAGGGTTACTACAATGCCCGTCGCAAGGTCTTCCGCGTTGCCAACCAGGCCGTCATCAAGGCCGGCCAGTACGCCTATATCGGCCGCAAGCAGCGCAAGCGCCAGTTCCGCGCGCTGTGGATCGTCCGTATCAATGCGGCTGCACGCATGTTCGGGCTGTCGTACAGCCGCCTGATCAATGGCCTGAGCAAGGCCGGGATTACGGTGGACCGCAAGGTACTGGCCGATATCGCCGTGCACGACATCAAGGCGTTTGGTGTGATCGCCGAGAAAGCGAAGGCCAGTCTGGCCGCTTGATCGTCGGGTGCCTCGGCACCAGCGCGATATGATGTAAAGCAAGCGGGGAGAAGGCCACAGCCTTCTCCCCGTTTTTGTTGGCGGGATTCGGAATTCGAGATTCGGGATTGGCAAGAGCGATAGACGCGAGCCGTTCCGAATCCCCCATCCCCAATCCCGATTCCCAATCATGTACCGGAATCGCATCAATGGACGATCTGGACAGCCGCGCCACGTTGGCGCTGGCCGATATCGATAAGGCGGACACGCTCGAGGTGCTCGATGCCTTGCGGGTCGGCCTGCTCGGCAAGAGCGGCATCGTGACCGCCGCGCTGAAATCGCTGGGCGCACTCGCGCCGGACGAGCGCAAGCTACGCGGTGCCGAGGTCAACCGGGTCAAGGATCGTCTCGCCGATGCGCTTTCCGCACGCAAGCAGTCGCTGGAACAGGCGGAGCTCGGCCGTCGGCTCGCTTCCGAAAAACTCGACATCAGCCTGCCGGGGCGTGACGGCGAACGAGGCGGCATCCATCCGATCACCCGTGCGCTGGAGCGCATCGCGTCGATCTTTGCGCGGCTTGGCTATCAACGCGCAGATGGCCCGGAGATCGAGGACGACTGGCACAACTTCGAGGCGCTGAATTTCCCGCCGCATCATCCTGCGCGCGCGATGCATGACACCTTCTATTTCGGCGACGGACGCCTGCTGCGCACGCATACGTCGCCGGTGCAGATCCGTGCGATGAAAGGCCGGCAGCCGCCGATCCGCATCATCGCCCCCGGCAAGGTCTATCGTAGCGATTCGGACCAGACGCACTCGCCGATGTTCCACCAGATCGAAGGCCTGCTGGTCGACGAGACCTCCAGCTTCGCCGACCTGAAGGGCACGCTGGCGGAACTTATCCGCGCTTTCTTCGAGCGCGATTTCGAGATGCGTTTTCGTCCGAGCTATTTTCCCTTCACCGAACCTTCGGCCGAAGTGGATATCCGCTGGGACGCCGAAGACGGCTCGACCCGCTGGCTGGAAGTACTTGGCTGCGGCATGGTGCATCCGCAGGTGCTGCGCAATTGCGGCATCGATCCGGAGCGTTACACCGGTTTCGCCTTCGGCCTGGGCGTCGAACGCTTCGCCATGCTGCGCTATGGCGTTTCCGACTTGCGCGCGTTCTTCGAGAACGACCTGCGCTTCCTGAAGCAATTCGCTTGAACGGGATTCGAGAATCGGGATTCGGGATTCGCAAGGGCCGCAAGGCCCTGCCTTCCCGAATTCCGTCTCCCGTCTCCCCAATCCCGGAACTCAAAGCATGAAATTCTCCGAGAACTGGCTGCGCGAACTGGTCGAGGTCAAGGCTGACCGCGCGGCATTGGCGCATGCGTTGACCATGGCCGGACTGGAAGTGGAGGAGCTCACTGTGCTGGGCGAAGGCCTGGATGGCGTGGTGATAGCGCAGATCGTCGCCGCGGAAAAGCATCCCGAAGCGGATCGGCTGCAGGTGTGCAGGGTGGACGTGGGCGATGGCGAATTGCTGCAGATCGTCTGCGGTGCACCGAATGCACGGGTCGGCATCAAGGTGCCGTTGGCCAAGGTCGGCGCGAACCTGCCGGGTGGCATGGCGATCAAGGCGGCGAAGCTGCGTGGCGTGGAGTCCTTCGGCATGCTGTGCTCGGCCAAGGAACTGGGCATCGATGCCGATGCGTCCGGTCTGCTGGAGCTGCCGTCCAATGCGCCGGTTGGCAAGCTGCTGGCCGACTATCTCGGCCTGCCTGACGCGACGTTCGAACTGAAACTCACGCCGAACCGCCCGGATTGCCTCGGCCTAGTTGGGCTGGCGCACGATGTGGCGGCGCTGTTCGGCAGTGCCGTGAAAGTACCCGCACAAAATGCTGCACCGGTCACCAGGGAGGCACGCCGAGGCATTCGCCTGGAAGCCGGCAAGGACGCGCCGCGCTATCTCGGCCGCATTGTCGAAGGCATTGACCCGGCGGCACGCGCGCCGCTGTGGATGACCGAGCGTCTGCGTCGTGCAGGCCTGCGCTCGATCAGCGCGGTCGTCGACGTCACCAGCTACGTGATGCTGGAACTCGGTCAGCCGATGCACGCCTTCGACAACGACAGCCTGCAGGGCGATGTCGTCGTTCGCCACGCCGTTGCGGGTGAAACGCTGAAACTGCTCGATGGCAGCGAAGCGAAGCTCGACAGTGGATTCGTGCTGATCGCGGACGAGAAAAAGGCATTGGCCGTAGCCGGCGTGATGGGCGGTTTCGATTCGCGCGTCACCGATGCCACCCGCAACATTTTCCTGGAGTCCGCGCACTTCGCGCCGGCCGCCATCATGGGGCGCGCGCGCAGGCTGGGCATGCACACGGACGCCTCGCATCGTTTCGAACGCGGCGTGGATCCCGAACTCCCGCGCCGCGCACTGGAGCGGGCCACCGAATTGCTGCTTTCCATCGCCGGCGGCAAGGCAGGGCCGGTCCTGGTCGCCGAAAACCCCGCTGACCTGCCCGCGCCCGCCGTCGTGACGCTGCGGCGCGAACGGTTGAAGCGGGTGCTTGGCATCGCCGTCGCCGATGCCGAGGTCGCCCGCATCTTCACCGCACTCGGCATGCATGTCGCGGAGGTCGATGGCGGCTGGCAAGTGACTGCCCCGAGCAGCCGTTTCGACATCGAGCGCGAAGAAGATCTGATCGAGGAAGTCGCCCGCATCTTCGGCTACGACAAGATCCCGACGCATACGCCTTCCGGCGCGCTGACGCTGGCGATCGAACCGGAAGCACGCATTGGCGAACTTGCATTGCGCGAGCAATTGTCGGCACGTGGCTTCTACGAAGCAGTGAATCTGTCCTTCGTCGCCGCGGATCTGCTGGCTCGCTGGGGGTTCAGCGAGCGCCTGGTTTCGCTGGCCAATCCCTTGTCGGCGGATCTGGCGGTGATGCGGCCATCGCTGCTGCCGGGCTTGATCGAAGCGTTGCGGCACAACCGCGCGCGCCAGCAGGAGCGTGTGCGCCTGTTCGAAGTGGCGCGGGTATTTCATCGAAGCGCATCCTTGCGCGAAGAACCGGCGATCCATGGCCGGACTCTTCAACAAGCGGGCGATTCGCCCGTGGAAACGCCGAGCCTGGCCATCGTCGCATGCGGCAGCGCGCGCGCCGAGCAGTGGGGCGAGGTGTCGCGACCGGTGGACTTCCATGACCTCAAGGGCGATCTCGATGCCTTGATCGCGTGGGGTGGCGAGCCGCAGCGTTGGTCGGTACATGCCGATGGACTGCCGGCCTGGCTTCATCCGGGCCGCTCCGCGCGCGTGGTGCGGGATGGAGAAACGGCGGGCTATGTGGGCGCCCTGCATCCGCAACTGGCCAAGGCGCTGGACCTCGGCGCCGATGTACACGTGCTCGAACTGGCGCTGGAACCCTTGCTCGCGCGTCGCCTGCCCAAGGCACAGCCGGTGCTGCGTTTTCCCAGCGTGCGCCGCGATATCGCGATGGATTTGCCGGAAGAGATCAGTTGGTCACAGATCGAACAAACCGTTCGCGGCAGTCTGGGCGAACGCCTGGGCGAGCTGCGACTGTTTGATCGCTACAGCGGAAGGGGCGTCGAACCAGGCCGAAAAAGCCTCGCTATGGGCTTGATTTTGCAGGACGCTTCACGCACGCTTACAGACGACGACGCGGATCGTTGCGTGCGCGAAGCGATAGCTGCGTTGGAGCAAACATGCAAGGCAAAGCTGCGAGGATGAGATGGCGCTGACCAAGGCGGAAATGGCCGAGCGGCTTTTCCTCGATGTTGGCCTCAACAAGCGTGAGGCGAAGGAATTCGTGGACGCCTACTTCGAGGTGGTCCGCGGGGCGCTGGAAAATGGGGAGCAGGTGAAGCTGTCGGGTTTCGGCAATTTCGATCTTCGCCTGAAGAACCAGCGACCGGGGCGCAATCCGAAAACCGGCGAGGAGATTCCGATCTCCGCGCGCCGCGTGGTGACGTTCCGACCGGGACAGAAACTCAAGGTAAGAGTCGAGGGCTATGCTGGATCAAGGGAATAACACCGAACTGCCAGCCATTCCGGCCAAGCGCTACTTCACCATCGGTGAGGTCGGCGAATTGTGCGGTGTGAAGCCACATGTGCTTCGTTACTGGGAACAGGAATTTCCCGCGCTCAATCCGGTCAAGCGTCGCGGCAACCGCCGCTATTACCAGCGCCATGACGTGCTGATGATCCGCCAGATTCGCTCGCTGCTGTACGACGAAGGGTTCACCATCACCGGCGCGCGCGCGCGCCTTGAAGGCCCGCAGGCCCGGATGGAGGCGAGCATCTCGCACCAGATCGTGCGTCAGGTGCGGATGGAGCTGGAAGAAGTCCTCGGCCTGCTGCGGCGTTGAACCTTTATATTCGTATGCATGGCTTCCGGCGTGGCCCGGTGAGCTGTTAGACTTCTCGTCTTGCCGATCGTCGGGGCGTAGCGCAGCCTGGTAGCGCATCTGCCTGGGGGGCAGAGGGTCGTGGGTTCGAATCCCGCCGCCCCGACCAATTCGGAACAGGTTCAACCTGTTAATCTTACGAGAAATTGCACTCCTTTCTAAGGTCTTGAGCGGGGCGTCAGATTCAACTCTGTTGCTTACTGGACGCTGTCACGACGCGTCTTTCAGACAGCACCAGAGATGGCGCTCACGAGTAAACCAAAAAACCTCATGAAGCATGAGAACGTGATTACGTTCGCGTAACCGTGCCCACCGAATGGTGTGCCTTGCGTGCTGTGATTTCCGACGTCAAGAATTCTCAGAGAGATTTGACGCTCGCTCGACACCCGGGACAAGAAGCCAGTCGAGAGACTTGCTTCTACCCCGTCCTCATCGGCTTTCTGCAACGTGTCTACGTCATCTGCCAACGGCGTTCTGCGCAGGGCGCGTTCAGTCTGGTCCACAACCGGTGTGCAAGATCCTCGATGCGCTGTTGTCCAAGCACATCGAGGAAATCGCCCGGACAAGGATCATCCGTTGTGGCTATCAACGTATTCATGTCCTGCTACGTCGCGAGGGCTGGCCAGTCAATCACTCACTAGAGCGAGGCGTTTAGCGCTGTTTCGCTCCCTCATCATTTGGCTGGCGATGAAACCGGTTTGATAGTGGTCACCGTACTGTCCATGCCGGCTGGGCGTAGCGAGAACGTCACGGCATCGCCGATCTTCGTGCCGGTGAGCAGATCGGGGGACGCCACCTTGAACGTCATCGTCATGGCGGGCCAACCAATCGAATGGATGGCCTAGTGCTGCAACGTGATGGTGCCTTTGGTGGTGTCGATGGCTTTGACGATGCCGGTGCCCTGCGCTTCGGCAGTTGCCGCGTTCGGTTTTGCAGGTGTCATGCCCGGCATGTTGGAATCCATCCTCTGCGCGGAGACCATGCCGGGCAAGATCGCCAGCGTGCCGATGAGTGCGAGGAGGGCTGGAAGTGCTTTTGTTTTCATGCGTGAGCTCCGTTCGTTTGCGTGTGTGAGGCCAAACCGGCCTTGCGTAGCCGGCGCAAGACCATCAGTTGGAAGGCGGCAGGGATCACCACCATGGAAAGCAGCGGCGCGGTCAGCATGCCGCCGATCATCGGTGCGGCCACGCGATGCATGACCTCCGATCCGGCGCCATGTCCCAGCAGGATCGGAAACAGACCGGCAAGGATCACCGCCACCGTCATGGCCTTGGGCCGCACGCGTTGCACCGCACCTTCGCGGATGGCGGCGTCGAGCTCCGCCGGTCCAGCCTGCGGATTGCGTTCCAAATGTCGGTTCCAGGCTTGGCGCAAATACAACAGCATCACCACGCCAAACTCGGCGGCCACACCACTGAGCGCGATGAAACCAATGACCGTGGCCACCGACACCGCGTGCCCCAGCAACCAGATCAACCAAAGGCCGCCCACCAGTGCCAACGGCACGCTGCCCATGATCAACGCCGCTTCACTCGATCGTCGGAACACGGCATAGATCAACGCAAAGATGATCGCCAAGGCCGCTGGCACCACGACTTGCAGTCGATCCATGGCGCTGGCCAGCGATTCGAACTGGCCGGACCACGCCACCGTGATCCCTGATGGCAACACGATCTGCCCAGCCACGGCACGTTGCAGACGCCACACCACCGTGCCCAGATCGCTGCCCGCGGTGTCCACGTAGACGTAGGTGGCCAACTGGCCGTTTTCACTTTTGAGCATGGACGGTCCATCGGCCAGAGTGATGCTGGCAATCTGGCTCAGCGTGAGCTGCGCCCCGCCGGTCCCAATGATCGGCAACTGTTGCAAAGCCGCCACTGAATCGCGGTCGGTGTGTGGATAGCGCACCACGATGGGATAGCGTTCGCGCCCTTCCACCGTCTGGCCGATGGGATCGCCGCCCACCACTGTGGCGATCAAACGTTGGACATCCTCCTGCGTCAGCCCATAACGGGCCGCAGCTTGGCGATCAATGCGCACGTCCACATACCGCCCACTGGTGGGTCGCTCGGCGATCGCCGAGCTCACGCCCGGCACAGTCTTCACCACCGTCTCGATGCGATCGGCCACGCTCTGGATGGCAGTCAAATCCGTGCCCAGCACCTTGATGCCGATCGGGCTTTTGATGCCCGTGGAAAGCATGTCGATCCGGTTGCGGATCGGGGGCACGAACAGGTTGGTCAGGCCCGGCACATGCACCGCTTGATCGAGCTGCGTTTTGATCTTCGCCATCGTCATGCCTGCGCGCCATTGATCCTTGGGCTTGAAGGTGATGGTGGTTTCGAACATCTCCAATGGCGCCGGGTCGGTGGCGCTTTCCGCCCGGCCCGCTTTGCCAAACACGTGATCGACTTCGGGCACGGTCTTGATCATGCGGTCGGTCAACTGCAACAACTGTGATGCCTTGTCGGCCGACAACCCCGGCAGCGCCGTGGGCATGTAGAGCAACGTGCCTTCATCCATCGCGGGCATGAACTCACTGTCCAGTTGGCTCATGGGCACCGCCGCACTGAGCAGCAACGCACCGGCCAGCCACAGTGTGGCTTTCGGGTGGCGCAGCACCGCATCGAGGATCGGCCGATACAACGCCATCAGGCCCCGGTTGATCGGGTTGTCGTTCTCGGCCCGGATGCGACCGCGCACCAGATACCCCATCAGCACGGGCACCAGCGTGATGGCGAGAACCGCCGCGGCGGCCATCGCATAGGTCTTGGTGAACGCCAGCGGTTTGAACAGCTTGCCTTCCTGCCCCTGTAAGGCGAACACCGGCACGAACGACAAGGCGATGATGAGCAGACTGATGAACAATGCCGGCCCCACCTCGGCCGCAGAGGCCGCCACCAACGTCCAAGGCTCAGCGCCGTGAGGTTCGTTTCCTTCATGGGCATCGCGCCAGTGTTCCAGGTGCTTGTGGGTGTTCTCGATCATCACGATCGCTGCATCGACCATCGCACCGATGGCGATGGCGATGCCTGCCAGTGACATCAGGTTGGCCGACACCCCTTGCAGGTTCATCACGATGAAGGCGGCCAGCACTCCGAGCGGCAACGTAATCACCGCGACCAGCGCCGAACGCAGATGGCCCAGGAACAATATGCAGACCAAGGCGACCACGAGGAACTCTTCCAGAAGCTTGCCCCACACGTTCTCGACCGCCGCATCAATCAACTGCGATCGGTCATACGTGGGCACGATTTCCACGCCCGGCGGCAGGCTGCGTTTCAGTTCGACAAGCTTGGCCTTCACCGCGGCGATGGCGGCCTTGGCGTTCTTGCCGGTGCGCAGCACGACGACACCACCGGCCACTTCGCCCTGACCATCGAGCTCGGCGATGCCGCGCCGAAAGGTGGGGCCGCGCTGCACCGTGGCCACGTCGCTCAACCGCACCGGCACGCCGCTGGCGTTGGCGAGGATGGGGACGTTTTCGAAATCCGCCTGACGCTTCAAATAGCCTTCGCTGCGTACCATCACGTCGGCTTCGCCCTGCTCGATCACCGAGCCGCCGTTCGCGCCATTGGCCGCCTTCAAGGCATCCACGACTTGCGTCACCGTGATGCCACGGGTGGCCAGCGCCTGCGGGTCGGGCACGATCTGCCACGCCCGCTCCATGCCGCCCACACTGGCGACCTCTGCAACGTCGGGCACCGTTTTGAGCTGGTAGCGCAAGAACCAATCCTGGATGGCGCGCAACTGGCCCAGGTCGTGCTGGCCGGTGCGGTCCACCAACGCGTACTCATAGATCCACCCCAGCCCTGTCGCGTCGGGACCCAAGGCCGGGGTCACGTCCGGTGGCAGGCTGCTGCGCGCCTGGCTGAGGTATTCCAATACCCGCGAACGCGCCCAATACAGGTCCGTGGTGTCGTCGAACAACACGTAGACATAGGAGTCGCCGAAGAACGAATAACCGCGGACGACCCTGGCGCCTGGCACCGACAACATGGTGGTCGCCAGGGGATAGGTGACCTGGTCTTCGACGACTTGAGGGGATTGCCCCGCCCACGGGGTGCGGATGATGACCTGGGTGTCGGACAGATCCGGAAGCGCGTCGATCGGTGTGTGGAACACCGAATAGGCGCCGATGACGGCAAGCACCAGCGCCGCCAGCAGCACGAACAGCCGATGTGCGATGGCGGTACGGATGAGCGCGGCGATCATGGCTGACCTCCCATGGACATGCCTGACATCGGCGCGCTGGTGGGCGGCGCTGGAACGGATGCAGGAGACGACACAGCACCACCGTCCAACCGCCCCAACGCACCGGAAAGATTGGCCTCCGAATCAATCAGGAACTGACCTGAAACCACGATCTGCTGGCCGTCATTCAGACCCGAGAGGACTTCCGTATAACCGCCCGCCGAACGCCCCGTGCGCACCGACACCGCGCGGAAATGACCACCGCTTTCCGCAACGATCACCCGGGCCCGATTCCCTGACGCGATGAGGGCTTCGCTGGGCACCACCAGTTGCGCTTGGGCACCGGCTGGACGGAGTTGCACCTGGGCGAACATGCCGGGGCTGAGCGCTCCATCGCGGTTGTCCAGCACGATGCGCGCCCGCTGCGTGCGGGTCGTCGCATCGATGTCCGGCAACACGGTTTCCACGGAGCCGTTGAACGTGCGGCCCGGCTGCGCATCGACGGTCACCGACACCGGCGTGCCCGTTTGCACGGTGCCGGCGAGGTTTTGCGGAAGCGCCGCATCGACCCAGACGGTGGCCAGTCCGTTGAGCGTCATCAGCGTTTGCCCTGCACTGACGCGCTGACCTTCGCGCACATCAAGGGTGGCCACGGTGCCGGTTTGTGGGGCATGCAGGATGATGCCGCTGCCATGGCCCGTTTGACGGATGTCCGCACCCGTCAGGCCCAACACTTGCAAGCGTTCGCGGGCGGCGATGCGCAAGGTTCTGGCATCCGCCGACTGCGCGTGTTCCAGGGCGCCATATTCGGCCAGCGCACTGTTCCACTGGGGCGCCAGCAAGGTGACCAACGGCTCACCTTTTTTGACGGACGTATAAGGCGCGCGCACAAACAACGTGCTGACCACGCCATCGACCCGCGCACTGACCGTCGTGGACAAACGCAAGTCCCAGGTGATGATGCCGGGCACCTGGATCACCGAGGCGAGCGCACGACGTTCCACCGCTGCCGTGCGGATGCCGAGATTTTGCACAGTGCCCGGATCAATGCGAACAGCATCCGTGATCGCACTGTCGTCCACATATTTGGGCACCATCTGCATGCCCATGGGCGATAGTCCCGGTTTGTCGAAATGCTCCTGCGGCACCATCGTGTCGTACCAATACAGGATCTTTTTGTCCTGTTCGTGAGCGGTGCCATCACCGGCAACGGCGGCGGTGCGATTCATGGAGGATGACGTGCGATGCTGCCCTAGGAGATATCCGGTCACGAGCAGCACCAGCGCAAGAAAAACACAGAGAAGAAGGATCAACACACGCTTCATGGCGTGGCCTCCGAAGTCGGTAAGAGATAGGCGAGCGACGCCCACAGGCGTCCCCGCATGGCCAGCGCATCGGCGTAACTCAGCCGACGTTCGATGGCGTCTCGACGCGCGTCCAGCCACGGTTGCAGCGAACCGCCCCCGCGGTAGCTAGCCAATGCCGTGGCCAGACGATCGCCATCCAGTGGCAGCAAGGTTTCTTCATAGCGGGTGATCTGTCGGTTCCAGCCCTGCCAGCTCGCCACCGCGCGCGCTTCGGCCTCACGTTGGGCGCGGCGCGCATCTTCATGGTCGGCTTGCACCGCGTCCCATTGCGCGGCCTTTGCACTGATCCCGCGGTCCTGTCGATTGCGACTGAACAACGGCAAGCTCACCCCCACTTGCACCATCACCATGTCCGACAGATCCGGTGCCCGTTTGCCATACTGAAAGCTCACGTTCCAGTCGGGATGTTTGGCGGCCTTCGCTTCCTCCAAGGCTGCTTGCGCCACCTGTTCGCGCGCTTGCCACACCTGCATGGGGGCCTGTTGGTCGATGGTGGTTTCGAGTCGATCCCGAGCCACGGGCAGCGTCCCGAAATCGGGAGCGCCCGCCAGATCAAATTCCGTCGGCCCCAGCCAGCGTTGCAGGCTCGCCTGGGCGGAGGCGATCTCCGCCTCCACCGCCTCCACTCGGTTGTCCATGGTTGCTGCGTCGGCACGGGCCGCCAAGGCATCGCTGGCGCTCCCCTCACCGCCACGCAACCGTGCCTGGGCGATCTGGACAGCCAGTGCACTCTCACTGCGCAACTCGATCAACAGCGTGTGTTTTCGTTGGGCTGCCCATAGGTCAATCCACGCATCCGCGATGCGTTCCTGGACGGCCTGGGTGGTGTCCACGCCCTCGGCCTCCGCACCCTGGATTTGCGCAATGGCCAGTTGCCGTTCGGCATCGCGCGCCGCTCGCGAAGGGATTGCCTGGGTGATCCCCACCGTGCGCATGGTCATCGTGTCCGAGCGTGAACTGAAAGCACCCGGTGCGGTGATCGGATAGTTGTTCACACCAAAGTTCAGTGAGGGATCGGGCAAGCGCCCAGCCCTGGCCGCCTCGTCCTGCATCGAGGCGACATGCGCGTGATGCGCCATGAGCGCCGGTGCTTCAGCAACGCCGCGCCGGATGGCGGCGTCCAGGGTCAGCGGTTGATCGGCCGCATGGGCCGAAACAACCATTGCCGCACTCAAGGCAACAGCCAGACCCAACGCGGGCATGCGTTGGGTGAAAGTCAGAAACCACATGGTGGCTCACTCCAATGATCTATAAGACCGCGCCCGGCAGGCACGGACACGCCTCAGTCAACGACCGAGGCGCGCTAGATCAGGAGAGAGCAGAACAGGAGACTGGCGGGTGGCCCGGGGGCGCGAAGCCGATCACGTCGAGCGTGCTTGATCGCCCCTTGCGTGCTCACGGTCAGCACCGGCAACACGAGTGGCAGCGCCGTCAACAGCGAAGGTGGCACGGACAACGGATGGGCATTCGTTGGAGCGGCGGTATCGGGTGCGCAGTGTTTGGCACACAGCATCCGGTCGACCGCCGCATGCTTCATTTCCGGACAGCTATGGCCCATGGACGCATCCATGGCGGATGCACTCATTGCCATGGTCGAACCCACCGCAGCAGGCGGCATGGCACAGGCATAGGCGGCCAACGCCGACTGCATCCCCAGCATCATCAACACGCTTCCGATCAGCAGCCAACGCGTTAGACGTGTGCGACGGATATCGCGCAACAGCCAACGGCGGGGGCCCAGCTTGGGAAGGCGGAAACGGGTCATGACGGCCGGATTCTACTCTCGACAGCACCGACGTTGGTTGCGCTCATCAGTCGGTAGTCGTCAGTACAACACGCGGCTGCGCAGCGTGCCGGGGATCGCCGCCAGTTTCTCTTTCAGCGCCGTGGCCTGGGTCGTGTCGGCGGTCACGTCGATCACCACGTAGCCAACCTCGCTGTCGGTCTGCAGGAACTGGGCGTCGACGTTGATGTTGCCGGCGGAGAACAGGTCGTTGATGCGCGCCAGGATGCCCGGCGTATTTTGGTGGATGTGCAGCAACCGCCGGCTGTTGGGATGTTCCGGCAGGGTGACTTCGGGGAAGTTGACCGCCGAGAGGGTGGAGCCGTTGTCGCTGTAGCGGATCAGCTTGCTGGCCACCTCGATGCCGATATTGTCCTGCGCCTCCAGCGTGCTGCCGCCGATGTGGGGCGTCAGGATCACGTTGTCCATGCCGACCAGCGGTGAGACGAAGGCGTCATCGTTGCCCTTGGGCTCCAGCGGAAAGACATCGACCGCGGCGCCGGCAAGATGGCCCCGGCGGAGCGCATCGGCCAGCGCGTCGATATCCACCACGCTGCCGCGCGACGCATTGATCAGCATCGCGCCATCACGCATTTTCGCCAGCTGCCCGGCGCGGATCATCATCTGCGTGGCCGGCGTTTCGGGAACATGCAGGGTGACGACGTCCGCGCGTTCGAGCAGTTCGTCCAGGCTGGACACCGCGCGCGCATTGCCGAGCGACAGTTTGGTTTCGATGTCGTGGAAAATCACCCGCATGCCGAGGCTTTCCGCCAGCACGCCGACCTGCGTGCCGATATGGCCATAGCCGACGATACCCAGCACCTTGTCGCGTGTCTCGTAGCTGCCCTCGGCCGACTTGGTCCAGCCGCCACGGTGGCACAGGGCGTTTTTCTGCGGGATGCCACGCAGCAGCATGATCGCCTCGGCGATCACCAGCTCGGCCACGCTGCGTGTATTGGAGTAGGGCGCGTTGAACACCGGCACGCCCATTCTCCGGGCGGCAGCCAGGTCGACCTGGTTGGTGCCGATGCAGAAGCAGCCGACCGCGATCAACCGTTTGGCCTGCGCGAGCACGTCATCGCTGAGCTGCGTGCGCGATCGGATGCCGACGATGTGCGCGTCGGCGATGCGCTGCTTGAGCTCCGCATCCGGCAGCGACTTCGCATGCAGTTCGACATGGCTGTAGCCGGCTCGATGAAAGCTTTCGACCGCGCTCGCGCTGACACCCTCCAGCAGCAGCACTTTGATGTCTTGGCGGGGATAGGACGTTTGCATGCGACGATCCGGACGGAGGAAGGCTCTTACTATGCCAGAGCCGGCCAGGGATTTGCGGCGACGCAACACTGGACGCGATCCGGTGCGAATGGCACGCTGTGGCGATACCCGGAGCCCAAGCATGTCCGACGCGAGACTCGCCGATCTAGCCCAACGCCTGCCCGATCTGCGCCTGCTCACGGATGCAGCGGACTTGGAGCATTACGGTCGCGACTGGACCCGGCGCTGGACCCCGGCACCGCTGGCGATCGCGTTGCCTGCGAGCATCGACGAAGTGCAGGCGATCGTGCGCTGGGCCAACCGGCAGCGCGTGGCGATCGTGCCGTCCGGCGGGCGCACCGGTTTATCCGGCGGCGCGGTGGCAGCCAATGACGAGCTCGTGCTCAGCCTGGAGCGGATGAATCGCGTGCTGGATTTCAATCCGATCGACCGCACGCTGGTCGTGCAGCCGGGCATCGTGCTGCAGAACGTGCACGATGCGGCCAGGGCGCACGGCCTGATCTACCCGGTCGATTTCGCCGCGCGCGGTTCGTGTTCGATCGGCGGCAACATCGCCACCAATGCCGGCGGCATCCGCGTGATCCGCTACGGCAACACGCGCGAATGGATTGCCGGCCTGAAAGTGGTGGCCGGCAACGGCGAACTGCTCGAACTCAACCGTGGCCTGATCAAGAATTCCAGCGGCTACGATTTCCGTCAGTTGATGATCGGCTCGGAAGGCACGCTGGGCATTGTGGTGGAAGCGACACTCAGGCTCACCGATCCGCCGCCGTCGTCGCAGGTGATGTTGCTCGCGCTGCCGGACATGGATGCGTTGATGAAGGTGTTCGGGTTGTTCCGCGCGCGGCTTGCGCTGCAGGCGTTCGAGTTCTTCACCGATGTCGCCCTGAACCACGTGCTGGCGCACGGCGCCCAGCGCGCGCTGGAGGGAAACCATCCCTATTACGTGGTGACGGAATTCGATGCGCCGGACGAGGCCGCGCAGGAAACGGCTCTCGCCGCATTCGAACATGCGCTGGAGCAGGGCTGGGTCAGCGACGGCGTGATCGCGCAGAGCGAAGCGCAGGCCTCGGCACTGTGGCGGCTGCGCGAAGGCATCACCGAGAGCCTTGCGCCGCACCGGCCGTACAAGAACGATGTGTCGGTGCGGATCAGCGCGGTGCCGGCGTTCCTGCACGAGATGCAGGCGTTGCTGACGCGCGAATATCCGCAGATCGAAGTGATCTGGTTCGGCCACATCGGCGACGGCAACCTGCATATCAACGTGTTACGGCCGGAGGAGCTTTCCGAGGCGGCGTTCATCGCGCAATGCGAACATGTCACCGCGCTGCTCGCCGAGTCGCTGCATCGCCATGGCGGCAGCATCTCGGCCGAACACGGCATCGGGCTGGTGAAAAGGGACTATCTGGAAAGCACGCGCAGCGCAGCAGAGATCGCACTCATGCGCGGCGTGCGGCAGGTGTTCGACCCGCTCGGCCTGATGAATCCCGGCAAGTTGTTCGAGTGATCCCCGGCGTCGCTTGCGGGTGCCTCCAGTGTCAGACTGTTTCACTGACGACCCGATGAGAGAGATGCCATGATTGAAAAAGTGCCCCGCCGGAAATCCCGACGCCCTGATTCGTGCCGACTCGCCGTGGTGGCGATGGCGCTCGGCATGGCATGCATCGGTGCACGTTCGCATGCAGCGGACAGCAAGCCGGCCACGCCGGTGGATTGGGTCGACACCTTCGTCGGCACCGGCGGAGGCGGGGTGGAATACGGCGGCACGATGCCGCTGGTTACCACGCCGTTCGGCATGACCAACTGGACTGCGCAGACCCGGCAGGACCGCATCAGCGTGAGTTCGTATGCCTACGAGGACACCGACATCCAGGGTTTCATCGGCACGCACCAGCCGGCGATCTGGATGGGCGACTACGGCTACGTCACGCTGATGCCGGAAATCGGCTCGATCAACTACGCGCCCGAAGCGCGGCGCCTGCCTTTCACGCACAAGGACGAGACCAGCACGCCGTACTACTACGCGGTCAGCATGGGCAAGGATCCGGCCCATCGCATCGTTGCCGACATGACCGCGA
>DASWOQ010000053.1:0-74824 GCA_036398675.1 Rhodanobacter sp. | reverse complement strand
CACGTCGGCATCGAGCTGGTGCCAGAACCGCGGATCGCGCACGCGCGTGCCGACCTTGGGACGCGATTCCACCAGGCCCTTGGCCGAGAGCACCTTCATCGCTTCGCGCAACGCGGTGCGGCTCACTTCCATCTGCTCGGCGAGGGTTTCCTCGCGCGGCAGCAGTTCGCCGGGACGCAGCTCCCCGCCAACGATGCGCTGACCGAGTTCATGCACGACATGCCCGTGCAGGTTGCGCGTCGGCGTGGCACCGACGCTGCGCCGGGTCTTTCCGGATGCAGCCCGCTTTCCCGCGGTCAACGGCCGCGCCGCGGTCTCGGACTCAACCGCTTTCACAACCGGCCTGGAAACTTCCTTGATCGTCTTATTTGTCATACAAGTTGGTTATATCAGACCATGCCGGCAGCGTCATCATTGTGACGAAATTCTTTTCCCGAATACCTTCAAGGCTTGCGCAAAGCTGCCTCAGACTGACACCTCCATGCCTTGGCTTGCAGTCCGTTTTTGCATCTTGTCCACACTGCTACTGCACTTCGTACTCACGCAGCAATGACGCGTTTCGATATGGCGAAGCTGTGAGGAGGCTCCATGACCAGTCTCGGCCCAAAGCTCAGGGAAAAAACTTCGATCGCGCGGCCACGGACTGGAAGCATCCCAAGAGTTTTCAGATGAACCCCATGCCAAAAATCAACCATCGAATTGCTCAGCTCACTGTTCGACATGCTTTGGCTTCGCTTGTGCGCGCTTACATCTTATGTGACTTCCTTCCAAGTTCAGCCATATCCATCATGCAGCGAATCAAGTACATGAAACGCGAACCGGCGCCTTAAGGTGGCGTGTGGAGACAGCATTGTCATGCCATTGACGACCGCGCCTCCGGGGAGATGCACGGCGTTGATCGGATGATCGACCGGTTCCATGCAGAAGAAGTCGCCACCCGCCGGCGTGTACAGCACGAAGGCATCCACATCGGCATCGATACGCAACCCGAGCCGCAAGGCCGGCCAACGGATCGTGCTTGTGCCTGTCCATTCCTGGAATACATGATCCAAGCCATCTTCAGGCAATGCACGCTCGTTGCGAAAGTCCCAGGCTGTTGGTACCGCGATCCGTTCGGTCGGCAACGGCGAGCGGCCGTCGTTGACCCACACCTTTGGTGCCGGCGCATGCAGGCGAACCCCACCGTGCCGGGGGAAGAACGGATGCAGGCCGAGGCCGAACGGCATCATCATCGACCCGGCATTGGTCACGGCCAGATCCACCTGCAAGGCGCCGTCAAGTAGCGTGTAACGCAGGGTCGCCTCGTAGTGGTAGCCCGCCGCAGCGTATTCGCGCAACGACAGCTGCACTTCGTGCGCCTCATGCGACTGCACCTGCCATGCGCGCTGCCAGCCGCTGCCATGAATCGGCAGCGGCTCGTCTTCGCGATTGGGCGCCAGCGAAATCCAGCGGCCGTCCACGCAAAAGCCGCCTTGCGCAATGCGGTTGCTCCACGGCAGCAACGGATAGCAGGCAAGACGGTTCGGGTCGACCCCGCGCTCCTGCAAGTCCGGCAGCGGCTCGCAACGACGCATCAATGCAATGGCCTCGCCTCGACCGCGCCAGTCGAAGCCGGCGATTCCGCCACCGGCTTCGGGCAGGATGCGTACACCGAGGATTGCGTTCTCGATCTCCACCATGGGTAACTATCGCGCGCTGTGTGCCGGATGGAAGATCGCCCGCACCTCAACGACGGCTGATGCGGTACATCGCAGCGGCGTGTGCCGGCAGTTCCGCCTTGATCGAGCCGTCGCCTTTCGTCTGCGTGTGCGCCCACAGATCCCGCACCTCATAGCTCGTATCCACCTTCAGACCAATCTCACTGGCGGCGACGGCAATGGGGTGCGCTGCATCGTTTTCGTTGAACACGACCACCGCCTGGCTGCCGTCCTTGAGCGGCTTGACGATGACGTGGATGCCGCCGGCATCGCTCACCTGCCGGCCCTGCATGCCGAGCGGATCCTGATCCACCGCGATGACCTCTTTGTTGAGCAGGATCTGCAGCGCGTCCGGCTTGATCGTGCGTAGGTCGGTACCGATCAGCAGCGGGGCGGCCATGATCGACCACAGGCTGAAGTGGCTGCGGTATTCGATGTCGGTCATGCCGCCATTGCCGACTTCGAGCATGTCCGGGTCGTTCCAGTGGCCGGGGCTGGCATAGCGGTCGAGTACTACGTTCTGCTTGAAGTTCTTCAGCATCGAAGCGTACTCGTCGCGGATATCGTCGGTAGTGCGCCACGAGCCGGCGTCGACCGGCGGCTTGCCGGCCCATAGCCAGGGTTTGCTCTCGCCCCATTCGCACATGCTGTAGAAGATCGGCCAGCCGCTCGCGCGCAGTGCTTCGGCCATGGCGGTATAACGCTGCCGGGAGTCGACCTTCTGGTTGTTGCAATTGTCATACTTCAGGTAATCCACGTCCCACGAGGCGAACGTCTCTGCGTCCTGCTTCTCGTGACCGAGGCCACCGGGAAAGCCGCGGTTTTCTTGCAGCGGCTCGCAGGTGGCCGTGCCGGCGCTCGAATACAGGCCGAACTTCAGTCCATGCTGATGGATGTAGTCGGCCAGCGCCTTGATGCCGCCCGGAAAGCGTTTGGGGTTGGCCTGCAGATGACCATCCTTGTCGCGCCGCCAGTCGGCCCAGCAATCGTCGATGTTGACGTAGCGGTAGCCGGCATCGCGCAGACCCAGGCTGATGAATTTGTCGGCGATGCCGCGGATCATCGCTTCGTTGTACTCGTCGCGGCAATGCGTGGAATTCCAGTTGTTGAAGCCCATCTGCGGCAAGGCGGCTGCAGCCTGCTTGGCCTGGACTGGCGCGGCGCCGACGGCGACCGCGGAAACGAACACGAATGAAGCTGCAATACGCAGCAAACCTGCTAGGGAACCGCTCATCGATTTTTCTCCACGACGGGTGAAACGGAATCGGAATGGCGCCAGCGGCTGATCGCATTCTTCGCTGGCAGTGCGCCACATGTTTGTCGATTGCACCGGGCCATGCCTCAAGGCACCTTAACGGTGGTCGTGCCCAGCACGGGCTGCTTCAACGTGTTCAGTACGGGCTGGCCTTCTACCAGAAGATCCAGCACCACCAGTTGGTTGCCACTGGGCTTCAGCCAGATACCAGGCACGTACAAGGTACGTTGCGGGCCGATGTTCCAAGTGCGGCCCAGCGGATGTCCGTTGAGCCAGACGAAGCCCTTGCCGAGGCCTGCCGTATCCAGGAAGGTATCCGCGGCAGCGCTGCCCGAGACCGGGGCGTTGAACGTGCCGCGATAGAAGCAGGGTGCATGCCGGCACGGGCCGCGGCTGTAGTTCAATGAGCTGCTGTCGGTAAATGGCAGCGAATAGATTTTCCAGTCTTGCAACGGCCGCCCCTGCAGGCTGACGGATCCCAGGATGCCCTTGCGCTCGGTGAGCATCTTCTCGCCGAAGTTGATGCGCCCGTCGTTCTGCACCAACAGGTCCAACGTGTCGCCCTTGGCGAGCTTGAGCGCCAGCCGGTCCTGTTTCAGCCGGCGATCGAGTGTGCCGATCCGCTTGCCGTTGACGTAGACCAAAGCGTAGTCGTGCAGGCCATCGACATGCAGTTCGCCGTTCGTGCCGGCAATCATGCGCTTGCGATAAAGGATGTCGCCGTAAGCCTGATCCAGCGCTTCCATCGTCTTGAGTTCATGCGATGCCAAGGGTGCCGGCAACGTTTCCCACAGCGAAACCGACTCATCCAGCTTGATGCCATTGATGGCCAGGGTCGGCGGCGTTACCGGCACCGGCGGCAGTGAGGCGCCGGTGGCTTTGGCGATTGCCTGCCGCAACGCATCGTACTTTGGTGTGGGCCGACCGCTTTCGTCGAGCGGGCTGTCGTAGTCGTAGCTGGTCACATCGGGCTGGTAGCTGTCGTCATCCCAGTTCGCACCGTTCATCCAGCCGAACGACGTGCCGCCATGGAACATGTAGAAATTGACCGAATAACCCTGCTGCAACATCCAGCTCAATTCATCCGCCACCAGTTTGGCATCGGCAACATGATGCGGTGCGCCCCAATGATCGAACCAACCCACCCAGTACTCGCCAGCCATGTAGGGGCCGCTGGATTGCCACGTTTGCAGTTTGGCGAATTTCTCGCGCACATGGCCGACGCCGAAGTTGATCACCTTGAGCAGGTCAGGCAGCGAACCCGGCTGCTCGGCGCTGTCGGAGGTGTACAGCAACGAAGTGTCGAAACCGCTGTCGATCAGGCCGCGTCGGACCTGTTCGATATAGGCGCCATCCTTGCCGAAGCTGCCGTACTCGTTCTCGACCTGCACGGCGATGATGTTGCCGCCGTGACTCGACTGCAGCGACGCCAGTTCCCGCCCGACCCGATGCAGCCAGCGCTGCGCCGGCTGCATGAACTTCGGATCGGTGCTGCGTAGACGGACGTCCGGATCCTTCAGCAACCAGGCAGGCATTCCGCCGAGCTCCCACTCCGAACACACGTAGGGACCCGGGCGAAGAATCACATACAGGCCTTCCTGTTGCGCCTCGCGGATGAACTCGGCGACGTCGTTCTGACCACTGAAATCGTAGTGACCGGGCGTCGCTTCGTGCACGTTCCAGAACACATAGGTGGTGATGGTATTCAGGCCCATGGCCTTGGCCATCTTCAGACGCGCGCGCCAGTACTCGCGCGGCACGCGGGTGTAATGCATCTCGCCGGCGATGATCTGGAACGGCTTGCCATCGAGCACAAAATGGCCTTGTTCGATGGCGAGGCCATGTTTGGCCGGCACTGACCCTGCCATCGCACTCCCTGCGAACAAGGCGCCAAACAGCATCCCCGTCAAAACTCTCCGCAATACAGCCACTGAAACACCTCACAGCCAGGCAAGGGCCATCTCGTCCTTGCGGTCTTCAAACCCGACCCAAAGATTAAAGATGGACTCGACAACATCTCGATCGCGACTTCGGTTCCGGTATCGATGACGGAACCGAAGTCGGCCGAAGCAAGCTTCGTCGAACGAGGTCAAAACGTGCCGCGCACACCGACCGTGTACACCGTGCCATCCGCTTCCGCATACAAGAACCGATTTGGATAGACCGAGTAGTCGTAAAGATGCTCGTGCGTCAGATTGGTACCGGACAGGAACACCGACAGATGCTTGTTCAGGTCATAGCTTGCGCTCAGGTCCAGCTGACCGTAGGAAGTCCGGGTCTCCGGCTGCGCACCGGCACCATAGGCCAGGCTCTCCAGATACGAGCCACGCCAGTTGTAGGCGAGGCGAACCTGCACCGGCCCCTTTTCGTAGTACAGGCTCGCGTTGGCCGAGTTGCCGATGCCGGGCACGGCGAACTTGCCTGAAGCGGCGATCGTACCCGGACTCAGGTTGGTGCTACTGGAGACGTGCGTGTAGTTGGCCGCAAACCCCAGGCCATCGAACGGATCTGGCAGGACATGGGTGAACTGGTAGTTGAAGGTGAACTCTTCGCCGTAGATGTTCGACGAGTTCAGGTTGATTGGCTGGGTCAGCGACCAAGTCAGCGGCTGGCCGTTGGCTTGGTCGGTCAGGAACTCCACCGGCGTGCTCGCCAGGGTGCTGAAGTTGCTGACCTTCTTGTAGAACCCTTCAAGCGCCACGTAACTGGCGTCGTCGATGTACCACTCCAGGCCCATGTCGTAGTTCCTCGACGTGTAGGGTTGAAGCTCGGGATTGCCCTGCGTGATGGTCAACGAACTCGGACGCGTGCCGAAGCTCTGGTTGTAATACAGATTGCTGAGCTCGGGCGGCGTCAACGTCTTGGAGAAGGACAGGCGGTAGATCAGGTTATCGAGCAGGTTCAGCTTGAAGTTCAGCGATGGCAGCCACTTGTGATAGCCGCCATCCGCGGACTGCGGCGTCAGCGGGCCATAGGCGACCTGGCCATCGCTGGTGTCGTTGGGATCGATGTAGTAACTCACCGGCGGCTGGTTGATCGCCGTGGAGGTCGAGTCGATGTCGAGATAGCGCACGCCGACATCCAGCGCCCAGGACTTCTCCCACATCGTGCCTTCGAAGACGGCCTTGGCGAAAAACGATTTCTCATTTTCCGACACCTTGTTGTAGCTGCCCGGATTGGGGGCGGCACCCAAGGTGCCGCCATTGGCGGCGAGACCCGCAAGCAGCGCCGCGCGCTTGTCGGCCGACAACTGGCTGTAGGCCGCCGGCGAGGCCAGCCAGGCAAGGTAGGCGCGTGGATCGTACTGGATCCACTGTGCCGGCAGGCCAGGCGAAGAAACTCCTTTGATCTTGTCTGGCGCCGTATAGATATAGGCGCCCACGGCATCGGGTGGAACCTGGATGGTATAGCCGCAATAGGCGTTGCAGAAGATGCTGTTGGGCGTTGTCCAACCGACCGATTTGACCGACTCGTCGGAAATCTGCCCACCAAACTCCAATTGCGAGAGCACACCCTCGTTGAAGCTCTTGGTCAGCTTGAGCTGATATTCGTTGACATTGTTGGTGACGTTATCGCCAGAGCCGGCATTGCAGCAATGCGCCGCCAACCCGTCCAGGTTCGTCGACGAGAGGATGTTGGCGTAGCTCGGCGGCTCGTTGTTGCCGTTGTTGGTCCAGACAGGATTGACGCCGAAATTCTTCGTGCCCATCACGAGGAAATAGCCATCGGGGCTTTGCTTGTTCCAGGCCTTCGAATTGGAGACATCCAGGCTGAGCTTGGTCGATTGGTTGATGTCGAAGCCAAGATTCAATCCGTTTTGATAGCTCTTCTCGTAGCTCGGGGTGTACGACATGACATAGTCGTTCGCCATGACGTTGGCGCCCGAACTATTGCGCGTATAGCTCAACGCCGTGTTGTTGGCGTCGGTCGTCAACGACTGGATGTCGGCGGTGTTGCCGTACTGGCCGAATTCGTGCTCCAACGGATCGACCTTGTAGCTCGAGTACAAGGTGTCGAACTGAACGGTCAGCCGATCGAACGGCTTCCAGTCGATCGCGCCGCTGAAGCCCTTGCGGGTGCGCGTCTCATCGACGACGTTGCTGGCCAGGGTCTCTGGCACAGCAACGTTCGTATAACTGGGGTTGCTCAGCTTGGACAGCTGGGAAATATCCTGATCGGCGTACCAGGAGTTGGCCTGCGTATTGAGCTGGGTGTCTTTACGCTTGTAGTACGATGCCGAAGCGAGCCAGCCGAAGGTATCATTCGAATTCGTCCAGCCGAATACGCCCGAGGCTTTTGGCGTGGTCTTGCCGGACCAGTCGCCAGTCAGGTTGCTGTTGACGCCAGCCGCGCTCCACGCGCCATGGAAGCCATGAAAGTCCAGCGGTCGCGCGGTCTGGATATTGACGACACCGCCGATGTCGACTTCAGGAATATCCGCCGACGAAGTCTTGTTGACCTGGGCGAGGCTGATGATTTCCGATGGCAGCACGTCGAAATTGAAAGCCCGCGAACCGGAGGCCGTCGCCATCTGGCGGTCGTTGACCGTTACGGCAACGAACTCTGGTCCAAAGCCACGTATGGCAATCTGGCTGGATTCGCCACCACTGCGATTCACCGATACGCCGGGTACACGTTGCAAGGCATCGGCAACGTTGGGGTCAGGAAATTTTCCCGTCTCCTCCGCAGAAATCGAATCGACGACGTTCACGGCATCCTGTTTGATCGACTGGGCGCGCTGGATCGCAGCAAGCTGGCCAGTAACGGAGACCGCATTGAGATTGACGACCTTCTTTTTATTGGCATTGCTCTTGTCTTTGGCAGCTCCATTGGCGTCATCTTGATCGGATGGCGTGGGTGACGAAGCACTAGCCGCAGGACTGGCGGTGCTTGTTTGCGCGAGCCCCTGGATGCTGTAGCCGATAAGACAGGCGACTCCCATCGCCGTCAATGCCTGGCGCACTGAAAGCGCCACCTTGGTTTTTTGCATGGAATACCCCTCCCGTCAATATGGAATATCACTCAGATACCCGCGCAGCGCACTGCCGATCTGCCCTTGTCTATGCCGCACTTTTATCCAGTCAACCAAGCATCCACTTAGCCTCGCAGCTTCCAACCGTTGCGCTTGCCAAGCGCAGGTCAGCGTCATCACAGGCGGCTTGAGATGCTGATGATATATAGTCCTATTGTAATATTATATAAAATCAACACATCAACAAGTTGCGCCGCAACATCGTCAATGAGCTTCACTGCACCACCCATGCGAGCCTCCTTGCGAGAGACCAGACACGACCAGATCGCAAGTCGAGCGCGGGATAATCGAGGCCAAAGATAGTCGTCAGCACACGATCGACTGGGCGCCTAATCTATAGGCCGATCGCGGCAACCTCTTGAGCTTTTATGGCCAGGACAAGGTTTCCCGCGACAATGCGCAGCATCCGGCATGGCGACCGTGCAGCGTCTACCGAACCGCAACGACGCGATCCGTTCAACTGCCAGATGTTCCTCAAGTACAGCCGCAAAGGTCCTGGTTGGAACGATTCGCAATGTCATGACGAACTGGTGATGACTGCAGCCGATGCAAAATGCCACTGATGGCCGGCATCGATAACGTCGGTCTCGACGGTGCTACGCACGTCGTGGACATCGACTATCTGCAACGGATTCCGCGGCAAGCGGCACACTGACCATCGCCACCGCCGTTCCGCTCAGAACGGTGGCGCGTGGGTGTTGAAGAACTGTTGCAGAAACGCCTGCCTTGCCGCACCGCGATCGACCTCAGTGCGCGTGCGCGCATCGATGGTCTGGCGCAACAGTCCACCGTCGAAATCCTTGACGGCCGGCCAGGTCGGAAGGTTCGTGCCATTCGGATCGCCGGTCTTGATGAACTGCGCGAAATAGCCTTCCATGATCCGTGAGGTTTCATGGTCGGCCGGCGTCCACGCATACACCAGGTTGCTGTCGAGGTTGCCCAGCGCGTATTCGATTTCCGCGCTGTGCACCGCGCCTGCATCGGCGCTGGCGCCGGGCGCCGCATTGCGCTTCAGCGGCCGCGGCTGGTCGAAATAGTAGAAGTACACCGGCGAGCCGCCGGTGCGGCGATGCAGGTCCATCCAGCGCCAGGTGCTGTGCGCGATGAAGCCGTCGCCGGAGAGCGCGGTGCCCGAGCGCTTCACTTCGTCTTCGGTGCTGCCCGGATACAGCGCCAGTGCCTGATCCACCTGATCGCCGAACGCGTGTTGCAGCGTCTTGCGATAGTTGGCCGGAGTCGGTGGCTTGTTGCCCAGCAAGCGGCTCCAGTAGCCTTCCTGCGAATTCGAACCGAGCAGCAGCGGTATATGCGCCTGCGCACCACGTTCGAATGTCGACGCCGGCGTTTCGGTGAGGAAATAGCCGTCTATATCCGTATCGAAGTCCGGCCCGTTCTTGTCCGCGGTGGCTTGCAGAAGTTTCTCGGCCGGCATCGCGCGCAATGCGGCCAGCGAGCCCGCGCCGACCTTTTTCATGAAGCTCGCGCCATTGTCCTGCGCACTCTTCAGCGGCTGCGGCACGATCGGCGCGATCAATGCACCACTCTCGCCGATGGCACCGGCGATCCGTCCCTTCGACAGCGGCGAGGCCATCAACGCGCTCACCGAGATCGAGCCGGCCGATTCGCCGCCAATGGTGATCTTCGACGGGTCGCCGCCGAACTGCGCGATGTTTGACTGCACCCAGCGCAGCGCGGCCACCTGGTCGAGCAGGCCGTAGTTGCCCGCGGCATGGTGCGGCGATTCCCCGGCCAATGCGGGTAATGCGAGAAAACCGAACACGCCGAGCCGGTAGTTCACCGTGACCGTGACGATGCCCTTGGTGGCGAGGCTGGCGCCGTCGTAGCGCTTTTCCGAACCGTCGCCGCCGGAGTAGCCGCCACCGTAGAAATACACCAGCACCGGCAGCTTCGCGTTCGAGGCGGATGCCGGCGCCCACACGTTGAGATAGAGGCAGTCCTCGCCCATGCCGTTCGAGCGGAAAACCATGTCGTCGTACAGCGGCAGCTGCATGCAGCGCGCGGCGAATCGGTCCGCACTGCGCACGCCCTTCCACGGTTCGGCAGGCTGCGGCGGCTGCCAGCGCCGCTGGCCGATCGGCGGCGCGGCATACGGAATGCCCTGGAATTCGTGCAGCGCCACCCCCTCGAATTCGGCGAGTTTGCCTTTCAGGATACCGGTATCCGTTCGGGCCTCCGGCGCCACAGACGGAACCTGCGCCATTGCGATCGAAAGGACGCCACCCGCCATGGTCGTTGCCGTCATCGCGACACGGCGCAACAGGTGTCCGCAGTGCGTGGAAGAACGCGAAAAGGTAATCATCGAGGCTTGCTCCGTGTCCGACAGAAGCAAAAAGGCTACCGCCATCCGCGACATCGTGGCAGTGGCAAATGCCGCCAATGCGCAACGGGTAACCGTCGGAACGGCGCGTGCACCAAACCTTGACTGGATATATGCACTCCTACTCCTATGTCTGCCCGGAGCCTGCCATGTCGGATCCGTTGTCCACTTCGCCATTGCGCCACGAAATGACCGCCATCGGGCTGCCGTCGTCGGCGCCGCATCCGGGAATTGATCCAGGGCACCAGCTGCTGCCGGACGACGGCCGCCATTTGATGCGTCCCTTCCGCCAGACATGTTCGACATGCTGAACATGATTCCACCGGACGTGGTTGCGGCAGCGTCCTCCCGCAGTAGCGGCGAACGGTTGTACCGCGACATGCTGCAGGCGTTGCCGGTGGCGATCTACACCACCGACGCCGATGGTCTGATCACGTTCTACAACGAGGCAGCGGTGGAATTCGCCGGGCGCCGGCCTGGCCCCGGGCAGCGCTGGAGCGTGATCTGGAAAATGCGCCGGCCCGACGGCACGGCGCTGCCGCACGACGAATGCGCGCTGGCGATAACCCTGAAAACCGGCCGGGCCGTGATGGGCGTCGAAGGCATCGCCGAACGCCCCGACGGCAGCCTGCGCCTGTACATGCCGCATCCCACACCGCTGTTCGACGACGACGGCGTGCTGATCGGCGCGGTGAACATCCTGGTCGACCTCACCAACCGGAAGCATGCCGATCAGGTGATGCTGCGCCTCAACCAGGCACTGGCCGAGTTGGTGACCGAACGCACGCGGCAGGCCGAGGAAACCGCCACGGAACTGCACCGCAGCGAGCGCAGTTTCCGCCTGCTGGTGAGCAGCGTGATCGACTATGCGATCTACATGCTGGATGCCGATGGCCACGTCGCCAACTGGAATGCCGGCGCCGAGCGCATCAAGGGCTATCGCGCGGATGAGATCGTCGGGCAGCACTTCTCGTGCTTTTACACCGCCGAGGATCGCGCGGCTCAGTTGCCGCGTCTGGCGCTGGCCGCGGCGCGGGACGAGGGACGCTACCTGGCCGAAGGCTGGCGCGTGCGCAAGGACGGCACGCGATTCTGGGCCAGCGTGATGATCGATCCGATCCACGATGGCGGCCGGCTGGTCGGTTTCGCCAAGGTCACGCGCGACATCACCGAGCGCAAGATGGCGGAACTGGCCTTGATCGAAAGCGAGCGCATCGCCCGCGGCGTGATCGATACCGCGCTCGACGGTTTCGTGCAGACCGACGCCGACGATCGCATCGTGGAATGGAATGCGGTGGCCGAATCGATCTTCGGCTGGTCGCAAAAGGAAGCGCTCGGGCATTGCTTCGCCACGCTGGTGATGTCCGACGCCGACCAGCAGCGCTATCTCCACAACCTGCCGGCTGCCTCCACCGGCACCAAGCTGCGCTGGCAGACTGGTGCGCGGCGCCGCGACGGAAGCGCGATCACGGTGGAACTCGGGCTCAGCCTGCTGCGCCTGGAGAGCGGTCCGATCGTCAACGTCTTCGTGCGTGACCTCACCGACAGGATCTCGATCGAGGCGCAGTTGCGCCAGTCGCAGAAGATGGAGGCGATGGGCCACCTCACCGGCGGCATCGCGCACGATTTCAACAACCTGCTGCAGGGCATCACCGGCGCACTCGAACTGGTCGGCCAGCGCATCGGGGAAAACCGCACCGACGATCTCGAGCGTTTCGTTGCTGGCGCGCTGGCATCGGCCAGGCGCGCGGCGGCGCTGACCCATCGGTTGCTGGCGTTTTCGCGCCGTCAACCGCTCGACCCGCGGTCGGTGGCCGCCAATCCGCTGGTGGCGTCGATGGAGGATCTGCTGCGTCGAACCACCGGCGCGCATATCGATATCGCGTTCGACCTCGCCGACGACCTGTGGGCGACGCATTGCGATACCAATCAACTCGAAAACGCCGTGCTCAACCTCGTCATCAACGCACGCGATGCGATGCCCGACGGCGGTCGCCTCACCATCGGCACGCGCAACATCGACCTGCAGGCGGCAGTGGCCGACCGGCTGGGCATGGCACCGGGACACTATGTCTGCGTGGCCGTGTCCGATACCGGGGTCGGCATGCCGCCGGAAGTGATCGAGCGCGCGTTCGATCCGTTCTTCACCACCAAGGCCATGGGTCAGGGCACCGGGCTGGGGCTGTCGATGGTGTACGGCTTCGCGGGCCAGTCCAAGGGGTACTGCAAGATCGAGAGCGAGGCCGACCGGGGCACCACCGTACGGCTGTACCTGCCGCGTCACCACGGCCCGCCTGTCGAGGATGAACTTGTTCCGGCGCGCAGCGAGGCGGCATTGCAATCAGCCGGCGAAGTGGTGCTGGTGGTGGAGGACGAGGCCAGCGTGCGCGAGTTGATCCTGCACGTGCTGCACGAACTCGGCTACCTCGCGCTGGAAGCGGTGGATGGCGTGTCGGGGCTGGAGATCCTCAAGTCCCCTCGGCACATCGACCTGCTGGTGACCGACATCGGCCTGCCCGGCTTGAACGGCCGCCAGATGGTCGACGCGGCGCGCGTCGACCGGCCCGGCCTGAAGGTGCTGTTGATGACCGGCTATGCCGAAAGCGTGGTCGCCCCCGACGGTTCGCTCGGCCACGGCATGGAACTGATCACCAAACCCTTCGCGATGGATGCGCTGGCCACGCGCATCCGCACGATGATCCAGCCGGAGGCGCCGGCGAAACCGGCGCCATCCATGCACGAATAAAAACAGGCTGCGCATGCGGCCTGTCTCTTCCGCCGGCATCCGGCCGGCCGAACATGCCTATGCCTGGTTGTGCAGGGACTTCTTCAAGTCGCGCATCTGGTCGTGGCCGGCCTTGACCGACGCGTAGGCGTTGCTGATCACCGACCGCGTCGATGTGGTCACGTCGTTGTCCTTCAGCGCGTCCTCGAACTTGGCCTTGATGTGGTCCTCGCCGCGTTCGACCTCGTCGACCACGGCGGTGTCGCCGGAGCCGATCGACTTGCGCAGGTTGACGAACATGCGATGCGCCGTGGCCAGCACGGTGCCGTCGTCATCAGGCTTCCCGCCCAGCGATCGCACGTGCTGCTGCAGCGTCGATACCACCTGCTTGCGTTCGGCGGCGCGGCTCTGGAAGGTCGACGTGAAGCGCGTGCTGTCGGCGTCCTTGGCGGCCTCGGCGTAACCATCGGCGCTGTCGATCGTGGTTTCGATCAGGCTGTTGAGAACTTTCACGTCATGGTCGTTGCTGCTCATGGCATCACTCCTGGGATGAGAAAACGCGCGGCCGGACAACTCGCAGCCGCACACAGCGTTCGTGTTCGAATCGCTGTCGTCAGGTTAGTCATGCATGTTGCAGGGCGCCGTGAAAAACAGTGCACGGCCCTCTTCATGTCGATGAATGAAGAAGGCCGCGCAGTTCACATTCGCCGACGTCGCGAAGGCGTACTACGGCTTCGCGGCAGGCTGGGCACGCAGCAACTGCTGCAGCTTCAGGTAGACGCCATTGCTCCAGCCGAAACCGATCACGTTGTCCTTGTAGCCGGCGCTGATCTTCACGTCGGCGTTGCCGCTGACCATGTTGTATTTCTCGCGGATGGTGCCGTCGTTGGCGAGGCTGCGGTCGATGGTGCCGGTGAATTCGCGGGCAAGTCGCTGCGCGTCGGCGTGGAAGCCGTAGCGGTCGAAGCCGTCGATCGCCAGCCAGTTGGTCGGCGCCCAGCCGAACGGCGCATCCCACTGCGCGCCGCTGGCGTGGTCGCTCATCTGCAGTCCGCCCTTGCGCTCGAAGATGCCCAGCCTGCCGCGCAGCGATTCGGCCTGCTGCTTCGACGCGACGCCCGCCCACAACGGATAGAAGGTGGAAACGAAGTTGTAGTCGGACGGCTTGCCGCTGACGAAGTCGTAATCCATGTACATGCCCTTGTCGGCGCGCCACAGGTACTTGTCGATCGCGGTGTGGCGGGCGTCCGCGGCGGCGGCCCAGCGCGTCGCGTCCGTGGTGTTGCCAAGCTGCGCGGCGAGATCGTGCAGGTCGCGCTCATAGCGGTACAGCAGGCTGTTGAGATCCACCGTCGCGTATTGATGGGTGGAGCCGCCGAACGGTCCGACGCGGAAAGTGGTGTCGTAGCCCGACTCGCGCATCGCACGGTCGCCGAGGTAGTAGTCGGCGCTCAACCGGTAGCCGTGCGACCACGCGCCCGCGCACACGGCGGATGCCTGGATGTCGCAGCTGGTGGTTTTGAGCTTCGCGGTTTCCGCAGCATCCGGATGCTGCGAGGACTTGACCAGGTAGCCCGGACCTTCGGATGGATGCGCGATCAGCCAGTCGATCACTCCTTTCAGGTACGCGCTGTCCTTGAACTCCAGCACCGGCGCGGGACCGCCGTAGTCGTAGTAACGGGCAAGCCCGGTGTCGCCGGCCAGATGCTCCTTTCGCGTCCACGTGGAATAGTCGCGCACGAGCAGCGGATAGGCATGCTCGAGCCATGCGCGCGCTTCGGCCTTGTCCTTGAAGCTGGCCGGGTCGTCCAGCAGCGCGCGCACCATCGCGCCCAGGAACGGCGGCTGCGAACGCGTGAGGTAGTACGTGCGGTTGGCGTTGAGCACGGCGCCGTAGTACTGCACCTCGAACAGCGCGTTGTCGACCATGTCGCGCGCCATCGCCTCGCGATGATCGGCAACCAGCCCAAGCACGATGAAGTAGCTGTCCCAGCCGTACATCTCGTTGAAGAACCCGCCCGGCACCACGTACGGATGCGGCAGGTACAGCAGGCCCTGCTTCGGCAGCGTGGTCGGCGCGAGGTCGCCGAGCTGGTCGATCGCCTGCGGCAGCACATGCACGTCGACGTTGCAGCGCGCCTTCACCTTCGCCAGCTCCGGCGGCGTGCTCAGGTTCGCCGGCAGGTACAGCACCGGATGCGTCTTCACCTTGCTGTCGGTCAGCGCCGTGCAGTCGTCCATCGACCGCGTGAGCGTGGTCCATGCGTGATCGATGTATGCCCGGGTCTTCTGCGGATCGGACGTCTGTTTCGCCGAGACGGACGCGACACCGAGCGCGAGCAGGCCGGTCAGTGCAAACCGCAGAAAATGCCGGGACGAAATTTCTTTCTTCACGACGGCGTTCATCAAGGCTGGCGTCATCAGTTCGGCACTCCGGAGCAGGCCACAGAAAGGCAAATCACAACCTTACTTATGCGACGGTTAGCTTCTGGTTATCGCGGCATCGTGCGGCACGTGGGGTTCACCGCCCGTGACGCACGGCCGGAACGCGGAACGACCCGCATGCCTGTGCTACGTTCCGTCATCCATCCAACACTCGACGAAACCTTCGCCATGCGCTCCCTACGCCTGCTGCTGATTGCTGCGATGTTCGCCCTGTTCGTGGCCGCCCCGGCGTTCGCCGCACAAGACCTGCGTGTAATGACCTTCAACGTGCGCCTGGGCATCGCCGACGACGGCCCGAATCGCTGGGACCTGCGGCGCGACATCATGGTGCGCACGATCCGCGAACAGCATCCGGACCTGTTCGGCACGCAGGAGCTGTACAAGTTCCAGGGCGACTACATCGCCGGCAAACTGCCGCAATACACCTGGTTCGGCGTCGGCCGTTTCGGCAATGACGGCGACGAGCACATGGGCGTGTTCTATCGTACCGACCGGCTGAAGGTGATCGACTCGGGCAACTTCTGGCTCTCCGACACGCCGGACAAACCCGGCAGCATCACCTGGGGCAACCTGTATCCACGCATGGTGACTTGGGCGCTGTTCGAGGTGGAAACCACGCATCGTCGCTTCTACTACTACAACACGCATTTTCCCTATCGCGATCAGGACGAACCGATCCGCACGCGCGCTGCGCAGGAGATCCTGGCGCGAGTGAAGGCGTTGCCGGCCGACATGCCGTTCGTGCTCACCGGTGATTTCAACAGCCCGCCGAACCAGCCCGACCATGCCTTGCTGACCCAGGTGCTGCAGGACGCGCGGCTCAGCGCACCGAAACGCAGCGGACCGGAAGCAACCTTCCACAATTTCACCGGCAAGCCGGACTTCCGTATCGACTGGATCCTGTATCGCGGTTTCACCGCCACCGATGTCGCCACCATCACCACCAACCAGGATGGCCGCTACCCCTCCGATCACTTCCCGGTGGTGGCCGACCTGCAGTGGTCAGCTGCGAAGTAGCGGAAATAGCGCTTCGCCACTACTCGGATGTCATACCGCCCGTCGACGTCACAGCGGCAACGCTCAGGATGTCGTCCTTGGCCAGCGCCGTCGCCGGTGCGCTCCCCGCTCAGGCGCCGTTGAGCGGCGTGGTCAGATGCAGGCCCTGATCGAGCTGGAACAATCCATCACCGGAGATGGCATCGGCAGCACCTGAAAACATCTTGTCCTTGTCCGGCCACATCACCGGTTGCAGCGGACCCGGCATGTAACCGCGCCACTTGCCGTATTCATCGACGATGGGCATGCCGCTGGGGCGCAGGTTGAAAACCACCGGCACCCGAGCAACCCAGTAATCGTCGTGCAGATGTTTCCCGGAAGTGGGTGGATTGAAGGTCCACTGGCTGGTGGCGCGCAGGGCCGCATCGCCCAGCACCTTGCGCCACCTTTCCATGCTGCGCTTGTCCGCGCGGACATCGAGGTTGATCTGCTGCGCCAGTGCATCGGCGACCCGGCCCTGCCGATTCACTCGCAATAGCAGGTAGACCGTGCCCGACACGCGCGCCTGCACCGCAGACATCGGATACCTCGGCGGTGCGCGATCCTTATAACTGACCTCTTCACCCGGCTTGTTGCCTTTCTGCCCGAACTGCGCACCGGCAATGCTGATCGTCATGTGCTCGTTGTCGACTGGCGTGGCAACGATGCGCAAGCTCATCTTCGCCTTCGCGATGGCCGGCTTGCCATCCTGCAATATGGGTTCGAATTTCCACACGTGCGCGGCCTTGTCGACCAGCCCTCGAACCTCCGCAGGCACCCTGTCGGCGCGATCGAGACTGTAACTGCGCACGCTGCCATCCGGCCCGACCTCAATGGATCCGCTCAGCAGCATGCTGGCGCGCATCTGCTCCAGCGCCGGATCAAGCCCCTTGGCATAAACGGTCGCGGAAAGTAGCGCGACCAGCAACCCCGTCAGCAAGTGTTTCATCCACCCATCTCCCTTCGAGTCCGCAATGCAGTCTAGCTCGATAAGCACTCGTTACAGAGTGCGTCCACCGGACGGCCTGACCACCCGCCGGCCAGGCCTGAACTGCGCGCGCACCGCGGGCCGACCCAATTGCCAGGCCAGCCAGAGCAAGAACGGCACGGCAACCGCTTTCAGTGCCAGCCCGAACTGCCAGGTTCGTTGCGCGCGATCGATCATCCACAACGTCAAATCCCTGAACTGCGGTAGCTGGGTGCTGGCGTGTTGCCGGGCACGGTCGAACGCGTCCCATTGCTGCAGCATCAGCACACCGGTCACCAGCGCCCACAAGGCAATCAGCACCGCCACCACGCGCAGACTCGATCGCGCCCACGGCAGGCGCAGGATGCAGCCAGCGCAGATCACGAACACCATGCCGGCCGCGGCCAGATAGATGTATTCGCCATGCTGCAGATACAGCACGCAACCCGCAGCAGCCAGCAGCAGCAAGATCCATGGTGCAATCCCCCACGCCGCGAACTGCCGCGCTGGGGATCCGTCGACCGGCCTTGTCGCCGGCATCAAGACGCCGCCTTCAATGCAGGCAGCCAGGAAAGATGATGCATCGGAGTTCTCCAGCCAGATCCGCGAAATTTGCGATCCGCACAGTTTACGCGCTGGAAAAACGAAGGGCGCCCTGCGGCGCCCTTCGGTTAAAACGGCAACGCCGGGATCAACGCGGGCTGATGGTGAACTTGCCCGCGGAGATACCCAGGTTGATGCCTTCGCCGGTACCGGCCAGTGCCAGCGAGGTGGTGCCCTTGGTCAGCACCTGGGCGGTGGAGCTCTTGACCACGCCCGCTTCCGCACCGGCCTGGGCGTAGTCGCCGAAGACCTCGCGGATGCCGTGCACGTTGCTGATCTCGCCCTTGCCGTCATTGATGCGGTACTTGCCGGCGGTAAGGCCACCGCCGACCACGGCGATCTTGACCTTCGCAACCTGCCCGTTGTCGCAACGAACGGTGCCGCTGCCTTCGGCATGCTTGTAGATCAGCGACCAGCCAGCGAGGTTGAAGCGCAGGTGGCACTTCACTGTCGCGTCGCTGGCGTGAGCGGTCGATACCGGCAGGACCGTCGTTGCGGTTGCGCACGCAAGTACCAGAGCCGCCATTCCCAGAGTTCGTTTGAACATACCCATTCTCCCTGTCAGTTGTTGCCGCGGAGGTCATTGCAACGCACCGGCGCGGTGGGCCGATGCGTCGTTCGAAAGACGATTCAGGATGAGCAACGGTATGTGAGGAAGACGTGCACATGAAGGCCGCAGCAGCTCACTCAAACGGCATCCGTTCAGGCTGGAGTCTCTTCTGAATCGTTACCGGCAACCTTGACCTGCGTCTCACGCGTGGCTGGCAACACTTCAGCCATTCCTGTTGGAGGAGATCACTCATGACCATGCGAACGACAACTGGCAGCACACTGCTCGCCCTAGCTCTCGCCACAGTCCTTGCCCCCGTGCATGCACAGGACGACGGCCATCACCGCACCCGCCAGGTCTGCCATGACGTACGGGTGCAGGATCGTGCGAAAGACAATCACCAGATTGCCGGCACAGCCGTCGGCGCGGTCGCCGGTGGCCTTCTCGGCCATCAGATCGGCGGCGGCAAGGGCAAGACGCTGGCCACCGTCGGTGGCGCCGTGGCGGGCGGCTACGCCGGCAACCGCGTTCAAAAAAATCACCAGGACAACAACGCGGGCTACCACATCGAACGGCGTTGCCATGACGTCGAGCGCTGAACGCATTCGTAGCAATTGCCGGCTGGGCGCGCGGCATAATCGGCCTATCGCAACGGCAGGACGATAACGATGGTCAAGTATTCGCTGGTCGGTTATGACGGGTCGGAATCGTCGCGACGCGCGTTCCAGTTTGCCGTCGACCTCGCCCGCTGCGGAGGCGGACGGGTACGCGTGGTATCGGTGCTGCAGGTCACCGAGGGTGGCGCCGACGCGGTGGCGTTGATGATGACCGACAACGGCGCAAACCGTTCGCGCGAACTGCTCGACGAACTCCGCGCGATGGTGCCCGATGCCGACAAACTGGTGGACATCGAACTGACCCACGGCAGTCCCGGCGACGTACTGCTGGCGCAGGTCCAGCAGCACAACATCGACCACGTGGCGATCGGCCATACCGAACGCGGCGCGCTGGCACGCTGGCTGGTGGGCTCCGTGTCCAGCGACGTGCTGGCCCGCGCCCACGTGCCGGTGACGGTGGTGCGCTGAGAATGGCGCACCACCGCATGCTCGGGCTGGATCAGGCCGCCTTGCCGAGCGAGGCCATGTCGATCACGAAGCGGTACTTCACGTCGCTCCGGAGCATCCGTTCGTAAGCTTCGTTGATGTCCTTGATGTCGATCTTCTCGATGTCCGAAACGATGCCGTGCTCGGCGCAGAAATCCAGCATCTCTTGCGTCTCGGCGATGCCGCCGATCAGTGAGCCGGCCAGCGCCTTGCGTCCGAAAATGAGCGAACCGGCAGGAATGGTCGGCGGTGTATCCGGCACGCCCACCAGGGTCATGGTGCCGTCGCGCTTGAGCATCTGGAGGAATGCATTGACATCGTGCGGCGCGGACACGGTGTCGAGGATGAAATCGAATGTTCCGGCGTGCGCCTGCATCTGCGCTTCGTCGTTGGAGAGCACGACCTCGTCCGCGCCCAGCCGCAGTGCATCGGCCCGCTTGGATTCCGAGGTAGTGAACTGCACCACTTGCGCACCGAACGCATGCGCCAGCTTCAGCGCCATGTGGCCCAGCCCACCCAGGCCCACCACGCCGACCTTGCTGCCCTTGCCCACCTTCCAATGCTTGAGCGGCGAGTAGGTGGTGATGCCGGCGCACAGCAGCGGCGCCACCGCCGCCAGGTCCAGCTTGTCGGAAATGCGCAGCACGAATGCCTCGTCCACCACGATCTGGCTGGAGTAGCCGCCCTGGGTCGGGATGCCATCGTGGCGATCCTTGCCGGCATAGGTGAAAGTGGCGCCCTGCATGCAGAACTGCTCCAGGTCGTCCTTGCAGTTGGCGCATTCGCGGCAGGAATCGACCATGCAGCCGACGCCGGCCAGGTCGCCGGCCTTGAACTTGTTCACACCCTTGCCGACCCGGGTCACCCGGCCGACAACCTCGTGGCCCGGCACGATCGGATAGATGCCCTTGCCCCATTCGTCGCGCACGGTGTGCAGGTCCGAGTGGCACACGCCGCAAAAGAGGATCTCGATCACCACGTCGTGCTCGCGCGGCTCGCGGCGTTCGAAACGGTAAGGCGCCAGCGGCTGTCTGGCAGCGGCGGCGGCATAGCTGAGGGTGGGAATCATGCAGGGCTCCGGATGTGAGGGGAGGGGTATCCGCGCCACGAAAGGCAGGCGGCAGGAAAGCTTTCGATTATAGGTGGGTTCTCGTTAATCCAATGCAAGCGTGAAGCCTTATGCTGTCGGTCACCAAATTGTCATGTCACGACAAACGCCCCGTCAGCGTCATCCACAGGAACGCCCACGTTGAGCTACGCCGAATCATTGCCATGGACTCTCGAAAGCCTCGATTTCAGCCGTATCGAACTATCGCGCGTACGGCACAACGAAGACCTTTTCTTCCTGCTGTGCAGCTCTTCGTTCGTCGAAAGCGGCTCGGATCTCTACACGCACAACCTGGTCGACCACTTCGCGGGCGACCAGGACCTGCAGACCTGGCTCACCCAGCACTGGGAGCACGAAGAACTGCAGCACGGCCGCGCGCTATCCGCCTATGTGCGGACGGTGTGGCCCGAGTTCGACTGGGAAGCCGGCTTCAAGGCGTTCTGGACCGAATACGGCGCGGTGTGCACGTCGGAGCAGCTCGAATCGAGCCGCGGACTGGAACTGGCCGCGCGCTGCGTGGTGGAAACCGGCACCGCCAGCCTGTATCGCGCGTTGAACGACATCACCGACGAACCGGTGCTCAAGCAGCTCACCAACCACATCAAGAGCGATGAGGTGCGGCACTTCAAGCACTTCTACCAGCATTACCGGCAATACCGCGCGCGCGAAGGATTCGGTCGCTACAAGGTGTTCCGCGCGATCCTGCGCCGGGTCAACGAGATCAAGAGCGAGGACAGTGACATCGCGCTGCGCCACGTGTTCAACCAGTGCTATCCGCAGCAGGTCGGCGACGAGAAGGCCTTCCGCCGCATCAGCGACCGTGCGCAGGGACTGCTGCGCCGGCACATCCCGGCGGAGATGACGGTGAAGATGCTGCTCAAGCCACTGGACCTGCCCGCGAAGTTGCAGAACGCGCTGGAAAAGCCGCTCGCGCGCATCACCGAGCGGCTGTTCCTGCGCTGATCGATCGGCACTGCCCAATCGGCATGGCCACTCGGACCATAGGCGCAGTCACTGCGCCGGCGGCGTTTTCGCAGCCTCGCGCTGCTCTGCGTTGATCTTGCGCTGCGCCTGCTGCTCCAGCTTCAAGCGCGACACGTCGACCGGCCGGATGCCGGTGATCGTGCAGGGATAGTTGCCCCGCCCTGTCAACACCTTGTCGAAACCCACGCTCACCTGGTCGAACTGGGATGTCAGCCCGATCGCGCTGGCGAACTCGAGGTTGGGGCAGGCACCGCCGAGGTCGAGCAGCCATGCCTCGTTCGGTTTGGTATAGACGGCCATCTGGCCATTGTCCAGCGGCTCCCACGAATAAAGGTTGAAGAAACGGAAGCTGCGCACGGATGCACCAGCCGCCGCGGCGTATGCCGCCTGGCGCTGGCTTTCCCGCTGGGCGAGCGGCACGCCGGAGCAGCCGGCCAGCATGATCGCGAGCAGCGCAGCGCATGGAATCAATGATTTCATCGACATGGAGTTCTCTCCTGCATGGAACAACATCGGTATTGCGCCAATGACGTCCGGATGTCGATGTCCTCCCTGGAACTGCCGGGCCACATGCCGCAGGCCGTTCAGCCGCGCGGCGACATTGATGCCACGTCGTCCATGTCCAACGGCTGGATCTGCCGGATCCGGCAGGCACCGTGGAACTCCGTCGAACCGAACAGCACGCGGTCGTTGTTGACGCTGACCCGCTTCTGCAACGACGTCACGTAGTATCGCGACGTCGCCTTGCCGAGGTCGCAATCGTCCTCCACCGTGAGCAGCCATTTCATCTGGGGCCACACGCGCACCACGAGCTGCCGGTCGTTCAGGGCATCGGCGGTCATGGGATGACCGAACCTGAAGTTGCGCACCGGCTCGCCGGCGATGACGTTGTAGGCAACCGACAACTTCGCCAGTTGCCTCGACCGCTCCGACCGCGGCACGCTGGAACACGCCTGCAGCGCGATACACGAAACCAGCACGGCGACCATACGCATGCTCATGACATCCACTCCTTGACGATCAAGCCTTGACGATCACGCATGGAACATGCCGACCCACTCCGGAGGTTCTATTTCCTGCCCTTGCCTGCCTTGTCCTTGCCAACGGCGGCCCACTTGGCAGGATCGAAACCACCCACTTCGTAGACCAACGTTTCCTTCTTCTCGCCGTTGACCAGGGTGACGTCCAGACTGATCTTCCTGGCTTTCTTCAGCATCGCGATGAACCCGTTGTCGTCGCGCATCATCAGCGCCGGCTCGCCGGTGGGCGGCGCGAACACCTTGATATGGGTCGGCTTGCCGTCGACCGTGGCAGCGATGGCGCAACCGCTGCCACGGCAGACAAAGCCGCCGCTGCTGCCGTAGAGGAAAACACTCTGGCCCCAACTGGTATGGCGGCGCAGCACCAGCTGCACGCGATCGCTGCCCGGCGCGTAGATGGTGGCAGTGGACTGGGTGCCGCCGGCCATCGGCGACACCTGGTAGATCCACATCGCGGCGAGCCGGTTCTTCTCGCTGTTTTCGGTATAGCGCTTCTCGATTTCCGGCAGAGTCTGCTGCACTTCCTTTGCCGCCGCCGTGCCGGGAAAGTTGCTGACGATGTCCTTGCCCATCGAAACCGCCATCTCGTCGTTGTGGATGCGCAGCAACTGGCGATAAGTGTCGAGGTTGCGCGCTGCGTCGGCCTCTTTCGACTGCGCCTGCTGCTGCGCGGGATTGGTCGCGGACGCGCTGCCGCCCTGCTGCGAACATCCGGCGAGCATGGCGGCGCCGCACAGGGCAAAGACGGCGTAACGACGGAAAGTGTGGTTCATCAGCGACGTACCGATCGGAAACGGAAGGCTAGCTTGGACCGAGCCGAAGCCGCAGTGCAAGCCTCGTTCGATCGGCTGCGCCGCCACGCTCCGCAGCGCCGCGGGGTAACCCGGGCTGCAGGGTTATTTCGCACCATCGCACAGTGACAGGCAGGCATCAGGGCGCAATCCCGGCGAGTCCATCGAGGTTGATGAATAGCTGCGCCACGCGCGCACAAAACGCGCCGGCTCCAATCGTGCTTCGACGCCAGCTCTCGTGGCGCGCAAGAGGACTCCGCGACCTCGCGCGCGCAGGTTCACGCAGTTGCCCGATGCCTGCGGCCGTTCGATTTCACAGGCATGGACGAGGAACGCCCCACTTCGACCGCAACACGAAGGGATCACGAAGCCGCCGGCTGCACGGCCGACGTGCCGGCAATTACCCGCGCCTTCCTTCGGTCACGCAGCCACAGGAACGGCCGCTCGATCGAGTAGTGCAATATCGCTCCCAGTGCCAGCACCGCCATCGCATACATCGCGAACATGAGCAGGCCGTGCCTGGGTTCCTGCAGCCGCGCGGCGAACGTGACCTGCACCCAATGGAACGCGAGCTTGTGGCTGAGGTACAGGCTGTAGGAAATGCCGGCGATCCAGCCCGCGCCCGGCACGCGCCAGCGACCGATCAGACTGCCGCGATCCGCGCCTGCGAATACCAGCAGGCCGAAACCGAACGACAGCAGCGGCCAGCCGATGGCGTTGGCAAGCAAGCCGGTACGATCGCGGAACAGCCAGAACGCGAGACACGACACCACCATGCCAGCCAGCAGGATCGCGTTCGACCGCGCCTGCAGGCGCGTCCACGCCTGCGGCCGATACACCCGCAGCGCAGCGAGCATGACGCCCATCAGCAAACCATCCAGCCGCATCCAGGTCGGGTAATAGATGTCCTCGATGAACCAGTTGCGCGGCGGATCGACGGCGGCGTCGTGCAGCCACACCGTCGTGCGCAGCGCGATGCCGAACACGATCACGCCGACGCACACAACGACGAATTTCGCCATCGATGGCCGGCGCGCGAGCCACCACGCCAGCAACGGAAACACCAGGTAGAAATGCTCCTCCACGCACAGCGACCACGCATGCGAAAAAGCCTGGTTGCTGTCGTAATCGATCAGCAGGTTCACGGTGAACGTGGCGAACTGCCACCACGGCTGCAAACCGGGCGCCTCGCGCAACGAGGGAAACCACGCGTACAACGCCAGCACCACCGCGAATACCGGCAGGATGCGCCACGCGCGACGGGCGTAGAACGCGCCGAACGACAACGTTTCGCCACGCTGCAGCGGCCGCAACACCTGCGTGCCGATAAGCAAGCCGCTGAGCACGAAAAAGATGTCCACGCCTACCCAGCCGTACTCCTGCAGCGCACCGAAGCCGGCGCCAAGTCCGCCGACGATGTACGAGTGGAACAGCATCACCCAGACGATGGCGATGGCACGCAGCAGATCGAGGCCGGGGAGACGATGCATGGATGATTTGTCGTGGGAATGGAAGAAAGGTCGTCCGCCTGGCTTTCCGGATCACGTACCGGACGGCACACGGCAGCGTAAATAACCATGCCGACGATCGCCGGTCAAAATTCGGGCAGTAAACGGGCAACCATGCACGCGAGCCATCGCGCCGATCATCAAGAGGCGGCCGTCGCTCCGATCAACCGTGCTGAGCGGTGTTCCCGAAATCCAGCAGCAGCGTCAGGCCCGGCGACGGCATCTGCCGGGCCTGCAATGCAGGCAGTTTCATTGCCAAGTATTCGTTGCTGAGCCGATCCAGCATCGTCAACGGAATTCCGCAAACGCCATATGCCAGTGCACGAACTGCCGGCTATCCGTGGCCTGGTTCAACAACTCATTGAGGTGCCCGTGCATGCTGGAGTGCCGAATCCGCTGGTACACGCGGACAACCCCGGTGGGCGGTCCTTCGAAACATTGAAAGAATGCACCCCGGTGGTGAAGCAGTACGCCACTGACGCCAGCGCGCTCGTTGAAGATCCGCGCATCCATGAGCAACCCATCGAGATCACGCACGTTCAGGGCGCGAGCGGCCTTGCTCTTAATATGCAATTGCTGTCAGGTCGTTCATTTCCGCACCGTACCACTCCGGCCGGCGTGAAAGGGCGCGACGCCCCGATGCAATCAATCCGTCGGAGGTGGCGGAATCTCGTTACTGGTCGCTCGACCGAATCAGCGCCAGGCCTGCGGACGTCAGCTGAAGCGAAGCCCTGCTTACCTCGCTCGCTTCCATCTCCAGGACGAGTCCGGCATCGATCAGTTGCCTTGCGCAGGACTCGCTCAACAGCGACGACTGACCCTGCGCGACCCGTGCAAGGTTTTCATAGTCCTTTGCGCTGAGGTTCACCGGAGTGGGCATGTGCAGGTTTTTTCTTGCAGGGCTGACGCGACCATTGAACCATACGGTCCAGAGATCGCGCAGCCCCTTCAATGCAAATGTCGCCGTTGGCGATAGGCGACCGCTATTGAACGATCATCGTGCCGTTCGGCGTGCCCGGAGTCGTGCTGTTGAACTGGCGGTTGTTGAGCGCGGATCCGACATAACCTCCACCCGATCCGATGCCGTACGTGTTGTTGAACATGTCGACGTTGGAAAGATTGACCTGACCGCCGGGCTGGGCCTGGATGGCCGTGTAGTTGCCGGAGAAAAGGCTGTCCTCCAGGCCGATCGAGCCGATTGAAGCCTGCGCGCCGAAGGCGGTTGTGTCCTGGACGGTGACGTGGGTCGCATCGATATGTCCGCGCAACGTCTGTATGCCGATGCGCGTTCCCTGCACCGTCACGTTCTTGAGCAGCGCGGAGACCGGTCCCGGCCCCGTGCTTGCGGTGATGACCACGCCCTTGTCGCCACCAATGATCGTGCTGTCCTGTACCAGCAGGTAGCCGCTGGAGGTGATGCTGAACTCGACGTTGTTGTGGGTGAAGCCCTGGAAGATGCAATGGTCGATGACGACATTGCCGGCGCCCAGGATCTGCACGCCATCCAGTCCGGCGCCGATGCCGTTGAACGTAATGCCACGAAGCGTGACCCTGTCGGTCGCCGCGGCGTTGATCGTTATGCCATTGGTACCGGAGACGAGCACGCCCGCCATGTTGCCGCCACCGTCGACGGTGATCGACTTGGTGATGGTCAGCGCACCGAAGCCACCTGGATCGAGCACATCGATTTCTCCGGACGCCGCCGTTTTTGATATGGCGCCGGCGAACGTCTTGCATGGTGCAGTTCGGCTGCACGGATTCGCATCGTCACCCACCCCGGATACCCAGGTCCGGGTTGCCTGCGCATGGGCAGTGGTGACGAACGCGAATGACAAAACGCAGACAACAAGCATTGCCTTCAATAGACGTTTCATGATTTTCCCCTTTCAACCGAGCAGTTGTATGGCCCCGGACCGCTCTCTGCAGCGTATGGGGCATCCCTTGGACTCACTCGCGCCCGTAGTGCCATCAAGCAGCGCGAGCAAGCATACGCCAAGAAACATGCGGCCGAGGCGGAACGCGCGAGTACAGTATTGACAAGCGTTGCGGCCCCGTGTTCGGTGCGCCAAGCCCGCGACGGCGCGGCGCCTGTCACCACCACGGAAACAGGCGCAGCGGTACGAATCCGTGAATCGACACCGCACAACGAACGTGCAGATGCGCATGGTGGATCGTCGCACTGCCTACAGCGTCCGTGCGGTTACATCTGCTCCACCGGCAGAACGCGGCGACGCGCGCGTTCGCGCAGCGAACAGTCGCGCAGTATTTCGGCCATGGCTTCCAGTCCGGGAATGCCGTACAGCGAGACCGACGACATATCCTGATCCGACGAGTGCAGGTGCACTTCGCACTGCCCTAGCAACCGCATGCCGAAGGGTTTCAGCACGTCGAAATGGTCCACCCGGAACAGTTCAAGGTTGTCCTTCGCCTTGGAGAAGATGCCGCGCTCGATCTGCACGCGCTGCGTGGTGATGGCGAACGTGGTGCCGAGACTGCGGAACCAGTAGACCAGCAAGCCGATGCCGAGCGTGCAGACCACGACCACGTACTGGCTGAAGGTATAGATGACTTTCGGGTGCCCGGAGAACAGCTCCTTCTCCACCGTCGCCTCGTGCGCCGCCACGTAGCTGTCGATGTCCGTGCCGCAGTACCGGCATTTGTGCGCGCCCGCCTGGATCTCCTCGGCACATGCGGGGCATCGCTTCGTCGCAGGTTCCATCGTTGTCTCCGTCTGGATCGTTGGACCGGGTCCTAGAGTAGCCGGACTAATGTGGCTGCCGCGCCACGTCGGGCGATCAATGCCGATCACTTCACGACGATGACATCGACGGGAACGACGCGCGCGACCCGACGGCGTTCACCTCGATCCGATGGATTTGGATTCCTCAGCGTGCCGCATGCATGCGGCGGATGCGGATGGTACTGCCGCCTTCGTAGGTGACCACGAAGGTCGATCCTTCATGCTCCTGCCTCACTACCTTCCTGGGCACTTCGTTCCCGGCCTGGGCCAGTTGTCTGGCGTAGATCGCCGAGAGCTGGCCCGTGGCGATCAGCGTGAGCGGGGGGCTGACCGGAACGAAGGTGGTGAAATGCGAGGGACAGTCCCTGTCGGACAGGCAGTCGGATGCCATCATCGGCGAGACATACGGCAGTTGCTTGACCCAGATGAAGTACTTGTTCTCGTGCCGGATCCAGATCCGGTTTTCGCTGTTCTGCGTAGGCGTCTGCGCGCCTATCGCGTTCCATACGCGCACGAGCCGGGCCTGACTGCAATCCGCCACCTCGCACTCCTGCACCACGAGGTAATCGTCGTCCGCCAAGTGCACGGGCTCGACACTCAGGATGTCGTCCTTGACTAAGGCCTGCGCAGGGAACGCCACGTATGGCATGCGCGGATCGACCTTGAAGTCGCCGGAGATGAGGTAGCCGCCATGACGCGAGGAATACAGCGGCGCGGTCACCGTCACCCCGGGCAGGTTGGTTTGCGCCGATGCGGCGCAGCTGGACAGACCGAGGCCCAGCGCAATGGCGACATACCTGGCGGCGATACCTTTCATGCAGCCTCCGTATGCAGGCTCCCGGTCGGATCCATTCGGCGCGATACCGTGCCGCATCCATCTTTGCTCGATAGCCATTCCACCTGAGCCAGCAGGACGGCGAAAGAGCGCTCCATTTTCCTAACGGAACTCGGGTGGTCTCGGTTGACCGCCTCGCCCATGACTGCACCGGGGGCGAGGCCCGGGCTCGGCGCCATCAGCGGTTTCATGCAGGCCGTTCGCCCGCCGCCGTCCGGACGTCCATTCGTGGCGTGCGCATCAGCGGGGCGACGTACCCGGCGGCTCGGGCGGCTCCGCATCGAGCACCTGCAGCGGCACGCCGGAAGTCTGCGGCAGGATGGCGCGATCGGTTGCCAGCAACACCGTGCCCGGAGTCAGCAGGGGCAGCAGTTTCGCCATGAATTCAGGCGGCACCGCCACGCGATCGGCCAGCGTGGCATCGACCGGCTTGTCGGCCTCATCGTCGTGGCCAGGGATGCCGATGGTGATCCAGTTGGGCATGTGCAGCCCGGGAAGATCGCGCACTTCGCCGGCCATGTAGCCCTGCGCCACGATATAGGCGTGAGTGCCCGGCAGCGGGTCGGTGACCACGATGCGCGCACGGCCGATCTCCACGCCGTTGCGGTAAACGATGACGTTGCCGTCCGGCACGCTCAGCACCATCGACACCGGACCCTCGGGCGAATTCTCCGGGTGCCAGCGGAACATTTCGCCATCGGCCAGCGGCGGAACGTTGCTCGCCATGCCGGTATGCAGGTCGATCGGGCTGATCGCGCGTGGATGCACCACGCTCACCGGCTGGCTGCCCTCCTGCGACACCACCACGGTGATGCCCAGGTTGGTGGCCTGGAACAGCCGCTTGGCGAATTCGGTGGGCAGGTGCACGCATCCGTGCGATTCGGGGTAGCCCGGCAACCCGCCCGCGTGCAGCGCAATGCCGTCCCAGGTCAGCCGTTGCTGATAGGGCATCGCCGCGCTGTTGTAGAGGTTGGATCGATGATCCTTGTCCTTTTGCAGCACGGTGAATACGCCGGTGGGCGTTCCGTAGCCGGGCTTGCCGCTGCTGATGGTGGTGAGCGCGATCAGCAGCCCGTTGCGGTACACATAGGCGCGCTGTTCGGTGAGGCTGGCGATCACCGCGATCGGTCCCGGCCCGTCGATCGGGCCGGCCCAGATCCATTCGCCGGGCTTGAGTTCGGCCAGCGGCGTATCGACCGGGCTGGAACGCGTCGCTCCCCACACCGGCACCGCCGCGCGCAGCGAGGTGCTGAGCAGCGCCGACAGCAGCACACCCCACACCACATAGCGCATCGGCAATCTCCGGACCGAAAAACTAAGCCTTGCCGATCCGTGCGGCGGAGGCAAGCTGGCGCTGCGCGGCCGGGCACTTGAGCAGGGCCGAACGTGCCAGCCAAGCCTGGTCGGGATAATAGGAAAACACAAACTGGCCGTTCTTCATCACATCGATGATCGGCCGGGCGACGGCGGCCCGCAGCGCGGGACAGCCCCAGCTGCGACCCAGCCGGCCCATGCCCTTGCCGGTGGCGGCATTCACATACGCTGCGCCGTGCATCACGATCGCCCGCGCCATGGCCGCGTCGTTGATGCCCTGCTCCAGACCCTGCATGCGCAGCGAATAACCGTTGTGGCCGGTATACGTGTCACGGGTGACGAACAGGCCCAGGCTCGATGCATGGCTGCCGTCGTCATTGGAAAACCGCGTGGGCACATCGCCGCCCGAACCCTGGCCGTGCGCCACCAGCTCGCGATACAGCAGGCGCTGGCTGGCCAGGTCGAACACCCACAGCCGCGGCTGCAGCGACGGGCGGCTGTAGTCGATCACGGCGAGCCGCTGCGCCTGGTCGCCGACACCTTCGGCCTGCGCGCAACGCACCGCCGAAAGCGCCAGCTCCAGCACCTTGCGATCCATGCCCGGCGCCTCACGCGCCAGCTCACCAGCAAGACCCGGCGCAGCAGCGTGCAACGGCGGCGAAACCGGCGTGGCATGGAAAGCCAGCCGGTCGGATGGAGAAGTGCTGGACATATCGCGCGCATGCCCCGCCGATGCAGCACCCAGGCTGCCAAGCGCGGCCACAGGCATGCCCAGCGCCAGGGCGAGCGCCAAGTAATTGGTATGCATGGCTTTAGTCTAGAGGATCCGGTCGGGACAGTTGTTCAGACAACGTAAGCGCGCAGCACTCGGACATCTCGAATGTCTGGACGGAGCCTGGCCGGCACATCCACGGCGAAAGAAACACGCCGTGCGCGTCTTGCGCAGGCACCGTACCAATATCGGATGTCCAGTTCGGCCAGTCTTCTCTTGGGGCGCTCGTTGGCACGCTTGGTCATCGTTCAACCAAAGCCTTTGCGGGATGCGCCAGCGCGAAATCGATCGCCGCGCACACCGCCGCCGCCTGCGCGGCGTTGCATTGCTCGGCGGTGGCACGCGGACTGTCGGGATAAACCTCGGTGGTGGTCTTGTACGGTGCGCGGGTGATGCTGGCGCAGAGACCGAGCTGCGTGAGCGCGTATTCGATGACGCCCGGCGAAACCATCGGCGAGCCGATGATCTCGCCGTGACGATCGGCCGGCGCAATGTGGGTGACTTTCGCCACCGCCGCGATCACCGCCTGCTGGAACGCCGGTTGCGGATGCGCGCTGTCGTCGACCAGATAGAAACCATCGGGGATCTCGCCCGGCACATACGGCACGCCATCGCGCGCGGCCAGCGCAGGACGAAACTCGGACTCGTCGCTGTCGGTGGTTTCATGCAGGTCGATGTGCAAAAGAGCGCGATCGCGGATCGGTGCAACCAGCCGCATCAATGCGGCCGATTCCGGCGCCGGGCTGTTTTCCCGAAACGAACGGTTGGGATCGAGTGCCGCCGGATTCCAGCGGTGAATCCGCTCATAGCCCCAAGGACTGACGCACGGCGCAACGAGCAGGTTGATCCGGCCGGCATAATGCGCCGCGTGCCGGTCGACAAACTGCAGCGCCCCGTGCACGCCACTGGTTTCGTAGCCATGCACGCCGCCCGTCACCAGCACGCACGGAAGTTCATCGCGCCAGTCGCGGCTGCTGATCGCCATCAGCGGATAGCGGTCAGGCGGGTAATCCAGGCTGCCATATTCCGACACGTCGAAGCGCGCACGGAAGGTGTCGATCACGCGCAACACCTCGCCGGCGTAGCTGCGCCGGACGATTTGCCGTGACAACCAGGTCGCCACTTCCGCGTCGCCCCAACGCTGCCCGGGTGTGCCGATAGGGTACGTTGCCTGGGTGCTCCTCATCGCGTCGCTCGCTTTGCCATCGGATCAAGCAAAACACTCTAGCACCAGCATCGACCGCTAACTTTGCGCTGGCGCTCGCATGGACGTTGCCCATGTGCGCAGTACTGGATCGGCGCCCTGTTTCGCCTATCCATCGGGCATGTGCGTTCGGTCTATGCTGTTTGATCGAACACGCGGCGCAGCGAATGTGCGTACCATTTCTCCAGTCGGGCGACCAGGGGGAAAGTCATGGGGCATGTCGTTGCGGGGCGCAGGCGGGATCATGTTTTTTTTGGCGCAATGGCGCTGGCCATCGCTGCTGCCGTCGTCATCGGCTTTCAAGACAGCTATTTCCGGGCTGGATTGTTTTTCGCCCATCTTCCGAGCTTGATGGTTCATATCCATGGCGCCCTGTTCGTTGGCTGGGTGTTGCTGCTTGTCGTGCAGATTGCTCTGGTCGGCACTGGGCATACGCGTTGGCATCGTCGGCTCGGCATCCTCGGTACCGTCATGGCGCCACTGATGGTGATGGCTGCCACTGCGACCCTGGTGATGGCACTTCAGCGCAACGCGGTTCCGCGCATTCCCCGGCCGGTGTTTTTCGCGGGGGATCTTCTTCAACTGGCTGTTTTCGCCATCTTCGTCGCATGGGCGCTTTGCAAGCGGAGCGAACTGGCGGCACACAAGCGCCTGATGATGTTCGCCACCATCGCGATACTGGCTCCTGCCATCGATCGCTGGCCGTTCTCGTTCATGGCGTCGATCTTTGCCACGACGGCAGTCCTGACAGTCCTCCCGCTCGCCCTTGTCGCCTACGACCTGATAGCCACCCATCGTGTCCATTGGGCAACCCGATGGGGCGTGCTGCTCTACGCCCTGATGATTGCATCGATATTCGTGCTTCCGGCCCTGCAACCGTGGCAGGAATTCACGGCATGGGTGATCAAATCCTGACGAGCGGTAGCTGCCCCCATGACAGCCACCACAGCCAGCTACGTTCGGTTTCGATCGACTCGCCACTCCGCCTCGCTACCCGGCACCGGCGAACGCGAGCGGCGCCATGGCAACTCGATCGGTTGCCACGGCAAAATGCTGCGCCGTTCGTTTCTTCCTCAGGTGGCCTGCGTCCAGGTCGACTCGATATCGACCTTGACCGCCTCATCGACGCCTGCCGTATCGATGTCGCGCATGTCGTGGACGCAGCCATGCCGCATGCCGGCGTAGTCGCCGTTGCGGCGGAAGGTCGCCGACCAGTGCACGCGGCCTGCAACCGTCGACCGATAGTCCCCTTCGTAGGTGCAGCCGTTGCTGGTCTTGCCGGAGACATCGGCCATGGTCGAACCCTCTGGGCGTGATTGCCGGGCAAGCATAGGCTTTTGCCGAGGCAATAGCGCCTGCTTGCAGCCGCACGCCGGGCCGCTTCAAGCCTTCACTTCGGAAAAGCGTCTCTGGCCTCTCTAAGCTTTGCTTCTTTCGATAAATGAAACCCGTTCGGAAACGAAAAGGGCGGCCAGTGGCCGCCCCGTTTCATCTCACGTAGTAATGGCGGCCTGCGCCATAAACTTACCGGCCTGCATGCAGCAGTTCTTGAAACAACCTCCCAGAGCCGCAGGGGCACGGATCGTTACGGCCAAGTTTTTCGAAACAACTCCTTGTCGCCATGAACGACTCGAACGCCTTTCTTGACTTGCTGCTCCGATGGGAATCCGTTGCGACGCTTGCTGCCACGCTCAAAAGCAGAAATTGTTGGTTGCCATGACACATCTCCCTTGCATACCTGTCATCAGGCCTGCGGAGTGTAGCCTCCGCAAAGATGAATCGTAGCCCGCGCCACTGAAACGGATGAGCAAGGAAGAGGTGCGAAGGAGCGCTGGCTCAGTTGACTGCCATTATTAAGACTGATCACCTTCATGCATGCTGACGATGTCGACACACCAGATGCGCAAGCACGGGTCGGCACAGGATTTGCGCGGCAACTGCGATCAATCCTGCCGGCTCTCGTTGAATCCAATTCCACCCATCGGTGCATCCAAGCCTCCGACACCGTGAATCCCACGGTCCAGCCAGGCCCTCAAACCGATGAAAAGCCCCACCCCGATCCCGTTGTCCGGAACACGCAGGTATTTTTTTGCCCCGATGCTCACGTTCGCCACCTTTCTTTGTGCGTCGGTCGCAGTCGCCCATCCCGCGCCTGCGACCTTGCCGGATACGCCGGTGGGCAAGCTCGGCAACGAACTGATCCACCACGTCAATGCCGATAGCCCGGCGCAGATCCAGCGATGGGCGCCCACGATCCTGTCCTCAGCCATCGCTGCGGACGACAAGGCGGAGTTCGTAAAAAACCTGGCTTCGGCGGCAAGCGACAGCGGCGGCGTGGACGTGTTCGATGTGCGCACCGATCCGCACCAACCGGGACTGCTCGAAGTTGCCGTCAAGGGACGCCGCAACGCGCAGGCTGCTCTGTTCTGGCTAACCGCGGACCCGGCACATCCGGATCGGCTCGCGCAGGCGATGCTGGTCCCGATGGACAATCCGCTTTATGCCGACTGGCCCAAGGGGTCGGTGTCGCATGCGGAGCTGGGAAAGCAGATACACGCCGTACTGGACCGACTGGTGCACGTGTCCGACTTCTCTGGCTGCGTGACCGTTTCCGATGGCGGCGAGACCGTGTTCGACGAATGCCGTGGCTTGGCCGAACGCAGTTTCAACGTGCCGGTCGATCACCAGACGAAGTTCCACGTCGCCTCGGTCGGCAAGATGTTCACCGCGGTCGCCATCGCGCAACTGGTCGAGGCCGGCAAGTTGTCGTGGAACGACACGCTGGCGAAACTGGTTCCGGAATATCCCGACCAGGCGATGGCGAAGAAGGTCACGGTGTGGGAACTCTTGCACCATACCGCGGGCCTGGGCGATTTCATGGTGCCGGACTATTTCGAGCACTCCGCGCACTTCGTCAACCCGGTGGACTATCTGGGGCTGATCGCTCGCCAGCCCAAGGTGGGCGAGCCGGGCAGCGGGTTGAGCTACAGCAACGCCGGCTACATTCTGCTCGGTCGCATCATCGAGAACGTCTCCGGCGAGAGTTACTTCGACTATATCCAGCATCACGTCTTCGAACCCGCGCAGATGAAATCCAGCGGCTTCGACAGCGAGGACAAGGTCGTGCCCGGGCTTGCGGTCGGCTACTACCACGACGATGGCGTGTTCTCCCGTACGTGGAAGGCGAACTGGGTGCTGGGCATCTACAAGGGCAGTCCCGCGGGTGGCGGCTATTCCACCAATGCCGATCTGCTGCGCTTCGCCAGCGCGTTGAAAGGAGGCAAGCTGCTCAAGTCCACAACGCTGTCGAAGATGTTCGACAACGAAGTGCCGAACGACGGCCCCGGTGCGATTGGAGCCGGCATCGATGAACGGCTGTCGCACGGCCGCCACATCCGTGGCCATCAGGGGGGCATCGAGGGCACGACGTCAGACCTGGAGATGGTTTGGGAAACCGGTGCGGCCGTGGCCCTGACCAGCAACGAAGGGCCGTCGCAACACTGGTTGCTGGCCGAGCAGATTGCCGACTTGCTGGCCGCCGAAGGCGCCAAAAACTGAGTTCCGGAAAGCGCGTCGTCCCATTATCTGTTACCGAAGCCTTCTGGCTCGGTACACCATCTGGAGCAAAACCATGGATTACCTCGTCCTCTTCCTTCCCCTCATCGTGATGTCGGCACCAGTGCTGATCGTCCTGATCCTGCTGCGCTATCGCTATCTGCAGACGCAGGCCCGCTATCGGACCCTTATGCAGCTGGCCGACAAGGGCGTGGAGCTTCCTGCACCGTTGCTGGTCGAACCCCATGTGACGTACTCCGAACGACGCCGTGCCTTGGTATTAATCGGTGGCGGCCTCGGACTGATCGCGATGTTCATGACCTTGCCGGGCCAGCTCGACAATGGCCTCGGCATCAACCGCCTGTGGGGTATCGGGCTGTTGCCACTGTTAACCGGCCTGGGTTATCTCGTCAGCTGGTGGTTGAATCGGCGCGAAGCTCAGCATGACTGACAGCCCCGCCGAGGCGCGCATCGATCAGGCGTTGGTGATCCGCGCACGACTGGGCAACGACCATCGCGCGTTCGAGCAACTGCTGCGCCGCCACCAGGGCATGGTGCGCGCGCAGTTGCACCGCCTGCTGCACGGCGACCATGCGGCGGCGGACGATCTGGCGCAGGAGGTTTTCCTGCTGGCCTGGCGCAAGCTGGACCAGTTCCGCGGCGAAGCGCGATTCTCGACCTGGCTTTACCGCATCGCCTATTCCTGTTTCCTGCAGGCATGCCGCAAGAGGTCATGGCCCACCGGCGATGCGGACGACGGCGAGGTGGAACGACTGCCGGCGCCACCGTATGCGGTCGACCTGCAACTGGATGTCGAGCGTGCGATGCAACGGCTGTCCCTCGCCGAGCAGACGGTGCTGCTGCACTGCGTGCAGCTGGGCCTGAGCCACGAAGAGACTTCCTATGTGCTGGCGATGCCACTCGGCACGGTGAAAACCCATGCGACACGCGGCAAGGCAAAACTCAAGGCATGGCTGGCACCCTGGCACGAAGCCAACGACAAGGAGCGAATATCATGAGTGACCTGCACGACGATGCAATCGAAGCGCTGCTGCGCAAGCAGTTCGATGGAGCGGTGCCCGACGATGGTTTTTCCGGACGCGTGATGCAACGGTTGCCGGCACATCGCCGCCATCGCACGTGGCCGCTGTGGGTCGGCGCGCTGGCGGGAACGGCGGCATGCTTCGAAAGTCTCCTGTCTGCGCCACTGCTGCATATCGGCTGGCGCGACTGGGCGGGCGGCGAGCTGTCGGCATCAGCCATCGTGCTGCTATCGGCCATTGCGGGCATGTCGCTGCTGGCTTGCTGGTGGAGCATCGCGGAAGCCGATGACCGCTGACTGATCCCGCACCGCGAGTATCAAGCATCCCACGCCCAAGCCTCACTGCGGGCAGCATCGATATCCCAGGGCCTGCCTGCCACAAACCGTGCCCGACACAACCCTCGTCTTTGAACGTTCGACGCCGACTGCTCCACTTCCCAACAAAATGCGGCGGGCCCAGCTTGCATTGGGCCTGCCGCATCAGGATGCGGAGTATTTACGGCGTCGCTTGCTGCGCATTGCCGGCCGGCAGCGGTTCCAGGTTGAAGCTGATGGTGGTGATCTTGCGGTCCAGGCCCTGCACCACTTCGCCGGTCAGGTCGTTGGTCATGTTGCCGGAGAGTACCGAGTCACGACTCAGCAACAGGCCGCAGTGATGGCTCTTGTAGCTGGTGGAGACGATCGGCTCTGCCTCCTGACCGATGCGTTCCAGAGCCTTGCCGCGGGTCAGCTGGACGCGCTGATTCAACTCGCCGGCCTGGGTCTGGAATGTCTGCATGCGCTGCTGCAGCGCGGCACCCTGCTCCTTGCGCTGCGCTTCGGTCAGCGACGGCGCCTTCTGTTCGAAGGCCTGGATGTCCGCATCCAGCGGCTTGCGCTGGCTCGCGAGCTGGCTGCGCGCCTGGTCGGCCAATTGGCCCAACCGCTGGATCGCCGCCTGGCCGACCTTGGCCTGCGCGAACACCGCCTCGCGCGAGAGCAAGCACACGCCGGGCACTGGATCGCCGCCAAGGCTGTCGGCGGCGCGCACGGATGACACCGGGATGGCCGAGAGAGCCCCCACGGCGGTCAGGGAAACGAAGAGCAAGGAACGATGCAAGTTCATGATGGCAGTCCAATGTGGAAGAGGTTCACGCGTCCATCGACTCCCCGAAAGCCGCGTGGTTGCCAAGCATACCCAATCGAGGTGTCAAAGCCGCTCGACCGGCGACGCCATTCCGTTGGAAAGCCTGCGTTCTGGAACGACGCCGAAAGCAGTAAGTGATCGCCGGTGAACCCTCTCCCCGTGGATGGCTTGTCCGCAGCCACTGCACGCAGGCGATCGCAAATCACGATGCGCTCTCAAGAACCCTTTCCGTGTCGCCGACGCTGCCTTGGTCAGATGGGTAGTGGTACCAGGACTCGTGCGGTGACGACTGCTTGCAGGACAGACACTGCGTCATCGTCCAAAAGTGTCCACACCCGGGACAACAGCCAGCCGTCCAGAACGTATTCCACGACGTCCGGCATCCCGCTCCCGGCTCCAAGGGCGCGCAGTACCAGCGACTATCCACGCCCGGCTCCCAACAACACAGCGGGCAATGGATATGCGGTTGAGGTTCCATAGACGACTGCTTCCCCGAGGCCAAAAACGAAATTGCAACTGTGCTCTCAAGTACCCCGTAGAGAAAGCGGGTCCGCAGCGAGCCAGCCCGGGTTTGACCGACATCCTTGGGCGGAAACCATTCCTTGGGAGGATGCCAGACGACAAAGCGTCAGAGTTTCCCGGTGCCCTTGCGCAACCAGAGATCGATCAGGGATTTCTCGTAACGCAGCGAATCCTGATCGGCCGCGGAACTATCGCTGAGGAAAGCCGGATCACGCAGCTTGCGCTGGCCCTTGCGCAACACGGTGCCGTCGGCGCCGACCAGGGTGAAGTCCAGGTCGATACGCGGCGGATAGATGTCCTTGATGATGCGCACGTCGTCCATGCGCGGTCCGCGCCAGGGCTCGTACTCGCCGGCACGGTCCACATCGGTCACCACGATGTCCAGCCGTTGGCCTGGCGCCAGGATGCGCGAGGCACGCTGGGCGATGTATTCCTTGAGCGGTTTCAGGTAATCGTCGGCATCGGCCATGTGCATCCCGAAACTGCGCTTGGCCTCGGTGAACTGCTGGGGATCCTTGTAGCGCACGCTGACGTTGTCCGGCGGCGTCGCCGCCCACGCCATGACGGAAGCGAAGGCGAGGCAGGCAACGCACAGCCGGCGGGGCAGCGAGGAAAATTTCATGGCAGGTCTCCCGGAAGGGAACAAGGCAACCACAACAACAAGCGCACACGACAGCAGGTGCAGGTGCTGCGGCAGAACTGTAGAAACCAGTATACGTCCGACCCGGAAGAGAGGTCAGGTAACCGCCACCTCCATCGACTTTCTAATGGATTCCCGCTTTCGCGGGAATGACGAAGTGAAATTGCCGCACTTAAAGCTCACATCTTTCTCAATGAGGTTCCACGCGCGATCCACCGAACGACATCGGCACGTGATCCTGTTGGTCGCCATACCCCGATAACGCCACTACTTTGCAGCGTCCGTCGCCTGCGGCATGGTGGTGCGTCCACACGACAGGAGACTCCCATGCGCATCTTCCTCACCGGGGCAACCGGCTTCATCGGCTCCAGGGTGGTGCCGGAATTGCTCGCCGCCGGCCATCAGGTACTCGGCATGACGCGCTCGGATGCCGGAGCCAAGGCACTCGCCGCCGCCGGTGCCGACGTGCATCGCGGGCGGCTCGAAGACCTGGACAGCCTGCGCAGCGGCGCAGCGCAGGCCGACGCGGTGATCCACACCGCGTTCGATCACGACTTCTCGAATTTCGTCGCCAACTGCGAGAAGGACCGCCAGGCGATCAAGGCGCTGGGTTCGGCGCTGATCGGTTCGAACCGTCCGCTGCTGATCACCTCCGGCACCGGCATGGGCAGCGCCGGCCACGGCCAGCCCGCGCTCGAATCCATCTTCAATCCCGAGCACCCGAACCCGCGCTCCGCGTCGGAACTGGCCGGTGCGGAGATGTCGGCGGCCGGCGTCAACGTGTCCGTCGTGCGGCTGCCGCAGGTACACGACACAGTCAAGCAGGGACTCATCAGCCCATTGATCGCAGTGGCCCGCGCCAAGGGCGTCTCCGCCCATATCGGCGAGGGACTCAATCGCTGGCCGGCCGCGCACGTGCTCGACGTCGCCCGGCTGTATCGGCTGGCCCTGGAGAGGAACGAGCCGGGTGCGCGCTATCACGCGGTCGCCGAGGAAGGCATCTCGGCCCGCGATATCGCGACGGCCATCGGCGCAGGGCTGAAAGTGCCGGTAAAGTCGATCGCCCGCGAGGAAGCCGCCGATCACTTCGGCTGGCTTGGCATGTTCGCCGACATGGACATGCTGGCATCGAGCGCATGGACGCGGCAGGTGCTCGACTGGCATCCGGCGGGTCCGGGGCTGATCGCCGATCTCGAGCGGGCGGACTATTCCGGCACGGGCACCGTTTAACGGGTTCTGACCCGGCTAGCTGTTCGTAGCCGCGTGTTGCCGTGCCGCCTCGACCCAGTAGTCAGCGAAACAACATCCATGCGGCAGGTCGTCGAGCGTGTCCAGCCACCTGAAACAAACCGGGCCAAGAATGTGCTCTGATCCGGTCAGTTTCAGACAGCCTTCTCAGTTTGGCTCGGTAACGGCTCAGCCGTCATATTGTTGGGTTGCGACTGAACGACCACGTGACCTCCATGCATATCGGTATCGACTTCGGCACCAGCTATTCGGCCGCCGCCATCGTCAACGGCGAACTGAACCTGCTGATCGAATCGCCCAGGTCGATGTTCGGCTATCGGCTCGACCCGCAGGTGCGCAAGGTGATCGTGCATATCGCCACGCACATTCTCGAACACATCCGCCTCACCGCCAGTCGGCAGTTCGGCAGTTCGGCAGTTCGGCACGCCGGTGCGCCGGTGCGCCGGTGCGCAGTGCGGTGATCGGACGGCCGGTGGAATTCCGCAGTTCGATGGGCGCGCAGGGATCAGAACAGGCGATCGGGATCCTGCGCGAAACGGCCAGCGTGGCCGGCTTCGATCAGGTGAGTTTTCTGGAAGAGCCGGCCGCTGCCACCATGCACTATCACAAGAGCCTCGATGCACGGCAGCACGCACTCATCGTCGACATCGGCAGCGGCACCACCGACGTGGCGCATGCCGAACTCGGCGGCGGCATCGCGCCACACATCGCGCACAACTGGGGCCTGCCCAAGGGCAGCACCGACCTCGACGTGAGCATGAGCCTGCGCAGCTTCATGCCGCTGCTGGGCAAGGACAGCATCCGCGTACCGCAGCACCAGTTCGTCGAGGCGGCCAGCGTGCACAACCTGCCGAAGCAGCGCGAATTCCGCAAACAGGACTATCGCCTGGTGGCCGAGCCCTATGCCGCTCGCCCTGCAGGAAGATGCGCGAATCTGAGCCGCTGCGGATCTGGCACGGATCTGATCTGAGGCATTAGCCCTGAGATCTTTCGCATCGGAGTGAGAAGCAGCGTCAACGGCACACTCCCAAGCATGCACGTTGACCGCTGGTTTCAACTCGGCTCCAGCCTCAACCACCCTTGGCCCACGCTACGGCATCCTCACCGGCGGGAATGCGCAGCGGGGACGATGCGTCGGTCGCGGCACGCCACACCGCCTCGGCCACGTCGGACGAGTGCGTGACCGGGCCCGAGCCATCGCGCATGCCGGCAAGCACGTGGGTCACCAGTTCGGCGTAAGCCTCGTTGTCCATGCCGTGCATGTGAGCGCGTGCGTTGTCGCCAAAGCGGGTCTCGGGCGAACGCCCCGGCAGCACCAGCCGCACGCGCACGCCGAAGGGCTCCACCTCCGCCGCCAGCGACACGGTGAACGCGTTGACCGCCGCCTTGCTGGCGCTGTATACGCCGACCAGCGGCAGCGCTTTCAAGGTCACGCTCGAAGTCACGTTGACGATGACGCCGGCGCCGCGCTCACGGAACTGCGGCACGAAGGCCTGCGTCATGGCCAGGGTGCCAAAGGTGTTGGTCTCGAACAGCTCGCGCGCGGTCGCCAACGGCGTGAGTTCGACCGGCGACGCCGCACCGAAGCCGGCATTGTTGACGAGCACGTCGATGGGTCCCGCAACCTCGACCACCTGTCGGATGCTTTCAGCATCGGTGATGTCGAGGGCAAGCACGCGCAAGCGTTCGGAGCGAGGCAGCACGTCTTCGCGCAGCGTGCGCATGGTAGCGATGACCTGCCAGTCGCGGTCGAGGAAATGACGGGCAATCTCGACGCCGAAGCCGGACGAGCAGCCAGTGATCAGAACGGTATTCATGGGGAATCTCCTGCAGGGATGGATGAGGGATAACACCACGATAGGCCGCTAACACCGCACTCACTACAATCAACAGTCCACGTTTCATCGTCAGGAGTCCGGACATGATCGATCCACTCGCCGAGGTAGTATCGCTGCTGCAGCCGGGTGCACGGTTCTCGAAGGTTGTGGTGGGCGCCGGCCTGTGGCGCATCCATCGCTCGGATGCCGGGCTGCCGCTCTACTGCGTGGTGCTGGAGGGTGCATGCCGGGTCGAGGTCGACGGACAAGCCGCACTGATGCTGCAGTCGGGCGACTTTCTGCTGGTGCCTGCCGCCTGGGACGTCGCCATGTCCAGTCTGGAAACGCCACCGGCGGAGCTCAAGAGTCTGCCCGTCGCGCAGGGCAACGGCGTCTTCCGTATTGGAGAGCAGGATGGCCCGACCGACCTGCGGGTGCTGGTGGGTCACTGCAGCTTTGATTCGCCGGATGCCGACCTGCTCGTCGCGCTGCTACCCCGGTTGGTGCATATCCGCGGCGAGCCGCGGCTGGCGACACTGATGACCCTCGTCGGCGAGGAGTCACGCGCGCAGCGGCCCGCGCGCGCGGTGGTACTGGCACGGCTGCTGGAGGTGCTGCTGATCGAAGCGCTGCGCTCGAATGCCGGTACCAGCGCATCGCCAGGCCTCGTGCGCGGGCTGGCCGACGACCGCCTCGTGCTCGCGATCCGTGCGATGCACGACCAGCCAAACCGCAACTGGACCGTGGCGCAACTGGCGAGTGAAGCCGCGCTATCCCGCTCGGCCTTTTTCGAACGCTTCAACCGCACCGTGGGCATCGCCCCGATGGCTTACCTGCTCGCGTGGCGCATGGCGCTGGCCAAGCATCTGCTGCGACAGAACGAGACCGGCGTCGCGGCGATTGCCGAGCGCATCGGCTACAGCTCCGCCAGCACCTTCAGCGTGGCCTTTACCCGCCACGTCGGCCAGCCGCCGACGCACTACGCGCGGGCGCATGTTGGCACGGCGGTGCAGGATTACGACCGGGAGCCGGTCATTGGTGTAAGCGGCTAAAAGGAATGAATGCTAAAAGGAATGAATAAGGTGTCAGGGATGAATAAGGTGTCAGGGATGAAAGGCACTTACTTAAGCCTCTTTGGGTGGCCAGATTGCCGTATTTTTTCGCGAGCGATGGCACGTGGTTGAGTGAGGAGTGGCAACGGCTTGGGTCTTCGTTTGACGGCTCGCGGTTCGATGCGTCCAGGCCTTCGGCCGGCGCGGCGCGATCAGGACCAGTAAGCGTTCAATTTGTGCCTTGTCAGGAAGCAAGCTGCATTGGCTCCATGCCAGCCAGAGTTGCACGCTGTGTTTGAAGCTCCGTTCAGCATGTCCTTCGACGCTGACGGCAAAGTCACTTTTGTGAGACATCCGGACTAGGCCATCCTGGTCAATCAGGACGCGAGCCAGGGGCCGGCGGAGGACCGCTGCCGCATGTTGCAGAGGAGGTCGTGGGGATCCGCGCGCCGCCGCGGCAAACCACGGCGGCGCGGGAGGGAGGGATCAGAGATCGATGCCGAAACCGACACCGGCGGACTTGTCTTCGCCGCTGAACGCACCGCCCACGCTGAACGATGCACGCTCACCGATCTTCTTCGCGTAACCGATCGACAACGCCTGCTCGCCGTTCTGGAAGCCGACGCCGGCGGCCACGCGGCCACGCGGGCTTTGCGTGCCGGCCGCGTTCGTCGCCATGTTCAGCATCGCCGCGCTCATCGCGCCCTGCTTGTCGATGCGGCGGTTCTGCTGGTTCAAACGCTGGTTCAGGTCGCTCTTCAGTCCATCGAAGCTGTCGTTCCAGCCCGCCGCCACCGAATCGGTGTAGGTCTTTGCCGAGTTCAGCGTCTGCGTGGCCGTATTGTCGGTATAGGTTTTCGCCGAAGTCAGCGTCGCCGCATCCCCCGACTGCACCTGGCCCACGTTGGCCGCGTCCGTCGCCGCCGTCCCCGCCGCCACGTTGGTGATCCAGCGCTCGTTGCCCGCACTGCCCACCGACACCGTGTTCGCCTGGTCCGCCACCGAACCCCGGCCCAGCGCTACCGCGTTGTCCGCCGTCACCGACGCATCCGCGCCCACCGCCGTGCCCGAGGTCTCGGTCACGCTGGCGCGTGCCCCCACTGCCACCGCATTGGTCGCATTCGCGGTGATGCTGGTGTCCGAACCCACCGCCGTGCCACTGTCCGCGCCGACCTGTGCGCCCTTGCCCACGGCGGTATCCGTCGGATCCGCCGCATGGCTGCCTTCACCGACCGCGAGGCCCTTGCCGCTGCCCACCGGCGCGCCGCCGGAAGCGCCTTGTTCCACGTTGGATACCCGGTTGTCGAGACCGCTGACCGCCGTGTTCAGCACGCTTAGCGCATCACCGACGTTATAGTAGCTGCCACCCTGGATCACGTAGGCGGTGCCAGCGATGCCGCCGTCGGCACCCACGTAGCTGCCGCCACCCAGTGCCGTGGCCACGTTGTCCAGCGACGTGTATACCTGCGCACCGTTCACCGCGTCGCTGCTGGTCGCCGTGATCGCACCGCTGGCCACGTTGCCGATCACCGTGCCATTTTCGCCGCCGAGGGTGACGCTGTTCTTGTCCGCATCATCATAGGCAACGGCGTTGCCGGCAGCGCCACCACCGGCAAGGCTTTGCCGCAGTTCACTCAGGTTCAGGTCCACGGCGGAGAAGGTCGAACCGATGTCGTGGTAGTCATCGCCCTGCACGCTGTAGGTCGGTGCGGTCAGTTGACCTTCCACCACCTCGGCACCGCCACCCAGCGCCGCCGCGAACGGATGCAACTGCGCCACGGTGACTGCGTCGTTGTCCTCGGTACCGGCGGCGACGTTGACGATCTGGCGGGTGAAGGCCTTGACCAGCGCGTTGCTCGGATCGGTCTGGTCGTTGCGGTTCCAGTCCTGCGAGGCGCCGACCGAGATGGTGTTGGCGCGATCAGTCATGGAGTCCACGCCCAGCGCGACGCTGTTGTCGGCCATGGTCAGGCTGCGTGCGCCCAACGCCATGCTGCGGTCGCCGCCGATCTGCGCCGACGTGCCCAGCGCAACCGAGTAGGTCGGCACACCCGGTGCCGAGGACTCGATGCCGAACCCGATGCCGCCGCCGCCCCCGCAATCGTCGCCTTGGCACGGTGCCTGCGGCGCGGTCGGCAGGGCCGTGTAACCGCCCGCCTGCGCGCCGTAACCGATGGCGACGTTGTTGTCGCCCCAGGTCTGCGCCTGTGCGCCGATGGACACGGCGTTGTCGCCATAGGACAGGCTGCCGGTACCCAGCGTGGTGGAGAAGTAGCCCGACGCGATGGTGTTGGCACCCAAGGCCATGCTGAGGTCGCCCGAGGCGAGGCCGCCAAGCGAAACCGACTGCAAACCCGAGGCGTTCGCGCCGAGGCCGATGGCCACCGCGCCCATGTTCGTGGCCTGCGCCTGCTGGCCGATGGCGACGCTGCCGATGTCGCTGGAATGGCTGGCCAGGCCGATGGCGATGGCGCTCTGCGAGCCGTCGGCGATGGCACGCAGGCCCATCGCGATGTTGCTGGCACCGCTGGCTTCCGAACCAATGCCGACCGAGACGGCCGCCTCTTCCGAAGCCACCGCGCCGGTGCCGACCGCGACTGCCATGTTGCCGCTAGCCTGCGTGGTCGCATGGTAGGTGCCGTCGCCGGAATGGAACACGTCCACCGGCAGATCGGCCTGGCCGCCGATGGCGACAGACTGCGCGCCGCTGGCGTTGGCACCGTAGCCCAACGCCGAGGCGCCGGTGCCATAGGCAACGCTGTCGTAGCCGATGGCAGTAGCGAAGTCGGCCTGCGAAACGGTGCCGAAGCCGACCGCCAAGCTGCCTTCGTTGGTGGCCTGGCTGTATGCGCCCAAGGCCGAGCTGTCCTGGCCCTGCGCCGCCGCGCCGGCGCCGAAGGCGGCGGCGTTGTCGGCGCCGGCGAACGAAGTCGCACCGGCGGCAACGGACTGAAAGCCGAGGGCCACGGCGGCATCGCTGCCATCGCCGGCCCCATCGGCCTGGAAGTACGGGTCGGGCGAGGCGACGGCATCGATGCCGGCTTGTGCGGCTTGGGCTTGCTCTGCCTGCACCTGCGTTTGCACTTGCGTTTGCCGTGCCGCAGCAGCGGAATCGCGCGCGCCGGCGGTTTCGGCATGGATGGCCAGCGCCAGCGCCAGCAGCGGGATCGCGGCACCGACGTGGTTACGGCGCGCGCTCGCCTTATGGACTGCCGCGTCTTGTCTGTGGTTCTGCTTCATCGAGTAATTCCCAGGTTCTGGAGTAGAAATGCGGCGAGCCGTCACCGCCATCGGATCGATGGCGAGGGCCGGTACGATTCTTGGCTGGATTCCCTCAGCGCTACCCATCCCCTTGCGGGGTAGCGCGGCAACCGACGTTTCGATGCCGGTTGCCGCGATACTGGTGCGCGTATCGCGGATTTGTCACACACCAGCTTCTCCTGCGATCCTCAGCGGCTTCTCACCAAATCCGGATCGGGCACGGCAATGAACGAGGGCATGGCGCGAATACCACTGCTGGGACGCGCATGGCGGCTCGCGCGCGACGCGGTCGGCGCCAGCTACCGCTGGCTGCAGCGGGTGCCGGTCGAAGACGAGATCGATTACCGCAACGCGCCGACGATGCAGTTGCTGTTCCTGATTGGCGCCATTGCCCTGCCGCTCAACTGGTGGTGGACGCTGTCGCACATCCAGATACGGCTGTCGTATCTGCCGTTGCTGGTGAGCGACATGGCGACCTCGGCGATCAGCGTGCTGGGCGTGGTGCTGATCCGGCACGGCCGCTTCCGCCTGGCGGTGAAGCTGTACCTGGGGTCGCTGCTGCTGGCGATCCTGATCGGCATGGGGGCGGTCGGCTTCCGCAGCTACTCGCTGGACCAGACCTCGCAGGTGCTGGTGCTGGTGATCGGCGCGCTGGTGATGGGCCGGCGGACGCTGTGGACCGTGGTCGGCCTGCTGTTGCTAGTCTTCCTGTACGGTTTCTGGGTGGATGCGCAGAAGGCGGTCGTCGCCGGCCTGCCGCCGGAGCCGGCATTCCGCTACCTGCCGGGCGTGACCTTCAGCTATCTGCTGATCACCCTGATCCTGGACCGGACCATCACCGCGTTGCGCCAGAGTCTGGCCGAATCGAAAAGGCGTGGCGAGGAACTGCAACGCGAGATGGCCGAGCGAGCGCGCATGCAGGAGCAACTGGTGCACGCGCAGAAGATGGAGGCGACCGGGCGCCTGGCCAGCGGCATCGCCCACGATTTCAATAACCTGCTCAGCATCGTGATGGGCTACGCCGGTGAGCGCCATCGCCTGGACGACCCCGCGCCCGACGCGCGCGAGGATGCGCGCGCGCTGGGCGTGGCGCTGGAAGGCGTCGAGGACACCGCCGAACGCGGCATCGCGCTGTCGCGCAAGCTGTTGGCATTCAGCCGTCCGGACCCGGCCATCGCCGCGGTATTCGATGCCGGCGAGGTGCTTGCGTCGATGCAGCCGATGCTGCAGCGATTGTTTCCGGCCGACGTGCGCGTGCGGGTGCTGCCGGCCGAGACGGCGCTGCCGGTGTTCATGGACCGCGCCCAGTTCGAGCTGATGCTGCTGAACATCGCCTCCAACGCCCGCGACGCGATGCCGGACGGCGGTGAATTCCGGGTATCGGCGTGGCGCGACGAGATGGCGCGGACGGTGTCGATCGACTTGACCGACAACGGCCATGGCATGGACGAACGAATCCAACGGCACGTGTTCGAACCATTCTTCACCACCAAGCCGGCGGTCAGCGGTACCGGCCTGGGATTGTCGGTGACGCATTCGCTGGTCGCCGCCGCCGGTGGCGACATCCTGCTGCGCAGCGCGCGCGGCGAAGGCACCACGTTCACCCTGCGCCTGCCGCTGATCGACGCGGGAGCGGACGCCAGCGGCGAGCGGGGATTGCCCGGCGACCCCGACCGATGAGGCGACAGCTCGCCCTGTTGCCGCTGCCGGCGCAGCGTACCGCCGTCATCGGATAAGGCGGCGGCCCGATCGGCGGCAACATGCAATGTGCGCTGATTCCCGCGCACGCACCGATGCCGGCGCCGGGCGTGGCCTGCTTCAGGCGTTGAACACGTAGCCTTCGCCGTGCACCGCCGCCAAGGGCAGCGCTTCGCCGCCGATGTTGCCAGCGACCTTCTTGCGCAGGCGATGGATCAGCGAATCGAGCCGGTGCGGGTCGAAGTCGTAGACGTTGCTGGTCATCGCCGCGATCAATTGCTCGCGGCCGATCAACTGGCCCGACGCGGCCAGCAGCGGAGCCATCACCCGGCGTTCGCTGCGGGTCAGGGCGATGCTGTGGCCGGCCGGCGACAATAGGCACCAGCCGTTGGCGTCCATGCGCCAGCGGCCGCTGGCCGGCGGTAGCGCTTCGCCGAGCAGGCGTCGCGCCAGGCTGTGCAGCGAGGCGGCCAGCAGGTCGATCTGCACCGGCTTGGACAGGTAGGCGTCGGCGCCTTCGCTGAGGCCGCGGATGCGGTCGTGGGTTTCGCCGCGCCCGGTCAGCATGACGATGCCGATCCGCGCCGAACGTTCGCGCAGCCGCCGGGTGACTTCGAAACCGTTGCCGTCGGGCAGGCCCACGTCGAGCACGACGATGTCCGGCAGCCGCGTTTCCAGCACGTGGAACAGGTCCTGCACGGTCTCCATGCCGGTCACCCGAAAACCATACTCGCGCAGGCGCGGCAGCAGCACGCGCTCGCGCAGCAGCGCGTCGTCTTCCAGCACGCAAACGTCCAGTGGCGAATATCCGGCGGCAGTCATCATTCTGAAAGGCAGGAAGCAGAGCGATGCGGGCGGGGAGAAGCTCTGCGGCCACACATTCTAGCCAGAAGCTTCGCCGGCGAGGCCGGTGGCCGGATCAGCGCGCCGGGGCCGGGGGCGGTTCGGCGTTCGTGCCGGCGTCGTGGACGGCGGCGGCAAGCGGTCGGCGGCAGATAGACGGCGCAGCCGGCCTGCAGGCCGCGCCGCAACGCATCGGTGGCGGCATCGCCCAGCAGGATGCGCAGCAGCGCGCCATCGAGCAATTGCAGGCCCGGGAAATGGCCGCCCAGTTCGCGTGCGCGTAGATCGAACGTGTCGAGGCTGGCAATGATCGGCCCATTGGCGCCCAACTGCGGCAGGCGCCGCGGCAACGCCTGGATCTCGTGGTGGAACAGCGGCGGCAGTCGGTCGCGGCAGGCGGCCACGACGAAGCGATCGCCGAGCCGCAGCAGCAGGTCGATGCCTTCGAATTCGCAGGTGCTCTGTTCGTGCTCCAGCCGCGTGACCGTATTGCCTTCGCGGCGATAGTCGTCGGCCAAGGTCAGTTCCAGCGGCCGCCTTCCTGCACGTACCTGCTCGCGTTGACGCGAGCGGTCGCGAGCCTTGCCGTATCCTTTCCCCATGCGTTCCATCCGTCCCGTCACCCGTGGGCTAGCGCAAAAAACCATGCCACGGAGGAACAGCCATCGCCACGTCCGCGACGGTGACCGTGCGGGTCATTTTCCGACCTGTCGCGCAAGCATAGTCCCTTGGCAAGGCCAGCGCCGCAACCTCCCGTTCCAGCGGCCGCGTGCGACCCTATGGGCTTCACGGATACAGCCTAGGAGTGGTTATGCAGAAGTGCCTTGGCCGTTCATTGGAACCCCTGTTCGCTCGATCGAGACGTTGTTGGCAGGACGGCGATTGCCGTTGATGGATGTCGCGCGCGCATGTCCCGATGCCGAGCGCGCGTGCGCGCCGTTGAAGGCGCTCGATCGCCGTATGCTTGCGCACGTTGCCGGAGTTCCGCCCTTCGCCATCCTGCTTTGAGCGCATTTCATGACGCCCCATGCAAGTGACATACTGGACTGGCTGCGGCGCGCAGACGCCAGAACAACATGGGGCTGCCCAAGTCGCTGCACCGTCCAACGAACGGAAGCCCGGTTCCTTGCCTGACGTCCGATCCTTGTACCATCCGGCTCAGAGAAGCGATCATCGGCAGACATGGAGTCCAGCTATGGATGCGATCCACTCCAAGAGTGCCTTCGTGTACGGGCAAGTCCGGCGCGCCCTGCAATCGGGACGCTACGTCCCTGGGCAGCGGATCGATCCGGGCACGCTCGCCGCAGAGTTCAACACCAGCCCCACGCCGGTTCGGTTCGCACTGTACCGCCTGGTCGGCGCAGGCCTGGTCGCCGATCATGCCCGCGACGGACTGCACGTGCCGTTGCTCACCGAAGTCGCCATGCGCGACCTGTATGACTGGATGGAACGCCTGTTGCTGATGGCATGCGAGATCGGCGCCGCACCGGCAACCCGGAAGACCAGGCAGCTGCAGCTTGCGTCTGCTGACGACGACCTGGTCAAGCTGACGTGGCAACTGTTCGACGCGATCACCCGCGCGACGGCCCACGGGTCCCTGCACCATGCCGTGAAACAGGCCAACGACCGGCTGGCGCCGATACGCCGGGCCAAGCAAGGATTGCTCGAGCACGCCTACGAAGAACTTTCGGAGTTGAACCGGCGTTGGCAGGCGCGCGACATCCCCGCCCTGAAGTCCGCACTGCGCGACTATCACGAGCGCCGCAAGCAATCCGTGCCATGCATCGTGGCCCTGCTGAGCGAGGGCGGCGACTACCTGCATTAGCCGCCGTTCAATAGCCCGCCCGATTGAACCGGCATTTCTGCCGCCTCACGCTTCGCCCGGCCGGGAACCTCAAGCAATCGCCTTTTCGCGCGCCGTCCCGACGAAGGCCGGGAGGCGCGCAGGTTGAGAGGTGTTTCGAGGCTCCCGACGGAAGCGCGCCTGCCCACGATGCTCCCGGCATTCCAGCGCCGGATAAGACAGGACATCGCGAACACCCGTTTCCATGCTTATCGAACGGGCCAGTTGGAGTGCTCTCGAATTCGCACCCTGGATCCTGCCCTCCACGACGCCCCTGGATCGGCCCAGTTCTGGCGAGAGGCCGACGCGACGAACAGAATCGGCCAGAGGCGGGCATTCAGCCGGCTCTTGCGAAAGTCGACTCCGACCCGAAGGGCACTTACTTGAGCTCGTCATCCTCGCGAAAGCGAGGATCCAGCGCCTTCGGTGGCTCGCGAAAGGTCGAAGTCACTGGATTCCTGCTTTCGCAGGAATGACGAAAAAGCAGGACCTTGCGCTTAAGTAAGTGCCATTCGACTCCGCCCCTGTTTTCCGACCAGGGGCGGGCCTGCTGTTGTGAGAGTTATCGCTTGAATTCCAAAAGCGTTCGCGTTCCTGAGTTTTCACACAGCCTGGAACCCTGGCGACCCGTGGCGTGCTCCATAATGGGTCCGCCCCGTCCCCACTAAGCCGCGCCAAATTACTTGAAAGCGGCACCAAACTGGATCTTTTCCGAATGACCTCCCGTTTCATGAGAGCGGCGCTAGTGCTTGGCCTGCTCTCAGCCATTGGCCCGTTCGCCATCGATATGTACCTGCCGGCGTTGCCCGCCATCGGCAAAAGCCTCAACGCCAGCGTCAACCTGGTGCAGCTGAGCCTTATGGCGTTCTTCGTCTCGGTGGGTGTAGGTCAGCTCATTTATGGGCCAGTGTCGGACATGTTCGGCCGAAAGCCGCCGATCTACGTCGGCCTGTGCATCTTTGCGTTGGGCAGCATCGGCTGCGCGCTGGCACCGAACATCGAATCGCTGATCGCCTTTCGCTTTCTGCAGGGCCTTGGTGCATGCGCGGGCATGGTGATTCCGCGGGCGATCGTTCGCGACATGCATACCGGCAACGACGCCGCGCGACTGATGTCGCTGCTGATGCTGGTTTTCAGCGTCTCGCCGATCCTGGCTCCGCTGACCGGAAGCCTGGTCATCCAGTTCGCCAGCTGGCGCGGCATTTTCTGGGTGGTCACGGCGGCTGCATTGCTTGGCATCGTGCTGATTACGACATCCCTCGCGGAGACACGGCCACCGAGCGAACGGTTGAACAGCACGACCGCTTCCGCGCTGGCGGGTTACGCGCTGCTTTTGCGCGACCGACATTTCCTCGGCGTGGTCTTCGTCGGCTCGTTTGGGATCGCCAGCTTTTTCGCGTACCTGGCGAATTCTTCGTTCGTGCTCATCAACCATTACGGGCTTACCCCCGCGCATTACAGCCTCGCGTTTTCGGTGAATGCGGTTTCGTTTATCGGGGCCTCGCAGTTCACCGGCCGACTAGGCGCGCGCTATGGCCTGAAGAAGGTCGTGCGTACGGCCGTTGTCGGTTACGCCTCGACGATGGTGCTGCTGACCGCGCTTACCCTGGGCGGCGTCGACCGTCTCGACGTACTGATGGCGATGCTGGTCATCGGCTACGGTTTTCTGGGCCTGGTGGTTCCCAGCTCCGCCGTGCTCGCCCTGGAAGAACATGGCGCGATCGCCGGCACGGCCTCGGCGCTGATGGGCACGATGCAATTCGGCACCGGTGCGGCCGTGGTTGCTGTGATCGGTCTGTTCGTCGATGGCACCTCAAAACCCATGGTGGCCGGCATTGCGGCCTGCGCCGTGCTTTCGATGATTTTTGCGCGCGTGACACTAAGAGAGCGCAGTCCAATTCACGACTTGCAGAAGGTTGGATGCAGTGATTGTTAGAGAAGGTCCGTACCGGGCCACGTTCACCCCAATCTGCTCAAGCCGGCGCGGCACCTTGGCGCGCATATAGTTCCGATCGCGGTTGTTGTCCGCGTTGAATGTACTGCCGTCGATCGCCACCAGCAGCACCGCGAAGATGGACCCAGCCGCCGACACAGCACCACGGACTCGCGGCAGGCCTGGCGGATCTCGGGCAAGGTGGTTGAAGCCTCGACCGACGCCTTTGGGTCGGTTTCTTCCGGGAGGTATCGGCCTACTGAGCACACTACTTGGCGGGCTTGTAGTGCCGTTTCGGGTGGCCCGCTTCACGCCGTTGCGAGTGGCCGGTTTGAGAACATTCCAGGTGGTCGACTTGGATATTTAATGGCGGCGGATTCGACTGGAATACGCATCCCCATCATCACGTGGAGGAGCCGAACCCAGCTCAACCGGACGTCCATCACACTCCCGGTTTAATCACCGGATGACAACGCAATAATCATTTGAAAATCAAAATTTCCGACTCCTACGCTGATCGCGTCATGGGACTGCCATGACGTGACCGTAGGAGACTGAAATGAACACGAACGAGAACATCCGCAGCGATACATCGGAAGACGTCATTGTGCTCGGCGTTGCCAGCATCGAGACGCAGGGGCCCTTTGGCACCATCGAGCCCATCGGGCTCGATGTCATGCCAGGAATCTCCAACGACTGAGCCCAAGAGGCGCACCGCAAGGTGCGCCTCTCTCGCTGGGGACCACGCCATGCTCTACTCACTACGCAATGGCCTGTCTTTCTGCCAAGTGGATGGCCGTCTCATTTTTCTTGATGTACGAGACGATCGCTACTTTCGCTTATCGGACGGTCTGGAGCGCTCTTTCATCGCGTACGCCAAGGGCAACAGAGATGCTGACGTTGCCACTTTGGTAGCGCGGAACATACTTGTGGCATCGGAAGACCCCCAGAGTTTGGTAGCGCCGGTCAGTGTCGAAACCCCGTGTCGAAGCGCCCTTGAACAGCCCTCCCCTGCCAGCCTCCATCTCAACTCACTGATCGAAGTATCCGTTGCGATCTGCTCGATGCGCAGGCAGCTCAGGACGCGCCCGCTAGAGCTCATTCTCGAATCAACCATGGCTCTGAGGCCTGGCGAATCACAGGGCGACCCTAGCTCTCAGTCCGCCTCAGCTCTCGAGCAGCCGCTGCTTGAAGCCTCCGGCGAATTCAGACTCGCGCGCGCCTATGCGCCCGCGGAAAACCGCTGTCTGCTCGACTCGCTCGCCATAATCGGGTTCCTCGCCAAACGGAAGTTGCGCGCGAGCATCGTCTTTGGTGTCACCTCGGAACCGTTTTCTGCGCATTGCTGGGTGCAAGCCGGAGACCTGGTGCTCAACGACACGGTCGGGCATGCCAACGCATACACTCCGATACGGGTGATCCGATGAGCTACCGCTACCTCGCACTTATCGACGCCAGTCGTCGTTGGGATGGCACAAACCTACCCGAGATCCAGGCCAGATTGCGGATGACTGGCATGCGGGAATGTTTCACATCCGAATCGATAAGACTCTTTATCTCGGCAGAGACACCATGCCAACCATTGCCTGGAGGCGGATTCGCGATCGGGCACCTGTTCTCACGCACCTACTCACCACTTGATGCCATAGACCAGCTTTCCGCGCTCTCAACCAACAAACGCCTGCACGAACACATCGTGGATGACTGCTGGGGTGAGTACCTGCTGGTTCAATCCGACGCCGAACAAGGTGCAGTCACCATCACTCGCGACCCATCCGGAGGCGTCCCTTGCGTCTATTCAATACGTGAGGGCAGTGGCTTCATCACGTCCAACATTTCGTTGGCCGCACGTCCTGGGCTTTATCGCAAGCGGATCGACTGGGACTTCATCGCCCAGTGCCTGACCTACCCCAACATCAAGACTCGACGCACGGCTCTTGCCGACGTTACCGAGTTGCTGCCCGGATCCTCACTGAGCATCGGCCAAAGAAATCTCGCCACGCAGTTGAACTGGTCACCATGGAAATTCGTTGAGCAGGAGCGTCGCCACACCAACCTCGTGGATGCGGCGTCAGACATTCGGCACGCCGTAGCTTCGGTGATCGGCACCTGGGCCAATATCGACGAATCCATTCTCGTGGAGCTGTCAGGAGGGCTGGACTCCTCCATCGTCGCTTCCTGCCTGAAGCACGCGCCGGCGCAGGTCACCTGCTACAACCTGAGCACGCCGGTACCCGGTGCCGACGAACGCCAATACGCAAGTCAGGTGGCAGCGTATCTCGGGGTAACGCTGCAGACCGAGCAGTTGGATCTCGATCTGGTATGCAGCGATGTCAGACCCATTCCCGACGCCGTCTCCCCCAGGATGGGCATCCTGCAGTACGCAGTATCCAAGGCGATGGAAGCGGCAGCTCGGAGGTACGGAGCCTCCAGCTCTTACATGGGTGCAGGGGGCGACACGGTATTTGGCCTGCTGACCAATGCGGCCCCTGCTGCAGACGCGATAAGGGAGCGCGGGCTGATCGGCGGCTTCTCTGCGATCAAGGATCTTTCACTGCTGCATCAATGCACGATGTGGAAGGCCACCCGTCTTACCGCGCGAAAGATGATGCGAGGACCCAGGGCAGTCTACGCGCCAGATCGCAGCTTCTTGAACACATCGCTTGTCGTCGCCCCGGCAGAAGCCCACCCGTGGTTTGACGCCCCGAGTCACGCGCTGCCGGGCGACCGGGAGAGGATCGTCGACCTCGCGAACAACCAATTGTTCAGGGACATCGTCTATCGGGGTGAAAACCGCTGGATACGCATGCCTTTGCTCTCCCAGCCAGTGGTTGAGGCATGCCTCCGGGTTCCCTCCTGGATGGCGATAGCCGGCGGCTGCAACCGGAGTGCCGCGAGAAGCGCATTTGCCGATGTACTGCCTCAAGGCGTTCTCAACCGCAGGAGCAAAGGTTCCTTTGTTGGCTACCTTGGCTCCCTCTTCAGACGCAACAAGAATCAGATTCGCCACATCCTGCTCTCAGGTAACTTGCACGAGCACCACCTGTTGGATGCCGATGCGCTGACGCGCTTTCTTAATGCAGAGCTTCCACCACGCGACAAGTCCTTCACCCGGATACTTTCCCTTTTCGCGGTCGAGAACTGGCTAGAGCACCAAGATTAGTCGCGTAGACCGAGCAATGCGTATGCACATCGGCGCCTGACCACTCCCGCGCAAGCCGAACGTGCGCCAACGTGCGCCGAGGCAGCAAGCCCGTCATTCCGGCACTTTCGTGCAATGCGGCGATCAACCCAGGCGCCGAATCCCGGATGTCGCTAAGCGATTCCGGGATAACCACCAGCAACAGACCTCGCTAGGGTGAACCATCACGTCGGCTGGGAGCGTGTGCTCTCATGTCGCGCCAGTGCTCGTACTGGGCACGCTTTTCCGGGGCGGGATCCTCGTAATCCTGCAGCCAGAATCTGAACCAGTCCAGGTTCCGCTCGTTCGCCGCCAGCAGTTGCTTCGGCTGAAACTTGAAGTGCGGCGCCTGGGGAAACACGTACATGTCCGCCTTATGCTGAAGCATCAGCGGTACCGCGGAGTCGAGCAGCCACTCGTACTCCTGCTCGGGCACCTGCATCAGAACAGGCGCATTGATCTTGTCCACGTTGAACTGCAGGCCGATTCGCTTCCACTGTCGCGGTGTCTCATCCGTGGCTCCAAGCTGCCATACCTTCTGGGTCCGCGATACGAACTCCTTTCCTTTCAGGCTCCCGTCCAGGTACATGCTCTGCGAGAGCACAGCCCCCGTGATCGAGGTCGCAGCAAGAAGATTGGAGTTGAATGCCGTCCACATCGTTATCTCGGTGCCGTAACTGAGCTCACCCATGCCAACGCGGGTTCGATCGATTCTTCCGGACGATGCCAGCATGTCCACTGCACCTCTGACGGCTGACAGACCCTCGTTGTAGCGGCGAACCGCACTGAAGTAGAACGGCCCGAAGTTGATGCACAGGACTGAGATCCCATGCTCGGCGAATGTCGCCAGAGGCCACTCGCCGCCGTATCCGCTGCGCAGAAACCCGGGGCACAGGTAGTACCCCACGAACAGCGGAGGCGGGCGGTCACCTGTCTGGCGCGCGGCATAGAACTGCCCGGTGAACATCTGTCCATCGGCGCCCCGCCAACGAAGTAACTCTACGGGCGGTGCGGCGGATACATCGGCCGCCAGCGCCGCGTTCGGATCGAACAGCACCAGGCTCTCGCCTGTCTGCAAATCGACCCGCTCCAGATGGGGCGGCCGGTTAGCATCGGCGGCGACACACGCCAGTGCAGCAGACGATACGCCGCAGCCAGCATCCGCAAGGCCGTACCGTTCGCCACTATTGAGCAGGCCAGTCGAATGCGCGACCGACACCACGTCCCCGCTCTTCACATCCCAGCGGAAGAGGGACTGGGCCATCCCTTCCACCGGGTCGGTTACCGTGTAGATCACCTCATCGCTATTCGGCTGCCATTGAACGCCCGATATGGCCTTGCCAACGCACAGCCGGGCCGTGCACTCGACCCGCCGCGCAGGGCTCCCTACCAGAGTCGACAGCTCCACGTTCGGTTTTTTCACCTGATCGCCCTGCTCGCCCACACGCGTCAGCAGCGCGGCGCGATGGTGCGCAGCATCGAGGGCGTATCGCCAGGGCCTGGGCGTTCCCTTCGGAAACATCGACATGACGGCCTTGGGCGATGGCACCTCGGATGACGCAAGTTCGCTTACCTTTCCCGTCGCCAGGTCGATCCCCTTCCAGCGGTCCGGCACATCGGAAAGCAGCGGTACGCGCGCGAAGCCGTCACCTTTGACATCCAGGCGCTGAGTGGCAAGCCGCCCATCCACGTTGCCGGACCGGAACAGGCTGCCCTGGCCAATGGGCACCGAACTGTCGACGTGGATGCCGCGCTCGTATTCCGACTGCTCGGCCGCCACAACCTCGGCACGCGTCGCGCCCACGCTGTAGTTGAGGGTCTGGCCATCTTCACTGAGCGAAAAATCCCGCACATCCGCCGGGTCGACGGTGATCGGCTCAGCTCTCGAACCATCGGCGCTGGCACGCCATACAGCTACCTTTCCATGCATGAACGCCCGGTAGTAGATCCACCGGCCGTCAGGCGACCACAAGGCGCGAGCCGGCAACGAAAGCCCAGCAGAACTGCGCAAGGGCACTCCGCCCTCACCTACCCTGTGAGCCGGCGTTTTGCCGTCCATAGCCTGCACGTACCACACCGAGTCGTAGGTGTTGCGCTCAACCGACGCCTGCTCGGTGCGAAACGCCACGAACCTGCCACCGTGCGATACCACCGGCCCGTTGATATCCACCACCTCAATCAGACGCCGCGGCGAGATCGCCTCACTGGCCTGCCCGCACGCCACCACGCCCAGCCACATGCCCAGCACACACTGCAGGAGGGTGGCGAGCCTCGACACACGCACGGCCAATCCTTCGCCCTTTTGCGAACTATTCATGACATTTGCTCCGAATGGGAAGGCGGCATCACCAGTGCTTGGCGACGCTGACATTCACGAATCGCCCGATGGGCGAATAGTTGGTGGAGTCGTACGGAGGGTTACCTGCAACCGGCGCGTACAACGGAGGCGTGCGGTCGAACAGGTTCGTCACCGAAAACGCGAGGTCCAAGCCGGAGAAGGCGTCGGCGTGGTCGCCGGTGAGATAATGCAGCGTGACATCCGCGGTCGGAAATGAACCAGACTTACGACCGCTCGCCGTATCAGTCACACCGCTGACGTAGTTGACGAACGCCGAGGCAGAGACTCCGCCCCCGCTCCATACCGCGCCGATGCGGCCGTGCAGCCTGGCTGGATAAAACAACGTGCCAGCCAAGTCGAGCCTTCGGTCCGCCGCGGTGGTCTGCTGCGAGCTTTCCAGCCAACTCAGCGAGCCGCGCATCGTCAATCGACCGCCGGCGACATCGGGCCGGTACGACCCCGAGAGGTCCAGCCCTTTCACCTGCTGAGCGACCGTATTCATATACCGGTTAAATGCGATCGCCACGACGTTGGCAGGGTCGTAGGCAGCACCCGTATAGTTTTGGAATGTGGAACTCCCGATGATGTCCGCCTGCTCCTGCGTCGTTGGCGAGTAGTCGATGAACTGCGCATACGCGGGGTTCCTCAGGGCTTCCGCCTGATAGACGAGCGGTTGCGCGATGCGGCCGGTGAAGTCGATGTCGAACCAGCCGAGTTCCGCCTCAAGCGCGGGAAATGCCTCGGGGTGAAAATCGATCGAAGCACTCCAGGTGCGCGCGCGTTCGGGCTCGAGATCGGGATTTCCGCCGTACGGAACCAGCACCGTTGCATTGCCCGGGTATCCGGTGCCGCCCAATGTCGCCACCGGATACAGAAGCGCCAGCCGGCTTTCATATCGCTGCAGCAGTGTGGGCGCCTTGAACGACTTGCCCCAAGATGCCTTCAGCGAGAGATCCGCGGTGGGCCCGTAGACCACGCCCAGCTTGGGCGTGGTGACCGCGCCGAAACTGGCGTAGTTCTCCCTGCGCAGGGCCGCCGTGAAGTCCAGCCGCCGTGCGCCGGCAATGCCTTGGTCAGCTCCGATCAGCGGCAGATTGAGCTCCGCGTAGGCAAAGCGGCTGCTGTCGTCGCCATCGGCACTGACGGTTCCGCTGATGAGGCTGGCCTGACGGAATGTGTTGGCCCGGTAACCGGCACCTACGGCCAGCCGCGCATCCCCACCAGGCAGAGTGAAAAGCGGCCCCTCGGCACCCAACTCATAGCTGCGGCTCTTGTTGCGATAGAGGCTGCGGGCGATAGGCGTCACCTGCCCGGTCGCGCGACTGCCGATCGAAAGGCCAGACACGGTGTCGTCTTTACCCCAGGTTCCGGCCAGAGAGAGCATCCAGTCGTTCGGCAGCGCTATCTCCACGCTGGGCGCAACAAACGTGGTTGTCGTTTTGGAGGTGGCCGGATAGAACTGCGTCGGGATTGCCGTGTAATACCTGAGTTGTTCCCGCCGGGTTTTGAAGGCATCGAGCTGCAGTTCCAGACGACTCCCCACCGACTGATGGATGCTCAGCAAACCACTGTGCAGATCGTTCTGCGGGTAGAGCGTGGTGGGCGTAGGCAGGCCTTGGGTGTAGTCGCGCTGGTCGGAATAGATCGGCTGCCCGGCTGATTTCTTCCAAGTGGTGATAAATCCACCGGTGGACCAGTAGGTGCCGGCCGTGGCGGTGTAGTCCCGTGTGATCAGGCCACCGTCTGTTGCCGCGCCGTAGCTTGTGCCCAGCGTTACGCCGTCGTAGTCGCGCTTCAGTATCACGTTGCCCACACCGCCCACGGCATCGGAGCCGTAGATGGCCGAGGCCCCATCCGGGATGATTTCGAGGCGGTCCACTGCGTCGACGGGAATGGCGTCAATATCGACTGCTTGCACAAAGCCGCTGTAGGCAAGCCGCCGCCCGTTGAGCAGCGTGAGCGTGGCGTCGGGTCCCAGGCCACGCAGGTTGAGCGACGATCCGCCGGAGATGTTCTGATTGGCGATACCGCCACCTTCGGCGCCACCTACTATTCCCGGGTTCTGTCCCCCGGAAAAGTTCTGCGGCACGCTGCGGATCACTTCGCCGAGATCGGCGAAGCCTTCTTCATGGATTTGCTCGCTGCCGATGGTGATGACGGGCGATGGCGTGGTGCCGCCGCGGATGCGCGTGCCGGTAACCGTGACGCTGGATAGATTCGACACCGGCGGTGCCGCTGGCACCGCGGACTTGTCGGTCGATTTTTTAGGTTGCGTCTTGGCCGGCGCCTTGGTCACCGGCGCCTTACCCTGCGTGACCGCGTCTGTCGTGGTGTCCTGGGCCATGACCCACTCGCCGATGCCGGTGACGGCCATGAGCAAGGCGATGGAAATGGTGTTGCGTAGCGTGCTCGTCTTCATGCTGCGTCCTTTGCTTTCCCCTGGCTGACGCTTTGCCTGTCGCAGTTGGTCACAAGTAATTGGTCCGCAACTCAGTAGACCCGCCACCTGCTCAGCGTCTGCATCTCATATCGACCTCCTCCCGATCCCGGCCAAATTGGCTCCGCGCCGGATGCTCGAAAAAAAGCCCCATAGCTACGTTAAACGTAGCTAAGTTAAAACTACGTTTTACGTAGTATCGATGTCAAGTGCCAGCCGGGAAGCTTCTGCATATCTCAACCGGATGTGCAGACATGACCAGGAAGGAGCCGGTAACCATCTATGGCCGCCGCCTGAGAGAGGCGAGAGACAGTTACAAATTTTCTCAGCCCGAACTGGGCGTTGCGATAGGGCTGGATGCGGGTGGAGCAGGAGGTCGCGTCAGCCGCTACGAAACTGGCAAGCACGAAGTGAAGCATGGGCTGCAAGAATTGTTCGCCAAGGTTTTGGCGCTGCCTTTGACGTATTTCTACATCAAGGACGACGAGGAAGCGCGATCGATTCTTGAAGCTTCGCGTAGTGACAAGCCAGTCAAGCTAAAAGAGGCCGCCAAAAGGAAGATCAAGGGAAATTAGATCTCCGGCGCCAACAGACCCTCTCCATCCACTTGGCTCTTGATCTCACGCTCCATGTATGAGCCGCATGCTTGAGAAGTGAGCCCACTGTCACTGTGCATCAGCAGTTTTTTCCAACGGCGGTAAGCCCTGCTGGATCAAAGAGGCCCTGCACTCCGGGAAAACGCGGTGAGAGTCCCCCAGTCACCCAAAAATAACTACGTTTAACGTAGTATCGCAGACGCACATGTATCCGGAAGCTTCCCTACATGGAAGTTCAAGACACATGCGCCCGTGGCTGAGAAGGGTCTACTCCCCGTATATAGCCGACGGCTGCGGGAGGCACGCGAGGCCTACGGCATCTCACAGCGCTCCCTTGGCATCGAGGCTGGTCTAGACGAATTCGTCGCCAGCACGCGGGTCAACCGTTATGAAACGGGTGTGCACCAGCCCGACCTGCAGACCCTTCAGCACCTCGCAGCGATCCTCAAGCTACCGGTGGCCTACTTCTATGCCGAGGATGACGAGCTCGCGCAGCTGATTGCCAATTTCAAAGGACGAAGCAAGAGTAAGCGCTGATTGGAAGCTGGTTAGGCGCACTTCTCTGCCTGAACTAACGTGATGAATTACAATGCCTTCCAAGCTTCCACCGCCATCGCTACCTAGCGCCCGCGACCGCTTGGCAGCAAACATTCGTCACCTACGCAAGGCCAACGGACTAAGTCAGGAACAACTGGCCGAGGTGGCGGATTTCCATCGAACATACATCTCGCAGCTCGAGCGCTGCGTTACCAACATCTCCATCGATGGCCTCGAACGACTAGCCCAAGTCCTGGAAGTAGACATAACAGATCTGTTGCGGGTGCCTGATTAGGACAGCGGTAAGGCATTGGAAGACCCCTCCTCATCTTCGCCAACCGCTTTCGCGCCGCCCGACTAGCGACTCAGAAAGTGCCAGGTGTCACCGCCGGGACAGCAATCGATGTGGCCCGCATGGGATCAACAGCTACAAATACGGTGCCAACGAGTACGCCCGGCTTCGATTAACGGGTATTAGCCTCTGGTCGTAAACGTTTCCAAACACAGCACACTGAAAAGACGCCCTTTCGGGCGTCTCTAAATCACTCAAGGGGGTAAGTACCCCGTTCGTCGGTTCCACCTGGCTTCCGTTGTCGGCTGACGCCAGGACGACCGTCGGCTTGGGCCAGACTTGCGGGGCGTTGTCAGATTGCGCGTAGCGGTGGAAGCATTAAATCAGCGAAACGCGCGACGTGCGTAGGACATGGATGGTCGGACCAAGAGAATAGCTTTTCGTTGTACTTGATGAATCCGTTCGTGTTGTGGCGAACCGTGTACGGTGGCCACCGGTACGCCGGCCACTGTAAAGCTGGTCGTGCCGCCGTTGGCAAAGGCAAAGGCAGCTGATCGATCGAGGGCAGATCACCCCATGCCCGCTGGAAGCCCAGACCCAAGTGCAACTGCGCCATGCCGGGTTTTGACGTCATCACCCTTGCGGACGGGATGCGGGCATGGGTAGCGACCTTGTCATAAGCGTCCTTGATAACACGCAGAACCCTGTGTAACCCCATCTTCCAGCGCTGCCTCGGATGAACAGCCCGCCGAGAGATCACGTCTCGCCAATTTGTTTATAATGAGAAGTATTCTCACTCATATGCCGTTACGGCTGCTCCGGGGAGACGATGCAGAGTGCTCAAACGGTGTCCTATCCGCAATTTCATTCCTTTTATGGCGAGCATCACATCTGGCTGGTGACATGGCTCCGCAACCGGCTCGGTAATGCGAGCGACGCCGCCGATCTCGCACACGACACCTTCCTGCTTCTGCTATCACGCGCGCCGATTAGTCCGCTGACGGAACCACGCGCCTTCCTCAGCACCCTCGCCCATGGCCTAATGGTGGACCTCTGGCGCCGGCGCGATGTCGAGCGCGCTTATCTCGATGCCCTGTCGCACCTCGCCGAATCCGAAGCGCCTTCGCCCGAGGTACATGCCCAATGGCTCGAGATGCTCGTGGCCATCGACTGCCTGCTCGCGGGGCTGACCTCACGGGCACGCATGGCCTTCCTGCTCGCCAGGCTCGAAGGGCTCACCAGTCCGCAGATTGCGACGAAACTTGGTGTCTCCCTGGCGACTATCGAGCGCGACCTTGCCAAGGCGCTCCGCCAGATCTACGCCGTACGTTACGGCACCTGAGCCATGACGAACCCGGATACCGCGCCTCGCGATGAGTTGCCAGTCGACATTGTCGACCAGGCCATTCGCTGGTCCGTGCGGCTACGCTTCGGCCGCGCGCGCGCAACCACGCATGTTGCGTTCCGGGAATGGCTCGCGACATCGCCGCAACACGCGCTGGCATGGGAACGGATGCAGTCGCTCGACAGTCCTTTCCAGGGCGTGCCCGCCAGCGTGGCCATGGCCACGCTGGCGACGGCCCGCGGCGGCGTCGACAAGGGCCGACGCAAGACGTTGAAGCTGCTGGGATGGTCAGGCACTGCACTCGTTGGCGGCTGGCTGCTACGCGATCAGGTGCCATGGTGGCGTGTCATCGCGGACGACAGCACGGCGACAGGCGTGCAGCGCCGCGTTCCCCTGGCGGAAGGTGCGGTCGTGACGCTCAATACGCAGAGCGCCATCGATACCGAACTTACCGCGTCTGCCCGCATCGTGCGGCTTCGACGCGGCGAAATGCACGCGACCACCGGCAACGCCAGCGCAGCGCAGCGGCCGCTACGCGTTGTCACGTCATTCGGCAGCATGGAATCGCTGGATACCCGCTTCGTCGTGCGACTGGAAGACGACTCGGCCTTGATCAGCATCCTCGGAGGCACTCTTCGGCTGGTGGCCGGTACCGATGGCGATTCCGCCATCGCCCAGGCCGGCGACACCTGGCGGCTTACCCGAAAAGACGCCAGCAAGACGACGCCCCTGCCCTTCGATCCGGATGGATGGATGGATGGCGTAATTGCCGGACGCCAGATGCGGCTGGCCGACCTTGTGGCGGAGCTGGGCCGCTACCGCGCCGGCCATGTGTCCTGCGATGCCGCCGTGGCGGACCTGCGCGTGTCGGGCGTCTACCAGATTCGGGATACCGACCAGGCCCTGCGCTTCCTCGCCAGCACCCAGCCGGTCCGTGCGGTCTACTGCACGCGGTACTGGGTCAGGATCATGCCCGCACAGGAGGCATGAGGGGATTTTCGATCTCGTACGGCAAAGGGGAGACAGCCTTTGTTTTGCTCTTACGAGACCCTGCCCATGACTCGCGCCACGCCCCACCGCTCCGTCCTTGGTCACCCACTGCATCGCGCCGCGCTGGCCATCGCGCTCTGCTCGCTACTCCTACCCGCCGTGGGCATGACACAGAATGCCGCCGCGACAGCGGCACCCGCCGCCGCTGTGAACTTCGACATCCCTGCGGGCTCGCTCGCCACCGCCCTGACCCGCTTCGGCCGCCAGGCCGGGGTCGACATCGCATATGACGATGCGCTGGTTAGCGGCGCCACCACCGGCGGGATTCATGGCAGCTATGCCACTGCGTCGGGCCTTGCTGCACTTCTGAGCGGCAGCCAGCTGGGAGCCGACCCGACCGCCGGCGGCTTCGTGTTGCATCGTTCCAGACCGACATCGCCCGCCCCGCAGGCGGCAGTCGGAACGCCGAAAGAGGTACACGATCTCGGCGACGTGCGCGTGTACGCGATCCGCGTAGGCTACGCCGCCACGCAGGCCGACACGGCGACCAAGACCGACACGCCCATCCAGGAAATCCCACAGTCGATCTCCGTGGTTACCCGCGACCAGATGGACGATCGTGGCGTGCAGAACCTTACCGATGCCCTGCACTATGCCGCCGGCGTGCGCACCGACGAATCCAGTGGTTCGGGTGTCACCCAGGATAACTACTACATCAGAGGCTTCAGCCAGTCCGGCGACGGTTCGTACCTCGACGGCCTGCGCCAGTCGTATGAGCCGGTGGACGGTGCCGCCAATACATACGGGCTGGAACGTGTGGAGATTCTGCGCGGCCCCAGTTCGGTGCTGTACGGCCAGAACGACCCGGGCGGCCTGATCAACCTCGTCTCGAAGCGGCCTTCCGATACGCCCATCCACCAGCTCGACCTCACCTATGGTCGCTATGACCGGCGCCAGGTTGGCGCGGATGTTGGCGACCGTATCGATGCATCCGGCCACTGGCTGTTCCGCGTCGTGGCGCAGTACCGCGATAGCGACACCGAGACACGGCACGTGCCCGACGACAGCGTCTACGTTGCGCCGTCGGTGATGTGGAAACCCTCGGACGATACGCAGCTGACCCTACTCGCCGGCTACCAGCGCGACCGGTCGGCCTTCAGCTACGGCTTTGTCCCGCAGGGGTCGGTGCTGGCGAATCCCAATGGCCACCTGCCGTGGGATTTTTACTCCGGCGACCCGTCGTATAGCCACAAGAACACACGCCGCTCCTGGCTCGGCTACGAGTTCTCGCACCGTTTCAACGACACGTGGACCTTCACCCAGAACGCGCGCTACAGCGGCACGCGCATCGACGATTACCGCCTGTTCCCGCAGGGAAACTACAGCGTCGACTTCGACGATCCCTCGTTTGGCCTGGCCTTGCAGAGCGATGGACGCACCCTGGACCGCGAAGCGCTCGAATACCTGTGGCAGGTGCATATGGCACAGGTCGACAGCCACCTTACCGGCCATTTCGACGCAGGCGGCGTGAAGCAAACGCTTCTGTTAGGCGTCGACTACGCAAACATCCAGGACGACAACTGGCTGGGCTCCGGTCCGGCGCCGTCGTTGGACATTTATGCACCAGTGTACGGCCAACCTGTGGCGACACCCGGCATCACCGACGACATCATCCACCAGCGCCTGACCCAGACCGGCATCTACGCGCAGGATCAGCTGAAGTTCACGGATCACTGGGTGGCCCTGCTCGGCGCCCGCCAGGACTACGCCAGCCAGCGCCAGACCGACACGGCGCTGTACCTCGACCCTGCTGCCACCAGCATCAACGACCAGGACACGCACAAGTTCACCTGGCACGCGGGCCTGGTCTACCTTGCGGACAACGGCCTGGCACCCTACGTCAGCTACTCCACGTCGTTCCTCCCGAACACCGGTACCGACGCGGCATCGCGCGCCTTCACGCCGACGACCGGCAAGCAGGTCGAGGTTGGCCTGAAGTACAAGCCGGTGGGCATGGACAGCTTCCTCACCGCGTCGCTGTTCAACATTCACAAGCAGAACGTGCTGACGGAAGACCTGATGAATCCGGGCTTCCAGATCCAGACCGGCGAGATCCGTTCGCAGGGCCTGGAACTGGAGGGCGTGCTCGACCTCAACGACCACCTCGACCTGATCGGCTCGTACAGCCTCACCGACATCAAGGTGACGAAAGCCAACGACGACTCGCTGGGCAAGGTACCGACCAACGTGCCGCGCCAGATGGGCTCGGTGTGGGCGGCATACAAGTTCGGCGGCAAGTACCAGCCCGGCCTTCGTCTGGGCGCTGGCGTGCGCTACGTCGGAAGCACTTACGGCGATGAGCTCAACACCGTACATATCGCGCCATACACCATCGGCGACGTGTCGGCGAGCTACGATTTCGAGAAGGTCACCATATCGCTCAACGTCGACAATGTGGCCAACAAGCACTACCTGTATGCCTTCGGCGGCCCCACTACCAACTACGCGTGGTACGGCACCGGGCGCACGTGGCTGGCCAGCCTGCGATACGTCTGGTAAGCGGGCGATCGCGCATGTCGATCCGACGGTGGTACGCGCTGCACAAGTGGACGAGCCTGGTCTGCAGCGTCTTCCTGTTGCTGCTTTGCCTGACCGGGCTGCCACTGGTGTTCGCCGACGAGATCGATCAATGGACGGACCCGCACGTGTACGAAACGCTGCCGTCGGCCTCGCCGCCGGTGAGCCTCGACAGGCTTGTCGACCTCGCGCATCGCATGTATCCCGGCCAGATCGTCACGTCGGTCAACATCGATGACGATGAGCCACAGGCGTGGGTGTGGATGGGGCCGTCGTTCGCGGCGTTGAAGCGACATCCGAAGCTCGAGCATTTCGTGCGCTTCGATACGCGGACGGCGCGCGTGTTGGATGAGTCGAAGCCGGCCAATACCGATGATCGCAGTTTCATGACATGGATGTTCCGGCTGCATACGGACCTCTTCGCTGGCCTGGCCGGGGAACTGTTCCTGGCTGCCATGGCACTGTGTTTCATCGCGGCACTGGTATCGGGTGTCGTGCTCTACGAGCCGTTCATGAAGAAACTCGACTTCGGCACTTTGCGGCGCCGGTCGAGCGCACGCTTACGCTGGCTGGACATGCACAACCTATTGGGTATCGCCACGGTGGCGTGGATGACGGTGGTGGGTGTTACCGGTCTCTTCAACGAGCTTTCCACGCCCCTGTTTGCCCTGTGGCAACGGACGCATGTCGAGCCTATGTCGTTGGCTGGGCATGACGCCATTGCAACTGCGTCGCCGGTCACATTATCGGTAGAGGGCGTAGCCGATACGGTCCGCCTCGCCCTTCCCGGCATGACGGTCATCAGTGTCAACTACCCCGGCGCCGAGGGCGGCAGCCCTTGGCATTTCTTTGTGTGGACCCACGGCGCGAATCGTTTGAGCAAGCGCCTTTACACACCTGCACTGGTCGACGCACGCAGTGGCGCATTGACTGCCGTGATCACTATGCCCTGGTACCTTCGCGCACTCGAACTCTCCCGCCCGCTGCACTTCGGCGACTACGCGGGCTTGCCATTAAAGTTGCTTTGGGTGGTTCTGGATCTGACCAGTATCGTGGTGCTGGTGACGGGCCTTTATCTCTGGCTCGCACGCCGTGGGGATCGTGCTGCCCGCCTAGCCAGGATCGAGGCGGCACATGCTCGCATGGCCGTTGAAGCTGCGGTCCATGAGTAGCAGACGGCGCCCACGTGTGTGGACTGTGCCGATCGTGTTGGCAGCGCTTACGGTCACGGGACTGCTGTTTGCACTGCTGGGTAATGGAATCGCAGGCGATGTGGGCTGTTTGCTGGTGGCCGTGCCGATTGGCGTGCTTCTATTTTACATTCAGAGGGCCGAGTGACCTCCGGTTGTCACCACTGGGCGCATTCGGAAAGCAATGAACGAGTCGCTACTTCGACGGTGGATGGCAATGACTAGCTGTGATCTCCCGGCAGGCTGTTCATCCGAGGCATTGATGAAAGATGGGAATTACCAACTGCATCTGGCATGCAAGCACCCGACCAACGACCTCTCCCCCTCAGCGATAGCTTTTTAGGGAAATCTGAAGTTTCGGAGGCCTTTTTTCACAGAGCCTTGTCAGGCCTCCGCACGTGGAGCTCAATTCACCAATTGCCCAAATCTGTCCGCAAGGCTGATCGTCGCTGTCATACCGGCATTGAATTCCAAGAAATCCGCCTCGATGCCATCACTGAAGATCACACCGTAGCCAGCCATCTGCGAGACAAGCCGCAACGGTTGCTTGCGCGTGACCTGCCCGAACACCATCTCGACTTGCGTCATGCGGCTGGGAAACGGCTCCCGCACCGTGAACTGCAAATGGTCGGCATCCCAAGCGAACCCATGCTCACGCAAGGCCTGCGCGGGACCTTCGAGCTTGTGACCCATGATGCCGGCCGCACCCGCCAAGAGGCTTTGGAACCATCCGGTCGACCCCAGTCCCGTCGATACGATCAGTCCGCTCGACGAATGCGTCTCGGACCGGTCACCTTGCTGGATCTGGTATCGCGCGGATACATGCGATCGCGGGCCGATGAAAAGGTCATTGACTGCATGGAGCTCCTGCCCATCGCTCAAGGTCGCTCGCGCCATCGTGACGCGATTCAACGGCCGCTTCTTTGCGATCGCCTCGGGCGTGATCAACGCGAGGTCTTTGACCGCGAAGGGCAGGAGCACGCCATCCCATCGCGCGGGGTCCGGATTGACCCCGATGACAGACTGCGCGCCCTTGAGGTACTTGAGCGTGTTCGCCACCAGGCCATCCTGCCCCAGCACCACCACCAAGGCATCAGGTGCAAAGAGATAGTTGGATAAGAAGCCGCGATCCAGCCGCTGCACGCGGCCGAAGCGACCCAGGGTCGCCTCGGCCGCGTGCAGCGGCTGGATAGATCCGATGCTCCGTCTCGTAGTCCGAAAAATCCGCGCCCAGATGCTCGACATAGAAGCGTGCCTGCTCGATCGTGTTGAAGCGCACGATCAGATCTTCCAGCCTAGTCTTGCGGGTCACCAGCACGATCCGCTGGTTCAGCGCGCTCATGGCATCAGGCCTTTGCCTGCAACTTGGCTCGCGGCTGCGTCAGCTGCTGCAACAGATCCGGCGAGATGTTGAGTTCGCCAATCCGTCCAGCGCCTTCAGCCAACCCCTGGAAGGCCTGCGCAATCAGCACGCTGGGAGCCTCAACGAGCTGGCGCCCATTGCGGCACGACACCGCTTCCGCATCAATGCCGCTAAGTTCAAGGCTTCAACACGCGGGCAGAGGCACACAGTCACGGGCTTGACCGTGGCTGATGAAGGCGGTCCGCATGTACTAAGAAAAAGGAAGCGCCATTTGCTTCGAGAGCTTTACCTGATTGAGAAATCAGGCATCGAAGACCACGTCACACGTAAGAGCGGACAGGAGACGCGCCAGCAGACAATTAATCGGGTGGATGGCTGGGTGAACTATGTCGCCAGTATTGAACCGAACCTTGGACCCAGAATTCGTGCCCAATGGGGTGCCATCTGCCGCAAAGAGGGGTTAGCTCGATCATTTGAAGGGCGCCGCTTCGATGTGCTGCGGGACGCGACTTGGGCCATCGACGAGATGGAGTGTGATGTCGAGGGCCGGCATTGCCTTGCCTTGATGTGCATCGATGTTCTTGACGTGCCGAAGGTCACCACAGCCGTCGAGCAGTTCAGGACTTCACTCATCCAGGACGCATCAATGGACCCTTCCAAGCATCGGTATCTTGTGGAGAAGGGATTGCACTGGGAGAACTTGACTATGACCCAGCGCATCGCCTTTGTCGAAATCCTATCTGGACTTCCCTTCAGGGCCACATGCGCATTTGCGCCCGTGGATGATGATTATGAAGGTGTCTACATGACCTTGCTGAAGAAGATTCTTGTTCAGGAGATGCTGGGGGCAGATGATGCGGATGTGACAGTGCTCGTTGAACAGACTGACCATGTCTCGCAGACATTGGTCCAAGCAACTATCAGTGAGGGTTGGAGGTTGCTCGGTGAGCTTGTGCGCCGACACCCCGCTTCCGTGCCGACTACCAACATTCTTCCCAAAGGTGTGAATCCGCTTCTTCCCGTCGCTGACGCCATGTTGGGCGTATTGAAGGGATTTATTGATTTCAAGTCGCCAGAGCCTGACGAGAAGTTCCGGGCGTATCAGACCTTGAAAATGCATTTCCGGCTAATTTTCGATGGCGTCCATGGAAAGGTGTTTTCGTCGAGTAAGCCTATGCCCATGGCATCATCAACCACCTCTACTTCTAGCTAACTCGAAAAACGAGGACGCTTCACGACCGCTAGCGCTTCGCGACTGAATCCGCCGATGACATTAAACGTGCAAAAGCGCCGCCCGTCCCACAACGCATCGGACATGAAGTCGATCGACCAGCTGCCGTTGATCTGTTAACGGCGGTAGATGCCATAGGCGCACGCCAACAACATCAGGCCGTTGACGACGGCTCCCATACGTACGGCTTGCGGATAGCGCTCGATCAGTGCACCGCTGGCATGGATGCCGGCAGCGACAGCAGCACGAACAGCGCACAAAACCCGAACCAGTACGCCATGAATAACTTCACGAACCAGCTAAGCCCGAACCGCCCGGTCAACACCACACCTGACCGTACGTCTGCGCCAGAAACCGGGGTCAGAGTGGACTTCTAAAGTCGTAGTGTCGAGAAAGTGCACTCTGACCCCAGTTATGCAGCAACATCTCGTGCAAGCCTATTGGTCGGGCGCATCGACCTGCGGATCGTCAGCCCGAATGGAAGTTTGCAACTGGGCTGGATCGACCTTCTTGCGATGCGCCCACTCAACAAGGTTGTTCGGGCGATACGCTGGATCGGCGCGCCAACGCTTGAACACGCTGGCGTCGATTGTCTCGTTGATGTTGATGTGGGTTCCGTCTTCTTTAACTTCAGGTTCTCGACCGATGGTTCGATAAAAGGGCGAAGAAACCCATGTGTATAGTCCATGGGAAAAATCTCTATAGGAGTCCGCAATCGGCGCTTTCAAATCGTCTCCGTCCAGATCGACCTCCGATCGGAACGAAAGCCCTTGCAGTTCCGCCTTCTTCATCATCCAGCGGAGCGGAGCCTGAGCAAGGAGATCAGTTTGATAACCGCCACCAACATTTGCATGAGCACCTATAAACCATCGCTGCTCGACACTAGAGAGTGGTCGTGGCTGCGCAATGACCGCGTTCTTGTCTTTTGGGTGCCTAACGTCCCAAAGTGTGGGGGCGAAGTCGTTACGATGCTCGTCGATGGCAAGGGCGTGATAGGCGTTCAGGATGTGGATGCGTAATCCTGTCTGCAGATAACTGAAGGAAGATCTACTAACACCCGGGATATTGCCTCCTTTCCAGCCGACGGAGCCGACGGTATCCCACACACCGACTACCTTTACATCCGCCGGCTGGGAGTATTTTAAGAGCCATTTGTCCTGCACGGTAAGCTTGCTCGTGTCACCAGACGCTTCCGATAACTTCAGGTTCCAAATAGTTTCCTCATTTCCTTTCTTGTATCGATCAAACAGTTCGCTTACACCAATGGGTGAGCCGGCCTTCAGGATGCCATCGATGGCGACCAACCCAGCTAGGCTTCTCGCCGTATATGCACCCCGGCTGAAACCGAAAATGAAGATTTCATCTCCTTCGTTGTAGTTTTCGACAAGCCATTCGTAAGCCAGACGAATGTTGTCGTCGAGTCCTACGCCGAATACGCCGCCCAGAAAACCGTTGACCCCGATTCCGTAATAGACAAGCTGAGGCTTGCCATCCTTACCGTTCGCAGCGCAAAGCGCTCGCATGCGCCAGACGTTAGTATTGTTGCCGAGGTCGTTCCAGGTGCCGTCGAGAAAAATAACGAGGCGCTTTTGCTGTTGCTCTACGCCTGCAAAGTTTGGCTGATTGCCGCTCTTCTCCGAAGGACGACCAATAAACACGCCGACCGCGACTATGGCAACGATGGCAATTAAGAGCACGAGCCAATGTGCCAGCCGCTCGATAAGTCGCAGAGCTTTCATGTGGTGCTTTCCCCTTTGCTGGCCGCCTTGCCACGAGAATACCGCAACACCAGTCATTGAGCTCAACGACCGCTTCACGGCGCGCTGTTGACAGCTCCGACCTCCTCAAAGTGGCCGATGTCGCGCCAGCACCAGGTTGAAGTCAGAGGACTTTTGATCTGAATTATTCGACATATCCAAACTGAGAGGCAGAAAAGGGGCCATAGATACCTGCCCCTATATGACGCCAAGGAAGCCGTCCCTGCGGTTTCAGTGAAGTTAATGTTTAGAGGCGCCATAAAACCAAGATCCCCTCTTGATCTGCATTAGCAGAGGGACTTGAGCTTCTCCTTGCCAGTTATCCTGCCAAGTATTGGCTCGAATTAAATTAACTAAATTGATATCACGCGGATCAGCCCCCAAAGCCACTTCATAAACTACAGAAGTTTCCCAGGTAACTGCATCCATACTCGTGTAGCGGGTTACGACTTTTATTTCAACCTTTTGTGTATTTGTTAATTTGTCCAAAACAAACGTGAGATCTTCGCCACGCAATTGCAATGTCATTCGCTCATTCGACTTTTGCGCAGGGACAAGTGGAACCTGAAGTTCATATTCCCATTTTACGCTAAGCGATTCTATAGAGGCTGAAATACAGACATTCAACGCAACTTCCTGACCTTGGTTTAGAACTTCCATGTCCAATGCCAGACTCACAACTACTTGAGAGCCATCCAGCTTGGGCCGCTCGATCACCCAAGCGCCATCCGAACCCTTAGATGCAATCAGAAAAGGCTTTTTTTCTTCCCTCCTAGACTTCGAATCGACCCAAAGGGTCAGTGCAATAGACGCTAATGCAAGTCCAGAAAAGAGCGCATTGACCGCACCGAAAAGCTCTCCTACTGAACCGTATCTACTTACATAATCCGGGCAGCTGATTTCCCTGGGGGTACAAGATGGAATTGACCACTCTATGAACTTCAAAAGCTGAGGCACAAAAAGAAGAGACATCCCCCAGAGTAAAATGATGCAAAAGGCGACGAGAGCCACCGTACCCAATCCTGAGGTTTCCCCACGAACTCCCTAGATCAATCAACACTTTGCGCACTGCTTGAAGGAACAGTGCGCGCATGATGCGGTCATTCCTCACGGGTTACGAAGCCAGAGGAGACCACACCATGCGCGCGACCGAAGTATTGCAAAAGTGCCTTGGCGATGCACTGAACAGGATGCACGCGCAGCGTGCCCGAACGTTGCTGCACGCGGTCGAAGCGCTGACACACGGTCGCCGCCTGACGTTGATGGATCTGGCCCGCTCCTGGCCAGATGCCGAACGCATTCGTGCACCGCTCAAGGCACTTGATCGGTTGCTTGGCAATCGCCATCTGCACGCCGAACGGGAACATGTCTATCGACGCATGATGCGTTGGCTGGTGCGCAGTCCCCAGCCAGTCATCGTGATCGACTGGTCGGACCTGAAGGAGGATCGCAGCTGGCATCTGTTGCGTGCTGCCATACCGGTCGGCGGACGCACGTTGCCGATCCTGGACATGGTGTTTCCGGGCGGCCAACAAGGTTCGCCCAAGGCCGAGAAGCTCTTTCTGCAACGCCTGGCGCAACTGCTTCCGGAGGATGTCCGTCCCATCCTCATCACCGATGCAGGCTTTCGTGCACCGTGGTTTCGTGCCGTCGAAGCCTTGGGTTGGCAGTGGCTGGGGCGCTTGCGCCATCGCACGCACGTCAAGCCGATCGATGCGTCGGATGAACCGTCCCAGTGGGTTTCATGCAAGGCCATGTATGAACTGGCGACACGCGCACCGCGTGACTTCGGTTTGATGCATACAGTGCGCGCCGAGCCGCTGACCGCCCGGGTGGTGCTGCATGCCAAACCACCCAAGGGCCGCAAGCATCGCAATCGACAAGGTGTGCCAGCACGCAACTCCAACAGCCGCAAGAATGCACAGCGCGAGAGCGAGCCGTGGCTGTTGGTGGCGTCTCCCTCACTGGCGCTCAGTGCCCGCCAGTTGATGACACTTTATGGGCGACGCATGCAGATCGAACTGTCGTTCCGCGATCTGAAATCCCATCGCTACGGCCAGGGCTTCGAGGACAGCCTTACGCGCAGAGGCGAGCGTATCGAAGTGCTGTTGCTGCTCAGCACGATGGCCGCCTTTGCCAGTTGGCTCGTTGGCATGGCCTGCGAAGCCTGCGGCATCGATGCATGGCTTGCACCCTTCCGGTCGAAGCGGCGGCTTTACTCCGTCATGCGGTTGGGGCGTGAAGCACTCGTGCGACGATGGTCATGCACACGCCTGAGCGAACTCATCGATCAGCTTAGACATCCCTGTCCACAGCTACTCGATCAACTGGGCGTGCCGGCATGAATTCGTGGGGAAACCTCAG
>DASWOQ010000052.1:0-20983 GCA_036398675.1 Rhodanobacter sp. | reverse complement strand
CCGAAGCCGACGCCGGTGTGCCAGTCGGGGCTGTCGTCGAAGGCGCTGCCGCTGTCCACGAACACGGCCGCGCCGAACGGGCCACCGTTGAAATAGCGCTCGTATTCGGCGCTGACGGTCATCGCGTTCTTGGCGCCGAGCGCGTACTTGCCACGGCGCGGGCCGACCTCGCGATAAGCGTAGCCACGTACGCTGTCGTTGCCACCGGCGAAGAAGCGCAGGCTCGGCGGAATCGCCACCAGGTCGCTGGTCCAGGTGCTGCCGGCTTCGCCGCGCAGGATCACGCGGCTGTCTTCGCCGGCCGGCAGGAACCAGCGCAGCTTGCCGTAGGCCTGGACGAAGCTGGCGTCGGAGCCGAGGCCATCCATTCCGCCGCGCAACTGCATGGTCGCGGCGATGCCACGGCGCGGGAAGGTGCGTTCGTCGACGTTGACGTAGTTGGCTTCCAGCTGCGGATACACCAGCGTGGCGTACTGGTAACTGCGCGGGGCGTCATCGTCCTCGCCGTTGCCTTCCTCGTAGTAGCCCCAGCGTTCGCGCAGGGCATTGATCGAGGCGATCGCGGTCCAGTGTTCGTTGATCTGGCCGCTGCGCGCGGCGCTGAGCTTGATGTTGCGCAGATCGATGTAGTCGGTCTGTTCGTCGTACAGCCGCGCGGTGAAGGCGTACCAGCCGTCCAGCCAGCGAAACGCCGGGATCTTGTAGGACGTGGACAGGCTCTTGCGCTTCTGCGCGAAGTCCAGCTGGGTGTCCATCTTGTGCCCGCGCGAGTTGACGTAGCGACGCGCCACGCCGCCGCGCACACCCGGCCCGCTTTCGCTGCCATAGCTCAGGCCGGCGGTGTAGATGGTGCGCTTGGCCAGCGTCAGCTTGACGTCGATCGGCACCTGGCCCTGGTCATCGGCCTGCTCCGGTACCGGCTGGATGTCGATGGTGCTGAAGTAGTCGAGCTTGGTCAGCGATTCGCGCAGCCGGTCCAGCTTGCCTTCGTGGTAATAGCTGCCCTGTTCCCAGTACACCAGCGGGTCGAACAGGCCATCGCGGAAGTAGTCGTACTGGAAGCGGACCGGCCCCATGTCGTAGCGGCGGCCGCTGTCCCATGCCAGGTCGATGTCGGCGGCATGATCGGCACGGGTGATCTCCACCCGGCGCTGGGTGAAGTCGGCGTCGAAGTAGCCGCGCTCGGCCAGGCGCCGGGTGATCCGGACCTTGCTGGCCTCGTAGTTGGGATGGTTGAAGATCTCCCCGGCCTTGGGCTGGAACTGCTCCAGGTCCCGCGTCAGATAACGGTCCTGGTCGGCCCAGCCGGCCATGGTGATCCGCGACTGGCGCACGCGCACCGGCTCGCCCTTGTCCACGGTGATCACCACGGTGAGGTGCTCGCCGCTGCGCGGGGCCTGGATGTCGATGCTGGGAGCGTAGTAGCCGAACGGTTCCAACGCCTCGCGGGCCTGGGTCTCGGCCTGGCTGAGCAAGTATTCCAGCCGCGATTCGCCCTGCTCCTTGCCCACCGATTGATACAGCGACAACGAGACCTCGATGTTCTCGATCATCGCCGCGTCGTTGCCTTTGTCCAGGCCCTTGATCTCGACCTTGTCGATGGTTCCGCGCGCCTGCGCGGTGCCGGCAGCGGCGCAGATGACCAGCAGGACGGGAAGGGTCAGGGGATTCAATCGCATGGGGCGAGGATACCGGGATGCCTCCGCGAGGCTGTTAATGGGGTGTCGATACGCGTGATCTTTCGCTTCGCGAGAAGCGCCCGGGGCGCCCTGCGTTCGGCCATCGCGAACCTGTCCCGCCGCCGCTTCCCCCCTCCCTGGCGAGGAGAGGGGCATGCGCACTCAGTTGGACAGATGTTCGATTGCGGCCACGCTGCCCAGGCGCTCGCTCAGGCGGGTAAGCAGGGCCAACCGGTTGCCGCGCAGCTTGGGGTCTTCGGCATTGACCATGACGCCGTCGAAGAACGCATCCACCTGCGGGCGCAAGCGCGCCAGCCGCTCCAGCACCGCCACGTAGTCGTGCTGGTGCAGTGCGCCGCCGGTATCGCCGATCGCCGCTTCCACCGCCTCGGCCAGCGCCTCTTCGGCCGGCTCGGCGAACAGCGCCGGGTCCACCCCGGCGGGAATCTCGCCATCGGCCTTGCGCAGGATGTTGCGGATACGCTTGTTCGCGGCTGCCAGCGCCTCGGCCTCGGGCAGTTTGGCAAAGATGCCGATGGCATCGATGCGGCGATCGAAGTCGTACAGCGAGGACGGCCGCAACTCGGCAACGGCATTGAAGTGCGTGGTCGGCACGCCCTTGTCGGCGTAGTAGCCGCGCAGGCGCTCGAGGATGAAGTCGTAGATCTCCGCCAGTTCTTTATTGGAGAACGCTGCGCTGCCCGACTGGGCGGTGGATACGTCTGCGCCAGCGGCCAAGGCCGCCGTGGCGGCCTGCGCTTTGCGGCTGGCGATGGCCGAGGCCACGTCTGTGTTGACGCGGGCATAGCCGTCGTGGATGAACTGCTTCAGGTCCAGGTCGAAACCGCTCTCGATCACCGTACGCGCCAGTCCCAGCGCATTGCGCCGCAGCGCGAACGGGTCCTTGTTGCCGGTCGGCTTGAGGCCTGCGGCGAACCCGCCGGTGAGCGTGTCCAGGCGCTCTGCGATCGCCAGTACCTTGCCCAGCGGCGACAGTGCGATGTCGTCGCCGGCAAAGCGCGGCTGGTAGGACTCGTCGATCGCCAGTGCCACGTCCGCCGGCTCGCCAGCGGCCAGGGCGTAATGGCGCCCGGCAATGCCCTGCAATTCCGGGAACTCGTTGACCATGCGCGATTGCAGGTCGTTCTTGGCCAGCTGCGCGGTGCGGCGCGCCAGCCCGGCATCGACACCGACCTTGGCAGCGATCGCCTCGGCCAGCGAGGCCACGCGCTCGACCTTGTCGGCGATGCTGCCCAGCTTGGCCTGGTAGGTGACGCTGGCCAAGCCCTCGCCCATCGCGACCAGGCCCTGTTTGAGGTCCTCGTCGAAGAAGAACTTGGCATCGGCAAAGCGCGGACGGATCACGCGCTCATAGCCCTTGGCGACCTCGGCCACGTCCCTGGATTCGATATTGGCGATGCCGATGAACTTCTCGGTCAGCTTGCCGCCATGGTCGAGGACCGGGAAAAACTTCTGGTTGATCTCCATGGTCTCGATCAACGCTTCCTGCGGCACCGCCAGGAAGGCAGGCTCGAAGCTGCACAGCACCGCCGAAGGCCATTCGACCAGGTTCACCACCTGCTCCAGATTGTCGTCGGTGATCCGCGCCTGGCCACCGGCCTGTGCGGCGGCGGCCTCGACTTCGGCCACGATCCGCTCGCGCCGCCGCTGCGGATCGACCAACACGTACGCGGCGCGCAACGCGTCCACATAGTCCTGCGGCTGCTCCAGCGATATGCGCTGGTCGTGCATGAAGCGGTGGCCACGACTGTCGCGCCCGGCCTTGACGCCCAGCAGCTCGGCATCGACCACGTCGCTGCCCAGCAACAGCACCAGCCAATGCACCGGCCGCGCGAACGCATAGGCGTGGTCGCCCCAGCGCATCGGCTTGGGAATCGGCATCGCCGCGATCGCCTCGCGCACGATCTCCGGCAGCAATTGCGCGGTCCGCGCACCCGGGGTCACCGAGCGGTGAACGAAGCGCTCGCCCTTGGCATCGGTGGTGCGTTCCAGCGCCGTCCAGTCCAGTCCGGTCTTGGCGGCGAAGCCTTGCAATGCCTTGGTCGGCTGGCCCTGCGCATCGAGTGCGATGTTGAGATACGGGCCGAGGATCTCCGCACGCTGCTCGGGCTGTTCGATCGATACGCCGGGCAGCAGCACCGCCAGCCGGCGCGGGGTGGACAGCGGCTTGGCGTCGCCGCGTTCGAAGGCGATGCCACGCTTGCTCAGCCCGGCGATGACGCCATCGAAGAAGGCCTGCGACAGGCCCGGCAGCGCCTTGACCGGCAGCTCTTCGGTGCCCAGTTCGATCAACAGGGGTTTCAGTTCAGTCATTGCGGTAGGACCTTGAGTGTTTCCCTTCTTGCGTCAGCGGAAGAAGGTGGCGCACAGCGCCGGATGAGGGTGGTACGCGAAGCACGTCGTTACTTCTTCACACCAGGAAACCCCAGCTTCTCGCGTTGCGCGTAGTACGCCTGCGCCACGCCCTGCGCCAGCGCGCGCACGCGCAGGATGTAGCGCTGGCGCTCGGTAACGGAGATCGCGCGGCGTGCATCGAGCAGGTTGAAGGTGTGGCTGGCCTTCATCACCTGCTCGTAGGCCGGCAGCGGCAGGCTGGCCTCGATCAGCGTCTGCGCCTCGCGCTCGCAGGCATCGAAGCGATGGAACAGTTCGGCCACGTCGGCATATTCGAAGTTGTAGGTGCTCTGCTCCACCTCGTTCTGGTGATAGACGTCGCCGTAGCTCACCGGGGTGCCGTCCGGGCCGTAGGTCCATACCAGGTCGTAGACGTTGTCGCAGTTCTGCAGGTACATGCACAGGCGCTCGAGACCGTAGGTGATCTCGCCCAGCACCGGCTTGCACTCCAGGCCACCGGCCTGCTGGAAATAGGTGAACTGGGTGACTTCCATGCCGTTGAGCCAGACTTCCCACCCCAGGCCCCAGGCGCCGAGCGTGGGCGATTCCCAGTTGTCCTCGACGAAGCGCAGGTCATGCACCAGCGGATCGATGCCCAGCGCCTTCAGCGAGTCCAGATACAGCGCCTGGATGTTGTCCGGGCTGGGCTTCATCGCCACCTGGTACTGGTAGTAGCGTTGCAGGCGGTTGGGATTCTCGCCATAGCGGCCATCGGTGGGGCGGCGCGACGGCTGCACGTAGGCCGCATTCCACGACTCCGGCCCCAGCGCGCGCAGGAACGTGGCCGGGTGGAACGTACCCGCCCCCACTTCCAGGTCCAGCGGCTGGATCAGCACGCAGCCTTGATCGGCCCAGTACTGGTTGAGGGTCTGGATCAGGCCCTGGAAAGTGATCGGAACGCGCCGGGAGTCGGACATGCAGCAGGAGGCCGTACGTAAGGGGTCCGCTAGTATACCGGCCGATCCACCGGGCTTTCCGCAGCGGCGACGGCAATCCGGAAACCCTGCGCCGCGTCCGGTAACGGGCATTGCACCGGATCGGGCGCCGATGCCCCGGCGTAGTTCCGCCCAGCCGCCGAGGCCCCCTGGAGGGCGTCGATCGCACCGGTTCGCCGCCCGTTCAACACCGATCTGGCTAAAGTGGGCCCAGGTCTGACTACAATCGAGGCAAGTCCTGCAGGTTCTGCCCCCACGGAATGATGTCCCCGCCTTTCCTTATTCTTGAAACCGGACAGCCGGTCCCGGCGATGAAACGCTACGGGCGCTTCCCGCACTGGATCCGCGTGGCCGCCGGCCTGTCCGAGCGTGAAACGGTCGTGGTGAACGTCGAAGCCGGCGAGCCATTGCCAGAGCGTGCCGGCTTTGCCGGGATCATCGTCAGTGGCTCGGCTGCCTTCGTTACCGACCACGCCGACTGGAGCGAGCGCAGCGCCGATTGGCTGCGCGCGGCTGCCCATGACGGCATGCCGCTGCTGGGCATCTGCTACGGCCACCAGTTGCTGGCGCATGCGCTCGGCGGCGAGGTCGGCTACAACCCGGCCGGACGCGAATCCGGCACGATCCAGTTGGAGTTGCATCCCCCGGCGTTCGAGGACCCCTTGTTCGCCGGCCTGCCCGCACAGTTCCCCGCACACGCCACCCATCTGCAAACGGTGATGCGCGCGCCCGACGGTGCCACGGTGCTGGCGCGTTCGGTGCAGGACCAGTGCCATGCCTTCCGCTGGGGCGAGGCCGCCTGGGGTGTGCAGTTCCATCCCGAGTTCGCCACCCACCATATTCGCGGCTACGTGAATGCCCGCGCCGACTGCCTGGCACGCCATGGCCGCTGCGCCCGGACCGTGGCGCGCGAAGTCACCGCCGCGCCGCTGGCACGGCAATTGCTGCGACGTTTCGTCCGCCATGCACGCGGCGTGCAGCCGGCAGCCGGGAAGCGAACCGCAGATCGGGAAAAGCGGTGATAATCCTTGCGTGCCGGATGGTCCGGCGCGCAATCAATCCGGAATGGGAATGAGCGAAATTCGCAAGGTGCCGGCGTCCGCCGGCGCAGAATGGCTGTTGACCGGTTTCTCCCTGCTCAAGCGCGCGCCGCTGGCGCTGGGTTCGTTAGGCATGGCCTGGGGCCTGGTGGCATCGCTGGTGCTGTCGGTGTCGATGCTGGTGCCGGCACTGGGCACGTTGGTGCAACTGCTGTTGCTGCTGGCCGGCCCGATCTTCATCGGCGGGCTGCTGTGGGCGATCCGCGAGGTCGACGAGGGCCGGGCGGCCAAGCCATCGCACCTGTTGCACGGGTTGCAGGAAGGCCGCGCGCCGCATCTGTTGATGTCGCTGTTGCCGCAACTGGTGGCCGGCCTGCTGCTGGGCGCGCTGCTGCTGATCATGATCGGCACCAGCGGGCTGCAGCAGTTGTCCGAAGTGATGATCAAGATCAACGAAATCAGCAGCTCCGGCGCGCAACCGGACCCGGCGCAGATCGAGCAGCTGGCCGCCAGCCTGCCGGCCGGCCGCATCCTGCTGTGGCTGTTGCTGCTGTTCGTGACCTTCGCCGCACTGACGCTGGCGTTGTTCGTGATGCCGCCGCAGGTGATGTTCGACCGCGCCAGCGGCACCCACGCGCTGCGCGAAAGCCTGCGCGCCAGCCTGCGTAATCTTCCGGCGATGCTGGTGTTCTTCGTGCTCGCCTTCATCGCCATCTTCGCGATCTACTTCGCGGTGATGATCGTGGCACTGGTGGTGGGTCTGGTCGCCGGCCAGGCGGTGGCGGTATGGCTGGCGCAGTTGCTGCTGATGGCGGTGATGATGCCGGTGTTCGCCGGCGCGGTGTACGCAGCGTGGAAGCAGATGTTCGGCCACGCCACGACCGCCGCACCGACGACGACGACGCCACGCAGCGACGTGTTCGTGGCTTGATCGCCACGGCACGGCAATCGGCCCGGCAATCGGCAAGGATCGTCACCGGACGCAGGTCCGGTGCGGTTGTTTCGGCGTTACCCCCGCATTGCCGCTCCAGAGCGCTCGCACGCAGGCCTGGTCCGGTGGCAGTGCGCTACTCGCCGGTATCGGCCTTCGGGTCGGGCTTGGGCGCAACCGCGCGCGCGGCGAGGATGCCCAGTTCGTAAAGCAGGCACATCGGAATCGCCAGCAACAGCTGCGAGACCACGTCCGGCGGGGTCAACACCGCCGCCAGCACGAAGATCCCCACCACCGCATAGCCGCGCCCCTCGCGTAACTGCTCGGGCGTCACCCAGCCCAGCAGCACCAGGATCACCAGCGCCACCGGCAGCTCGAAGCTGGAACCGAAGGCGAAGAAGATCACCAGCACGAAGTCCAGGTAGGAGCCGGCATCCGGGGTGATCGCGATCACGTCCGGCTTGAACGTGGTCAGGAAGTGGAATACCGCCGGCAACACCAGGAAATAGGCGAACGCGCAGCCGATATAGAACAGCGCCACCGCCGAGGCCAGCAACGGGAATGCGAGCTTTTTCTCGCGTTGGTACAGGCCCGGCGCGACGAACGCCCAGGCCTGGTACAGCAGCCATGGCACCGCGATGAACACGGCGACGAAGAAGGTCAGCTTGAGCGGTGCGAAGAAGGCGCCGGCCGGGTTCATCGCGATCATCGTCTGGCCGGCGGGCAGGCGCTCGATCAGCGGCTGCGCCAACCACGAATAGATCGGACGCGAGAACGGCAGCAATCCCAGCAACACCACGCCCAGCCCGATCAGCGCGCGCACCAGACGCGCACGCAGCTCGATCAGGTGATCGATGAGGCTGCTTTCGGCCTGGCCATCGTCGAACAGGCTCATGGCCGTGGCTCCCGCGCATCGGTCGAAGCCGGGGCGGCGTCATCGCCCGGCGCGCCCTGCACTGCCGGTGCGTGGGTGGTGGTAGCGGTGTCTACGTCCGTGCGGATATCGATGTCGCGCCCGACTTCGTCGTGCAGCGAACGCGCTTCGTCGTGCAATTGGCCCTGGCTATCGCGCAGCTGCGACTCGGCCTGGCGCAACGAGGACTGCACGTCCTGCAAGCTGCGCTTGAGTTCCTCGGCCTCGAGCTCGCGCTCCAGTTCCTGCTTCACCGAATCCCATTGCGAACGCGCGCGCCGCACCCACAGCCCCGCGAATCGCGCGGCCTTGGGCAACCGCTCGGGGCCGAGCACGACCAACGCCACGATCGCGATCAGCAGCAGCTCGCTGAAGCCGATGTCGAACACTGCCGACCGCCCGGATCAGCGCGGATCGCGGTCGCGTTCGGACTGCGACTCCCGGGACTGCTCCTGGTTGCGCGTCTCGTCGCCCAGCTGGCTCGCCGGCTTGTCTGCGTCGCGCATGCCTTTCTTGAATTCCTTGACCGCACTGCCCAGATCCTTGGCGCCACTGGTCAGCCGCTTGGTGCCGAACACCAGCAGCACGATCACCAGCACAATGAGCCAGTGCCAGACGCTGAAACTGCCCATGATCCGTTCGCCGTTACTTGAGAGGGACGATCAGGATACCCCACCACGTCGTGCTGGGCGTATCCCTGGCCTCAGTTGGTGCCGTCCAGCGATTCGGTGCGGATTTCGCCTTCGGACACCGGCTGGAAGCCTTGCTGCGGCGCCGTCGTGGCCGCCGGCTGAATAGGCGCGGTACTGGCTTCCGCAGGCGCGGCGGCGGGAGGCACGATCACCGCCGGCGCCGGCGCCCGCGAGGTGGCGGATGCCGGCGCGGCCGCGCCATCGGTGCCGCGCTTGGCGCGCGCGCTGTAGGTCGCCTCTTCCAGGCGGTCGCGGAACGCCACCACGTCGCTGGACGGCTGTTCGCCGGTGCGGCCTTCGAAGATCATGCGCGGGGTGCTGCCGGTGCCATAGACGTTGAGGTCGGCAGCATCATCGATCTGCAACACCGCACCATCCAACGCGACGCCGGCAAACAAGCCGCGCGCGCGCGACCACGACCAGATCTCGGCCTTGAGCTGGCCATCGGTGGCGGCGGAGGCATTGCGGCCGACCGGGCCGGCGGCCACGCCGGCATCGGCACCGAGCGTGAACTTGCCATTGACGATGTTGTCCAGGCTGCGATCGTTGCGGAATACCAGCACCACGTCGGAGGACTGCACCCCGGCCTGGAAGCCGATGCTGCCCCCGGTGATCTTGACGAACACCGGCTGCGACCAACTGCCGTTGGCGTTCTTGACCGACATCAGGCCATGGCCGCGACGACCGCCGATCACCAGCCCGGCCTTGATCGTGTCCGGGATCACCACGACCGCACGGGCCTCGTCCAGCAACTTGTCCGGGATGCCTTGTTCGGGGATTTCCTGGATCTCGTTCAATACACGCACGGCATTGCGCGCGCGTTGATCCTCCTCGGGGCCCGCGACTGCGTGGCCGGCGACGAGCGTGAGCGACAACAACATGGCCAGACGCGACAGACGGGGCATAGCGGCGAACTCCAGGACGTGATCCGGTGACGATAAAGCAACACCGGAAGTTAGTCGCCCGGGAATGAATCGGTAATGAGTGCGGCAGAGGACGTCTATCGCGACGATGGTTCCTTTTCATTGCCGCAGCGCAGCGACGCTCTGCGACAATGGCGCATGTCCTCAGCTCCCCTTACCGCCCTGCTGGCGGTCAACCTCGGTACCCCGGCGGCGCCGACCGCATCGGCAGTTCGCCGCTACCTGGCTGAATTCCTGAGCGATCGCCGCGTGGTGTCGCTGTCGCCGTTGCTGTGGAAGCCGCTGCTGTACGGCGTGATCCTGCCGCTGCGCGGACCGCGCTCGGCCGACAAGTACGCCCAGGTCTGGTTGCCGGAGGGCTCGCCGCTGGCGATCTACACTCAGCGCCTGGCCGAGGGTTTGCAACGCGAACTGCCCGGCTGGGCGGTGCGCTGGGCCATGCGCTACGGCGAGCCGGCACTGCGCCCGGCGCTGGATGCACTCCGTGCGCAGGGTGTGCGCCGGATCGTGGTGTTGCCGCTGTACCCGCAGTACTCCACTACCACCACCGCCTCGGTCGAGGACGTGGTCGACGCGTGGCGGCGCCAGGCGCCGGACGTGGAAGTGTCCGTGATCCACGACTACGCCGAGGATCCGGCCTGGGTCGAGGCAGTAGCCGATACGATCCGCAGCCACTGGCAGCTGCACGGCCGCAGCGAGAAGTTGATGTTCTCGTTCCATGGCTTGCCGCAACGAGTGGCCGATGCCGGCGATCCCTACCCGCGCCAATGCGAAGCCAGCGCGCGCGCAATCGTGCGCGCGCTGGGCCTGCACGACGACGACTGGCAGCTTGGCTACCAGTCGCGCTTCGGCAAGGAGCGTTGGTTGCAGCCATATGCCGAGCCCGCGCTGTGGACGATGGCCGACGCTGGAGTGCGCAGCTTCGACCTGGTCTGCCCAGGTTTTGCCACCGACTGCCTGGAAACGCTCGAGGAAGTGGCGCTGGGCTTTTCCCGCACGCTGGCCGAGCGCGGCGCCGCCTTGCGCTACATTCCCTGCCTCAACGACGCGCCGGCACATGCCCAGGTACTGTCGGCCCTGGCAGCGCGCCACGCATGAGCACGCCTCGGGAGTTCTGCTGCGACGTGCGCATCGGACGGCTGACCGGTTTGCGCAGCGGCAATCCCGATGGCCCCAAGGTATTGGCGCTACACGGCTGGCTGGACAATGCCGCCAGCTTCGTACCGTTGAGCCGGCACCTGGATGACGTGGACCTGGTGATGCTGGACCTGCCCGGACATGGCCGCAGCGCGCATTTCCCGCCGGGCGCCGATTACATGCTGGCCGGCTCGATTGCGCATGTGCTCGACGTGGCCGACCAATTGCAGTGGTCGCGTTTTGCACTGCTGGGGCACTCGATGGGCGGCGGCATCGCCAGCATGGTCGCTGCCGCCGTGCCCGAGCGCATCACCGCGTTGGTGACGATCGAGGCCCTGGGCGCGCTGGCCGAATCTGCGGACCACAGCGTCAGCCGCCTGCGCGAAAGCGTGGCGGCCGCACGTGCATTGCCGGACAAGGCGCTGCGTGTATTTTCCGGCATCGCCGCGCCGATCCGCGCGCGCATGCGTGCCAACCAACTGAGCGAGCCGTCGGCCCGGCTGCTGGTGGAACGTGGCATCCGCGCGGTGGAGGGCGGCTACGTCTGGTGCACCGATCCGCGCCTGACGCTGCCAACGGCGGTACGCATGACCGAGGCGCAGATCGACGCCTTGATCGAGGGCATCGAAGCGCCGACGCGGGTGATCTACGCCGACCCGCCGCAGCCTTATTTCCCCGAGCCACTGCGCAGTGCGCGGGTCGCGCGGTTGCGCCACGGCGACATGCAGGTGATCCCGGGTTGCCATCACCTGCACATGGAAGCCCCGGCTGCGGTAGCGGCGGCAATCGGCGGGCTGTTGTCGCAGTCGCGCTGAGCGCGCTTTCCTGACGCCCTTGCGAGCACATCCCGGCGCGACGGACCTGTGCCGGCGCTGCCGCGCCCTCGTTTCACGCGCCACGCGGCCACCGGTTGGTCCGGTTAGCCGCTGCGCGGGCCCCTTCGGACCGAGAACAGACCCTGTGCACCTGCGGCGCCCCGCGACGATCACTGGCGCTGCGGCAACCATGCCTGCCTCCTCGTGGCCACACGGCGCATGGCCACGAACAGACACCCCTGCCACTCTGGCAATCAAATGATATGTCACGCATAATGGATGACATGTCACCAAATTCCGGCCTGGCCGATTGGGGTGCCTGCGCCCCAGGTTGTTGCGCAACACGACGGCCCGTCGTGCGCGTGCCCCCGGCAACAAACCTCCATTCCAAGCGAAAGGAAAGTTCATGAGTAACCCCACCGAGCTCGATTCGGACATCGCCGTCATGCAGACCCTGCTGCAGCGGCAGAAAACCGCCCATCTCCAGGAAGGCGCCCCCAGCCTGGAACTGCGATACGACCGCCTGGACCGGCTGGACGCGCTGTTGGCCGGCAATGCTGACAAGCTCGCTCAGGCCATGTCCGAGGACTTCGGTAGCCGCAGCCGCCAGGCCAGCCAGCTGTACGACGTGCTGGCGCTGCGTCAATCCATCCAGCACTGCCGCGCGCACCTGCCGCAATGGCTGCAGTCCGAACATCACGACGCCCCCTATTCGGGCGCCGAACTGCGCGTGGACTTCCAGCCCAAGGGCGTCGTCGGCGTCGTCAGCCCGTGGAACTTCCCCGTGCAGCTGGCGCTGGGACCGGTCGTGTGCATCCTTGGCGCAGGCAACCGCGCCATCCTCAAGCCCTCCGAGCTCACCCCGGCCACTTCGGCGCTGATGCAGCAGCTCATCGCCGCGTCCTTCGACCAGACCGAACTGGCCGTGGTCACCGGCGGGCCCGACATCGGCGTGGCCTTCACCCAGCTCGCCTTCGACCACCTGATCTTCACCGGCGGCACCTCGGTCGGCCGCCACGTCGCACGCGCCGCCGCCGACAACCTCGTCCCGCTCACCCTCGAGCTCGGCGGCAAGTCGCCGGCCATCATCGGCAGCAGCGCCGATCTGCACCAGGCCGTTGGCCGCATCATGGCCGCCAAGACCGTCAATGCCGGGCAGATCTGCATCGCCCCGGACTATGTCCTGATCCCGCGAGGCCAGGAAGACGCCTTCGTCGCCGAGGCCGGCGCGGCAGTCGCCGCGATGTTCCCGACGCTCAAGGATAACCCCGACTACACCTCGATCATCAACCAGCGCCACTTCGCACGCATCAATGGCCTGGTCGACGACGCGCGCGCCAAGGGCGCACGCGTGGTCGAGATCAATCCCGCGCAGGAGGACTTCTCCGAACCTTCGCTGCACCGCATCGCTCCCACCCTGGTGCTCGATACCACTCCGGACATGGACATCGTGCACGAAGAGATCTTCGGGCCGGTGTTGCCGGTGTTGGCGTATGACTCGATCGAACAGGCCATCGCCTATATCAATGCGCGTCCCCGGCCGCTGGCGCTGTACTACTTCGGCAAGGATGAGGCCGAGGAGCGCCGCGTCCTGCAGAGCACCACCTCCGGCGCGGTTACCGTCAACGATTGCCTGAGCCATGTCGCGGCCGAGGACCTCCCCTTCGGCGGCATCGGCGACTCCGGCATGGGCGCCTATCACGGCCGCTACGGCTTCCTCACCTTCAGTCACGCCAAGGCCATCTATCGCCAGGCCGAAGCGCCCCCGGCAGAAGCATTGCTCCGTCCGCCCTACGCCCAACCGATCAAGCAGTTCCTGGCGCAGGCGCTCGGGCAAACCGGTCAGTGATATGAGCGGCACACCGAGGACCGGCCAATGGGCGGATATGGGCAGGCTGCTGTTCGCGGTCAGCCAGGCCTGGCGGCGCCTGCTCGCCCAGCGTTTGTGCGAAGAAGGTCTGTCCGATACCACCGCGTTGTGCGTCATGGAGATCTCCCGTGCGCGCGATTCGTTGCTCAACCAGCGCGAGCTCGCGCAACGGCTGGGGCTGGAAGGCTCGGCAGTGGTTCGCCTCCTGGACAATCTGGAAGGCGCAGACTTGCTGCAACGCCTCGACGATCCCGCAGACCGGCGCATCAAACGGCTGGAGCTGACCGGAGACGGGCACGCGCTGAGCCTGCGTATCGAGCGCATCGTGGGCGACCTGCGGGAAGCCCTGCTGGGTGAAGTGGATCCAGCCGACGTCGCCGCGATGGAACGCGTACTCGCTCATCTGTCGGCCTCGCTCGATGACTTCCAGGCCAGGCCAAGGCGGGTATGAGCGCTGCCAAGCCAGTCGCCGTGGCGGACGTCGTGTTTTCGCTGAAGACGTTCGCCGCCGCGATGCTGGCGTACTGGATCGCCCTGACGTTCGGGCTGCGAAGCCCGTTCTGGGCAGCAGGCACGGTCTATATCATCGCCCACCCTTTATCCGGTGCGACCACGTCCAAAGCGGTCTATCGCCTGCTCGGGACCGCACTGGGCGCTACAGCGATCGTGGTGATGGTGCCGCTGCTGGTGTCGTCGCGGGAATTGCTGACGCTGGGTATGGCGGTATGGACCGCTGCATGCCTGTTCATCAGCCAACTGGATCGCACACCGCGCAGCTACGTTTTCATGCTGGCCGGATATACCGCCGTGCTCACCGGATTCACCCTGGTGGATGCGCCGCAGACCAGCTTCGACGTGTCGGTGGCGCGCGTGGAGGAAATCTTCATCGGCATCGTCTGCGCAGCGCTGGTGAGCCGGGCCTTCTGGCCGCGCCCCGCGGGCACGGTGCTTTCGCTGCGCGTCGACGGTTGGCTCGCCAATGCGGCAGGCCTGGCGCAGGACGTGCTCTCCGGCAATGGCACGTCGCCGCACGCGGTAAAGGCGCGTCAGACGTTGGCGGTGGATGCGGTGGATCTGCGCAGCTTCGCCACCCATGTAGGCTACGAGACGCGCGAAGGCCGGGTACTGGTCGGCCGCATGAACGAGCTGCAGGCGCGCATGGTTGCGTTGCTGCCCTTGCTGTCGGAAGTGGCCGATCTGCTGCAGTCGCTGCAACGCGAAGGCAGCGAGCGCGGCATCGAGGCGTCATGGGCGGAGAAGGTGTCGTCCTGGATCGCTTCCGAGCCCGACGGGCACCCCGACGAAGCAGCCTTGCTGGCCGAACTGGCGCGCGCACAGCGCGCAGAGCAAACCCCGCTGGAGTGGCGGGAGCTGGTCACGATCAGGCTGGCCAAGCGCCTGCACGATCTGGTCGAGGTCTGGCGCGATTGCCGCCATCTGCGCGCGGACATGGCCCAGGGCAGCGTACACCGGCTCAGTCGCATCCCCACGTTGACGCCGCGCGAGCGCACCAGCGTGCATACGGACTACGGCATGGCGGCGCTGTCGGCGTTGGCCGTGTTCATCGCGATCCTGATCTCCTGCGCGCTATGGATCGGCACCGGCTGGAAATACGGAGCTGGCGCGGTGCAGATGGCCAGCATTCTTTGCTGCGTGCTGGCCTTCATGGACGACGCCGTCCCCACGCTGCGCAAGGTGCTGAAATTCGCGCTGGTCGCGGTCGCGGTTACCTTCGTCTACCAGTTCGGCATTCTCCCCCTGCTCGACGGATTCCTGCCGCTGGTCTACGCACTGGGCCTGTTTCTGATTCCGGTAGGCATTCTGCTGGCCACGCCGGCAACCTGGCTGCTCGGCTTCCAGCTGAGCGTCAACCTTGTTTACATGCTGCAGCTCAGCGACAAGATGTCGATGGACTTCAGCGCGTTCGTCAACGCCAGCGCGGCCACGATGGTGGGTATCGTGATCGCCATCATGACCCTGTCGATCGTGCGCACCGTGGGGGCGGAGGCCAGCACCCGCAGACTGCTGCGTGCAGGCTGGAGCATGGTCATCGAATCGACCCGAAGCACGTCGCCGCGCAGTGGTGACGTGATGTTGCAGCGCATGGTCGACCAGCTCGGCCTGCTGGTGCCGCGCATGGCCGCCCTGGCTCCCGGGTCGGACTTGAACGGTGCCGACATTCTGCGCGACCTGCGCGTGGGCCTGAACACCTTGAAGATCCAACGTAACAAGTCCGGCGTGCCGGCGGCCTGGCAAGCCGGCTTGAACCGCTTGCTGCTCGCGCTGGCCGATAGCTACCGTGCCCGGCGGGGCGGCCGCCCGGTGGAAACCCAGGCATCGATCGATGCGGTGGACGACTGTCTGGCCCTTGCGATGCGCGAAGCGACTACTGCCGAGCAGCGCCGGGTACGCGATGCCCTGGTCGGCCTGCGTAGCGCGCTGGCCCCGGAAACCACCCCCTCCCCGAGCGATAGCGAGCGACTGGCGTGATACCTGAAATCGATATCTACGGGGTCTATGTCCCGACCTTCGCGCTGGTGTTGCTCGGCTGCTACGTAGTGTTCCGGCTGTTGCACCGGCTGCTGTCGGCAGGTGGTTTCTACCACCGCGTCTGGCACCGCGATCTTTTCGACATCGCCACCTATTTCGCACTGTTGGGTGGCGTCGTACTTGTTATGGAGCATGTATTCCGATGACGTTGTTTCGTGCGCAGTGGGGCCGCATCCTGCTGACCTTCGCCATGTTGCTGTGCGCCGTGTTGCTGGGCAGGCATTTGTGGGACTACTACATGCATGCCCCGTGGACACGCGATTCACGGGTGAGCGCGGATGTGGTGCGGATCGCGCCGGAAATTTCCGGCACGATCCTGGAGGTCGAGATCGCGGACAATCAGTTCGTGCGTCGCGGCGATGTGCTGTATCGCATCGATCCGACGCGCTTCCAGCTTGCGGTCGAACAGGCCCAGGCCAATTTCGACTCGGCACGGCAGGCGCACCGACTGAAGGTCTCGACCGCACGACGACGCGCCGCATTGCAGGAATCCGGCGCCGAGACCGCGGAAAACATCGAGCAGGCCGGCGGCGAAGCCTCCATCGCCGATGCCGACTATCGCAGCGCCCAGGTTGCGCTGAAGCTGGCCGCACTCAATCTGGAACGCACCACCGTGCGTGCGCCGGTGGATGGCTACGTCACCAACCTGCGGCTGCGCCCAGGCGACTACGCCACCGCCGGCGATGCCCGGGTGACGGTGCTCGATGCCGCCAGCTTCCGCGTCACCGGCTACTTCCAGGAAACCCAGCTCAGCCGCATGCGGGTGGGCGACAAAGTCGCGATCCGCCTGATGGGCTTCCGGCCGTCGCTGCAAGGACACATCGCCAGTTTCGGCAGAGGCATCGCCGACAGCAACAGCGAGGTAGATCATCTTGGCCTGCCTACCGTGCAGCCGGTCTTCAACTGGGTGCGGCTGGCGCAGCGCCTTCCGGTACGCATCCACGTCGATCATGTTCCCGACGGCGTAACCCTGGCCTCGGGAATGACCGCCAGCCTATATGTCGTCGAAAGGACCGGGGGCAAGCTCGCCACGCGCGACGCCAAGCCCAAGGAGCTTGCGCAATGACGCTGCGCGACGTTGCCCTGGCGGCATCGTTCACCATTGTTGCGGGCTGCACCAGCCTGCAACCGGCATATGAGCGGCCGGCCTCGCCGGTTGCCGCGCAGTGGCACCCGACAGCGGCCGCGACGGGCCAGCCGGCCATCGCCGACATCCCCTGGGAAACCTTCATCGCCGATCCAGCGCTGCGCGAGCTGGTCAGCACCGCGCTGAGCAACAACCGGGATCTGCGCATCGCCGCCCTGAACATCGAAAAAGCGCGCGCGCAATACGATATCCAGCGCTCGGAAGGCGTTCCGCAGGTCGACCTCGGCGCGGGTGGAACCGCGCAGCGCACGCCGGCTTCGGTGTCCACCACCGGCAACAAGATCGTCAGCCATGCCTATACCGCCAGCGTCGGTGTCAGCGCATATGAGCTGGACCTGTTCGGGCGCGTGCGCAGTCTGCGCGACGAAGCGCTGCAACAATACCTGGCCACCGAGGAAGCCCGGCGTAGTACCCACTTGAGCCTGGTAGCCGCCGTCATCACCGCCTATCTGAACTGGACCGCCGATGCGGAGCAGGTACGCCTTTCTGAGGACACGGTCGACACGCGGAAGCGCTCCTACGAACTGCAACGCAAGCTGCAGGGCGTCGGCAGCGCCACCCGCCTGAGCGTGCGCCAAGCCGAAGGCGAACTGGATGCCGCACGCGCTCAGGCACTGGTGGCCCACGCAACGGTGGCCACCGATCGCAATGCGCTGGAGCTGCTGCTCGGCCATCCCCTGGCCGCCGATGCGAAGCCGGCTGCGTCGATCGACCAGGTGCTTGCGGCGCAGGTGGTGCCGACCGGCCTGTCCTCCGATGTGCTGCTGCAGCGCCCGGACATCCTCGCCAGCGAGCATGCGTTGATCGGGGCCAATGCCGATATCGGCGCGGCACGCGCGGCATTCTTCCCAAGTATCACCCTCACCGGCAGTGCCGGCCTGGCCAGCGACGCGCTGTCGAGCCTGTTCAAGGGGCCCAATGTCGCCTGGAGCTTTGCGCCGAGGCTGAATCTTCCGATCTTCACTGGCGGGCGGCTGCGTGCTGCGCTCGAAGTGGCTCAGGTCAATCGGGACATCGCCGTGGCCGATTACGAACGCGATATCCAGGCCGCCTTCCGCGAGGTGGCCGACGGGTTGGCGCTGATGGACAGCCTGGACCAGCAGTTACAGGTCGCTCGCCGCCGGGTCGATACCGCCACCGAGGCCCATGCAATGGTCGAACAACGCTATCGGGCGGGCGTCGCGACCTACCTGGAGGTCCTGGACGCGCAGCGGACCCTGCTCTCGACCCGCGACGCGCTGATCGGCGTGCGCCTGTCGCGCCAGGCCAACCTGGTCACGCTGTACAAGGCGCTGGGCGGTGGCTGGACACAGGCCGACGCGGACCGAGCCCGATCAGCAACGTCCTCGGCCGCGCCGGGCGCATCCCCGAAACCGACGGATCCGTCGTAGCCTGGAACCGCCCCGGTGCAGACCCCATAACCTGGATCGCATGCATGCAGCGCAATTCGTGGACTTCGACCATTGACAGTAACGGCCCGCTGGCGCGCGCTCGTCCACCGGCTGCGCATGCCTGCACTGCATCGCCCGAGCGGCACGATCTCGGGAAATGGCAGGAGCACATATCCAATGCATTGTTTCCGGTGTCGCTCAAGCGCAGCCGCCAGCATGCCGACGCGCCTGTGCGCATCGGCGCCCGCTTCAAGCGAATTGCCGCGCTGAGCTTCGCAGCCATGTCAGGCTCCGGCTTGACCGTGCAACGCCACAGCGGAAAAAACGTACCGCAGGAAAATTCGCATCTGAAGCTGCTGTTCGGCATCAAGGGACAGTGCCTGATCCGGCAGGACGGACGCGAGGTCGCGTTGAGCGCCGGCCAGTGGACGGCCTACGACCCGTCACGGGCCTACGAAGCGGTGCCCGATGGCGAAACGATCGCCTTGGTATTCCCCACCCAGGGCGCCTCCTTGTGGGAGCGCTTTGCCAAGAGCACGGCGGGACGCGTGCAGCCGATCCGTGGCAATGCCTTGCTGACGCTGCGCGCGATGGGGTTCTGCCTGGAGGGTGGACTGGATGGTGAACACGACGACCTGACCGGCATTGCAGAGTCGATCAGTGCATTGATGCGGTCGTTGGCCCGGCAGTACGCCGATCGCCCGGAAACGGTGCCGCAGCGCGCGCCGCGCCATCTGCAATTGCTTGGCGACCTGCGTGCGCGACTGGACGAGCAATTCCGCGATCCGTCGTTGGACGTGAACAGCCTGGCCCACCATCTCGGTATCTCGCGCAGGACGCTCTACAACGTATTGGCCGCCGAAGGGCAGACGCCTCACCAGATCATCCTGGAGTACCGCTTGAATGCCGCACGCAGCGCATTGGCCGATCCGCAGCATCGATTCAAATCGGTGACGGAAATCGCCTTGGACTCGGGCTTCCCCGACATCAACCACTTCAGCCGCCTGTTCCGGCAGCACTTCGGTTCCACGCCGACCGCCTGTCGCCAAGCCCATAGGTATTGATGGTGCCTTGGCATCGCGCTGCCGCCGCCGGCACCGGCCACGCATTTGCACGCGTGGGCGAAGCGCGTGCACGCGAGGGCGCGCCTGCCTGGGACGGCTCATCTATCATCACACCAATAGGTTGCCCGTCGCCTTGGCAGTGCCGGCAATGCGGGCACCGCCCATCAGGGGGTCGGTTCCGGCTGAGGGCGGAATGACACCCTAAGCGCCGGCGTCCTTGGGCCAAAGGTATTCGCCAGTGAGGAGGATGTGTGCCCATCCGAGCGGCGAAATATGGGCGAGAAGATGGTCGGGGGTATCGAGCCCTTCGCGGCGCCGGGCCTCAACGGCATGGCCAAGGTGCAGGGTGTTCCAGTAGACGATGATGGCGGTGAGCAGGTTGAGGCCGGCGATCCGGTAATGCTGACCCTCCGTCGTGCGGTCGCGGATTTCGCCCTGACGGCCGATGCGCAGGGCATTTTTCAGCGCATGATGTGCCTCGCACTTGTTGAGGCCGACCTGTGCACGGCGCTGCATGCCGACGTCGAGTATCCATTCGATGATGAACAGCGTCCGCTCGATCCGGCCCACCTCGCGCAGCGCGGAGGCAAGATCGTTCTGGCGCGGATAGGAGGCGAGCTTGCGCAAGATGCTGCTCGGCGCGACCTGTCCAGCGCTCATGGTGGCGGCGCAGCGGAACAGATCGGGCCAGTTGGAAACGATCAGCGCCTCACGCGCCTTGCCGCCCACCAGCGGGCGCAATTCGCTCGGCGTCGCGGCAGGGTCGAACACGTACAGTCGTTTGGATGGGAGGTCGCGGATGCGCAGTACAAGGCGGTAGCCGAGCATCGCGCTGATCCCGAACAGATGATCGGTGAACCCGCCAGTGTCGGCGTACTGCTCTTCGATCCGTCGCCCTGCCTCATTCATCGTCAGCCCGTCGAGTAGATAAGGTGCTTCGCTGACCGTGGCTGGAATGGTCCGCGATGCAAACGGCGCGAAGCGGTCGTTGACGTGGGTATAGGCCTTGATGCCGGGATCGTTGCCGTAGCGGGCGTTGATCGTATTCATCGCTTCGCCCTGCCGTGCGGCGGGGAAGAACTGGCCATCGGCCGATGCGGATCTGCCCATACCCCAGACCTGGGCCATCGGCAGCGCCCCTTGCGCCGCGACCACGTTGGCCAGCGCCTGTTCGATCGCCTCGCTTTCGACATGCCAGCGTGCGAGGCGAGAGAGTCGCCAATAGTCGTGAGTGTTGGAAGCCTCTGCCATCTTACGCAGGCCCAAATTCAGGCCCTCGGCGAGCAGGACGTTGAGCAGGCCGATCCGGTCTCCGCACGGCACGCCGGTGCGCAGATGCGTGAAGGCATCGGTGAAACCCAGCGCGGTATCGACTTCGAGCAGCAGATCGGTGATGCGGACGGGCGGCAGCCGGCGATACAGATCAAGCACCAGATCCTCGATCCCATCCGGTGCGTCAGCGGTGAGGCGATCAATGCGCA
>DASWOQ010000051.1:0-30068 GCA_036398675.1 Rhodanobacter sp. | reverse complement strand
GGCCACGAAAACCAGTGCGCCCACCGTCAGCGGCGTGTTCCAGGCGGGGGACACGCCGAACACCGCACCGGCATAGCTGGCGAAGATCGTCGCCACGGCCGCGATCGATCCGGAGTAGATCACCAGCAGCATCGTCCAGCCAAACAGGAAGCCGGCCAGCCGGCCGAAAGCTTCGCGCATGTAGACGTAGATGCCGCCGGCATGTGGCCGACGCGCGCCAAGCTCTGCGTAGCAGAGCGCGCCGATCAACGTGAGCAGACCGCCGCCGATCCATATCAGCAGCAGCGTCAACCCCGAATCGGTGCGTTGCGCGGCGATGCCGGGATTGAGGAAGATGCCGCCGCCGATGATCCCGCCGACCACGATCAGCGCCGCGTCCCACGAACGCAGGCTGCGGAGGTAGGGGCCGGACGGCGCGGCTTCGCTCATGGGTTCGATCCGGATTGGCGACGCGACAGCATGGCGGCAGCGGCGGTGTCCGGCAAGCTGCGTCAGCGCATCGACAGCGCCTTGCGATGCCGGCGTCAGGCCCGGAAAGCCCGCTTGCGGCACAATATGCAGATTGCGCGCTGCGATTTCAGCGCAGGCGCCGATTGTCCAACTACCAAAGCCGCCCATGACCCTCATCAAGCAAGACGACCTGATCCAGTCCGTTGCCGACGCGCTGCAATACATCAGCTACTACCACCCGGTCGATTACATCAAGGGACTCGCCGCCGCCTATGAGCGCGAGGAGAGCGCCGCGGCGAAGGACGCGATGGCGCAGATCCTGATCAACTCGCGCATGGCCGCCGAAGGCCACCGGCCGCTGTGCCAGGACACCGGCATCGTCACGGTGTTCGTCAAGGTTGGCATGAACGTGCAGTGGGACGCGACGATGTCGCTGGACGACATGATCAACGAGGGCGTGCGCCGCGCCTACAATGATCCGGACAACAAGTTGCGCGCCAGCATCCTCGCCGACCCGGCCGGCAAGCGCATCAACACGAAAGACAACACGCCGGCGGTGATCAACGTCTCGATCGTGCCGGGCGACAAACTCGACGTGATCGTCGCGGCGAAGGGTGGCGGTTCCGAGGCGAAATCGAAATTCGCGATGCTCAATCCCTCCGACTCGATCGTCGACTGGGTGCTGAAGACCGTGCCGACGATGGGCGCCGGCTGGTGCCCGCCGGGCATGCTCGGGCTCGGCATCGGCGGTACCGCGGAGAAAGCGATGCTGATGGCGAAGGAAGCGCTGATGGAGCCGATCGACATCCAGGAGCTGATCGCGCGCGGGCCTTCCAATCGCGCCGAGGAATTGCGCATCGAGCTGTACGACAAGGTCAACGCGCTCGGCATCGGTGCGCAGGGCCTGGGCGGGCTTACCACCGTGCTCGACATCAAGATCAAGGACTATCCGACCCATGCGGCCAACCTGCCGGTGGCGATGATCCCCAACTGCGCCGCTACCCGCCATGCACACTTCACGCTGGACGGTTCCGGCCCGGTGATGCTCGATCCGCCGTCCCTGGCGGACTGGCCGAAGCTCACCTACGACAGTTCGAAAGGCCGTCGGGTGAACCTGGACACGATCACGCGCGACGACGTCGCGAACTGGAAGCCGGGCGAGGTGCTGCTGCTCAATGGCAAGCTGCTGACCGGTCGCGACGCCGCGCACAAGCGCATGGTCGACATGTTGAACAAGGGTGAGCCGCTGCCGGTCGATTTTTCGGGGCGCTTCATCTATTACGTCGGCCCGGTCGATGCGGTGCGCGACGAAGTGGTCGGCCCGGCGGGCCCCACCACCGCGACGCGCATGGACAAGTTCACCGAGCAAGTGCTGGCGCAGACCGGCCTGCTCGGCATGGTCGGCAAGGCCGAGCGCGGACCGGCGGCGATCGAGGCGATCAAGAAACACCAGTCGGTGTACCTGATGGCGGTCGGCGGGGCGGCATACCTGGTTTCCAAGGCGATCAAGGCCTCGCGCGTGGTCGGCTTCGCCGACCTGGGCATGGAGGCGATCTACGAATTCACCGTCGAGGACATGCCGGTCACCGTGGCCGTCGATTCCGCCGGTACCTCGGTGCACCAGACTGGACCGCGGGAATGGCAGGCGAAGATCGGCCGCATCCCGGTAGTTGTTCAATAAATGCGTGCGCGCAGCGCACCCCATCGCCTCCTCCCCCAATGGGGGAGGATTGAGGAGGGGAGCCCACTCTTGCTCCATTTCCCCAACAGCGAAGATCGATGATGGGCTTCGTGATCGCCGCTATCTCCTTCGAAACCCGAAAGTCCAGAGCACCCTACCTCAACCCTCCCCTGCAAGCAGGGGAAGGAGTTGCCATGCGGTACGGACGTCCATACGTCCAAACGAATATCGGGAATAGCTATTTGCAATTCCGATGTCGCAGCGCAACACTGGTGTAATAACTCTTTCCACCATCCTCGATAGCCAACGCCCGTGCCCCTGACCGATTCTTCTCCACTTGCCGCCGACGCCCTCTGGGTCGTGATGAAATTCGGCGGCACCAGCGTCGCCACGCTGCCGCGCTGGCAGAACATCCGCGAGCTGGTGGCCAGCCGCCGCGCCGAAGGCGCCCGCGTCCTCGTCGTGGTCTCCGCGCTGACCGGCGTCACCGATGCGCTGAAACAACTATGCGCCATGGGCGATGCCGACAAGCGCGGCGAAGCGGCAAGGGCGATTGCGCAGCGGCACTACGACCTGCTCGACCATATGCAGCTGGCCATGCCGGCGACGCTCGGCGAACGACTGGACGACCTGGCCAAACTTGCGGCCGAAGGCGCGTCCAAACGCGGTGAGCTGGCGTGGCAGGCACAGGTGCAGGCGCATGGCGAGTTGATGTCCAGCGCGCTTGGCGCCGCGTTCCTCACGCATACCGGCGTGCCGACGCAATGGCTGGACGCGCGCGACTGCCTGGCGGCGGTGGCGCTGCCGAACCAGAACGAGCGCACGCGGCTGCTGTCGGCGATGGTCGATGCGCAACCGGATGCCGCATTGTCGGCGCGGCTTGCGGCGGGCGGCGAGGTGTTCATCACGCAGGGTTTCATCGCGCGCGAACCGGTGTCGGATGAAGGCGGCGGACGTACTGTGCTGCTCGGTCGCGGCGGTTCGGATACGTCCGCGTCGTATTTCGGTGCGCTGCTGAAGGCGCTGCGCGTGGAAATCTGGACCGACGTGGCTGGCATGTTCACCGCCAATCCGCGCCAGGTGCCGGGCGCGCGCCTGCTGCAGCGGCTGGATTACGAAGAGGCGCAGGAAATCGCCACCACCGGTGCGAAAGTGCTGCACCCACGCTGTCTGTCGCCGCTGCGGCTACCGCGCGTGCCATTGCTGATCAAGGACACCAACCGGCCCGAACTCAGCGGCACGCGGATCGGCCCCGAGCTGCGCGAGGAGGCGCCGAGCGTCAAGGCGATCAGCACGCGCAAAGGCATCATCCTTGTATCAATGGAATCGGTCGGCATGTGGCAGCAGGTCGGTTTCCTTGCCGACGTGTTCAACCAGTTCAAGCAGCACGGCCTGTCGGTGGACCTGATCGGTTCGGCCGAAACCAACGTCACGGTGTCGCTCGATCCGACCGAAAACCTGCTCGATTCGGATGTGCTGGCGGCGCTGGCCAGCGACCTGGCCAAGGTGTGCCGGGTCAAGGTGATCGCGCCCTGTGCGGCGGTGACCATGGTCGGTCGCGGCATGCGTTCGATGCTGCACCGGCTGAACCCGGTGATGGCCGAATTTGGCCAGCATCGCGTGCATCTGATCTCGCAATCGTCGAACAACCTCAACCTCACTTTCGTGGTCGACGAAAGCGTGGTCGATGACTTGCTGCCGTCGCTGCACGAGCAGTTGATCCGCACCGGTGCGATGCGTACCGACGACGCCACATTATTCGGCCCGGCGTGGGAGCGGCTGTACGGCGAGGCACAACCTGCGCACGAGCACGCCTGGTGGCTGGATGCGCGCGCGCAGTTGCTGCAGCTCGCCGAGCAGCGCAGTCCCCGCTACGTCTATCACCTGCCCACCGTGCGCGAACGCGCGCGTGCGCTGAAGGCTGCGTTGCCGGTGGATCGTTTTCTTTACGCGATCAAGGCCAATTCGCACCCGGCGATCCTGCGTGCGCTGGCGGAGGAGGGCTTTGGCCTGGAGTGTGTGTCGCCCGGCGAGCTGGCCCGCGTGGCCGAGACCGTGCCTGAATCCACGCAGCGCTTGTTCACGCCCAACTTCGCGCCGCAAAGCGATTACCGCGACGCGCTGGAAGCCGGCGTGCTGCTGACCATCGATGCGTTGCACCCGATGGAGCGCTGGGTGGAGACGTTCGGCGGCCATGACATCAGCCTGCGCATCGACCTCGGTCGCGGCCTTGGCCATCACGACAAGGTGCGCACCGGCGGTGCGACCAGCAAGTTCGGCCTGCCGCTGGAGCAGCTCGATGCCTTCCTGCATCTCGCCACGGCCCGCGGCGCTCGCGTGGTCGGCCTGCATGCACATCTGGGCTCCGGCGTGCTCGAGCCGGGGCACTGGGCCGAGGTGTATGCGCAACTGGCCAGCGTGGCCGAGCGCATCCCGACGGTGGAGTTCCTGAATATCGGCGGCGGGCTCGGCGTGCCTTCGCATCCGGGCGAACGTCCGCTGGACCTGCAGGCGGTCGGTGCCGCGCTGGCCGAAGTGAAGCGGCTGTATCCGCGCTACCAATTGTGGATGGAGCCGGGCCGGTATCTGGTGGCGGAAGCCGGCGTGTTGCTGGCCAAAGTGACCCAACTCAAGGGCAAGGGTAGCTGGCGCTATCTCGGCGTCGATGCCGGCATGCATAACCTGATCCGCCCGGCGCTATATGACGCCTGGCACGAAATCGTCAACCTGAGCCGGCTCGACGAAGCGGCCACGGCGATGTACCAGGTGGTCGGGCCGATCTGCGAATCCGGCGACGTGCTCGGCAGCGACCGGCGCCTGCCGGAAAGCCACGAGGGCGATGTCGTGCTGATCGCCACCACCGGCGCGTATGGCCAGGTGATGTCCTCGCCGTACAATCTGCGTGGTCCGGCCGAAGAGATCATCATTGATTGAGATATCTCTCTCCCCCACGGAGAGAGCGGCAAGGCCGCAGGAGATTGAACGAGTGACCCAAGTGATGCCATCGCAGCCGGCCCAGCCGCGCCTGACCAAGGTTTTCCGATTCGTGCGTTGCGCTTATGCCGATGGCGTGGCCGAACTGGTGTATGCCTTCGACCAGGGTGACGAACTGGTCGAGCGGATCCGTTTTCCGGATGCGCCGTCGCTGCCGTCCGAACGTGCCGAAGCGTTCGATCGTGCACTGCGTCTGCTGCACCTCGTTGCCGGCATCAGCTATTACAAGGCTGGCGTGCCGCCGAAGATCGAAGTGGCCGGCGGGCCGCTGGACGATGCCACTGCCGACCTGCTCGATGCGCTCTACGTGCATGGCCTGGCCGAGTTCGCCTATCGCAACGGCCAGGATCTGCGCGGTCGCATCGCGTTCGAGCGGGGTGGCGAAACCTGGCCGCCGGCCAAGCCGCTGGGCTTGCCGAAGCGCACGCTGGTGCCGATCGGCGGCGGCAAGGATTCGCTGGTCGCGGTCGAGGCGATCAAGTCGATCGGCGGCGAGGCGACGGCGGCATGGGTCGGCAACTCCGCGCTGATCGCCGCCTGCGCCGAGCGCACCGGTTTGCCGATGCTGAACATCCAGCGCGAACTGGCGCCGGGGCTGTTCGAGTTGAATCGGCTCGGCGCGTGGAACGGCCACATCCCGGTGACCGCAGTGAACTCGGTGATCCTCGCGCTGGCCGCGATCCTGTACGGCTACGATTCCATCGCGTTCGCGAACGAGCGTTCGGCATCCGCCGCCACGCTCGAGTACGACGGCCAGCAGGTGAACCATCAGTGGAGCAAGGGCTACGCGTTCGAGCAATTGCTGGGCGACTGGCTGCACACACACGTCGCCGCCGACCTGGATTACTTCTCGATGCTGCGGCCGTATTCGGAGCTGGCGATCACGCGGTCCTTCGCGAAGCTGACGCCGTACTTCGACTTGTTTTCCAGCTGCAACCGCAACTTCAAGCTGCTTGGGCCGAAACCGGCCGACCGCTGGTGCGGGCAGTGCCCGAAATGCCACTTCGTGTTTCTCGCACTGGCGCCGTTCCTGCCCAAGCCGCGCTTGCTGTCGATCTTCGGCCGCAACCTGCTGGATGACGAGACGCAGGCCGCGGGCTTCGATGCGCTGCTGGAATACCAGGACCACAAGCCGTTCGAGTGCGTAGGCGAGGGCGCCGAGGCGCGCGCTGCCATGTTCGAACTGAGCCAGCGGCCGGAGTGGCAGGAAGACGCGCTGGTCGCGCGCTTCCGCAGCGAAATCCTGCCGCAGCTCGAGGTGTCGCAACTGGTGCTGGAGCCGTGGCTGGTGCCGGCTGGAGAGCATCGCGTGCCACCACGACTGCAACCAGCGCTGGCGGTTATCGGTTGATGCGTATCGCCGGGCTGCAAGGTCGGCGCGTCGCGGTCTGGGGGTTCGGCCGCGAAGGGCGCGCGGCCATCGTTGCGTTGCGGCAGCGTCTTCCATCGTTATCGTTGACCTTGTATTGCAGCGAAGCCGAAGTCGATGCCGCGCATGCCTTCGATGCCGCGCTGCAGGTCGTCGGCGGCGAGCCCGATGCGGCAGCGCTCGGCGGCTTCGACGTGGTGGTGAAATCGCCCGGCATTTCGGCCTACAAGCCCGCCTTGCTCGCGGCGCAGGCGCAGGGCACGCGGGTCACCTCCGGCACCGCGTTGTGGTTCGGCGAGCATCCTGATGCCCGCGTCGTGGCGGTCACCGGCACCAAGGGCAAAAGCACCACCAGCGCCTTGATCGCGCATCTTGCCCGCGCGCTCGGCGTGCGCACCGCGCTGGCCGGCAATATCGGCCTGCCGTTGCTCGAACTGCTCGACCGGCGGGCCGAGCTGTGGGTGATCGAACTGTCCAGCTTCCAGACCGGCGAGGCCACACCGCTCGAACTCGGTGTGATTACCAGCCTGTACGAGGAACACCTCGACTGGCACGGCTCGCGCGAACGCTATGTGGCGGACAAGCTGCGGTTGGCCGACGTGTCGCGGCAGCTGTTGGTGAATGCCTTGCAACCGGTGTTGATGGAGCGCACGGCACTGCATCCGCAGCGCCTGCTGTTCGGGCAATCCACCGGCTGGCATGTCGCCGATGGATGGATCCGTCGTGGCGCGCGCGCAATCTTTCCGCTCGATCGGCTCACTGCGCCCGGCGCGCACAACGCGCTCAACGCCTGCGCCGCGCTGGCAACGCTGGAGACGCTCGGCCTCGACGCGGGCACGGCCGCAGCATCTCTCGCTTCCTTTCGCCCGCTGCCGCATCGCCTGCAGCCGTTGGGGGAGCGCGATGGCTGGCACTGGGTCAACGATTCGATCAGCACCACGCCGCTGGCGACGCTTGCTGCGCTGGAGAGCCTGCAAGGTCGTGCGGTCACCGTGCTGGTCGGCGGGCACGATCGTGGGCTGGACTGGTCGCCGTTCGTCGAAGCGGCGCGCAATGCGCCGCCGAACGCGATCGTCTGCATGGGCGGCAACGGCACGCGTATCGAAGCGATGCTACGTGCTGCGGATGTGCGCTGCCCAGTGGTCCGGGTCGATGACCTTGCCGCTGCCATCGCCATCGCGAAAACACGAACGCCAGCAGGCGGCGTGATCCTGTTGTCGCCCGGTGCGCCGAGCTTCGACCAGTTCAGGGATTACGCCGAGCGTGGCCGGCGTTTCGCTGAACTCGCCGGTTTCGACACCCATTCGATCATTGGCATCGAAGGGCTTGGCATCGCTTGAAATCGCCGCGAACGAATGGCTTCGCGAGACCGCTCATCGTATAGCTGTATTCAGGCGTAGATAGCCGACGGCCACTGACCGGAAAGCAGATACGAAAACGCCGGCCGGTCGTATCGACCGCGCCGGCGAATTTCGGCTCTCTCATCTGCAGCGGTAGACGGTCAGCGCAGCGTGTATCCCGAGACGCGCCACTTCTGGTCGGTATCCAGATGGAACGACACCAGCTCTCGCACCGGTTGTGGATTGGTGCCGAACTGGGTGGCGAAGGCTACGGAGATGTACGTGCCGGCGGGCGTGGCCGTGACGCCTTTCGTTGTCGTCCTTCCATCCGAAAGCGAAGCCGATTCGCCTGCGAATTTGCGCGACTTGACCGGGCCGACTGCTGCGCGGTCCGCTGTGATCTGCCTGACGAAATCGTTCTTTGATACAACCGATTTGGCCACGTTTGATGCGTTGTCCCACACGATGCCGGCTTTGTTCTGATCGACTGCCTGTGCCACTTGTGCTGCAACCTGACCCAGCTGTTGACCAACCTGCTTGAGTTGGTTCTGCAACGCCAGCTGCTGTGGCGTGAGCGGTGCAGCGGGTTTCTGAGCCGCAGGCGCCGCAGTTTTGGCCGGCTGCTGTGCGTAAACGGAGGTGGCGCCCAGCAGCAGAACGGACAGAAGAATTTTGGCGTGCATCGGACGAAGTCTCCCCTAACGTGGTCAGTATTTTGAGAATTGTGCTGCGAACGGTATCACGCCCCGTCGGTTTGGCGTCAAGGCGTGGAGTTCTGAGCGAATTCGCTGTCTGCCCGGAGGAAGGCAGCTCGTCGCAGTTACCAGATCTTCACCCGCTCTGCCGGGTCGAGATACAGCTTCTGCCCGGGTTGGGGCGAGAACGCCTTGTACCACGCATCGAGGTTGCGCACGGTCTGGGCGCGGAACTTGCCCGGCGAATGGCCATCGGAAATCACCTGGGCGCGCGTCGCCGCGTCGCGGGTTTTTTCGCGCCATGACTGGGCAAACGCGAGGAAGAACCGCTGGTCGCCGGTGAGGCCGTCGATCACCGGCGCCGGTTTGCCGCCGAGCGATTTGTGATACGCGATCCACGAAATGGTCAGGCCGGAAACGTCGGCGATGTTTTCGCCGAGTGTCTGTTGCCCGTTGATGTGCAGCCCGGGCAGTGCCTCGTACGCGTTGTATTGCGCGATCAGTTTCTGGCCGGCGGCCTTGAAGTGGGCCTGATCCTCCGGCGTCCACCAGTTGGCCATGCGGCCGTCCGCGTCGAACTCGGCGCCGGTGTTGTCGAAGCTGTGGCTGATCTCGTGGCCGATCACCGCGCCGATCGAACCGTAGTTGGATGCCGCATCCGCCTTCGGGTCGAAGAATGGCGCTTCCAGGATCGCCGCCGGGAAGTTCAGCGCATTCTGCAGCGGCAGGTTTACCGCGTTGACGGTCTGCGGCGTCATCCACCATTCGCCCTTGTCCACCGGCTGGCCGAGTTTGGCGAGCTGGTGGCGATACTCGTGCTGTTCGGCGCGAAGGTGGTTGCCGGCGGCATCGTCGCGACGGATATCCAGATCGGAGTAGTCGCGCCAGGTTTCGGGATAGCCCACGCCCACGCGCACCGTGGCGATCTTGGCCTTGGCCTTTTCCTTGGTGGCTGGGGTCATCCAGTCGAGTTGGCCGACGCGATCGGTGAACGCGGCCAGGATGTTGTCCACCATCTGCTTCACCTGCGCCTTGGACGAGGCCGGGAAGTATTTCGTCACATAGATATGTCCCACGGCGTCGCCCAGGTCGTTGTTGACCGCGCCGATTGCGCGCTTCCAGCGATCACGCTGCTTCGGCGTGCCCTGCAAGGTGTGGCCATAGAACTCGAAACTGGCATCGGCGAACTTGGCTGGCAGCGTGCCGGCGCTGTGGTTGATGGTGTGAAAGATGAGAAACGCCTTCCACGTGTCCATCGGTTCGCTGGCCACCAGCGCGGACAGGCCGGTGATGGCGCCGGGCTGCCAGGCCACGATCTGCTTCTGGCCATCGAGGCCGGCCGCCTTGAAATAGGCCGCCCAGTCCAGGCCCGGCGCCTTGCTGGCGAAATCGGACAGGTTCCACGGGTTGTTGGCCTTGTGCACGTCCTGGCTGTCGACCAGGCTTTCCTGCGCCTTGGCGATTTTCGTTTCGAGATCGAACACGGCTTTCGCCTTGGCATCCGCATCCGCGATACCGGCGTTCTTCAACTGTGTGGCGATATACGCCTGGTACTTGGCGCGGAAGCCGGCCATGTCCTTGTCGGTGGCCAGGTAGTAGTCCCGGTTGGGCATGCCGAGGCCGCCCTGCAGCAGGTAGGCCACGTTGTGCGAAGGATCTTCGAGTCCCTGCGTCACGAACAGGCCGAACAGATGTTCGGTGCTGAAGTTGGTGGCGTTGATCGGGTCGACATCGGCGCGCAACTGGCTGCCGAGCACGCTGGCAAGCTCGCTGCGCGAAGCCATGGCATAGATGGCGTGCAGCGTGGGCTGCAGCGATGCGATGCCTTGCCTGGCGATCGTCGCCTGATCCATGTACGCGGCATAGTAATCGGCGATCTTGCGCTCGTCGGAACCGGCCGGCGCGTGGCCCGCCGCGGCTGCCTTGATCAATGCGGCGTTGCGTTGTTCCGCCTTGTTGAACACCTGCAGGAAGATGCCGGTACTGGCGCGGTCGGCCGGGATCACCGCGGTCTTGCGCCAGTTTCCGTTGGCATAGCCGTCGAAATCGTCGCCCGGCTTTGCGCTGTGATCGATGCCGGCCATGTCTACGCCGGTGGGGTGGACCGCCGGCGTCGCCGCCCAGGCCGTCGTGCTGCACAGAATCGCAGCGGTCAACATCCATCCCGTTTTCTGCATGATCGCGTCGCCTGTTGGTCAAGGACGCCCACGATAGTCCGCCGGGTTCGGATTGTGGTGCATGACCAATGGACTAGGCGACGATCACGCAGAGCATCGGGCAACAGCCGATCGGCCAGCAGTGATATCCAGCAGTGACAGGCCGTGTACTCAAACCCGTTCGAGCAACCCGACCGTGCCCGAGCCGCCGTCGGCACACAGCGAGACGATGCCGCGCGATCCACTCGGCATCGCGGCCAGCTCCTTCGCCGCTTGGCTGAGAATGCGTGCGCCGGTCGCTGCGAACGGATGGCCGATCGAGACCGAGCCGCCATGTGGATTGACCCGCTCCCACGGGAACGCGCCGAGCTTCGCGTCGACGCCGGCCTGCTGCTTCTGGTAATCCATGTCGGCGGCGAGACGCAGATTCGCGATGACCTGCGCGGTGAATGCTTCGTGCACGTTCCACAAGGCGATATCGCCGAAGCCGAGTCCGTGCCGCGCGAGCAGGCGCGGGATGGCGCGCGCCGGCGCCATAAGCATGCCTTCGTCGCCGTTGAGGTAGTCGATCGCGGCGAGCTCCCAATCGACCAGCTTCACCGTCGGTTCCAGACCGAGCCGCGCCAGCCCTTCGCGATCGGCCACCCACAACGCGGCGGCGCCATCCGTAAGCGGCGAAGCGTTTCCGGCGGTGATCGTACCGTCGGCGCCGAAGGCGGGCTTCAACGCGGCGAGCCGTTCCAGGGAGGTATCGCGACGCGGCAGGTTGTCGCGTTCGACGCCATCGAAGGGCAGGATCAGGTCGTCGAAGAAACCTTCGTCCTGGCCCTTGATCGCGCCCTGATGGCTGAGCAACGCGCGCTGGTCCTGGTCTTCGCGCGAGATATTGAAGCGGCGCACCGTGTCCTCGGTGTGCTCGCCCATCGAGCGCCCGCTCTTGCGGTTGGCCCAGCCACGCGCCGGTAGGTTGAAGTCGGCTGGGCCGAGCTGGCCCAAATGCGCCGCGGCGGCTGCCGGATTCTTCGCGAATTCGACCAGCAGCCGGTCGGCCACCGACTGCTTCAGCGCAAGCGGCACATGGCTCATCGATTCGCTGCCGCCGACCAGCGCGAGATGCGCGCCGCCACGGCCGAGCATCGCGCCGGCCTCGATCGCCGCCATGAAACTGGTCGAGCAGGCAAGCACAGTGGAGAACGCGGGAATCGTCGGGTCCAGTTCGGCGTCGAGCACCAGCTCGCGCGCGATGTTAGAGATGGCCGGGTCGGTGATCACCTGGCCCCAGATCATGAAATCTGGTCGCGCCCGCGCGGCCATCGCCCGCGCCACCGGCACCGAGAGTTCCAGCGAACTGTACTTCGCGTAGACGCCGCCGGCCTTGACGAAGGGCGTGCGCAGGCCGGGTACGAGATAGATGTCGTTCATCACATGACTCCTGGAGTGAGGCTGCCGTGGCGTGGGCTTGCACCACGTCGCTGTTTTGGTATGATGGTCATCATATATAGCAAATGCAAGTCTGGAGGTTGCCCAATGCGCTACGACGCCGAACACAAGCAGCAGACGCGAAGCAAGGTTTTGCAGGTAGCCGCCAGGGCGATTCGTGCCGAAGGGCCGATGCGCGTCGGTGTGGCCGGCGTGATGGCCGAGGCCGGGTTGACCCACGGCGGCTTCTACGCGCACTTCGCCTCCAAGGACGAACTGATCGCGGCCGCGATCAGGCAGATGTTCGACGAATCGTGGCAGCGCGTGCAGTACGAGATGGATGAGCGCGACCCGGCCGTCGGGCTGCTTGCGTACATCGATTTCTATCTGTCCCGCCGCCATCGCGACGCGCGTGGTGCCGGCTGCCCGATCGCTGCGCTGGCCTCGGACCTGCCGCGGCTGTCCGATACCGCTCGCGCGCAGTTCGCTGCCGGCGTGCAGCGACTGGTTGCCATGCTGGCCGGGAAACTCGCCGAACTCGGCCATGCCGATAGCAAGGCGCAGGCGCACTCGGTGCTCGCCGAGCTGGTCGGTGCGCTGTCACTGGCGCGCATCGAACCCGATGCGAAGCGTTCGAACGCGATCCTCGCCGCTTCGCGCCGGCAGTTGGCGCAGCGCTTAGGCCTGGAGGCGCGCGCATGAGCATGACGGCCGAGATCGGTGCCGGCCTGAGCGGGCTGGAGCAATTGCGCGCGTTCATGGCTGCGGGCAGGCGGCCGGGCATCGGCGATGCGCTGGACTTCGACCTGGTGGAGGTCGGCGATGGCACGGTGGTGTTTGCCGGCGTGCCCGGTGCACACGCCTATAACCCGATGGGCATGGTGCATGGCGGTTACTTCGCCACACTGCTCGACTCGGCCTGCGGTTGCGCCGTGCATTCCAAACTCACCACGCAGCAGACATACACCACGCTGGAACTGAAAATCGCCTTCCACAAGCCGATGACCGCCGACACCGGGCGCGTTCGCGCGGAAGGGTGCGTGGTGACGATCGGCCGCCGCGTCGCGTTTGCCGAAGCCAGCCTGGTCGACGCCAACGGCAAGCTTTATGCGACCGCCACCTCGACATTGCTGGTGATGGTGCGATAGCTGTCGCTCCGCGACGCTTAATCATCCACGCGGAACGTCCGCGGCCATGGGACTGGGTGCTCGCTCGCCGATCGCCACCTTCACTGTGCGCCATGAGCCGGCGTTCGCGGGGCTCGTTCCACCGCGCATGAATCCGATGTCCACCAAGTCACTTGCATGATGCAATTCTCGTTAATATGATGATTATCATATAATTTCGATCTGCCTCCCGGAGGCCGCCGTGGCACAGAAAAAAGTTTCGGGAACATGGCATGTCCCATCGCCCGCAGCCTTGAGCGCGTGGGCGAGTGTTGGAGCATGTTGATCCTGCGCGACGCGTACTACGGCCTGACCCGTTTCGACGAGTTCCAGAAAAGTCTCGGCATCGCCTCCAACATGCTCGCGCGCCGCCTGGACGCGCTGGTTAAAACAGGATTGATGGAGCGCCGCCGCTACAGCGAAAAGCCGCTGCGCCACGAGTATGTGCTCACCGATTGCGGGCGCGATTTCCGTCCGGTGCTGTTGCTGATGATGGACTGGGGCAACAAGTACTTCGCAGCCGAAGGCAAGGCCATCTACCTGGCAGACGAAACGTCTGGCCGCGCGATTGAGCCGGTACTCACCGATGCCGCCAGCGGCGAGCGGATCAGCAGCGCACGACATGTGATTGCGGCCGGTCCGGCCGCGAACGACCGCATCCGCGCGCGCATCGCACTCGGCCGGCAGCCGCACCGGCACGAAAGCCTCTCCTTATCAAAGCAGACACTGGAGTCGAATTCATGAGCAGCGTTGCGGCAACCGCCGGCGCCGGGGTGCCGGTCGCACCGGCTGAAGTCCGGCCGAAGGGACGAAAGCGCATTCTTGCCCTGGCGGCCGGTGCCGCGCTGGTGCTGGGCCTTGCGTATGGCGCGCACTGGTGGACGGTCGGTCGTTTCATCGAGGACACCGACGATGCGTACGTGGGCGGCGACGTCACCGTGATCGGTCCCAAGGTTTCCGGCTACATCACCGAGCTGGCGGTCACCGACAACCAGCAGGTGCATGCCGGCGACCTGCTGGTGAAGATCGACGATCGCGACTATCTCGCCGCGCTGGCCAAGGCCCGCGGCGCCGTCGCGGCGCAGCAGGCGTTGCTGGCCAACCTGGATGCCACCGAACACTTGCAGCAGGCGGTGATCAACCAGACCCGCGCCGGCGTGTCCGCCGCATCGGCCGAAACCACCCGCGCACGCGACGATGAAGCGCGCTATCGCGACCTATCCAGTCGCGCGGCGGTATCCATCGAAAGCGCGCAGCGCGCGGACGCCACGTTCAAGACCGCGCAGGCCAATGGCCAGAAGGCGCAGGCGACGCTGGTCGCCGCGCAACGCCAGCTCGACGTGATCGCCTCGCAGAAACTGCAGGCGCAGGCGGCGCTGATGCAGGCGCAGGCCGAACTCGACATCGCGCAATTGAATGAGGGCTACACCCGGTTGCGCGCACCGGTCGACGGCAGCGTCGGCAATCGTCGCGCCCAGGTCGGTGCCTATGCCGCGGCCGGCACGCAGCTGTTGGCGGTGGTGTCGGCACGCGGCCTGTGGATCGACGCCAATTTCAAGGAAGACCAGCTCGCGCGCATGCATGCGGGACAGCCGGTGGAAATCCATGCCGACGTCATGCCGGGCCGCGTGTTCCATGGCCGTCTGGGCAGCCTGGCGCCGGCGACCGGTGCGCAGTTCAGCGTACTGCCGCCGGAGAACGCCACCGGCAACTTCACCAAGGTCGTGCAGCGGGTGCCGGTGCGCATCCTGCTCGACGCGGCCGACGGCATGCTCGGCGTGCTGCGTCCGGGCCTTTCCGTGGTGGCCAACGTGGACACGCGCAGCAGCAGCGATGCGCGTCGGCCGTGAACGGGGCCACGCTCAGCGCACCCTCGCGGGCACATCCTGGCGATCTGACGACGGCGCAGAAAGTGTTCGCCTTCGCGAGCATGTGCGTAGGCATGTTCATCGCGCTGCTGGATATCCAGATCGTCTCGGCTTCGCTGCGCGACATCGGTGGCGGTCTTTCCGCCGGTACCGACGAAACGGCGTGGGTGCAGACCAGCTACCTGATTGCGGAGATCGTGGTGATCCCGCTGTCGGGCTGGTTGTCGCGGGTGTTCTCGACGCGCTGGCTGTTCTGCCTGTCGGCGGCGGGATTCACCCTCGCCAGCCTGCTGTGCGGCGCGGCGTGGGATATCAACAGCATGATCGTGTTCCGCGCGCTGCAGGGTTTCCTGGGCGGGTCGATGATCCCGCTGGTGTTCACCACCGCCTTCATGTTCTTCGGTGGCAAACAGCGTGTGGTGGCAGCGGCGACCATCGGTGCACTGGCGTCGCTGGCGCCGACGCTCGGGCCGACCCTTGGCGGCTGGATCACCGATCACTATTCGTGGCACTGGCTGTTCTTCATCAACCTGGTGCCGGGCATCTTCGTTGCCGTGGCGGTGCCGATGCTGGTGCATGTGGACAAGGCGGATCTCAAGCTGCTGCGCGGCGCCGATTATCTCGGCATGGCGCTGATGGCGCTGTTCCTTGGTTGCCTGGAATACACGCTGGAAGAGGGGCCGCGCTGGGACTGGTTCAGCGACGACACGATCCTCACCACTGCATGGATCTCCGCGCTCGCCGGCGTGGCTTTCATCGTGCGCAGCCTCCGTTTCGAACACCCGGTCGTGGACTTGCGTGCGCTGCGCGACCGCAATTTTGCGCTGGGCTGCTTTTTCTCCTTCATCACCGGCATCGGCCTGTTTGCGACGATCTATCTCACGCCGCTGTTCCTCGGCCGCGTGCGCGGTTACAGCGCACTGCAAATCGGAGAGGCGGTGTTCCCCACCGGTGTACTCCAGATCCTCACCATTCCGGTCTATGCCTTTCTCGCCAACCGGATCGACCTGCGCTGGATCATGATGGCCGGCCTCGGCTTGTTCGCGATCTCGATGTGGGATTTCTCGCCGATCACCCACGACTGGGGTGCGCACGAACTGCTGTTGCCACAGGCTCTGCGTGGCATGGCGCAGCAGCTCGCGGTGCCACCGGTGGTGACGCTCACGCTGGGCGGGCTGGCGCCGGCGCGGCTGAAGCATGCGTCGGGGTTGTTCAATCTCATGCGCAACCTCGGCGGCGCGATCGGCATCGCCGTGTGCACCACGATTCTCAACAATCGCACCAACCAGCATTTCTACCATCTGTCCGAGCGGCTCAACGCCAGTAACGAACCGATGAACCAGTGGCTGGCGCAAGCTGCGGACAGGGCGCAGAGCCTGGGACAGGGAAGCGTTGAAGCAACGAACACGGCACTGCATCGCCTGTGGCTGCTGACGTTCCGCGAAGCGCAGACGCTTTCCTACGCCGACGCCTTTCTCGCCATCACGGTGTGCTTCGTCATCGCGACCGTGATGGTGCCGCTGATGCGCAAAGTGCTGCCGCCTGCCACGCCATCCGCCGATGCGCATTGAGATCCGCGATGTCCACGCATCCACCACTGTTTCACCATCCCCTCGGGGCAAGAACATGATCGTTATGCCGAAACTGGCCGTTTTCGCCGCCGTGCTCGCAGCGCTGTCTGGCTGCACGGTCGGTCCGGACTATGTACGCCCGCAGCTCGCCATAGCGGCGACGTATTCGCATCAGCCGGCACTGCAGCGACGCGCGGCAGCATTGCCCGCGCCTGCGCTCGATGCCTGGTGGAACGGTTTCGACGATCCGGAACTGGTGCGCATCGTGCAGCGCGTGCTGGCGCAGAATCTCGATCTCGCCGCCGCGATGGCGCGGGTGGACCAGGCACGTGCAGTAGCGCGCGAGGCCGGTGCGCAGTCGAAGCCGCAAGGTAGCTTCGATGCGCAGACGGCGCATGAGCGGCAATCAGTGAAGAGCGCACTGGGCGAAATCGGCAGCACGTTCCCCGGCTATTCGCGTCAGCAGACACTGGACGACATTGGCGTCGGTGCCAGTTGGGAACTGGATTTAGCCGGTGGCATGCGCCGCGGCGCGCAGGCGGCGACCGCCGAGGCGCAAGCCGCCGAGGCGTCGCGCGATGGCGTGCGCATCTCGGTGGCCGCGGAAGCTGCCGATGCCTATTTCCGCGTACGTGGCGTGCAGCAACGCATCATGCTGGCGCAGCAGCAGGTGGATACCGAAAACGGTCTGCATGATCTGGTGCAACTGCGATTGAGCCACGGCCTCGCCACCGCGCGTGAGCAGGCGCAGGCGCAGGGGCTGATGATGCAGGCGCGGGCCACGTTGCCGCCGCTGCGCATCGAATTGATCCAGCAGCTCGATCGCCTAAACGTGCTGATGGGTTCCGCACCCGGCACCTGGGATGCCGAGGTGCTCGCGGACTCCGTGCCTTTCACGGTGCCGTCCATCGACACCGAAGGCGGCCCGGCGATGCTGCTGCGCCGGCGACCGGACGTGATCGCCGCCGAGCGCCGGCTCGCCGCGTCGAACGCGCGGATTGGCGCGGCGCTCGCGCAGTACTACCCGAACGTATCGCTGGGCGGGCTGCTCGGCTTCGAGAGCCTGCAGGGCGGCTCGCTGTTCAGCGCCGCCGCGTTCCAGCCGCAGGCGGTGGCCGGCCTGCACTGGCGGCTGTTCGACTTCGGCCGGGTCGATGCTGAAGTGGCGCAGGCGCGGGGCGCGAATGCGGAAGCGCTGGCCGGTTATCGCCAGTCGATGCTGCGCGCGACCGAGGACGTGGAAAATGCCATCGTCATGTTGACTGAGCTGGAAGGTCAACGCGGCGAACTGCAACAGGAAGTCGATGCCGACCAGCAGGCGCGCGCCGCCGCGCAGGACGCGTACAAGGGCGGTGCGGTGAGCCTGATCGAAGTACTCGATGAAGATCGCCAGCTGCTCGATGCGCGCGACCAGCTGGCACGCGTGCATGCCGACAGTGCGCGCGCCGCGGTAGCCGCCTTCCGTGCGCTTGGCGGTGGCTGGCCGATCGGTCCATCGGCCTTGCCGACCCAACCCCGGCCGCTGGCGGATGCATCGATCCGGCACGCACTCGTTCCGCTCTCCGTCACGGATACCCGTCCGGCATCGCGTCCCGCTTTGCCGGTTGCACCAGGCCCGCGCTGAGCGCCCGATCCCACTTTCCCCACCGAGGTATCGATCCATGAAAATCAAGAACAGCACCGCCTTCGTCACCGGCGCCAACCGCGGGCTCGGGCTCGCCTACGCCAAGGCCCTTCTCGCGGCCGGCGCGCGCAAGGTCTACGCCGGCGCACGCGATCCATCCACCGTGCCTGCGCTGGAAGGCCTGGTGCCGGTCCGGCTCGACGTCAACAGCGCCAGCGACATCGCCGCCGCCGTCGCGCAATGCGGCGACGTCGACCTGCTGGTCAACAACGCAGGCATCATTGGCGACGAGCCGCTGCTCGGCGGAGACGGCGTCGATGCCTTGCGCAAGGTGCTCGAAACCAACCTCTACGGCGTGTTCGCCACGAGCCGGGCATTCGCGCCGGTGCTGCGCGCCAACGGTGGCGGCGCGCTGGTCAACATGCTCTCGGCGCTGAGCTGGGTCAGCCTGGGCAATAGCTCGGCGTACTCGGTGTCGAAAGCCGCAGCCTGGGCGCTGACCAACGGCTTGCGCAACGAACTGCGCGGGCAGGGTACGCAGGTGGTCGCGGTGCATGCCGGCTACATCGACACCGACATGGTCAAGGATGTCGACAGCCCGAAATCCCGTCCGGAGGACATCGCCAAGGCCGTTCTCGACGGCATCGAGGCGGGCGCGACCGAAGTGCTGGCCGACGACACTGCGAAACACGTCAAGGCGGGTTTCGCGGCGACTCCATCGATCTATCTGGGCGGCTGAATTCGACTGGATCCGGCGGGCAAACATGCGTTCGCCGGGTCCGGCGATGCAACGGCACGCATGGGGCGACGCTGCTGATCCGGCGTCAGGCTCAGGCTGAAAGGCGCTTCCGTCCTTCAGCCTGTGACGGCGGCGTGCATGAGGTGCGTCACCTCAATGGTGACCCCCGCCGTGGCCACCGCCACCATGCTCGCCACCGCCGACGTGGCCACGTCCGTCACGCATTTCATTGCCGCGAAAGTTGGGCACGTTGCCGACGTGTCGTGTCGGTTCGGGCCGGGCACCGCGATTCGGAAAGGGGCCACGGAAACCACGTCGACCGTCATACCGGTTGTCGACGTGTCCATAGAAGTTGTGGGGGCCCCGGAACCATGGGCCGGCGCCAATGAAAATGCCGCCGCTGAACCACTCCGAGCCGTAATAGCCATAGGGTGCGCAGGCGTATGGCTCGTAATCGAAGTAGCCATACGGGCATTCGGGAGCAGGCCCGGTTTCGATGACTACCTGAGCATGTGCGGTGATCGGTGTTGCCGCAGCGAAGCCGATGCCGACGACAGCTGCCATGGTCATGCAAGTGAATCGGTTCATGGGGTGACCTCGCGATGATGTGATGCCCAGAGTAACTCCTAACCGTGGTTTCGGCGTGATGAGTGATGGCGGGCTGAAGGCTATTTCTCGAACCGGTAGTTGAGGCTGGCGCGATTGAAATCGGTGGCGTTCTGCGCCTCGAAATTCCAGCGATAGCTGAGCCGGTAGCGCAAGGTGATCACCTGGCCGGGTTCGAACAGGCCGACGCCGTAGCTGAGGTACAGCCGCGGCGACAGGTACTTGCCCACGGTGAACGCGGAGTTGCCGCCGAGTGCCTCGTTGCTGGACACGCCGATGTCGTCGACGCCCAGCTTCGAGCCGATGCGCTTGGCCAGCAGGTCGCCGCCGGCCGAGCCCAGCGCCTGGGCGGCGGCGCTGACCATGCTGCCTTCGCCGCCTTTCACCTCGGACAGCGGCTTGCCGGTGATCAGGTACGACAGTGCGTCGGATTGCTCCATCACCGGGTTGGAGAACACGGTAAGGATCGGCCGCTGTGCCGTGCCACTCACCAGCAGGCCGACTTCCTGGCCTTCGTCGATGGTGGCGTTCGGGTTGAGCTTGCGCGCGGCGCGGATGTTGAGGCCGGGGTTGTCGACCGGCGTACTGGCGAACAGCAACTGGCCGCGTTCGATCTGCAGGTTCTGTCCGTACGCCTTGTAGGTGCCGTCGACGGCGACCTGACCCTGGCCGGTAGTGGCGCGGCCCGGTCGTTCGTTGACCGTGAGCGAGCCACTGAGTTTGCCATCCAGGCCCATGCCGACCAGATGCGTCTTGCGGCCGAGGTCGACCTTGACCGAGGCGCTGATCGGCATCTGGCTGGCGGCTTGTTCCTGCTGTTCCTGATCGACCACCACCACGTCGGGCGATGCCTTGGTGGCGCCGGCGCCGGGCAGCTTCTCGACGTTGACGTCGGCACTGTCCAATGCGACCGATCCGCCGATGGCAATGCCCTTGGCGTCCTGTTTCACGGTGAGGTCGGGCGACACCACCACTTTCGCCGCGGGGATGTCGGCCGCGGTGAACTTGCTGCCCTTGATCGTGAGCGCGGTCTGCGCGTTGGCACCGATGCCTGCACTGCCATTGATGGCAAGCGTGCCTTCGCCGGATTTCATGCTGCCGTCGATGCGGAACTGTTTCGCGTCGGCGGTGCTGACGGCGATGCGGCCATCGCTCAGCTTGAGACCGGCCGAAGGCACTTCGGCGGCGAAACCGGCGATGACGGCCTGGCCGGTGATCGCCGGTTGTTTCAGCGTGCCGGAAAAATGGAAGTTGCCGTCGAGGTCGCCCTTCACGTCGGCGAGTTCCTCGGTGAACAGTTCGACCGGCGCGAGGCTGTTGAGATGCAGCGAGAGCCGCCCGGCCAGCGCCTGTTGCGCGCCGGTGATGCTGACCTGGCCGTCCAGACGTCCGCCGTCGTCGAGGCTGGCGCGCACACTGGCGACCTGGCGTGAAGGATCCAGCGCGGCCGTGATAGCCAGGTCGCGCCAGCCGAGCAGGGGACGATCCGCATGGTCGGTATAGGTGGCCGTGCCGCGCGCGGAGGTGATCGACGCATTGCCGCTGAGCGCGCCCGCCGCCGTTCGATGGATCTTGCCGCTGCCTTCCAGCGTGCCGTCGGCGCGCATCGGCAGGTCGGCATTGCCGCTGGCGTTGAGCAGAAGCGCCAGCGGCAATGCCCGCAGCCGGTAACTGGCGTCGAGGTTGCCGGGCTTGTCCTGCTTCGCCGCCACGCACAGTTGCGGGTCGCCCGCAGTGAGGCACAGCTCCGCGAGATTGATCGCGCCGTCGTCGTAGGCGAGTTGCGTGGACTGCAGCAGGCGCCAGCGAGGCAGGCCCTGCGGATCGAGGTCGAGCGTGGAAAGCGTACCGTTCCATGCCTGGCCTTTCAGCGAACCGCGCAGCGCCAGTTCGCCGGAAATCTGCGTGCCGCGTGCATCGACGCTCAGGCGATGGTCCTCCTGGCTGCCTTCGGCGAGAAGGTTGATGTGCTGGAACACGAGGCCTTGCAGGTTCACGCCGGTCGTCTGCAGTTCCAGTTTGCCGGCCGGGTGGGTGATGTCGGGCACGCCGACGATCAGGTGCAGGGCATCCATCTTGTTCTGCGCGTATGCCACGGCGAGGCCCTGCAACTGGCCGTTGACGCTGAGCTTCGGCTGTTTGCCGCGGATGTTGAAATGGCCGTCCATACGGCCGCTGGCGTTTGGCAGCCAGTCGCCGAGCGAGGCGATCGCGAGCGTCAGTTCGGCATCGTTGCCGATGCCCGGCTTCGCATCGATGGTTACCGTGCTGCCGCCGGATGCCAGCCGCAGTTTCCCGTCGACCACCTGGTTCGGCGAAAGGTGCAGCTTGCCGTCGCCGCTCACCGCGCGATCGCGCAGCTTGCCGGCGAGCTTGCGGATCTCCAGCGTGGCGTCGGGGCCGGCCTTGGGCAGCGTACCGTTGCTGGCGATGTCGAAATCGAGTGAACCGTTCCAGCCGGCGAACAACTGGCCGGGGTCGAGGCGATTGGCGGTCGCCTCCACCTGCCAGGCCAGGTCCGGTTGCAGGGTCAGCGTGCCGTTGGCCTGCAGGCCGCCCTGCGCCTGCTTCAACGCCAGCGTGTGCAGCGCGATCTGTTTCGGCGTGCCGTCGATGTTCAGCGACAGCGCGGCGAGCTTGCCGGGCGGGCCGATCGCGATATCGCCTTCGGCATGGAACTTCTCGGCGCTGCCGCTGGCTTTCAGCTCGCCATGACTGGCCAGCAACTGGCCGGCCAGGTCTGCCGGCAGTTGCAGGTCGTTCCAGCGGATGGCCAGCTCGGCGCTGAGCGGCTTGGCGTCGAGGTGCGCCACGCCGCTCGCCGCGATGCTGCCCTTGATCTGCGGCGAGGCGAGACCGAGCTGCTGCAGCGTGAGCGTGTTGAAGTCGTGGCTGACAGACGCCTGCAGGGGTTGCAGCAGCAACTGGTAGCCGTTGAGGTCGAGCCGGCCTTCGAGCGTGCCGCTGTAGCGGTCGCCACGGCCGCGCAGGTTCGCGGCCACCGACTTCAGCGAGCTGTCGCCGAGCAACGGCTTCGGATCGAACCGTGGCGCATCGAGCGCGGCGGTCCAGGCATCGTCGCCGTTCTGGGTGAGGTCCACTTGCAAGCGCGCGACCATCGGTGCCTTGAGCTCGAGGTCGAGGTGCGCGAGCTTGCCGTCGCTGCGCGCGGCCAGGTTGCCTGCGTAGTCGGTGGCGCCGACCTTCCATGCGAAGCTGGCGTTGCCGTTGCCTTGGTAACTCGCGCCGACGGCAAGCTTGCCGTCGAGCTGGGCATGGCCGTCCGGTGCCTGCAATGCGAGTTGCTTCAGTTCGATGCCATGGTTCGTCCAGCTTCCGGAGAGATCGAGCCGGTTGGAGGCGAACAGGGGTTCGCCGGCTTGCGTCAGCTTGACGCTGCCGACGTGCACGCGGTCGAGCAGCAACTCGACCGGCGGCTTCAGCGAGAAGCCGCCGGAGCTGGAGGTGTCGTCCGGTGACGGCTTCGGCAGCGCGACGTCGACGCCGTCGACGTCCAGCGCGAGCACATGCACGCGCTTGCGCAGCAACGGCCAGAAACGCAGGTCAAGATGCACGGTAGCGACGTTCGCCACGGTGCCCTTGCCGTCGTCGTAGCGCACGCCCGAAAGGTCGAGCGGGCCGATCAGCCGGCCGCGCGCCTGCTGCACGTGCAGCGCGCCGTGCGTGGCGGATTGCGCGCGCGCCAGCGCGAAGCGCAATCCGGATACCGTGCCGAGCAGCCAGCCGAGCAGGGCGACCAGCAGCACGATGACCAGCAGCACGCTGCCTGTGAGCCAGCGCAGCCAGCGACGGCGGCGTGGAGGATTCGTGGAGGCGGGCGTGTGGGTCGTATTCATCGTCAGAGATCCGGCCCGATCACCAGGTGCAGTTCGATGCCGTGCGCGCGCGAGTCGTGCACCGGCGTGCCGAGATCGACGCGGATCATGCCCACCGGCGACAGCCAGCGCACCCCGAGGCCGGTGCCGATCTTCGGCCGGTAGTCGGTGCCGCTGAACGCGTTGCCGGCATCGACGAACGCGGCGATGCCCCAGGTGCGGGTGAAGTAATGCTCCACCGTGGTGCTGCCCACCAGCAGGTTCGGCCCACCGATGACGCGACCGGCGCTGTTGCGCGGGCCGATCGACTCGAAACCGTAACCGCGTACAGATTGGTCGCCGCCGGCAAAGAAGCGCAACTGCGGCGGCAGCGCGGTGAAGTCGTTGGTCCAGGTGTAGCCCGCGCTGCCGCGCAGGATCAGCCGGTTGCGCTGCTTGGCGCCGAAGGCGCGGATCCACTTCACGTCGGCGGTGAGCTGGCTGAAGCGCGCGTCGGACAGCAGCGTGCCTGCCGTGCTGCGCGCCGCCACGTTGATCGACCAGCCGTGATGGACAAAGGTGGTGTTGTCCGCCTCCTTGCGCGACAGCGACGCTTCGCCGAACACCTCGGTGCTGCGGCCATGTTCAATGCCGGGCGCGTTGTCCGGCTCGTCGCCGTGCTTGCCCACGGTGAAGGTGCCGTCCAGCGCATGCATGCCCAGCGTGCGGGTCCAGCCGTGCCAGAGCCGTGTTTCGTTGGCGACCAGCTCCAGCGTGCGCGACTGCGAAGTAGTGGTGTCCGCGTCACGGTAGTTGGCGCCGAAGTTGAAGCTGCGCTGGTCGTTGCCGGGCATCGGTATCGAGTACAGCGTGGACAGGGTCTTCAGCCGCTGCGCCACTACCAGCTCGTTCTTCCACTTGTGCCCGCGCCGATTTACCCAGCGCTTCTCGATGCCGCCGCGCAAGCCGAATCCGGTGTCGGTACCGATGAACGGGCCGCCGGTGTAGATCGTTCGCTTGGCCGGCGCAAGCTGCACGGTGACGTCGACCACGCCATTCTTCGCCGTATCGATATCGGGCAGCACGTTGACCACCGCGAAGTAATCCGCGCCGTTCAGTGCCTGCTGCAGTTCCAGCAACTGGTCCTGCGAAAAATAGTCGCCCGATTTGAACGGTACATAGCGATCGAGGAAGCCGTCGTTGAATTGCGAGCCCTCGAAATGCACCGCGCCATAGCGATAGCGCGGGCCTGCCTGCCATGCCAGCTCGATCGCCGCGCTGCGGTTGCCGCGGTTGACCTCGACCCGGTGCGTGACCAGCCGTGCATCGAGAAAACCGTTCGCGGTGAGCTGAGCGCTCATGCTGTCGCGCGCCGCGTCGTACCCGCCATGGTTCAGCGGCTTGTTCTTCAGGCGGTCGATCGCGCGCTTCGCGCGGTTGATCGGGCCGATGGCCATCGCGGCCTTGTCCAGTTGCACATCGACGCGGGTGACTTTCACCGGCTCGCCGGATTTCACATGCAGCGTGACCTTCCAGTCCTTGCCGACCTGCCGGATATCGCCGGTGACGGTGGCGTCGTAATAACCATAGGGCTCCAGCGACGACATCACCTGCCGGGGCGCGTGCTCATAGAGCCGCCGCACCTGCGCATCGCTGACTTCGCGTGTGGCGTATTGCGACAGCTCGACGCCTGAAACCACGGCAGCCTTCAACGTGTCATCGACGCCATCCACCACCAGTTGCACGCTGGCATGTGCCTGCGGCGCAAGAAGCAACAGCAGCAGTGCCAGTGGATTCAGGCGTCGGATGACTCGGCGCATGCGTGGGGGTCCATCCTTGAAGTGCGTTCACAGGTAACCGAAGCTTACCCAAGCTGGCTCTGATCGCGCATGAACGCGCTCATTTTTCTGCATCGCTATCGCCGCATCAGCCGGCCTTGTCGCCCGCCTTGTGCGCGATCCACGCGCCGACCACGGCGGAGAAATACGGAATCGACTGTGCAGCGAGGATGAACATCCACAGCGTGCCTTCGATGTAGCGCGTGCCGAAGCCCAGTGCCATGCCGATCACGCACAGCGTCAGCGCGATCGCCATCAGCATCTCTTCGCGCACCGGCGCGAACGCGGCGAAGCCCGATTCACCGAGACGGCGGCTTTTCGCGGTCACCACGAACGAGGTCTTCTCGCGGGTGAGACCGTGCAGGATGCCGCGGGCGATCGCGTGGCTCAGACCCATGCTGGCCAGCGATGCCATCAGCGTGTCGTACCAGCTGCACGGCACGCGGGCGCGGTACAGCACGATGCCGAAGATCGCCTTGGCGAAGAAGAAGCCGATCACCGGAATCAGGAACAACTGCATCGGCAGGCTGAAGTATTGCGGGTAGGCGATCATGCCGGCGGTCCAGAACAGCGCCATCAGCGTGAAGATCAGGTGCAGCGCGTCGGCGAACCAGCTGAACCAGCCGGTGAGGAAGTGGAAGCGCTGGCCGCTGGACAGCGGGCCCTTCTTCACCATCCAGCTCCAGCGTCCCTTGAGGATCTGCATGGCGCCGAACGCCCAGCGGTAGCGCTGGCTCTTGTATGCCTTGAAGTCGGCCGGGGTGAGGCCCTTGCCCATCGGCTCGTCGACGTAGACCAGGTCGTAGCCAGCGTGCATCAGGCGCAGGCCGAGCTCGGCGTCCTCGCAGATGGTCCACTCGGACCAGCCGCCGGTGCCTTCCAGCGCGGTACGGCGGACCATCGTCATGGTGCCGTGCTGGATGATCGCGTTGCGCTCGTTGCGGTGATGCATGCCGATGCGGAAGAAGCCGTCGTATTCCCACGCGGTCATGCGGCGGAAGGTGTTGTGCTCGAACTCGCGGTGCGCCTGCGGGCACTGCACCACGGCCACCTTGGGGTCGTGGAAGTGGCCCGTGAGGGTGGACAGCCAGTCGGCGCGAACCTCGTAGTCGGCATCGATCACCGCCACCACGTCCGCGGACGGATCGGTTTCCTTCAGGCCGAAGTTCAGTGCGCCGGCCTTGTAGCCGGGCCACGGTTCCAGATGGAAGAAGCGGAAGCGCTTGCCGAGCTTTTCGCAGTACGCCTGCACCGGCTTCCAGACGTCGGGATTCTTGGTATTGTTGTCGATCACCAGCACTTCGTAGTTCTGGTAATCCAGCGCGGCCAGCGAATCGAGCGTGACGATCACCATTTCCGGCGGCTCGTTGTAGCAGGCCAGGTGGATCGACACGAACGGCTGCTTCTCCGGCGGATCGGGCGTGAGCATGCCGGCATGGCGGATCCAGTCGCGTCGCCACAGCACTTCGGTGAACTCGAAGCCGTTGATCAGCAGGATCGCCAGGATCGCCACCTGTGCCGGGAACAGTAGCACCAGCATGGTCCAGTCGACCCAGCTCAGGTAGAAGTTGAACGGCAGCGTGGCCGACCACACGATCAGGCCGCACGCGAGCTGGATCAGCGCGGCGAAGAAGATCCGGCCCATCACTTTGAAGCGGCTGAAGCGGCGCGCGAACAGGATCATCGGGATCAGCGCGAGCAAACTCGCCGCCAGCGCCTTCCAGGGCCAGCCGGTGTCTTCGGTGACCGGCCCGGTCAGCGGAAACTTCAGCTGGCGATCGGCGTTGAACATGCCCCAATACGCGCCGGTGCGGCCTTCGCCGAGATTTTCCTTCCAGGGCTGGTCGAAGGCCTCGAAAAGGAAGTAGTCGATGTTCTGCGCCTTGGCTGCATTGAGCCAGTCGCGGTCAAAGATCGCCTCGTTCGACACTGAGGGGTCGGCATACTCGTGGCGGTCGCCATTGGAAGGCCAGCCGATTTCGCCAACCACGACGTGCTTGCCCGGGAACCGCTGGATGATGTCGTGATAGGCGCCTAGCGCATCGCCGATCGAGTCCTTGCGCGCTTTGCCGTTCCAGAATGGAAACAGGTGGATGGTGATGAAGTCGACGTGTTGGGCCAGTTCCGGATATTTCAGCCAGACGTAGTTCGGCTCGGCGATCGAGACTGGCTGGCGCACGGCGGCGCGGACGCGGTCCAGGTACGCCATCATCTGTTCCGGCGGCAGGTCGTTGCGGTATAGAACCTCGTTGCCGACGATGACTCGCGTGATGGTGTCCGGATATTCGCGTGCCAGTGCGATCAACGCATCGATTTCGCGCTCGTTATTGTCCAGTCGTTTGTCGATGTTCGCACCCGCCAACACCTTGAGCCCGTGCTGGCGGGCCAGCCGGAATACTTGCGGATTCAGCAGCGTGTTGTAGGTGCGGACCTGACCGGTGTACTTGCTGAGCAATGCCAGATCGCTGTTGATCTCTGCTTCGCTGGGGAAGCTTGGGTTGGGCAGCAGTGGCGTCTGATAGCGCCGCGAAAGCGACAGCGAGAAGCCATTGATCGGTCCATGCCAGTCGGCGGGCCCGCGCGGCAGGTTGCCGTACCACCACAGCGCAATATTCAGCGCCGCCACGATCAGCGCGATCACGATGGCGGTGAGTAGCGGAAAGCGGCTGTTGTGGTTTGCTGCGGTGGCGCTCAAAAAAATTCCCGGAAAGGCCTGCGCGACAGGCGGTAAAGCTTGAGGAGCTTACCGAATGCTGGCTTCCCGGCCAACCGAACCTTTCGCAAACGTGCGGCCGATGATCTGCGGCAGACGAAAGAACCGGCGTTGGGAGTTGGGTTAAAGTCGTGCTGGCAATCCGTGCGATTGCTGCTTCGGGGCCATTCGCTCGCACCTGCCGGGCTGCTTCGCCATCTCTCGGATTAAGGAACCCTCGCAATGGGCAAGCTCACCTGGCGTTTTCTCCTGCTTGCGCTGGTCTTCCTGACCCTCAGCCGGCTTGGGCTCAGCCTGTGGCTGTGGTCGCGGGTGCAGCCGGCGGGTGGGCTGTGGCCGATTTTACGGGGCGGGTGGCGCATCGACCTGAGCCTGCTGGCACTGATCTGCGCAGTGCCGGCACTGCTGTGGCCATGGCTGGGTCATCGTCGCTGGCCGGCGTGCCTCACGGCGTGGTGGTATCGGGTGTGGTGGCTGTTGTTCGTGCTGCTGGAAGTGTCCACGCCGCAGTTCATCGTCGAATACGACACGCGTCCGAATCGCTTGTACGTCGAATATCTCGACAGTCCGCACGAGGTGTCGGCGATGCTTTGGCATGGCTACAAGGGCGTGTTGCTGGTTGGCGTGATCGGGCTGCTGCTGCTGGGCTGGATCGGCTTTCGCGTGCTGCGCACGCGTCAGGTCGATGCGCGGATGAAGGGCTGGTTGCGGCCTGTGGCTACGGCGGTGGCGTTCGTGGTGCTGTTTCTGGCGGCGCGCGGCACGTTGGACCACCGTCCGCTGAACGCCTCGGTGGTGGCTTTCAGCGACGACAGCATGGTCAACACGCTGCCGTTGAATTCGCTGTACAGCGTGGCCAACGCGATCATCGGCGTCAGCAACGAGCGTTCGAGCGCCGCGCTGTATGGCCGGATGCCGGAGCCGGAGATGCAGCGCCTCGTGCGCGAGGCCGCCGGGCTGGAAGGCCCGATGCTGGATCCAGATCATCCGAGCATGCATCGCCAGCAGGCGTCGGCGAAGCCGGCAAGGCCACTGAATCTAGTGATCATCATGGAGGAGAGCCTGGGCGCGCAGTTCATCGGCACGCTGGGCGGCGACAAGCTCTCGCCGCAGTTCGATGCGCTGGCATCCCAGGGCTGGCTGCTGGCCCGGACGTACGCCACCGGCACGCGTTCGGTGCGCGGGCTGGAGGCAGTCAATGCCGGCTTTCTGCCGACGCCGGCCGAGGCGGTGCTGAAACTGCCGCGCAGCCAGCATGGCTTTTTCACCATCGCCGGCCTGCTCGGCCAGTTCGGTTATCACTCGCGTTTCATCTACGGCGGTGAAGCGCACTTCGACAACATGCGCTCGTTCTTCCTCGGCAATGGTTTCGACGAGGTGATCGACCAGCCGAAGTTCGAGGTGAAGCCGACCTTCGTCGGTTCGTGGGGCGCCTCCGACGAGGACATGTTCAACGAGCTGCATCACCGGTTGATGCAGGACGGCGACAAGCCCAATTTTACGCTGGCCTTCAGCGTCTCCAACCATACGCCGTGGGAATATCCGGCCGGGCGCATCCAGGCCAGCTCGCCGGCGGCCAGCGTGCAGAACACGGTGCGCTACGCGGACTGGTCGATCGGCCAGTTCTTCGCCCGCGCGAAACAGTCGCCGTATTGGGACCACACGGTGTTCCTGATCGTCGCCGACCACGATGCGCGGGTGTTCGGCGCCAGCCTGGTGCCGGTGACGCACTTCCACATTCCCGCATTGATCCTCGGCGTCGGCGTGCCGGTGCGGCGCGATGAGCACATCGTCAGCCAGGTCGACCTGGCGCCGACCCTGCTGTCGCTGATCGGCATCAGCAGCGTGCATCCGATGCTGGGTGCGGACCTGACCTCGCGCGATCCGGACCGGGCGATCATGCAGTACGGCGACAACTACGGTTATCTCAAGGGCGACCAGTTGCTGGTGCTGGAGCCGGGGCAGGCGGCCAAGCAGTTCCATTACGAGGTGGACGGCGAGAAGCTCACGCCGGTGCCGGTGGA
>DASWOQ010000050.1:0-44543 GCA_036398675.1 Rhodanobacter sp. | reverse complement strand
GCGCCTTTCAATAAGTTTCGACGGTTCATGGATAGCCCGACTCGTAGCAGGGAGAAATTGTGCAAGCGGCACAGCGCCAGCATTCTGATCGCCATGACAGGCTCATTCGCTGTACAAGTTGTGGCGGAGAACACATTCTCCTTGTCGATCACAAGAATGCCCGGCTCTGGCTACCCGCAGGCGGCCACGTCGAACCACAAGAACACCCAAGGCAGACGGTGGTGCGCGAGATGCAGGAAGAGCTTGGCTTTGTGCCGTCGCATCCCGTTGAAGCGCCGCTGATGGTCACCTGTACAAGCACCGTGGGGCTCACCGCCGGCCATACGGATGTTTCGCTTTGGTACGTTGTCCACGCGGATCGTCGTCAACCCCTGAAGTACGATGGAAGCGAGTTCAACGCCGTTCGGTGGTTTCCATTTGCAGAGGTTCCGCTGGGGCACAGCGACCCGCACATGAGCCGCTTTCTTTCCAAACTTGGCTCCCAGTTTGGTGGGAACGCGTGAGCAACCCGGCTCGACCAGGCTGACACTTTCCTGCCGATGACCGCCGCATGTTCCTGCGCTACCGCATTCATCCGTGCGCAGGCAGACTTATGCATCGACTTAACCTGCCGATGTGCAAGCTTCAGCGATTGTCCGGATCGGATCGACACGACACCGCTGGGCCGCAGTCAGACTTTGCGCATGTTCAGGACATTGCAGCCTTTCACATGGAGAGAGCACAACATGGCACCACCCCGTTCAGATGCCCTGGTGTTTTTCGGCGCCACTGGCGACCTGGCCTACAAGCAGATCTTCCCCGCGCTGCAGGCGATGATGCTGCGCGACGGGCTGGACCTGCCGATCATCGGCGTGGCGCATTCCGGCTGGAATGTCGATCAGTTGCGCCAACGCGCGCACGACAGCCTGGCGCAGGCGGCGAAGCATCTGGGCGGCGAGGTCGATGAGGCCGCGTTCGCGAAGTTCTCGGCACGCCTGCATTACGTCGATGGCGACTACAACGATCCAGCCACGTTCACGCAGCTGAAACAGCTGCTGGGCAGTGCCAGATCGCCGTTGCACTACCTGGCGATTCCGCCGAGCCTGTTCGGCGTGGTGGTGAAAAACCTGCAGCAGGCCGGCTGTGCCGACGACGCTCGGGTGGTGGTGGAAAAGCCGTTCGGCCGCGACCTGGCCTCGGCGCAGGCGCTCAACCGCACATTGCACGAGGTGTTCCCGGAGCCGGCGATCTTCCGCATCGACCACTACCTGGGCAAGGAGCCGGTGCAGAACCTGCTGTATTTCCGCTTCGCCAACACCGTGCTCGAACCGGTGTGGAACAACCGCTATGTCGACAGCGTGCAGATCACCATGGCCGAACAGTTCGGCGTGGATGGTCGCGGCAGTTTCTATGAAGGCGTCGGCGCGATCCGCGACGTGCTGCAGAACCACCTGCTGCAGGTGACCTCGCTGCTGGCGATGGATGCGCCGATCGGCAACGATCCCGTCTCGCTGAATGCGGAAAAGCTGCGGCTGTTCCGCGCGATGCGTCCGCTCGACCCGAAGGAAGTGGTACGCGGCCAGTTCAACGGCTATCGCAAGGTCGAAGGTGTGGCGCCGGAATCCAACGTGGAGACCTTTGTCGCGCTGTGCCTGCACATCGACACCTGGCGCTGGGCCGGCGTGCCGTTCTACATCCGCGCCGGCAAGAACCTGCCGATCACCACCACCGAGGTGATGGTGGACATGAAGACGCCGCCGCTGTCGGTCTTCGACGAAATCACGGAGCCGCAATCGAACTACTTCCGTTTCCGGCTCAGCCCCGAGGTGATCATTGCCGAGGGCATGCGGGTCAAGCGGCCCGGCGAGGCGATGCAGGGCGTGCCGGTGGAACTGGTCGCACATCATCATGCCGCCGTGGAAAAGCCGCCGTACGAGCGGCTGCTCGCCGACGCGATCCGCGGCGACAACGGGCTTTTCACCAGCGATGAATGCGTCGAGGCTGCCTGGGCGGTGGTGGACCAGGTGCTGCAGCACCCGGGCAGCGTGAGCTTCTACGAGCCCGGCAGCTGGGGGCCCGCCGATGCCGCGAAGATCGTCAGTGGTGCCGAGGGCTGGCACGATCCGAAGCCCGAGGCAGGCGAACCATGCTGAGCCGTAGCGCCGCCACCCCCGCATCGGTGGTTTTCCTGCTCGACGTCGACAACACCCTGCTCGACAACGACCGCTTCGCGGCCGATCTCGGCGCGAAGCTCGAGCAGTCGTTCGGCGCGGTGCAGCGCGACCGTTACTGGACGATCTACAACGACCTGCGCGACAGCCTCGGCTATGCCGACTACCTCGGCGCGCTGCAGCGTTTCCGCAGCGGGCTCGACAACCAGCCGGCGCTGCTGCAGATGTCGAGCTACCTGCTGGACTATCCGTTCGCCCAGCGGCTGTACCCGCATGCGCTGGAAAGCATCGCGCACCTGCGCACGCTCGGCGCGGTGGCGATCCTCTCCGACGGCGACGTGGTGTTCCAGCCGCGCAAAGTGCAGCGCGCCGGCCTGTGGGACGCACTGGATGGCGACGTGCTGATCTACGTGCACAAGCAGCAGATGCTGGTGGGCATGCAGCAGCGTTATCCGGCCACGCACTATGTAATGGTCGACGACAAGCCGAACATCCTGGTCGACATGAAGAAGGTGCTCGGTGACAGGCTCACCACCGTGTTTGTCGACCAGGGCCATTACGCGGCGCAGGCGCCGGCCGCGGTGCGCGATGCAGCCGACATGCGCATTGCGGCTATCGGCGATCTGCGCGACTACCGGCTGGAGGATTTCATGCCGGTGGCGCCGGTCATCCATCTGCCGGCAAACTGATCCCCCCACGAATTCGATGAATCCCGCCACTTGATGCGCCATGGAGCAAGCATGAAAGCGACCCAGCAACTGCACGACCTCGGCCAGAGCCTGTGGCTCGACAACATCACCCGCACCCTGCTCGACGACGGCACGCTGGCGCGCTACATCGCCGAGCTTTCGGTGACCGGGCTCACCTCCAACCCGAGCATCTTCGACGCCGCGATGGGCGAGGGTGACGCGTACGACGCCGGCATCCACGCCAAGGCGCTGGCCGGCCTTTCCGGCGAAGCGCTGTTCACCGAGCTGGCACTGGAAGACCTGCGCCGCGCGGCCGACCTGTTCCAGCCGATCTTCAAGGCCACCCACACGGTGGACGGCTGGGTGTCGATGGAAGTGTCGCCGCTGCTGGCCGCGGATACCCAAGGCTCGATCGACGCGGCGAAGCAGATCCATGCACAGGCGCAGCGCGACAACCTGTTCGTGAAGATTCCCGGAACGCCCGAAGGCGTGCCGGCGATCGAGGAGGCGATCTTTCTGGGCATCCCGATCAACGTGACGCTGCTGTTTTCATGCGCGCACTACCAGGCGGTCGCCGAGGCTTACATGCGCGGCATCGAGCGGCGCATCGCCGCCGGACTCGATCCGAAGGTGGGCTCGGTCGCATCGCTGTTCATCAGCCGCTGGGACGTGGCCAGCAACGACCAGCTGCCGCCCGAGCTGCACAACCGGCTGGGCATCGCGGTGGGCCAGCAGACCTATCGCGCGTATCGCGAGCTGCTCGCCTCCGACCGCTGGAAGAAACTTGCCGCCGCCGGTGCGCTGCCGCAGCGCCTGCTGTGGGCCAGCACTGGCACCAAGGATCCGTCGGCGCCGGACACGCTCTACATCAGCGCATTCGCCGCGCCCGACACGGTGGACACGATGCCCGAGAAAACCCTGCACGCGTTCGCCGACCACGGCCAGCTGCACGGCGTGATGGCCACCGACGGCGGCGATGCCGACGACACGCTGGCGAAAATCGCCAAGGCCGGCGTCGACATCGATGCGCTGGCGGCCAAGCTGCAGAAGGACGGCGCGGAGTCGTTCGTCAAATCCTGGAACCACCTGCTCAAGGGGCTGGACGACAAGGTGCAGCAGCTCAAGAGCAAATCGGAAGGACCGGCCCTGCCATGAGTCGTCGCGACCTCACCACGCTCCCTTCCTGGCATGCACTGCAACAGCATTTCGCCAACATCGGCCACACCCATCTGCGCGAGCTGTTCGCCGCCGACCCGCAGCGCGGCGAACAGCTGGTACTGGAAAACGTCGGCCTGTACCTGGATTACTCCAAGCAGCGCGTCAATACCGAAACGCTGAAGCTGCTGCGCGAGCTGGCCGAAGCCTGCGACCTGCCGAAGCGGATCGAGGCGATGTTCAGCGGCGAAAAGATCAACACCACCGAAGACCGCGCCGTGCTGCACATTGCGCTGCGCGCGCCGTCCGATGCGAAGATTCTGGTCGATGGCCATGATGTGGTTCCCGACGTGCATGACGTGCTCGATCGCATGGCGACGTTCTCCGACAAGGTGCGCAGTGGCGCGTGGAAAGGCCATACCGGCAAGCCGATCCGCAATGTGATCAGCATCGGCATCGGCGGCTCCGACCTCGGCCCGGTGATGGCGTACGAGGCATTGCGCGATTACAGCCGGCGCGACATGACGTTCCGCTTCGTGTCGAACGTGGACGGCACCGATTTCGCCGAAGCCGTGCGCGATCTCGACGCCGCCGAAACGCTGTTCATCATCTGCTCGAAGACCTTCACCACACTGGAAACGCTGACCAATGCGCACGCGGCACGCGCGTGGTGCGTCAAGGCGCTGGGCGACGAGCAGGCCGTGGCGAAGCACTTCGTCGCGGTGTCCACCAACGACGAAGGCGTCGCCAAGTTCGGCATCGACACCGCCAACATGTTCGGTTTCTGGGACTGGGTCGGCGGTCGCTATTCGATGGATGCGTCGATCGGCCTGTCGACGATGCTGGCGATCGGGCCGGACGGATTCCGCGAGATGCTGGCCGGCTTCCATGCGATGGACGAGCACTTCCGCCACGCTCCGCTAGAACGCAACCTGCCCGCGTTGATGGGCCTGCTGGCGCTGTGGAACAACAACTTCCTCGGTGCGGCGACGGTCGCGGTGCTGCCGTACGAGCAATACCTGAAGCGCTTTCCGGCCTACCTGCAGCAGCTGACGATGGAGAGCAACGGCAAGCACGTCACGCTCGAAGGCACCGTGGTGGATTACGACACCGGTCCCATCTACTGGGGCGAGCCGGGCACCAACGGCCAGCACTCGTTCTACCAGCTGATCCACCAAGGCACGCGCATCGTGCCGTGCGATTTCATCGGCTTCGGGCAGACGCTCAACCCGCTGCCGGCGCAGGGCGGCGGCGACCAGCACGACCTGCTGATGGCCAACCTGATCGCGCAGGGCGAGGCGCTCGCCTTCGGCAAGACCGCCGACGAAGTGCGCGCCGAAGGCACCGCCGAGGCACTGGTGCCGCACCGCACGTTCGAAGGCAATCGCCCGAGCACGACGATCCTCGCCGCCAGGCTGACGCCGCATGCGCTCGGTTCGCTGATCGCGCTGTACGAGCACAGCGTGTTCGTGCAGGGCGTGATCTGGAACATCGATTCGTTCGACCAGTGGGGCGTTGAGCTCGGCAAGCAGCTGGCGAAAACCACCATCGCCGAACTGACCGCGACGGGCGAACCGAAGCTCGCGCACGACAGTTCGACCAACGCGCTGATACGGCGCTATCGCCAGTTGCGCGACGGCAAGACCACGGGAAATCCATGAGCCAGATCATCAGTCCATTCGCCGGCAAGCCGGCACCGGCGTCGATCCTCGTCGACGTGCCGAAGCTGCTTGCGGCGTATTCCGACCTGAAGCCCGATCCGTCGGTGGCCGCGCAGCGCGTCGCATTCGGTACCTCGGGACATCGCGGCAGTTCGTTCGACCGCAGCTTCAACGAATGGCACATCCTGGCGATCAGCCAGGCGATCTGCGAATACCGCAAAGGCAAGGGCATCGACGGTCCGCTGTTCATCGGCTTCGATACGCATGCGCTGTCGCAACCGGCGTTCGAGAACGCGCTGGAAGTGCTTGCCGCGAACGGCGTGGAGACGATGATCGCCACCGATGGCGAGTTCACGCCGACGCCGGTGATCTCGCACGCGATCCTCACGTACAACAAGGGCCGCACCACCACCGGCTCGTTTAAGGGATTGGCCGACGGCATCGTGATCACGCCATCGCACAATCCGCCGGACAACGGCGGCTTCAAGTACAACCCGACCAACGGCGGCCCGGCCGACACCGACATCACCGACTGGGTGCAGAAGCGCGCCAATGCGCTGATCGAAGGTGGATTGAAGGACGTGAAGCGCGTGCCGCTCGCGCAGGCGCGCAAGGCCGCGACCACGCACGAACACGACTACCTCAACACCTACGTCGCCGACCTCGGCAACATCGTCGACTTCGAGATCATCCGCAGCGCCGGCGTGCACATGGGGGTCGATCCGCTGGGCGGCGCGGGCGTGCATTACTGGGCGCCGATCGCCGAGCGCTACAAGCTCGACCTCACCGTGGTCAGCGACGTGGTCGATCCGCAGTTCGCCTTCATGACGGTGGACTGGGACGGCAAGATCCGCATGGATCCGTCCTCGAAGTACGCGATGCAGCGCCTGATCGGCCTGAAAGACCAGTACGACGTCGCATTCGCCTGCGACACCGACCACGATCGCCATGGCGTGGTGACTCGCAGCAGCGGACTGATGGGACCGAACAACTATCTGTCGGTGCTGGTCGATTACCTGTTCCAGCATCGACCGCAGTGGAGCGACAAGGCCGCGGTCGGCAAGACGGTGGTGAGCACCGCGCTGATCGATCGCGTGGCAAAGCGCCTGGGCCGCAAGCTCTATGAAGTGCCGGTGGGATTCAAATGGTTTGCCGAAGGCCTGTACGACGGCTCGCTGGGCTTCGGCTGCGAGGAAAGCGCCGGCGCCTCGCTGCTGCGCCGCGACGGCTCGGTGTGGACGACCGACAAGGACGGCCTGGTGCCGGCGCTGCTGTCCGCCGAGATCACCGCACGCCGCGGCAAGGATCCGGGCGAGGTCTACACGCAGCTGACCGCCGAACTCGGCAAGCCGTTCGCCAGCCGCATCGATGCGGCCGCCACGCCGGCGCAGCAGGCGAAGCTGGCGAAACTCTCGCCGGACCAGTTGCACACCGATCAACTGGCGGGCGAGAAGATCGAACAGGTGCTGGACAAGGCGCCGGGCAACGGCGCGGCGATCGGCGGCATCAAGGCGGTGGCCGCCAGTGGCTGGTTCGCCGCGCGCCCGTCAGGCACCGAGGCGATCTACAAGGTCTATGCGGAGAGCTTCCGCGACGAGGCACACCTGAAGGAGCTTCTGGCCGAGGCACAGACCATCGTCGACGCCGCGCTTTCCGGTGCATGATGGCGTGCGGGCCGCGCGGTTCTTAGCGAAGCGCGCGGCATACGTCGTCGTTACTGGCTGAGGAAAGCGGCATGCGTCCACGTCATCACAAAGAACGCCATCGCACCGGCCGCATCGGCTGGTTGCGCGCCGCGGTACTGGGCGCCAACGACGGCATCGTCTCCACCGCGAGCCTGGTGCTCGGCGTCGCCGCGGCGCATGCCACGCGCGGCGGCATCCTGGTGGCCGGCGTGGCCGGGCTGGTGGCCGGCGCGATGTCGATGGCCGCCGGCGAATACGTGTCCGTGCATTCGCAGGCCGATACCGAACAGGCCGAGTTGCAGAAGGAACGCGATGAGCTGCATACCGACAGCGAAGGCGAGCACAAGGAGCTGGCGTCGATCTATGTCGGTCGCGGGCTCGATCCCAGGCTGGCCACACAGGTGGCCGAGCAGTTGATGGCACACGACGCACTGGCGGCGCACGCACGCGACGAACTCGGCATCACCGACGCGCTGCGCGCGCAACCGTTGCAGGCCGCGCTGGCGTCGGCACTGAGTTTCGCCGTCGGCGCCGCGCTGCCGCTGCTGGTCGCAGCCATCGTCCCGCTGTCGCAACTGCTTGCGATGGTGTTCGTCTTTTCGCTGATCTTCCTGGCCGTGCTCGGCGGCGTGGCAGCCCGGGTGGGCGGCGCCAGTGTCACAGCCGGCGCGCTGCGCGTCGGTTTCTGGGGCGCCATGGCCATGGCCATCACCGCCGGCGTTGGCGCATTGCTGGGGCATGCAGGTTGAACATGCCCGCCGGGCGGACGCTTCGAAACGACAAGGAAAACTTGACGGCAACTTGACCGACAAGACATCACTCTCACGAACTCCCGAACATCGCAGCGCCCATCGAAGGAAGTCCCCATGACCGATTCATCGCACGACGCCTCGTCGCTCGATCAGCAATGCATCAACACGCTCCGCTTCCTTTCGGTGGACATGGTGCAGAAGGCCGACAGCGGCCATCCCGGATTGCCGCTGGACGCGGCGCCGATGGCGTATGTGCTGTGGACGAAGCAGCTCAAGCATCACCCGGCCAATCCGCTGTGGGCCGATCGCGATCGCTTCGTGCTGTCGGCCGGCCACGGTTCGGCGCTGCTCTACAGCCTGCTGCACGTGACCGGCTACGACGTCTCGCTGGACGACATCAAGCAGTTCCGCCAGTGGGGCAGCAAGACGCCGGGCCATCCTGAGCGCGGCCACACGGCCGGCGTCGAAGTCACCACCGGTCCGCTCGGCCAGGGCCTGGCCAACGCGGTCGGCATGGCGATCGGCGAGGCGCATCTGGCCGGGCGCTACAACCGCGACGGTCATGCCGTGATCGATCATCACACCTGGGCGATCGTCAGCGATGGCGACCTGATGGAAGGTGTCGCCAGCGAAGCCGCCTCGCTGGCCGGGCACCTGAAACTCGGCAAGCTGATCTGCCTGTACGACGACAACTACGTCAGCCTTGCCGCGGGCACCGACATCACCTTTTCCGAAGACCGCGGCAAGCGCTTCGAGGCCTACGGCTGGCAGATTATCCGGCTCCCCGACGGCAACGATGTCGCGGCGATCGGCAAGGCGCTGGACGATGCCCGCGCCGAAACCGGCAAGCCGACCCTGATCCTGGTGCGCACCCATCTCGGCTATGGCTCGCCCAAGCAGGATTCGTTCAAGGCGCACGGTTCGCCGCTGGGCGTGGACGACGTCAAGGCGACCAAGCAGAAGCTGGGCTGGCCGCTGCAGCCGGACTTCCTGGTGCCCGAGGATGCGCTGAGGCATTTCCGCGAAGCGCAGGACGCCGGTGCCAAGGCCGAGCTGGCGTGGAACGAGCGCATGGAGGCCTACGCCAAGGCGTTTCCGGAGCTGGCGAAGGAACTGAAAGACCGCCTCGCAGGCACGGTACCGGACGGCTGGGACAGCGACATTCCTGTCTTTCCCGCCGATGCCAAGGGCATGTCCACGCGCGTGGCCGGCGGCAAGGTGATGAATGCATTCGCGGCAAAACTGCCGGCCCTGTTCGGCGGGTCGGCCGATCTCGATTCGTCGACCTTCACCAATCTGAAAGGCGAAGGCGATTTCAATCCGCTCGTGGTGTCCGGTCAGGACACGCAGGGTTCCGACAGCGCAGGCTGGAGCCAGGCCGGGCGCAACCTGCACTTCGGTGTACGCGAACACGCGATGGGCGCGATCGTCAACGGCCTCGCCGCGCACGGCGGTTTCCTGCCATACGGATCGACCTTCCTGATCTTCTCCGACTACATGCGCCCGGCGATCCGCCTGGCTGCATTGTCAAAGCTGCATGTGGTCCACGTGTTCACCCACGACAGCGTCGCGCTGGGCGAGGACGGGCCCACCCACCAGCCGATCGAACAACTGGCCAGCCTGCGCGCGATTCCCAACCTCACCGTGATCCGCCCGGCCGATGCCAACGAGACGGCGGTGGCGTGGAAGGTGGTGGTGGCGTCGAAAGACCATCCTGTGCTGCTGGCGCTGAGCCGGCAGAATCTGCCGGTGCTCGATCGCTCGCGCTACGCCAGCGCCGAAGGGCTGCGCAAGGGCGCGTACGTACTGAGCGATGCCGAAGGCGGCAAGCCCGAACTGATCCTGATCGCCACCGGTTCGGAGGTGAACCTGATCGTCGAGGCGGCGGACAAGCTGCGCGCCGAGGGTGTGGCGGTGCGCTGCGTGTCGATGCCGAGCTGGGAATTGTTCGACGCGCAACCGCGCGCCTACCAGGACGAGGTGCTGCCGCCCGGCGTCACCGCGCGGCTGGCTGTGGAGATGGCCGCCACGCAGGGCTGGGGTCGCTACGTCGGCGATCGCGGCGACGTGCTCGGCATCGACCACTTCGGCGCGTCCGCGCCCGCCGACAAGCTACAGGAAGAGTTCGGTTTCACCGTCGACAACGTAGTGAAGCGCGCAAAGGCGTTGCTCGGCAAATAAACCGACGCGCATGAAAAGGCCGGCGGATCGACAGGACCCGCCGGCCTTTTTTGCTTTCACCCGCTCAGTTGCGCGACTGCAGCTTCGACAGCAGTCGCAACAGCTCCAGGTACAGCCACACCAGCGTCACCACCAGCGCGAACGCGCCATACCATTCCATGTACTTCGGCGCGCCCTGGTTGACGCCGGTTTCGATCATGTCGAAATCGAGGATCAGGTTGAGCGCGGCGATCACCACCACGACCAGGCTGAAGGCGATGCCGATGCCGCTGTGGCCGTTGATGAAACCCATCGAGTGGCCGAAGAAGCCCATCGCGAAGTTGGCCAGATACAGCAACATCACGCCGCCGGTGGCGGCGACGATGCCGAGCTTGAATTTCTCGGTGGCGCGGATCAGCCCGCTGCGATACGCCAGCAGCAGCGCAGCCATGGTGCCGAAGGTCAGGCCCACCGCCTGGATCACGATGCCCGGATAGCGCAGTTCGAAGATCGCCGAAAGCGCGCCGATGAACACGCCCTCGACCAGGGCGTAGAGCGGTGCGGTGACCGGTGCCCAGGTTTTCTTGAACGAGGTGACTAGGCCGAGGATCAGCCCGCCGATGGCGCCACCGGCCACCAATGGCAGCAGGCCCTGCACGCTGGCCGGTCCGCTGAAGTGGCTCCAGCTGAACATCGCACCGACCAGTACCAGGATCAGCAGCAGGCCGGTCTTGTTCACCGTGCCGTTGATGGTCATCGCGCCATCGCCACGGGCAACGAGCGCGCCGCTGGCTGCGTCGAGGAAGGTGTTCTTGTTGAGTGCCGGATTGCCGCTTTGCATGGTGAGCTCCCGTGATATGCCGCCATCCTAGCGGTCCCGCTGACCGGATCACAGCCGCGATGCACCGATACGCCACACCCGGGCGCGGAAACTACGCGACAATGCGCACCTGCCGAATGCCGCGGAGCCACGATGAACTCGCCCACCCTGCGTATCGCCACCCGCAAGAGCGCGCTCGCGCTGTGGCAGGCGGAACATGTCGCGGCACTGCTGCGTGCGGCGCATCCGGGGCTGCGGGTGGAGTTGGTGCCGATGAGCACGCGCGGCGACGAAATCCTGGACCAGCCGCTGGCGACGATCGGCGGCAAGGGTCTGTTCCTGAAGGAGCTCGAGGTGGCGATGCTGGAAGGCCGCGCCGATCTCGCGGTGCACTCGCTGAAGGATGTGCCCGCACAGCTCGAACCGGGTTTCGTGCTGCCGGCGATCCTGCCGCGCGCGGACGCGGCCGACGCGTTCGTCAGCAACGACTTCGCCGATCTGGCTTCGCTCCCGCACGGCGCGCGCGTCGGCACTTCGTCGCTGCGTCGGCAGGCGCAGTTGCGCGCGCTGCGTCCCGACCTGGTACTGCTCGACCTGCGCGGCAATGTCGGTACGCGGCTAGGCAAATTGGACGCTGGCGATTACGACGCGATCGTGCTGGCCTGCGCCGGACTGGAACGCCTCGGCCTGGCTTCGCGCATCCGCTCGAGGCTGACCGCGCCGCTCTGGCTGCCCGCGCCCGGCCAAGCGGCGATCGCGATCGAGGCACGTGAGGGCCAGTCCGCCACGCTGTCGCTGTTGTCCGCGCTGGACGATGCCGACACGCGGCTGGAGATCACCGCCGAGCGCGCGATGAACCAGGCACTCGGCGGCAGCTGCACGGTGCCGGTGGGTGCGTGGTGCGTGCTGGGCGAACGCGGCCTGCATCTGCGCGGCATGGTCGGCGACGCGGCAAGCGGACGGCTGCTGCACGCCGAAGCCGCCAGTTCCAGCGACCAGGCCATGGCACTCGGCCGACAGGTGGCGGCCACGCTGCTGGATCAGGGCGCGGGCGAACTGCTGGGCGGCTGAGCACGCCGCATGAAAAACGGCCCTCGCGCTTTCGCGGAGGGCCGTCGGTACAACATGCGGCTCGGATTCGACGAACTCAGAAGTGATAGACCAGATTGGTGGTGGTCAACGTATCCATCTTCTTGATGCCCGGCAGCACATCGCTGTTGTGACGAGCCTCGAAACCGACTTTCAGAGCCAGCTTCTTGGTCATGCTGACCGCGAGGCCGATGTCGTTTTGCAGGTAGGTGTTCTTGGATCCCGCTTCCATCAGGAACGTGTCTTCGAGTGCGGTGTTGTCGCTGATCTTGTACTTGTAGTTGACCAGCCCGCGGGCAACGACTTCGCCGACGGTCGGCTGCTGTTCCACCACGGTGGTATCGCCGACGACCACATCGACATTGGCGGGACGGTAGCGCTTGTAACCCGGGCCGATTTCGAACGACAGCTCGTTGCGCTCGTCTTTCAGCGCGATATAGCCATAACCGAGCGAGAGCACGCCGTCCCACACGTTGGCACCAAACTGGTCGTGCTCATAACGCGCGGCGCCAACGATGTAGCTGCGCTGGTCGAACTTGTAGCCGACCGATGCGCCGGCATCGTAGCGGTTGGCGGTGGTGTTGAACTGGTTGACAGTGGCGCCGGATGCGTCGACCACCGACTGCTGCGCCTTGGTGCGCAGGAAATCGAGGAAAAACGCATTCTTCCACTGGTCGTTTTCCTGGTTGAGGCCGAGCTTGGCATCAATGTTCTGCGAACGCGTGTTGCCGGTGGCGGCGGCGTAGCCAAACTCACCCGAACCGGTCCAGCCACCGTTTTTGGCAGCCGAGCTGGCGTCGGAGGAGGAAGACGGGGTCGCATCCTGCGCCTGCACGGCAAAGCTCGTGAGGGCAGTCAATAAAAGGCCTGCGATCAGGGTCTTTTTCATCAGGAGTATCCATTTGTTAAAGATTGGTGAGCGTATACCTTAACGGGCCGGTTTGAACTCGCAATGAACGGTACCCCCAGTGCGGCGGGTCTCGACGGCAAGCACTTTTTAATGGCGGATGCTCGGCACCACGAGAACCAGCGCAGTCGATCCTTGGCGGTGCAGGGGCCGTCCAGGCAACTTGCGGCAACCACAGGCCGCCACCATGCTACGCGTGTTGTCCCACGGACACGTCGGCGAAGACCATGGACCGTTACGAACGCATTCTGACCCTGCATCGCCTGCTCAAATCGGCGCATTACCCGATTCCGCTGTCGCGCCTGCTGGTCGAGCTGGAATGCTCGCGCGCCACGCTATACCGCGATGTCGCCTTCCTGCGTGACGCTCTGGGCGCACCGATCGAGAGTGCCGGCACCGACCAGGCGGCATTTCGCTACGAGGTCGGCGAGGGTGAGCGCTTCGAACTGCCGGGCCTGTGGCTGACCTCCGACGAACTGGCGGCGCTGCTGGCGCTGAACGAGCTGATCAGCCGCTCCGGCCCCGGCGTCCTGGCCGGTGCACTGGCACCGTTCAAGGCGCGCATCGAGGGTCTGCTGTCCGACCAGGGCAGCGGCAAGGCATTGCCGATCGAGCGGATCCGGGTGATCCCATGGGGCGAGCGCAAGCTCGACCAGCAGGTGTTCCGCATCGTCGCCGGCGCGGTGCTGGAGCGGAAGCAGCTGCGCTTCCGCTACCGCGCGCGCACCACCAACGCCGACAGCCGCCGCACCGTGTCGCCGCAGCGACTGACGCACTATCGCGACAACTGGTATCTGGACGTGTGGGACCACGACCGCGAAGCGCTGCGCAGTTTTGCGGTGGACCGCATCGTCGAACCGACCGCGCTGGAGCAGGCGGCCACCGACGTCACCGAGAACGATCTGAACGATCTGCTGGCGTCGAGCTATGGCATCTTCGCCGGCAAGCCGAAGGCTTGGGCGACGATCCGCTTTTCGCCGCATGCCGCGCGCTGGGTCGCCGACGAGCACTGGCATTCGCAGCAGAAGGGCGAATGGCTGGCGGATGGCCACTACGAGCTGAAAGTGCCCTACTCCAATTCCAAGGAGCTGCTGATGGACGTGCTCAAGTACGGTCCGGATGCGCAGATCGTGGCGCCGCTGCCGCTGCGCGAAGAGATGAAGATCCTGCTGGGGCTGGCGATCGGCGAGTACCAGTCCACCGATCGCTGACGCCGCGTCGTCAACTCCCATATCCCGTGGAATGCCGGCTTTCATGAAGCCGGTGGATCGGTAGCCGCCATCATGCAGACCGATAGCCGACAGGTGCAGCGATTGGTCATCGCCCCGTGCAGACAGCGGCGCATTCACCGGACGACATGCTATCTATCGAAGCGGAGCATGCACATGCTCGGGCTTGCCGCAGGTATCGCTTGGTTCCATCCTTGTCGACAGCCGATAGCGGGTTGCTCCGGTCATCGGCTCGACCTGCATCGGCTACGGCAACGCGCCGGCCGCATGGCATGTATTCCGTGATCGAACCATTCGTGATCAGGCCGCCCATGAAGATCGACGACAGCCACACCCAGGCACTCGCACCGCTCGAGACAACCACGCCGCCGCGCCGACCTACCGTCGCACTGGCGCTTGGCGCCGGTGGCGCGAAGGGACTGGCGCATATCGGCGCGATCGAGGAGATCGAGGCGCAGGGCTTCGAGATCGTCGCCATTGCCGGCACGTCGATGGGGGCGCTGATCGGCGGCATCTACGCCATGGGCAAGATGGATGTCTACCGCGATTGGGTCTCGACGCTGGCGAAGTTCGATGTGTTCCGCATGCTCGACTGGACCTTTTCCGGTGGCGGCCTGATCAAAGGCGAAAAAATCATCGGCACGCTGCGCGAGCTGGTCGGCGACACCTACATTCAGGAATTGCCGATTGCCTTCACCGCGGTGGCAACCGACCTCGATCGCGAACGCGAGGTATGGCTGACCCGCGGCTCGCTGTTCGATGCGATCCGCGCGTCGATCGCGATCCCCACCGTCTTTCGCCCGTATGTGATCGACGGCCGACGGCTGCTCGACGGTGCACTGCTGAATCCGCTGCCGGTGGCGCCGCTGATCCGCGACCCGGCCGATTACCTGTTCGCCATCAGCATGGATGGCCCGGCGATGACGACGCCCGTCGAGGTGGATGCCGATGAAGACGACGATGAGGAACACGGTCGCCGGCGCCATCGCGTCGGCGAATTCTTCAGCCAGCTGCTGCCGCACAGCGAAGGCAAGCCGCGCGAACCCGGCGCATGGGAATTGCTCAACCAGTCGATGGACCTGATGCAGGCGAACCTTTCGCGGCTGCGGCTGGCGGCATACGAGCCGGATCTGCTGATCCAGTTGCCGCGCAATCTTTCCACGCCGTACGAGTTCTATCGTGCGCGCGAGCTGATCGAGCGGGGCCGCTTGCAGGCGCGCGAAGCGCTGGCGAACTGGTCGAAGTCGGCGACACCGCTGCGCCATTCATGAAGAACGCGAGGTGCGCTCAACGCGGACCGTGCGAACGCAGCCAGTTGTCCAGGTACATCTTCAGGGCCACGGCGTTGTTGTGTTCTTCGTCGCGCGCCCCGTAAAGCAGGGTGATGCGATGCCGGGCCGCACGTTCGGCCAGCGGATGCCAGTGTTCGGCGGCTGCATCGAGTTCGCTGGCGTAGCGATGGCGGAATCCTTCCCAACGTGCCGGTTCGTGGCCGAACCACTGGCGCAACGCGGTCGATGGCGCCAGTTCCTTGGCCCAGAGATCCAGCGAAGCGTTGTCCTTCTTCAGGCCGCGCGGCCATAGCCGATCGATCAACACGCGGTAGCCGTCGGCGTTCGCGGCCGGCTCATAGATGCGCTTGACGGCGATGCCCATGAACGGTTTCCCGGTGCGGCAGGAGCCTTCAGCATACGCCGCAGCGAGGCGGGTGCGGTGTCGCGGGTCTAGAGTTCGTCGACGCGCGTGACCTTGCAGCGACGCATCAGCCACGCCACGCCACGCAGGTCGGCCAGGCCCACCCACAGGCGATCGAGCATGCCGTACTTGGAAACGCCGGCGGTACGCGGGCGATGACCGACCGGCACGCTCTGGCAGGCGAAGCCGGCGCGCTTGACCAAGGCGGGCAGGTAGCGGTGCATGTGATCGAAATAGGGCAGGCGCAAGAACACCTCGCGATCGAACAGCTTCAGGCCGCAGCCGGTGTCCGGGGTGGCATCCCTGAGCATGCGCGAGCGCACCGCGTTGGCGATCTTCGAGGAGATGCGCTTGTTGAAGCTGTCACGCCGGGTGGTGCGCCAGCCGGCGAACAGGCGCATGTCCGGCGATGAGGCGTCGCGCGCGGCGAGCAGCTTCGGGATGTCGGCCGGATCGTTCTGGCCGTCGCCGTCGAGTGTGGCGATCCACGGCGACTTCGCCTGACGCACGCCATTCCACACCGCCGTGCTCTGCCCGCAGCGGGTGACGTGGTGGAGCACGCGCAATTCCGGGTGCGACGCCTTCTGCGCCAGCAGCACCGCGCGGCTGTCGTCGCTGGAATCGTCGTCGACATAGATGACTTCGTAGTCGACCCTGCCGCGCAGGGTGCCGGCAATCTCGGCGAGCAGCGGCGGAATGTTGTCGCGCTCGTTGAAGACGGGGACGACGACGGAGAGCTTGGGCATGGGAAGGCCTTTCAGCGGGAATAGCTGCTGCGCCTGGCGCGACAGCGGGGCAGTTTAATGCCAAGCAGTACGGCGCGGCTGATTGCTCCTCCCCCTGCTTGCAGGGGGAGGCCGGGAGGAGGTTACGCTTTTTGACCTCTCCCCAACCCTCCCCTGCAGGGGAGGGAGAAAAGATAGTGTGGCGTCAACGCATCTTGCCGAGAATCCCTTCCAGCTCGTCGTTGCTGTGATAGTGGATCACCAGCTTGCCGCGACCGCCGCGACCCTGCGCCAGTTCGACGCGGGTGGCGAATCGCTCACCCAGTTGGCGTTCGAGGTCGGCGATGTTCGGATCGCGCGCTGGGGCACTCTTCGCCTTGCCCTTTGGCGCCTGTTGCACGCGCCGCGCCGCTTCTTCCAGTTCCCGTACGCTCCAGCCGTTGCGCGCCGCTTCGAGTGCCAGCGTCTCGGCATCGTGCTCGGGCAGGGTCAGCAGGCAACGGGCATGGCCCATTTCCAGCTTGCCTTCGTCGAGCAGCTTCTTGATCGAGGCTGGCAGTTCGGTCAGCCGAAGCAGGTTCGACACGGTTGCGCGCGAACGGCCCACGGCTTCGGCGGCCTGTTGATGGGTCAGGTCGAAATCGTCGATCAGGCGCTTCAGCGCGTCGGCCTCTTCCAGCGGGGTGAGGTCTTCGCGCTGGATGTTCTCGATCAATGCCATCGCCGGCACAGCGGCTTCGGGCACGGTTTTCACCAGCGCCGGCAGTTCGCTGAGTTGCGCGCGTTGCGCGGCACGCCAGCGGCGCTCGCCGGCGATCAGCTCGTAGCTGTTCTTGCCCAGCGCGCGCACCACCACCGGCTGGATCAGGCCCTGTGCCTGGATCGACGCGGCCAGTTCGTCGAGCGCCTCGTCGTTCCAGTGCCGCCGCGGCTGGTACTTGCCGGGCTGGATCTGCTGGATCGGCAGCATCCGCAGTTCGCCCTCCTGCGCGATCACCGATGTCGACACATCGCCATCGCCGTCACCGCCAAGCAGGGCATCCAGCCCGCGACCCAGTCCACGTTTCTTTGCAGCAGCCATGCTCAGTCCTGATGGTTCGCGGCCGGCGCCTTGAGCGTCATGCCGTGGGCGCCGTGCTTCGGCGGTTCGGTGGTTTCGACCGGATCGTTGCGATCGCCGCGCGGTTGGCCGCGTTCGCGACGGATCACTTCGCCGGCGAGGCCGATGTAGGCGATCGCGCCGCGCGAACTGCGGTCGTAGATATGGATCGGCTGGCCGTGGCTGGGCGCCTCGGCCAGGCGTACGTTGCGCGGGATGATCGAGCGCAGCACCTTGTCGCCGAAATGCTGGATGAGCTGGGCGGAAACCTCGTTGCCGAGGTTGTTGCGCACGTCGTACATGGTGCGCAGCAGGCCCTCGATCTCCAGCGCCGGATTCAACCGGTGGCGCACGGCCTTCACCGTGTCCAGCAGGCTCGACAGGCCTTCGAGCGCGAAGTATTCGCATTGCACCGGAACCAGCACGCCGTTGGCGGCGGTCAGCGCGTTCAAGGTGAGCAGGTTCAGCGATGGCGGGCAGTCGATCAGGATGGTGTCGTAGTTCGCGGCAACCTTCGCGAGCTGCTCCTTCAGCCGGTGCTCGCGGGCCAGCGCATCCATCAGCTTCAGTTCGGCGGCGGTGAGGTCGCCATTACCCGGCAGAAGGTCGTAGAGGCCTTCGGTGGGGACGATGGCGCTGGCGATCTCCACTTCCTCCAGCAGCACTTCGCAACCGCCCGGTTTCGCATCGCGCTTGTTGATGCCCGACGCCATCGTGGCATTGCCCTGCGGATCCAGATCGACCAGCAATACCCTGCGCTTCGCGGCAGCCAGCGCGGCGGCGAGGTTCACGGCAGTGGTGGTCTTGCCGACGCCGCCCTTCTGGTTGGCGACAGCGATGATGCGGGCCATGGTTGGATAGCTACCGTACGCGGAGGACAGTTAGTGTAATGCGTCACTCCGGCTGGCGCTGCCCGTTGTGCGGCGCGGCCTCAGGCGCCGATGCGCGCACCGGCGGCGGCATCGAACAGGTGCAGCCGCTCCGTCGCCAGCCCCATTGGCATGCTGCTGCCCGGTTCCGGCAAGGTTCGCGGCGAAATGCGCGATACCAGCGCCTGCATGCCGTGGCGCAGATTCAGGAAAATCTCGTTGCCCACCGGCTCCACCACTTCCACCTGGGCGCGGAGTACAGCGCGGGCGGCATCCGCCGGCTGCAGGTCCTCGGGACGGATGCCCAGCACCACCTCGCGATCGAGCCAGGGTTTCCACGCGGCGGCCTGCGGCGGTTCGCCCAGCGCGATATCGCCCGGTCCGGTGGCGAGCGACCAGCCGCGATCGAACCTCAGCGTGCCACGCAACAGGTTCATCGCCGGACTGCCGACAAAGCCGGCCACGAACAGGTTGGCCGGGCGGTCGTAGAGATTCATCGGCGTGTCGATCTGCTGGACCACGCCGCCGTCCAGCACCACGATGCGCTGGCCGAGCGTCATCGCCTCGATCTGGTCGTGGGTGACGTAGATCATGGTGGCCTTGAGCTGTCGATGCAGCCGCGCGATTTCCACCCGCATCGACAACCGCAGCTTGGCGTCGAGGTTGGACAGCGGCTCATCCAGCAGGAACACCTTTGGATCACGCACCAGGGCGCGGCCCAGCGCGACGCGCTGGCGCTGCCCGCCGGAAAGCGCCGCCGGCCGCGATGCCAGGCGCGATTCCAGTTCCAGCGTCCTGGCCGCCTCGGCGACCCGGCGATCGATATCGGCCTGCTTGTATCCGCGCAAGCGCAGGCCGAAGCCGAGGTTTTCGGCCACACTCATGTGCGGGTACAGCGCGTAGTTCTGGAACACCATCGCGATGTCGCGATCTTTCGGCGCGACGTCATTGACCACGCGGCCATCGATGCTCAGCGTGCCGCTGCTGATCGATTCGAGTCCGGCGATCATCCGCAGCAAGGTGGTCTTGCCGCAGCCCGATGGCCCCACCAGCACCAGCAGCTCGCCGTCGGCAATGGCAAAACTCGCTTCGTCCACGCCAACGTTGCCGTTGGGGTAGACCTTGCGCAGCTTGTCCAGACATACGGCGGCCATCGGCGACTCCGGTGCGTTGACCATGATGGCCGATGTTCGACCGGCGTGCGCTTGCCTGCACATCGATGACCATTGAGGCTATTCTGCCGACGAATTCGTTGACAGCAAGCCCAGCCGCAGGGAGCTCCATGACCCGCCCCAGTTTTCTCTTCCCTGACGGCTTCCATTGGGGCGCCGCCACATCGGCTTATCAGATCGAAGGTTCGCCGTTGGCCGACGGCGCGGGACCCAGCATCTGGCAACGTTTCGCGCACACACCGGGAATGATGGCCAACGGCGATACCGGCGATGTGGCCTGCGATCACTATCGGCGTTACCGCGACGACGTGAAGTTGATGCGCGCACTGGGGTTGCAGGGCTACCGCTTCAGCATCAACTGGGCACGCGTGCTGCCCGAAGGCACCGGACGGGTGAACCCGAAGGGGCTGGATTTCTACTCGCGCCTGGTGGACGAGCTGCTCGAGAACGGTATCGCGCCGAACGCCACGCTGTTCCATTGGGATCTGCCGGCCGCGCTGGACGATCGCGGCGGCTGGCTGAACCGCGATATCGCGCACTGGTTCGCCGATTACGCCGAAGTGATGTTCAAGGCCCTGGACGACCGGGTACCGCGCTGGTCGACGCTCAACGAACCCTGGGTGGTGACCGACGGCGGCTACCTGCACGGCCTGCTGGCGCCGGGACATCGCAACAAATACGAGGCACCGATCGCCGCGCACAACCTGATGCGCGCCAGCGGCGCAGGCATCCAGGCGTATCGCGCGCACGGCGCGCACGAGATCGGCGTGGTGTTCAATATCGAGCCGAAGTATCCGCATTCGGACAGCGCGGAGGATCTCGCCGCCACCCGTCGCGCGCATGCGTACATGAACCAGCAGTTCGCCGATCCGGCACTGCTTGGCAGCTACCCGCCGGAGCTGAAGGAGATCTTCGGCGAGGCTTGGCCGGATTTCCCGCAGGACGATTTCAAGCTGATGCAACAGCCGGTGGATTTCGTCGGCATCAACTACTACACCCGTGCGGTGGTCAAGCACGATCCCGAAGCATGGCCGTTGCAGGCTGTGCCCGTGCAGCAACCGAACACGACCTACACCGAGACCGGCTGGGAAGTGTTCGAGCAGGGTCTGACCGATACGCTGACGTGGTTCAGGCAACGCTACGGCGATGTTCCGCTATACATCACTGAGAACGGCTCGGCCTTCTACGACCCGCCGTCGGTCGAGGGCATCGAACTCGACGACCCGCTGCGCACGGACTACCTGCGCAGACACCTCAAGGCATTGCACCGTGCGATCGATGCGGGCGTGAACCTCAAGGGCTACTACGCCTGGTCGCTGATGGACAACCTGGAATGGTCGCTCGGGTTTTCCAAGCGCTTCGGCCTGTACCACGTGGATTTCGCCACGCAACGACGCACGCCCAAAGCCTCGGCGAGGCTCTATGCGCAGGTGATCGAAAGCAACGGCGCCGTGCTCGACGATGCAGTTTCGTCGCGCAGCCGGTAATCAGCCGCCGCGGACGCGGCCCAGCTCCAGCAAGTGACGTTCGCCTTCCAGTCCCGGCACGCTCAGGACGTGGGTATCGCGCACCTCGAAGCCGTTCGGCATGCCGGGCAGTTCGTCATCGGGGAGCTTGCCCTTCATCGCCAGCCACACGCCGTCCGGCGCCAGCAGATGGCCGCCCCACGTCAGCATGTCGCCGAGGCTGGCGAAGGCCCGCGCGGTAATGCAGTCGTACTGGCCTTCCACCTGCTCGACCCGCGACTGCAACGCACGCACTCCTTCGAGCTTGAGCGAACGGATCGCCTCACGCAGGAAGCGCACCTTCTTGCCATTGGAATCGACCAGCAGGATTTGCCGGCCCGGCGCAGCGATGGCCAGCACGATGCCGGGAAGTCCCGGGCCGGTGCCCAGATCGGCCAGCGTATTGCCTCGCACGAACGGCAGGATGGTCAGCGAATCGAGCAGATGGCGAGTGATCATTTCCAGCGGATCGCGCACGGCAGTGAGGTTGTAGGCGGCGTTCCAGCGTTCCAGCAACATCTGGTAGTCGAGCAGCCGAGGCACCGCATCGGCCGGCAATGCCAGGCCGAGTTCGGCGATGCCCTGTTCCAGTCGGGCCTGCAAGTGATTGCGCGCAGTCATGCGGTTTCCTGCTCGGGACGGGTGCGCAGTATCCGGGCGGACAGCCGCGGACGCCAGCGGAACGCGCAAAAGAAAACCCGCCAAGGCGGGTCGCAAGAGATTCAAATCCCCTGGCGGCGCGGGTGCTCTGGGGCACCTCACGCGATCATGCTTCAGGCGGCGTCAAGTTCCACCCGGGTCACCATCATGCCGCGTTCGCGCAGCGCCTTGTTCAAGGTCTGCTTCAGTCGCGCGCCCAGGTCGCGGCGATCGAGCTGGCCGACTTCGGGCTCATCGCGCAATGCCTGTTGCGCACCACGACGAATCAGCTGATCGACCTGCTCGAACACCGCGTCGGCGCGCTCGGGTTCAAGCACCTGCCAGTACACCGTGCCGCTCACCTCGTGCGCGTTCGCCAGCGGCTCCTCGAAACGGAGCGTCTGGCCGGCGAGGTCGATCTTGTGCGCCACTCGATCCAGCAGCGGCAGCACCATGTGCGTTCCCGCCTGCAGCAGGCGCACGGGCTTGCCATGGCGATACAGGCTGTAGACCTGACCCATCGGCACACGCCTTACTGCCGTAGCGGCAAATACGGCCAGAAGCAGAGTCGATGTGATGAGCAAGGTCAACATGATATTGAAAACAGCCACTTGGCTGTGGTTTCTTCACTAGACGCGGAAAGTGAACGATACAGTTGATTGAAGTCGCAAAGATTAACCTTGATTTAACGACGAAATTGAAAATTTAACAAGCGGTACACCATATCCAAATTGAGAAGCTGGTCACACATGGACGTGCCTGGCTCGGACAGGCCAGTCGAATCCAGACTCAAAGCGCGCTCGAATGCTGCGACGCGAAAATGGGTTCCAGGGGAAGCAACCATCGCTCCACCGCACACCGATTGACTATGTCGTCGTTCATCGCCGATCTTCGGAGAAAACCTTCCGCGCTGCAGCAAAAATGGTATTTGCAAATGCTTTACAAATCTCCGTGAAAACGATTACGTTGGCGCCGCGATAGGGGTCCGAAGTTCTTGGGACGGCGTTTTATGACGGCTGTAACCATTAAAGATGTGGCGCGGGAGGCCCGGGTATCCGTGGCCTCGGTCTCGCGTGCGCTCAATGGCGGAAACGGTGTCACTGCGGAGACCGGGCAGCGCATCCGTGAAGTCGCCAAGCGCCTGCGCTATGTGCCGCACGCCGCTGCACGCAGCCTGATTACCCGCCGCACCAACACCATCGGTGCGCTGCTGCCCGATCTGCATGGCGAGTTCTTTTCCGAACTGATCCGCGGCATCGACCTGGCTGCACGTGCGCGCGGCTTCCACCTGCTGGTTTCCAGCTCTCACGACAGCGGCGAAGAAGCAGCGGCCGCGCTGCGCGCCATGCAGGGTCGTGTCGACGGCATGCTGATTCTTTCGCCGCGTGTCGATGCCGCCTTTCTCCACGCCAATCTTCCGGCCGCGCTGCCGACCGTCCTGCTCAACAGCGCGGTGAAGAGCAAGGCCTACAGCGTGCTCAATATCGACAACTACACCGGCGCCCACGCGATGGTGCAGCACCTGGTCGAAACCGGACATACGCAGATCGCTTTCATCACCGGTCCGGAAAAGAACTTCGACGCGGAGCAGCGTGAGATGGGCTATCGCGCCGCCATGGCGAAATACGCGCCGGACGTCGCCGTGAACATCGTCGCGGGCGATTTCACCGAAGACTCCGGCTACCACGCCGGACGCACGCTGCTGGCGCAACCCACGCATCCGCAGGCCGTATTTGCCGCCAACGACATGATGGCGGTGGGTTGCCTGTACGCGTTCAAAGAAGCGGGACTGAACGTGCCGCAGGACATCGCGCTGGCGGGTTTCGACGACATCCCCATCGCACGCTACATCTCGCCAGCGCTCACTACGGTGCGAGTGCGCATTGTCGATCTGGGCCGCAGCGCGCTCGAACAGTTGGCGGCGCTGCTGGAAAACTCTGATCAACCACTTACAACCGCACAGACACTCGGTTGCGAAGTCATCGTTCGCGAAACATGCGGCAAACGTCTAGCAACACCACTACCGAACCGCAAACAAAATTCGGGAATCCGCAGTTTTTTATCCGGGAGGGAGTCATGAAATCACCAACACGCTTCAAGAAGAAACTGCTCGCGGGCCTAATCGCCGCATCGGTCATTTCCGTTGCTACCGCTCCGTCGATGTCGTGGGCTGCCAGCTCCGACGCCAACCTGCGCGGCAAGGCTGCTCCCAACGCAGTTGTTACAGCCAAGGAAATTTCGACCGGCGCCACGCGCCGTACCACGGCCGGCGCTGACGGCAGTTACGCGCTGGTCGGCCTGCCGCCAGGTACTTATCAGGTGGATGGCGGCGCGGGCACCGAGCGCACCGTGACGCTGACTGTTGCGTCGACCGCTTCGCTCGACCTGACCAGTGCAGCGCCGGCCGCAGCAAGCAACGCCACCAATCTGAACTCGGTAACCGTTTCCGCGACCACGCTGCAGGAAGTAAAGACGTCCGAAGTCGGAGATACTGTTTCGTTGCGCCAGATCGATACCACACCTTCGGCATCGCGCAACTTCCTCGCATTCGCTGACTCCGTGCCGGGCATGATTTTCACCCGTAGCGCCAATGGCAACACGACTCTGCGTTCAGGTGCCCAGTTCGCCAGTGGCACGAACATCTACATCGATGGCGTCGGTCAGAAAAACTACGTGCTGGGCGGCGGCGGTACTGGACAGAGCAATAGTCAGGGTAACCCGTTCCCACAGTTGGCGATCGCCGAATACAAGGTCATCACCTCCAACTACAAGGCCGAATACGACCAGATTTCGAGTGCTGCGGTTACGGCGGAAACCAAGTCGGGCACCAACGAGTTCCATGGCGATGTGTTTGGTGATTTCACCGATACGGCCATGCGCGCCGAAACACCATCGGAGAAAAACGTAGACAAAAAGCAGGACTCGCACGAAAAGAACTACGGCTTCGATTTGGGTGGCCCTATCCTCAAGGATCAAGCGCATTTCTACATTGCCTACGAAGGCAAGGAATTCGATAGCCCTATCACCGTCGTCCCCGGCCCTAACGGCGCTACTGGTTACGCCAGTCAACTCCCGGCCAGTGCCCAGGCCTTGCTCGGCCCAGCCAGCAATCCTTTCAAGGAAAACAACTGGTTCGGCAAGATCGATTGGGAACCGACCGATCGCGATCGCTTCGAGGTCAGCGCCAAGTATCGCGATGAAACCGCGATCAGTGGTGTGGGCGAAACCACCGCGGCAACCGCGGCCGTAAACACCAAAAATACCGACAAGCGTGCCGACATTCGCTGGGACCACAGCACGGACAGCTGGTTCAACCGCCTGCAAGCCACCTATGAGGACGCTTTCTACCATCCGGTCCCGATTTATACCGGTGTCGGAAACGAATACACCGCAACCGATCTGGCCAATACTCAGACGATCCTTGTGACCGGCGCGGGTCCGCTATCCGAACAGGACAAAGGCCAGAAAGGACCTTCGCTGCAAGATGACCTGACCTTCAACGATCTGGAGTGGCACGGCGATCACGTCATCAAACTGGGCGTGAAGTACAAGGCCGTCAAATTGAGTGCGCTGGATGCCGGCGACGCCAACGCGCTGTACAACTACTCGACCACCTTGGATGGTGGAACCGAAGCCATTCCGTACCAGGTGCAATTCGGCAGCCCGACGCCGGGCTTCAACCCGACCGCGACCAGCTCGGACAAGCAGTTCGGTGCGTATGTTCAGGACGATTGGGCGATCGATGATCACTGGACCTTGAACCTGGGCGTGCGCTGGGATTACGAGAAAACTCCGTCTTACCTGAACTGGGTAACGCCTGCCGACGTCGTTGCTGCGTTCAACACCCAGGACCCGAATGCACCGGCTGGCCAGACCTATGCGCAGACTCTGGCCAAGGGCGGCGTCAACATCAACGACTACATCAGCACAGGCAACAACCGCAAAGCGCAGAAGAACGAGATCCAGCCGCGCCTCGGTTTCTCCGACGACATCTTTGGCGACGAAGCGCATGTGGTTTTCGGCGGTATTGGCCGTTCGTACAACCGCAATTTATATGAGGCCTTGCAGGTCGAGCAGACCAAGTTTTCCCTGTCGCAGCCGACGCTCAACTTCAATACGCCGAATGTCCCTTGCACCGTCGGCATCAACCAGTGCTTTGCCTGGGATCCGGCTTATCTGAATATTCCCAACCTGCAGGCACTGGTCGCGGGCAGCAGCGTCGGCAAGGAAGTCGACATGGTCAACAACAATATCAAGACGCCGTACTCCGATCAAATCAGCCTTGGCATGCGCAACAAGATTGGTGACTGGAATACCAGTGTGACGCTTGCCCGGGTCAAGAGTTTTGATGGGCTCTACTTCCACTTGGGCAACCGCTATCCCGATGGCACTTTCTGGCAGCCCGTTCCCGGTAGTCAACCGCTGGCTTACAGCCAGCCGTGGAATAACGGTGTCCCGGGCTTTGGGCAGCTGATCATTGCCGACAGCGGCCTTACCACCAAGACCAATCAGGTGCTGCTCTCGGCTGACAAGCCGTACACCAAGGAATCCGGTTGGGGCGCAAGTATTGCGTATACCTATTCGCGCGCGCTGTACAACCACAACAACAACAATCCGGATGACCAGTACGCGTTCGACTACGAGTACGCTGGCGACTATCCGTTCGTCTCGGGCGACGTGCCGAAGCACCGCTTGGTGATGACTGGTTCGCTGGACGGTCCGTGGGGTTTCCTGTTCGGTGCCAAGTTGACCCTGGCAACGCCTACGCCAGGGTTGGGTCAGGCTTTCATCTACGACGGCAGCACCGAGGATCACGACGGCATTTCCGGTGGAGGTGGCCGAGCGGTATCGCTCTACCCGCAAGGCGAGGGGCGTTTTCTGGTCGGTGGAAAAGTCTTCGGCTATCGCGACATCGATCTGCAGGCCACCAAGAACTTCCGTGTCTATGGCGGCACGAGTGCCTACGTGCGAATCGACATGATCAACGTGTTCAACTGGAACAACTACAACGACTACAACACCAACTATGGCAGCGGCGGGGCCTTGAGCAAGACGCCGATCACCTACAACCCGATCGGCAATATCGTCAATTACCCACGTACCTTGCGCGTGAGCATGGGCTTGAAGTTCTAACCCACGAGTCAGCGGTTAAAGCAAATCAACAAGGCCCGCAGAAGCGGGCCTTGTTGTGATCACGATAGACAGGGCGTTTCTGGATGGTCGCTCGATGGACACAGCGAAAGAATGATCCAATGAACTTATCCATTTTTGACCAACGCAGATTTCCATGACGACGCACAACGATCAGCGCATCAAGAACATTCTCGTCGTGGGCGGCGGCACTGCCGGATGGATGGCGGCGGCCGCAATGGCCAAATTCCTTGGCTGAGACTGCTCCATCCGACTGGTGGAGTCGGATGACATCGGCATCATCGGCGTGGGCGAAGCGACGGTGCCTCACCTGAAGCTATTCAACAACCTGCTTGGGATCGACGAGATCGAGTTCATCAAACAAGTGCAGGGCACCTTCAAACTCGGCATACAGTTCAACGACTGGGGCCATCTAGGCAATTCGTATCTGCATGGGTTTGGCACGTTCGGACACGACGTCAGCGTGCTGCCGTTTCACCAGTTCTGGATCAAAGCCATGCAGAAGGGCGTGGCCAGCAATATTGGCGACTATTCGCTACACCCCGTCGCGGCCCGGCAAGGCAAGTTCATGGTTTCGGCGACCGACGTACCTGCCAATTCGCCTCTGGCGGACATCGCCTATGCCTATCATTTCGACGCAGGCCTGTATGCGAAATATTTGCGTGGCTACGCGGAACAACGCGGCGTGCAACGTACCGAAGGCAAGATCGCGCAGACCGTATTGCGGCCACATGACGGCTTCGTCGAAGCTGTCATTCTGGAAAACGGCGAACGCATTGAAGGAGAGCTGTTCATCGACTGTTCCGGCTTTCGCGGCCTCCTGATCGAACAAGCCCTGCATACCGGGTATCACGATTTCACCCACTGGCTGCCGTGCGACCGCGCACTGGCTATACCTTGCGAAAAGGTTGGCCCACCGACGCCTTATACGCGCGCAACTGCGCGTACGGCCGGATGGCAGTGGCGAATTCCGCTGCAGCACCGCACCGGCAACGGGTATGAATATTCGAGCGCGCACATCAGCGACGACGAAGCGGCCGCGACTCTGCTGCAACATCTCGATGGTCGGCCCCTGGCCGATCCGCGTCCGCTGCGCTTCACCACCGGCGTGCGCAAGAATTCTGGAACAAGAACGTGGTGGCACTGGGCCTGGCAAGTGGCTTCCTGGAGCCTCTCGAATCAACTAGCATCTTCATGATCCAGACGGCCATCGCCCGGCTGCTCGATCTGTTCCCGCAACGCGATTTCAACGAAGTCGTGATCGACCGCTACAACGCCCAGGCGGTTTTCGAGTACGAGCGCATCCGTGATTTTCTGATCCTGCACTACCACCTGACGCAGCGTGATGACACACCGTTCTGGAATCAGTGCCGCAACATGTCGATACCGCCTGCATTGCAGGACACCATCCGCCTGTTTCGCCACAGTGGCCGTTTCTTTCGCAATGGAGAGGAACTGTTCGCAATGCCAAGTTGGGCGCAGGTGATGATCGGCCAAGGCATCATGCCGAGGGGCTATCATCCGATGGTCGATCAAATGCCCGATCATGACTTGAAGAATTTCATGGCCAGCGTGCGCAATGTGATTTCCAGTTGCGTCGATGCCATGCCAATGCATCAGGCTTTTATCGATTCGTGCTGCAAAGCCTGAACCTCAGCGTCGCGTGAGGGTCTTCCGGTCATCAAAGTCGTGATGCGGCGGTGATATACCCACTCGGCCCGACGGTGGACGGTATCTTTTCTGATGGAGTTAGCAATGTTTTTTCGCAGGTTTTTCCGCGCCGCGGGCGTAAACGTTTTCGTGACCTTGCTTGTACTGGGCGCGGGTGTGCAATCACCTGCATGGGCCAAGGAAACCCGGCCGACTTTCGCCGCGCTGCCTGCTACCCAGCAAACCATGCTCAACGATCTGGAGCAGCGCACGTTTCGCTGGTTCTGGGACAGTGCAGATCCGAAGACCGGCCTGATCCCCGATCACTATCCCGGCGAATCGTTCTCCAGCATCGCGGCGGTAGGTTTCGGGCTGACGGCTTATGGCGTCGGCGTGGAGCGCGGTTACATCAAGCGAGCGCAAGCGGTGGATCGCACGCTGGTCACGCTGCGCTTTTTCAAGAACGCGCCGCAGAACGACAGCGAAGACGATGACACTGGCTACCACGGTTTTTTTTACCACTTCCTCAACATGAAGACCGGCAGGCGCGAAGATCGCCAAGTCGAGCTGTCGAGCGTCGATACCACGTTGCTGCTTGGCGGCGTACTGTTCGCGCAGTCGTATTACGACCGCGACACGCCGAAGGAAAAGGAGATCCGCCAGCTCGCCGACGACATCTACCGCAACGTGGACTGGACCTGGATGCAGGCTCGACCGCCGCTGATCAGCATGGGCTGGACACCCGGCGGCAAGTTCATCCCGGCGGACTGGAAAGGTTATTGCGAAGGCATGCTGGTCTATGTGCTGGCCCTTGGTTCGCCGACGCACCCAGTGAGCGCCGATGCGTGGAAGGCGTGGACATCGACCAACGATCTCACCTGGGGCACGTTCCAGGGTCAGACGTTTCTTGGTTTCGCGCCGATGTTCGGCCACCAGTACAGCCAGACCTGGATCGATTTCCGTGGCATCCGCGACGACTGGAATCGCCAGCACGACCTGGATTATTTCGAGAACAGCCGCCGCGCCACCATCAGCCAGCGCAACTATGCCATCGAGAATCCGGGCAAGTGGACCGGCTACGGGCCGAACGTGTGGGGCCTGACGGCGAGCAACGGCCCCGGCAACTTCAAGTTGAAGGGCGCAAATGGCGAGCGCGAATTCGAAGGCTACTCCGCCCGTGGCGCCGGCCTCGACTATATTCGTGACGACGGTACGCTGGCGCCGACGGCCGCCGGTGGCTCGATCGCCTTTGCACCGGAGATCGTGGTGCCCGCGCTGGCTGAAATGAAGCAACGCTATGGCAAATACATCTACAACCAGTATGGCTTCGTCGATGCCTTCAACCCGAGCTTTCACATCCAGACCCGGCATGGCACCGGCAAACTGGTGCCAGAATTGGGTTGGGTCGATGACGAGGAACTGGGCATCGACCAGGGCCCGATCGTGCTGATGATCGAAAACTGGCGCAGCGATTTCGTGTGGAAGGTGATGAAGAAGAATCCCTACATCCGCAAGGGCCTCGAACGCGCCGGCTTCACCGGCGGCTGGCTCGACCAGTCCACCACGGCCGGAAAGGCAGCAGGCACGCCTTGACCGGACTCGCGCGCCAGCACTTGCCGGGCGCGCGACGACCGTCGCTTCGGCAAGTGCTGGCGGTTTGCGTACTGTGCGGCATCGCGTTACTCGGCGGCTGCGCCATGCCGGCCTCTGACCACAACGAGCTCACGTTCTGGACCATCGGGCGCGAGGGCGAGGCGGTGGTCAAGCTGCTGCCGGATTTCGAACGCGCCCATCCGGACATCCATCTCCACGTGCAACAGCTGCCGCTGACCGCGGCGCATCAGAAGCTGCTGACCGCCTTTGCCGGCGGATCGAGTCCCGACATCAGCCAGTTGGGCAATACCTGGTTGCCGGAAATGGCGACACTAGGTGCGCTGGAGCCGTTGCAGGTGGGCGTCGACGGTTCGGCCGTGGTGAAGCCGTCTGATTACTTCGCCAGCATCTGGGCGACCAACATCATCGGCGGCACGCTATATGGCGTGCCCTGGTATGTCGATACGCGGCTGTTGTTTTACCGCAAGGACCTGCTGCGGAAGGCCGGCTTCGAGCAGCCACCGCGCGACTGGGCCGAGTGGCGCCGGATGCTTGCCGCGCTGACGGATTCGCAGCGCAAGGTCTACGGCATCCTGCTGCCCACCAACGAATACGAGCAACTGATGTCGCTGGCCTTGCAGCAACCCGACATGCTGTTGCGCGAGCACGGCCGCTACGGCAATTTCGAGAGTGCCGGCTTCAAGCGCGCGCTCACGTTCTACGTGGATACCTTCCGGCTGCATCAGGCGCCGGCGATCACCAATGTCGAAGCGGGCAATCCATGGACCGAATTCGGCAACGGTGTCTACGCGTTCTATTTTTCCGGACCGTGGAATATCGGCGAATTCCGCAAGCGCCTGCCTGCGTCGCAGCAAGACCAGTGGGGCACGGCGGTGCTACCCGGACCGAACGGGCCGGACGGATCCGGCGTCGGCGCCGCGGGCGGTTCCAGCCTGGTGATCTTCCGCAGCTCGCGGCACAAGCAGGCGGCATGGACGCTGATCGAATACCTGTCGCAGCCCGAAGTACAGCGGCGCTTCTACGACCTGCTCGGCGACATGCCGCCACGACGCAGCTCCTGGCAGGAAGGTGCGCTGCATGACGATCCGCAGGCTCGCGCCTTCCGCGAGCAACTTGAACGTGTGCGACCCTCGCCGCGGGTGCCGGAATGGGAACGCATCGCCAACGAGATGCAGCTGGTCGCCGCGCAGGCGATCGCCGACGATCTCACCATCGACCAGGCCGCTGCCGAACTGAACCGGCGCGTCGATCGCATCCTCGAGAAGCGTCGCTGGGTGCTCGATCACGCGCGGCCGACCGCAGGAGCGCGGGAGTGAACTCGCGACGCACCGCATGGCTGTTCCTTGCGCCCGCACTGCTGGTGCTCGGTGTCTTTTTCCTGTTGCCCGTGATCGCCGCACTGGTGCTCAGTCTGACCGACTACGACCTCTACGCGCTGGCGGATCTCCGCAATCTGCGCTTCGTCGCGCTGGGCAATTACTGGGCACTGCTGCAGCGGCCGCTGTTCTGGTCCGCGCTCGGACACACGGTGCATTTCGTCGCGGTCGGCGTGCCGCTGTCGATGGCGACGTCGCTCGGCGCCGCGCTGTTGCTCAACTCGCCGCTCGCGCGGTTCAAGCCCTTTTTCCGCACCGCCATGTTCGCGCCGGTGGTGACCACCGTGGTGGCGGTCGCGGTGATCTGGCGCTACCTGTTCAACACCAAGTACGGCATCGCCAATGTCGTGCTCGGCCATCTCGGCATCCATCCCGTCGACTGGCTGGGCGATCCGCACTGGGCGATGCCGACGATCATCCTGTTCGCGGTGTGGAAGAACTTCGGCTACAACATGATCATCTTCCTCGCCGGGCTGCAGGCGATTCCGGTGGATCTCTACGAAGCCGCGCGCATCGACGGCGCATCGGCATGGCGGCAGTTTCGCCACATCACCCTGCCGATGCTCGGGCCGACACTGATGATGGTCGCCATCCTCACCGTGTCGGGCTATTTCCAGCTGTTCGCCGAGCCGTACGTGATGACCGAGGGCGGGCCGCTGCAGAGCACCGTGAGCGTGCTTTACCTGATGTACGACGAGGGCTTCAAGTGGTGGAACCTCGGCACCGCATCGGCGGTGGCGTTCCTGCTGTTCGCGGTGATGTTCGCGGTGACCGCGGCGATGTTGAAGCTGGCACGCCGCGGCCAGCGCGCCGACGAAGAGCCGGCATGAATCCGCGCATCGCCAGGGCATTGGTCAATGGATTGCTGTTCGGCGGCACGGCGGTGGCGTTGTTTCCGCTGCTGTGGATGCTGTCGGTGTCGTTCATGCAGCCAGGCGAAACCGGCACCTTGCCGCCACCGCTGCTGCCTGCGCACGCCACGCTGGACAACTATCGCGAACTTTTTCTCCGTGCCGGCATGGGCCGCTACCTGCTCAACAGCCTGCTGGTGTCGGGCGCGATCACGCTGCTCTCGCTGGCGTGCAACCTGATGGCGGGCTATGCCTTCGCCAAGCTGCGCTTCGCCGGCCGCCGGCCGTTGTTCCAGGCGCTGATCGGCGGACTGGTGATTCCGGCGCAGGTGGCGATGCTGCCGTTGTTTCTGCTGCTGAAGTACCTCGGCCTGATCGACAGCTATGCCGGCGTGATCGTACCGGCGATGGCCACCGTGTTCGGCATCTACCTGGTGCGCCAGTACGCGCGCGGCATTCCCGACGAACTGCTGGAAGCGGCGCGCATCGATGGCGCCGGCGAATGGCGCATCTTCGTGCAGATCGTGCTGCCGCTGCTGAAGCCGATCATGGTGACGCTGGCGATCTTCACCTTTCTCACCGCATGGAACGATTTCATGTGGCCGCTGATCGTGCTGACCGGGCAGGAACACTACACGTTGCCGATCGGCCTGGCATCGCTGGCGCGCGAACATGCGCAGGACAGCGAGCTGATGATGGCCGGCTCGGTGATCACCGTGTTGCCGGTGCTGCTGCTGTTCCTGGCGCTGCAGCGTTATTACCTGCAGGGCCTGCTGCTGGGCAGCGTGAAGGGCTGAGCTTCGGCGTTGCGCCGTGCCGAGGCCTCTCCTCGCGCTGGAGGAGAGGCCTGGCGATCAGAACTTGCCGGCGCGGAAGTCGGCGATGGCTTCGTGGATCTGCTCGGGCGTGTTCATCACGAACGGACCGTAGCGCACCACGCTTTCCTTCAGCGGCCGACCCGCGACCACCAGCAGTCGCGACGGCTTGTCGCCACCGCGCAGTTGCAACTGGTCGCCTTCGGACAGCACGCCAAGTTCGCTGCGCTGGAGTACCTCGCCGCCGACCAGCGCGGACTCGCCATCGAACACATAGGCAAACCCGTGGTGCCCGTGCGGCAGATCCAGCGTCAGCGACGCGCCCGGCTGCAGGCTCACGTCCAGATAGACCGGCGCGGTGACGATGCCCTCGACCGGCCCGGTCGCGCCGCCGAATCCGCCGGCGATCACGCGCACTTCCACGCCGTCGGCCGGATGCACGGTCGGGATGCGTTCGGCGGCAATGTCCTGGTAGCGCGGCGCGGTCATCTTGTCGCTGGCCGGCAGGTTCACCCACAACTGGAAGCCCCACATCAGGCCGTTTTCCTGCTGCGGCATTTCCGAATGCAGGATGCCGCGGCCGGCGGTCATCCACTGCACGCTGCCCGGCGTGAGGTCGCCGCTGTTGCCGTGGTTGTCGTGATGGCGCATGTGGCCGGCGAGCATGTAGGTCACGGTTTCGAAGCCGCGATGCGGATGCTCGGGAAAACCGGCGATGTAGTCGCCTGCATCGTCCGAACGGAACTCGTCCAGCAGCAGGAACGGATCGAGCATGTCCAGTCCGGCTTGGCCGATGATCCGCTTCAGTTTCACGCCGGCGCCATCGGCGGTGTCGGTGCCGCGAATGCGGCGGGTGATGTGGCGATCGGTCATGGCATGGCTCCGTAAAGGTGGAATGACCGCCTAGATGGCCTCGCGCGCGAGGCATATCCAGACACCGAAGCCGGAACGGATCGTTTCATCCCGGCGACACTGCGCGCGCAACCGGGAAAGGCGATCAATGCACCCAGTGTCCGCTGCGCTGGCGCGGCGGCGCATCGTCGTCGGGATCCGGACGATGCTGCTGCACCATCGCCTCGACTTCGGCTTCGGTGGCGGGCTTGGCCTGCCAGTACTGGTTCACCGCACCCAGCACAGCGGGCACCTGCGACAGGCACTCGTCGTATTCGTCGTCGCTGAGTTTCTCGAACTCGGTCTCGGCACTGAGGATGCCTTCGTCCACCGCCAGGGCCATCACCGGGCCGAGCAGCTCCATCAGCTGCGGATCTTCGGACAGGCGGTTTTCCCATAGGCTGGCGCGCAGGTCGATGCCGCGGCTGAAGCCTTCGCACCAGCCGGCGGCGGAAAGCATCGGACCCGTTTCCATTTCCACTTCACCCAGGATCGGCTCGTAGGCCTCGACGTCGAGTTCGGCGCTAATCGAATCGTTGAGCTTGGCCAGCAGCGCGAGCACGCGGTTCCCTTCGTCCTCGTCGGCGAACGGCTCGTGCAGCACCTCGGGCAGCCATTCATCCGGCAGCACCAGCAGCGGGCCGACCGCCAGCGCGCTCAGCAAGCCGTGCACGCCGTCCAGCAGCAGATCGCCTTCGCCGGTATGCGCTCGCAGGTAGCGATCCAGTTCATCCAGTTCTTTGTCATCCAGCGAACTGGGCCATTCGGTTTTTGAAGTCATTTCAAATCCAGTTCCAGCGTCACCGGCGTATGGTCGGAAGGGCGTTCCCAACGACGCGGTTCACGATCGATCGCCGCAGCGGTTGCCGCGGATTTCAATGCATCACCGATCAGGATCAAGTCGATGCGCAAGCCCATGTTGCGACGGAATGCCGCCTGCCGGTAGTCCCACCAGCTGTAGTGCTGGCCGGCGGGTTCGAACAGGCGGAAGCTGTCGTGCAGGCCGAGGTCGGTGATCGCCTTCAGGCCGGCGCGTTCTGGTGGCGAGCACAGGATGTCCTCGCCCCAGGCGACCGGATCGTAGACATCGCGGTCGTCCGGGCAGATGTTGAAGTCGCCCAGCACCACGAGGTTGGGATGGCGCTCGTGCTCGCGCGCAAGGAACTCGCGCACCTTGGCCAGCCAGTCCAGCTTGTAGGCGTATTTCTCATCGCCGACCGCCTTGCCGTTCACCACGTACAGGTCCACCACGCGCAAGTCGCCGATGGTCGCCGCCAGGATCCGCCGTTGCGGATCGTCCAGGCCGGGAATGTCGGTGACGATGCCGGTCGGTTCGTTGCGGGCCAGTATCGCGACGCCGTTGTAGGTCTTCTGGCCGGAGAACACGGCGCGATAGCCTGTCACGGCGATTTCGTCGACTGGAAACTTCGCATCCTCGAGCTTGGTTTCCTGCAGCGCGATGATGTCCGGCTGTGCATCGGCCAGCCACTGGGTCAACTGCGGCAGGCGCACCTTGAGCGAATTGACGTTCCATGAGGCGATTTTCATCGCGGCATTGTATGTGATGTACCGGGCGGGCCCGAAGCGGGAAAGGCATCGGAACCGCCACACCGATTTGCACCGACATCGGCTTCAGACCGGGGCTAGGGAACTGTCTGAGCACGGGAAACGCCGGTTTTTCGCCATCGAACGGCCCGGCCTACAGGAATATGCACGAGAAAACCACCGAAACCGCGGCTTCCAGTGTATGCTGTGAAAGCAAGACTCCGATTCAACCCGGTAGTTCCTGCTCTCATTGCGGTCCAGTGCACTACGCTCCGAGCCGCAAACCATCAATGCTTCAAAGGTAAAGTTACATGTCGGATCGTCAGAGCGGTACAGTCAAGTGGTTCAACGACGCCAAAGGTTTTGGCTTCATCACCCCGGAAAGCGGTGACGACCTGTTCGTGCATTTCCGCGCGATCCAGGGCACGGGCTTCAAGTCCCTGCAGGAAGGCCAGCGCGTCACGTTCGTCGTCACCAAGGGCCAGAAAGGCCTGCAGGCTGAGGAAGTCCAGGTCGCCTGAGTCCACACGGACTTGAGTGCATCTGAAAAAGCCCGCTTCGGCGGGCTTTTTTTTGCGTCGCGTTCGGCACCGAGGTCGCGGAACCGAACGCATGAGGCGAACGATTCCGCCATTCGGCAGATCAAGCCAGGCCGTGGCTGCGCAGCAGCGCCTCCGGTTCCGGCTTGCGGCCGCGGAAAGCGATGAAACTTTCCAGCGCCGGCCGGCTCGCGCCGACGGCGAGGAATTCGCGGCGAAAGCGCTCGCCGGTCGCCCGGTCGATCACGCCATGCTCCTCGAACTCGCCGAACGCATCGGCCGACAGCAGCTCGGCCCACAGGTAGCTGTAGTAACCGGCCGCATAGCCGCCGGCGAAGATGTGACTGAAGCCATGCGGGAACCGCTGCCAGGCCGGCGGATGGATGACCGCCACCTGCTTGCGCACCTGTTCCAGCATTGCCAGCGGGCGCGCGCCCTCGGCGGGGTCGTATTCCATGTGCAGCAGGAAATCGAACAGCGCGAATTCGAGCTGACGCACCAGGAACAGGCCAGCGTGGAAGTGGCGCGCGGCGAGCATGCGCTGGAACAGTTCCTTCGGCAGCGCCTCGCCGGTCTCGTAGTGCCGCGCGAACAGGTCGAGCGCGGCACGATTCCAGCCGAAGTTCTCCATGAACTGGCTGGGCAGTTCCACCGCGTCCCATTCCACGCCTTCGATGCCGCCGATCGACGGCAGCGCGATGTCGGTGAGCAGGTGGTGCAGCCCGTGGCCGAATTCATGGAACAGGGTGAGCACGTCGTCATGGGTGAGCAGCGCCGGCATGCCTTCGGTCGGCGGCGCGAAATTGCAGGTGAGAAACGCGACCGGCAGTTGCAGTCGTTCGCCATCGTCGAAGCGCGCGCGGCACACATCCATCCACGCACCGCCTCGCTTGCCGTTGCGCGCGTACAGGTCCACGTAGGCACCGGCGAACACGCGACCGTCGGCGTCGCGCACATCGTAATAGCGCACGTCCGGATGCCACACATCGACATCGTCGCGTTGCGCCAGCGTGATGCCGTAGAGCTGCCCGGTGAGTCCGAACAGGCCGTCGATCACCGCCGGCAGCGGAAAGTAGGGTTTCAGCTGTTCTTCGTCGAGGTCGTATTGCTGCTGACGCAGCTTCTCCGAGGCGTAGCCGACGTCCCAGGATTCGAGGTTGTCCAGCTTCAGTTCGGTGCGCGCGAACTCGCGCAGCTCGGCCAGTTCTTGCTTCGCCACCGGCTTTGCGCGCGCGGCGAGGTCGTGCAGGAATTCCATGACCTCGGTCGGCGAGCCGGCCATCTTGGTCGCCAGCGATTCCTCTGCCGCATTGGCAAAACCGAGCAGTTGCGCCGCCTCGTGGCGCAGCGCCATGATCTTTTCGATACGTTCGCTATTGTCGAACTTGCCCGCGTTCGGACCCTGGTCTGATGCGCGCGTCTGGTACGCCCAGTACACCCGCTCGCGCAGTCCGCGGTTGTCGGCATAGCCGAGCACCGCCTGCACGCTGGGTTGCTTCAGGGTGACCAGATAGCCTTCGAGGTCCCGATCCTGCGCATACTGGCGCAGCACGGCACGGCCGGACTCCGGAATGCCGGCAAGGTCGCGCTCGTCGACGATGTGCTCATGCCACGCCTCGCTGGCGTCGAGCACGGCGTTGGAAAATTCGGTCGATAGCTTGGAAAGCGCCACGCCGATCTCGCGGAAACGCGAACGGGCCGGTTCTTCCAGCGCCACGCCGGACAGGGTGAAATCGCGCAACGCATGCTCGACCAGTGCACGCTCGGAGCGCGGGAGCCCGGCAAAATCCGGTGCATCGGCCAGTGCCTGCACTGCGGCGTACAACGCGCGGTTCTGGCCCAGTTCGATCGCGTGATCGGTGAGCTTTTCCTCGGCCGGCCCGTACACCTTGCGCAGCGCCTCGCTATCAGCCACCGAATGCAGGTGGCTGACCGGCGCCCACGCGCGCGCAAGACGTTGTTCGAGACGCTCCTGGGTCAACATGACGGTGGCGAAATCGTGCGCTGCGCCGGGAGCGGTCAGCACGTCGATGCTGTTGCGGTAGTCGGAAAGGATCGTCTCGATCGCTGGTTCGACCTGCTCGGGCCGGATCTTCGAAAACGCCGGCAACACGTCGGTGGCCAGCAGTGGGTTGTCTTGACTCATGGAAACTCCTTGAAGACCGCCAGCGTGGCGACGACCCTCGACGAAATCAAGCGCCGGCCATATCGCAGGCAGTCGGCATCCATGCTCTGCTGCGCCGTTTTGTCATGATCCGCCCCGTAACATCGTTGCCATGTTGCCGGCCGATGTACATGAATTGCTCGCACGCAGCGCCACCTTCGCGCACTTGAACGCGGCGGCACGTGAATCGCTGGCCCGCGAGCTGGTGTGGTTCGGGTTGCCGGGCGGGCGGCCGTTGTTTAAGCACGGCGAATCGGCCGATGCGTTGTACCTGTTGCGCAGCGGCAGCCTCGGCGTGTTCGACAGCCCGACCGTGCTGCGCCACCTGATCGGCGCCGGCGAAAGCGTGGGCGAGATCAGCCTGCTCGGTGGTGCACCCCGTCAACGTACGGTGCGCGCCCTGCGCGACTGCGAAGTACTGCGGCTCGATCGCGCGGCGTTCGAGCGGGTGCTCGCGCGGCACCCGCAAGCCTTGCTGGGCGTGGCACAGGTTGCGATCGAACGGCTGCAGCAACGCGAGCGTGGCGAGGAAAGCGCCGGCCTGCCGCGGACCTTTGCCCTGCTGCCGGCCAGCGACGGCGTGCCGGTGCGCATGCTGGCGATGCGCCTGCTTATGGCGCTGGAAGCCTGGGGCAGCTGCATGCTGATCGACGCCGAAGGAGGTGCCGGGCGCGGCAGCGACTGGTTCGCCGAGCGCGAGGCGCGCACGCGTTTCGTGATCTACCTGGATACCGCACATCAGGACGACGCCGAGCGAAACCTGTGGCGCGCGCGCTGCCTGCGCCAGGCTGATGTGCTGTTGCTGCCGGCACTGGCCGCGCAGCCGGCCCGGCCGTGGCCAGACACGATGCCAGGCCATCCACTTCGCATACGTCACCGGCCGCGGCATCTGATCCTGCTGCATGCCGGCCACCAGGTGGCGCTGGGCGCGGCGCAGCGCTGGCGCGCCGTCTTCAACGGCGAACTGCATCACCATCATGTGTGCGGAGACGCCGATATTCCGCGGCTGGCGCGGCTGATCAGCGGCCATGGCCGCGGACTGGTGCTTGCCGGTGGCGGCGCGCGCGGGCTGGCGCACCTCGGGGTGCTGCGCGCGTTGCGCGAAGCCGGCCACGATTTCGATGCGGTCGGCGGCACCAGCATCGGCGCGATCATCGGCGCCGGCGTCGCCGCCGGGTGGAGCATCGACGCCATGACCGAAACGTTCCGCCATGCCTTCGTGCAAGGCCGGCCGCTATCGGACTGGACCTTGCCACTGGTCGCGCTCACCCGCGGCCAGCGCGCCACGCGCATGTTGCGTCGCACGTTCGGCGCGCTGGACATCGAGGATCTGCCGTTGCCGTATTTCTGCGTCTCCACGCGCCTGTCCGGCGGCGGCCAGGCGGTGCACCGCAATGGTCCGCTGTGGCACTGGCTGCGCGCATCGAGCGCGATTCCGGGCGTGCTGCCGCCGCTGCTGCATCGGGGTCAGGTGCATGTGGATGGCGCGCTGGCCAACAACCTGCCCACCGACGTGATGGCCACCGATGGCATCGCGCACATCACCGCGCTGGACGTGCATGCCGACATCGCCTTACGCACCGATGCCGAGGAATCCGCGACGCCGCCGCTATGGCGATTGCTGCTGCAACGCGGTGCCGTGCAACGGCCGGGACTGCTTTCCACGCTGGTGCGCGCGGGCATGGTCAACGGTGAAGACGCCAGCCTGCGCCGTCGCGATCTGGCACACCTGCTGTTCACGCCGTCGCTGGAGCACATCGGCATGCTCGACTGGAAGGACTGGCGGCGTGCGACCGACGCCGGCTATCGCCATGCGGTCGACATGCTTGAGAAAGAGGCGAGAGGCAAGTAGCAGCATGCTCGCCTGCCTCCCTCGCTTAGAATGCGCCGATGAATTCATTACGCAGCTACAAAGGCACCGCTCCCACACTCGGCGCGCGCGTGTATGTCGATGCCGCCGCCAGCGTGATCGGTGCGGTGGAACTGGGCGACGACGTCTCGGTGTGGCCGGGCGCGGTGCTGCGCGGCGATGTGCACCACATCCGCATCGGTGCGCGCAGCAACGTGCAGGACGGCAGCATCGTGCACGTCACGCATGACGGCCCGTATTCGCCGGGCGGCTTCCCCACGATCGTCGGCGAAGGCGTCACCATCGGCCATGCCGCGGTGATCCACGCCTGCACCATCGAGGATTACTGCCTGATCGGCATGCATGCCACCGTGCTGGACGGCGCAACCGTGAAGAAATACGGCTTCGTCGGCGCCGGCAGCCTGATCCCTCCGGGCAAGGTGGTCGGCGAGCGCGAGCTGTGGCTGGGCAACCCGGCGAAATTCGTGCGGCGGCTCAGCGACCGGCAGGTCGAACAGCTGCACTATTCGGCCGACCACTATGTGCGCCTGAAAGACGACTATCTCGGCGACGATGGATCCGGCCCGCTGCACACCGCCTGATCCCTGACCTTTGCATGGGTTTCGAGTTGCTCGGTCGTTGGGACAACGACTACCTGATCGTGCAGCAGTGATGGCTGCGAATTACATTTCTGGCTTTGCAGCGAGCGGCACATCGCCGAGAGCACGTCATGCTACATCCGCGCCGAAGGCCTGGATGCGCTGCACGAATCCTTCGCCGCCCGTGGCGTGAAGTTGCAGCCGCCGGTCGATCGCGAGTTCGGCATGCGCGAGTTGTACGTCGGCGATCCGCACGGCAACCTGCTCAAATTCGGCCATCCGGTCGCGACCTGATTGCGATCCAGGGCATCGTCCCCACGCTGTCGGCGACATCGACATAGATGCGTAGCGTGGGGACGATGTCCTTGTAGCTGCGCAATGAATTCATCGGCGCATTCCAAGCGAGGGAGACAGTCGGGCACTGAGCCTTCACTCGCTACGCATCCCTTTCTCAAGCACGTCGACCGCATGACTATGACCGGCATCGGTCGCATGCCTCCGATCCTTCCAGTCGAGCATGCCGACATGCCCCAGTGCCGGCGTAGCAGGTGCGCCAGCTCGCGAATCGCGCGTCAGCAGCCGGCCGATGCGTACAGCAGTTTTTTACATGCCGCTGGCGTGCCGCGCCGCGGCTTCCTGGATACGCTGCGCTTCTGCTTCATGCTGCTTCATCACGATATTGCGCGCCGCGGAAAGCTTGCCGCCAAGCAGGGCAAGCGTGAAATTGTTGCTGTCGAACTCGCGCAGCAGATCCAGCTCGCGGCGGGCTTCTTCCAGATCCTGCTTGTTGATCGTGCCTTCGATCTCCACTGCGGCGCGCGGGAAAGATTCGCGCAACGCCTCCTGCGCGGTGCGGTTGGTCGGTTCCAGTTGCAGCACACTGAGATAAAACTCGTACGCATTGCTGCCAGCCGGCGCCACCAGGCGGCCGTCATGCATCGCATCGCGCGCCAATCCCAAAAGAATCTGGGTGCCACTCTGGCCATCGTCGGAAGCCGTGCCGGCGCTGGCCGGCGCGGCGGAAGCGCTGACGTCAGCATCGATCGTCGATGCAGAGGCCGTAGCATGGCTGTACCAGAAGATGCCTCCGGCCAGCACCGCCAGGATCAGCATGGAAACGATGATGAGCCCGTATCGGCGCGATACGGTAAACAGAAAACCGGACATGACACCTGCTGCACGATCGAAAGCCGCGCACTGAAGCGATCCGGGATCGGCGCGCCTCCGGCGGAGCTCGTCACCATAGTCAGACAGTGTTTCAACCGTGTGGCGACGGTCTCAGTGGGATGCCGTCAGCGCTTCCAGTTCGCTCAACCAACGCATCGCATGCGCCCGGTCACAGCCGGGCGAAGATGGTGAAGCGGTTGTCGCGCGTGAGTTGCACGCAACGCGCACCGACCAAGTCGAGACGTAGCTGATGCAGCATGGAAACCTCCGATCATCCTTCGTGACTCCGACGATCGTCGCATGTGCTCTAAATCACGCCACCAACTGCTGTCGGAAAATGACTCTGAGGCTGGACATCAACCGGCTCTAGCTATGTCAATCCGTAAGTCACTCCCTGACGCATTGAATGCGTCAGGGAGTGTGCTTTTTTAACTGCCGTGATCAGGAAGCAGGCGGTGCGGCGGGCGCATGCAGAAATGCCCGCCATGCGATCAACAGGTTTCTGGCGTCCACCGAACCCAAGCCCGAAGCGAAGCTCCAGCCGGGCTGCGCGCTGTACGCTTTCACTGTTGGGCCGTAGGACGATGTATCGGTCGAGGTCAGCCCCACGGGGACGTTGCCGCTCGTGCCATTCCCGTTGCTGTACGCAAAGGTGCCATAGAAATAGCAGTTCGGCGTGGGTTGCTCATAGCTGAGCAACCCCGAGTAGTCGACGCACTGGGTAGAGATCGAGCCGCGGGTGATGTTGTGGAACACACAGCCGCTGGTGCCGTTTTCGCCATTGTCGGAGTTGCAAGTGGCCAGGCTTGCTGGTGGCGTGCCGACACCGGTACCGTACTCCTGTCCAGCGAGGGCATAGAGCGTGGGGGCGGCATTGCCTTGGTCAGCAGGCAGCCCGCGCATGGCAATACCTTGGTCGATCAGCGCCTGGATGCCGGCCATCATCGGCGCGGACAGCGAGGTGTCCTCTTCCAGTTGGACAGTCGTTGTGAAATTCGGTTCGCAGGGATAGTCACGCGTGCATATGATGGCCGCAGAAGCATCGTTATACGAGCCGGCGAACAACGCCACATCCGGGATATCGCGCGACTGATCTGTGGCTGCGCCTGTGACCAGGCGTTGCCACGTGGGTTTGGCATCCACCAGCGAGGGGCCGCCGCTAGCCGCTGTGGAACTGAGATAATAGCCATTGGGATCGTTCTCTAGCCACTTCTGGCAGAAGGCAACCGCACTGGAGAATCCTTTGGCTTTGGCCGCCACGCCATTGCCGCAGGATGCATTCCATGGGATTTCCGGCACATAGCCCTTCGCCGAGCCGTAAGCCACGTTGAGGGTGCTGTTGAAATACTGACTGGTGGTGCCGTCGAGCACATCGGCGATATCGGTGCCGCCGACGGCCGTCACGTTCGGCGATGTAGCCAAGGCGCTTGCATCAATGCCCTCGTTTTGGATGACTACCCCGGTATAGTTCGGGTTGGTGCCCGCATTACCGGTGGAGACGAAGACCGAGATGCCTTCGGCATCGGCCTGAGCCCACATCAGGTCGATGGCCATCTTGCTTGCACTGTCGACATCGAGTTCGCCCGTGGTATAGCTGGCGCTGATGATGTCCGGTCGGCTGCTGGGGGCATTGATCAGGTTGGTCGCGGCAACGAATGTGCCGCCGAAGTAGTTGCTAGTGACGTTGTTGAAGTTGACGTCGGTATCAAAACAGGCCGCCACCTCGATGTTGGCGCCGGGTGCTATGGCGGTAGCGTACTCGGCAGCAAGAGCTGTTCCGGCGCTGTCCTCGCCCCCAGAGCCAAAGCCATAAAAGTTGAAGACGGCATTGGGATCAATACAATTGGCGGTGTCGCCCAGGTTCGGTTGAATCTGAGAGAACGTGCCACCGTACGAGGCCAGGTTGAACTGGTTGACGAAGTTGGTCCAGTCGGCCGGGGCCATCGCGTTGTCTTCGACCACGGCGATGGTGATGCCCTTGCCGGTGACTCCGTTGCGACGGATCGGCATGACGCCGTACATGTTCGCGAAATCGTTCGGTACAAGGCCGCGGATGTTTAGCCCGCCGTTCTGAAACGGCACCGCCATTGAATTTCCTGACTTGCTATCCCTCGGGCTAAACGCATGGGTAGACGCGTCCCAGGTACCGACCTTCGGGGGCAGGCTTGCTGCCGACTGAGTACCCAGATGGTTCAATCCCATGACACCAGCGATGACGGGTTTCAGGGCCGTGGGCACGCTGATGTCGCTGGTGTTGGCAAGATGCTGCTTGCCATGGATGGTGTAGAGCGCCAACTGGGTATGGAGGGCCTGCTGGACCTGGCCGCTGGT
>DASWOQ010000049.1:0-37520 GCA_036398675.1 Rhodanobacter sp. | reverse complement strand
GCCAGCTGCCGCCGCGCGCGGCGCGTGCTCCCGGCTGACCGAACCGCCGGCAGAGAAGAACGCGATGTCGACGCCGGCGAAATCGTAGGTATCCAGCAACTGCACGGTGATCTCTTCGCCGTTGAAGCTGACTTTTCCGCCCGCCGAGCGCTCGCTGGCCAGCGGCACCAGCTCGCTGACCGGAAAGTCGCGTTCGGCCAGGATCGCCAGCAGGGTTTCGCCGACCGCACCGGTGGCGCCGACCATCGCGATCTTGTAACTGCTCTTCTTGCTCATGGATGGATTCTTCTAGCTCTTGGAATGGGAATCGGAACCGGATGAAACCAGTACCGAAGGGTTGAGGAGTGTCGGCGGACGGCCTGCCTGCGGGCCGAAACCGAACATCGCGATGACATTGTCGACGGCCAATGCCGTCATTGCCCGCCGCGTGCCGTGGCTGGCGCTGGCGATATGCGGGCTGAGCAGGACGTTGTCGAGCGCCAGTAGCGCCGGGTGGATGGCCGGCTCACCCTCGAACACGTCGAGTGCCGCGGCGGCCAAGCCGCCGCGGGCGAGCGCCGCCGCCAGCGCCTCGTCGTCGACGATGCCTCCGCGCGCGACATTCACCAGCATCGCCGTCGGCTTCATCGACGCCAGTTCGGGTGCGCCGATCGCGTGGCGGCTTTCCGCGGTCAGCGGCAACACCAGAATCAGGAAATCGCTTTCGCGCAACAACATCGACTTGTCGACATAGTGCGCATTGCATGCGTGCTCGATCGACCCGGGCAAGCGCGAGCGGTTGTGGTAGATGACCGGCATGCCGAAACCGCTGGCGCGGCGGGCGATCGCCTGGCCGATGCGCCCCATGCCAAGGATGCCGAGCGTGCGGCCGCGCACATCCATGCCCAGCCATTGCGTGAATTCCGTGGCCTTCCACTGCCCCGCCCGCAACCAGCGTTCGGCAGCGCCGACGCGGCGCGCGGCACCCAGCATGATGGCCCAGGCATAGTCGGCCACGCTTTCGTTGAGCACATCGGCGGTGTTCGACGCGGCGATGCCGGCGGCGGTGAGTGCGTCCAGGTCGAGGTTGTCGTAGCCGACGCCGAGGTTGGCGACGATGCGCAGATTCTTCGCGCCGGCGATCTCCGCGACGCCGATACGCTCCTTGAGGCCGACGATCGCGGCATCGCAACCGGCAAGTTTCGCAGTCAGTTCAGCGGATTGGAATGTCGCCTCCAGCGGCTCGCCGATGACCTCGAAGTGCTCGTCCAGCCGGGCCACGATATCGGGAAAGGTCGGGCGTGAAATCCACACCCGTGGCTTGCCGGTCATCCGAAACTCCCGCAGCTCACGGCTGGTACTGCCCCGGGATGCGCGGCTCGACGACGTCGACGTCGCTGCACTGTGCGCGATGGCGCAGCGCATGATCCATCAGCACCAACGCCATCATCGCCTCGGCGATCGGCGTGGCGCGGATGCCGACGCAGGGATCGTGACGGCCCTTGGTCACCACGTCGGTCGGCTCGCCGGCCAGGTTCACGCTGCGGCCGGGGATGAGGATGCTGGATGTGGGTTTGAGCACGATGGATGCCGTCACCGGCTGGCCGCTGCTGATGCCGCCGAGAATGCCACCGGCGTGATTGGACGTAAAGCCGTCCAAACGCATTTCGTCGCGATGCTCGCTGCCGTGCTGGGTCACCGCCGCGAAACCGTCGCCGATTTCCACGCCCTTGACCGCGTTGATCGACATCAGCGCAGCTGCCAGATCGCCGTCGAGCTTGCCGTAGATCGGCTCGCCCCAGCCCGGCGGCACGCCGTCGGCCACCACATTCACGCGCGCGCCGACCGAGTCGCCGGACTTGCGCAAGGCGTTGATGTAGCTTTCCAGTGCTGGTATCTGTCCGGCCACCGGCCAGAAGAACGGATTCTGTTCCACCGCGTCCCAGTCGAAACCTTCGGGCGTGATTTCGCCGATCTGCGCCAGGTAACCGCGCACGCGCACGCCGTAGCGCTCGGCCAGCCACTTCTTGGCGATCACCGCGGCGGCCACGCGCATCGTGGTCTCGCGCGCCGACGAGCGCCCGCCTCCGCGCGGATCGCGGATGCCGTACTTCTGCCAGTAGGTGTAATCGGCGTGCCCGGGCCGGAAGGTCTGCGCGATCTCGCCGTAATCCTTGCTGCGCTGGTCGGTGTTGCGGATCAGCAGCGCGATCGGCGTGCCGGTGGTCTTGCCCTCGTACACGCCTGAGAGAATCTCCACCTCGTCAGCTTCGTGCCGCTGCGAGGTGTAGCGGCTCCTGCCGGTGGCGCGCCGGTCGAGATCGGCCCGGAACTCCGCAGCGTCGATCGCCAGGCCGGGCGGGCAGCCGTCGATCACGCAGCCGATCGCCGGCCCGTGGCTTTCGCCGAAGGTGGTAACGGTGAAGAGCTTGCCGAACGAATTGCTGGACACGGGTTGGGACGTCCGTTGGGTAGCGTTACAGCTTAACCGCGATGGCGTCCGCTGTCTGATGCGTGAACCATTCGCCGGCGAGCATGGCGAAGACCACATCGTCCACCCATTCGCCGCGCAACCACAGGCTTTCGCGATGATGCGCTTCCTGGCGCATGCCGAGCCCATGCAGCAGGGCCATGCTGGCGAGGTTGCGCGGATCGACCGAAGCGTGAATGCGATGCCTGCCCAACTCGCCGAAGACATACTCGAACAATTTACCCGCAGCCTCGCGTGCATAGCCGCGGCCCTGATGGGCGGGCGCCACGCTGATGCCGAACTCGACCGATTCGTGCGGGTCATCCGCCAGGCACACGCCCAGATCGCCGATCAGCGTGTCGTCGTCGCGCAGGCGGATCGCCCGCTGCAGCCAGTCATGGGGCATCTCCGGCGCGAGTTTGCCTTGGGCGTCGATGAAGTCGCGCGCCTCGGCCGCATCCGCCGGGCACCAGCCCTGGAAACGCGCCACCGCAGGATCGGCACGATAAGCAAAAAACGTGTCGGCATCGGCGGAACACAGCGCATCGATGCGCAGTCGGGGCGTCGACAGCTCCATCGCCGGCCGCTTATGCCGCTCGGCGTGCGGAAGCAGCCGCGTGGATCGCCGCAGCATGCTCGACCAGATCGCGCCGCTCGAGTGCGAACACGCCCATCTGCCCCACCTTGAACTCGATCCAGATGAACGGCACCTCGGGCAGCATGGCGGCCAGAGCATGCTCGCTTTCGCCCACCTCGACGATCAGCAGACCGTCGTCGGTCAGGTGATCGGCAGCCTCGTCGAGCATGCGCAGGCACAGGTCCAGGCCATCGGCACCGGAGGTCAAGCCCAGCTTCGGCTCATGCGCGTACTCGCCGGGCAGTGCGGCGTATTCGTCGTCGGTGACATACGGAGGGTTGGAAACGATCAAGTCGTAACGCTGACCCTGCACGCCTGCGAACAGGTCCGACGGGATCGCATGCACGCGCCCTTCGAGGTGCTGGAACACGATGTTCTCGCGCGCCAGCGACAGTGCGTCCTCGCTGATGTCGGCGATGTCGACCTGCCATTGCGGGTTGTACTCCGCCATCGCGATGCCGATGCAACCCGAACCGGTGCACATGTCCAGCGCGCGCTCGATGTGCCGCTCGTCCAGCCACGGCGCGAAACCGGACTCGATCAGTTCAGCGATCGGCGAACGCGGCACCAGCGCGCGACGGTCGCTCTTGAACTTCAGCCCGGCGAACCAGGTTTCACCGACCAGGTAAGCGACCGGCAGGCGCTCGGTGACGCGACGCTCGATCAGCGCAAGCACGTTGGCGCGTTCCGCCGCCGTGAGCCTGCCCGCACCGTAGGCCGGGGGAATGTCCGGCGGCAGATGCAGGCTCGCCAGGACCAGGTGCGTCGCTTCATCGATCGGATTGTCATGACTGTGCCCGAAGGTGAGCCCGGCGGCAGAGAAACGACTGGCGCCGTAGCGGATGAAGTCGATGATCGAGGCAAGTTCGGCGGTCACGGCAATCCAGGTTGTTCAAACAGGATGGCCGGCCATTATAAGGCCTGGCCGCCAGGCCACCCGTATACTTGGCGGATGACCTTCAACGTATTCCTGCAGTACATCCTGCCGCACCGTTTCCTGTCACGCATCGTCTACTGGGCCACCCGCTGGACGTTCGCGCCGTGGAAGAACTGGCTGATCGGCACCATCGTGCGCAATTACAGCGTGAACATGGCCGAGGCCGCGCAGCCCGATGCGCTGGCCTATCAGCACTTCAATGCGTTCTTCACGCGCAAGCTGCGTACCGATGCGCGCCAGGCCGATGCCGACCCTGCCTCGCTGCTGTGCCCGGCCGACGGACGCATCAGCCAGTCCGGCGCGATCGTCGATGGGCGCATTTTCCAGGCCAAGGGCCAGGACTATTCCGCCGCCGAACTGCTCGGCGATGAGGCCGCCGCAGCGCCATATCGCAACGGCCGTTTCGTCACTGTCTACCTGTCCCCGCGCGACTACCACCGCGTGCACATGCCGCTGAAAGGCACGTTGAAGGAAACCGTACACGTGCCCGGTCGGATTTTCAGCGTGGCGCCGTTCGCGGTGGCGGCGATCCCGCGGCTGTTCGCGCGCAACGAGCGGCTGGTCTGCCACTTCGAGGGCGAGCATGGCCCGTTCGTGGTGGTCATGGTCGGCGCGATTCTGGTGTCGTCGGTGGCCACGGTGTGGGACGGGCTGGTGATTCCGCCATACGCCTCGTCGATCCGACGCAAATCCTTCGAAGGCCGGCAGATCACGCTGGACCGTTTCGCGGAAATGGCCCGCTTCAACATGGGCTCCACGGTGATCGTGTTGCTGCCGGGCCATGTTGCCACGCTCGACGACCTGCAGTCGCAGCAGCAGGTCGTGGTCGGACAGAAGATCGGTCGCTCCGCCTGACGTCGCGACCGGAAGACTCTAGCGAGAGAGAGCCTCTCGACTGACGCAATACGTCATTTTGTGACGTTCTAGGCGCAATTCTCGAAGGCCACTCATTAGGATCATGCCTTGCCGTGCGCTCGGGCCGGCGACATTCCGGCACAAGGGGATCCCATGCAGCTACTCACTCCATTCTTCGTAATGATGCGTGCGCGCCAGTTGGGTCGTCAGTTCCGCACCATCGAACGCAGCGTCCGCGGGCTGCCCAAGCGCAGCCGGGAACGCTTGAGCACACTGACCCTACGCGAGATCGGCCAGGCTTCGCGCAGCGATTTTCCGCATCTCTACGGCACCTCGCCGGAAGCCCGCTTCCAGCCTTGGGGCCATGGCACGGAGGTCGGGTACGAGCGCGCATGCTCCGGCAATACCGAGGTGGCCTTGCGCGGCATCGCGCTGTGGCTCGCGGTGGCCTACCACGAAACCAAGAATTCCCCGCATGCCAGCCTGCAGCCGCAGTACCGCCAGTTGATGCAGATCCTGCGCGAACTGAAGGAAGTCCACAGCGGCACGCCCGAGGAAAGCTGGATCCACGACACGGCAGCCGCCTGAAACAATCCACGCCGTGTATCGGCGCGTGCTGTCCGATCCGATGCGAGCGAACCGGCCATCCATGTCCACGGTCCGCAAGAGCGGCATGGCGGTTTCGCGCGACGTATTTGCAGCGACCAATAGCCGAACCCAGGCTGCGGTGATCGCCTCGCCGCGGCCTGGGTGAGCATTACGGGGTTACTGGCAGACCGGCAGTTTCAGCGTCTCCCCCACGCTGATGCGGTGATGCTTCATCCCGTTCATCTCGGCCACTTCCTGCACGCTCGAACAATGCAGCTTGCGCACGATGCTGACCAGTGTGTCGCCACGGCGAACCTTGTAGCGGCGCTCCTGCCTGACTGCCGGCGCACGAACTTCCGGCGCCGCAGCCACCACGGGAATCACCGCGCTGTGCAGGTCGTGCGCGAGGATCGGCCACGGCCCGTCGACGCAGCGCAGCGCGTAGACCCTCTCCAGCGGTTTCGGCACCTGGATCGTCGCGCCCGGCGGCTGCACTACTTGCGGATCGAGCCGCGGATTGAGATTGCGCAGCGTGCGGAACCAGCCGTCGTTCATGCCCGGGGTGGTGCCGAAGCACACGGTCAGCTCGGTCAGCGACGCCGGACGCTTCAGGATGACCGAGCCAGGCGCGGCGTCGACTTTGGGGAACTTCAGGTTGTAGCTTTCCGGATGCAGGAACAGCCACGCGGCAGCGAGCACGGAGGGAACGTAGTCGCGTGTCTCCGGCGCCAGCTGGTTGTAGATGCGCGGATCGTAGAAGCTCACCGAGGTATCATCCCCGACCGCCCGCCGCATGCGCCCTTCGCCACCGTTGTACGCGCCAATGGAAAGCTCGAGGTTGTTGTTGAAGATACGGAGCTGCTCGTTGAGGTATTCGGCGTTTGCACGCGCCGAGGCGCCCGGGTCGTAGCGTGTGTCGAAGCCGCTGTCGCTGGTGAGGCCGAAACGCGCGCCGGTGGCGTACATGAACTGCAGCGGGCCGGCGGCGCCCGAACGCGACACGGCATGCACCTTGCCGCCGGATTCCTTCGCCATGATGCCGAACAGCAATGCTTCGGGCAGGTCGGCTTTCTGGTACTCCGGCCACATCTCGAAACGCATGTACTGGTAGTTGACCCACGCATCCATCAACTGCGGACGCCACTGCGTCAGCCACATTTCCAGCGCGGCCTTGACCGGCCCGTTCATCGCGATCAGTTCGGAGAGATTCTGACCGTGCAGCAGCGTCACGCTGCGCTGCGCCTGCGGCAGGCTGGCCGCGCCGGATTTCCCGGCGACGGCAAGCTGGGCTTGCGCGGGATCGACGTCGCTGTCCAGGTCCTGGTCGCCGCCGAAATCGCCGTCCTTCAGGCGCAGCAGGCGATCGAACACCGAAAAGAATCGTTGCGGATCGCAGCCAGGCGTATTGCCGCAACGCGCGGCGCTTTCCTTGAGGCGATCGAGCGACTGCGTGAGCGTCAGTTGCGATGCCTCCACGTTGCCCTCGCGCGATTGCTGCAAGGCTGTCTCGTAGCCCTTGCTGGCCGTATCGAGCTGGGCGTAGAGCGCATTCACCGGCGCCGTCGGCCGGGTCGGCGCGGTACTCGCGCAGGCGGCGAGCAAGCCGAACGTCGCCGTGAGCGATACAAGGCGAAAGGAGCGGACAGTCGAACGCGACAACGACATGCAGTTTTCTTCCGTGGCAAAGCGCCCACCATAGCCGCCGCGCCGCTGCGACTCAACGCGCATGTGAGGCATGCCGACGTACGGCGAAGCCGGGGCTTGGCTACAATCGAACGATCATCAAGGGATGGAATGCCATGACCGACATACTGATCGGCCGGAACGACAGCGCCAGCGTCAGCCTCGACCCGCAATACGGCAACCGTCACGGCATGATCGCCGGCGCCACCGGCACCGGTAAATCCGTTTCGCTGATGGTGCTGGCCGAAGGATTCTCGCGACTGGGCGTACCCTGTTTCCTGGCCGACGCCAAGGGCGACCTGGCCGGCCTGGCGATGGCTGCCGGCGAGCCAGGCGACAAGCTCAAGGCGCGCCTGGCCAAGCTCAAGCTCACCGACTGGAAGGCGCAGGCCAATCCGGTGATCTTCTGGGACATCTACGGCAAGCTCGGCCATCCGGTGCGCGCCACCATCAGCGAGATGGGCCCGACCCTGCTCGGCCGCGTGCTGGAGTTGAACGACACCCAGGAAGGCGTGCTCGAGGTGATCTTCAAGGCCGCCGACGACCAGGGCCTGCTATTGCTCGACCTGGCCGATCTGCGCTCGCTGCTCACCTTCGCCTCGGAAAACGCCAAGGACATTTCCAGCCATTACGGGCTGATCAGCCCCACCAGCATCGCGGCGATCCAGCGTGCGCTGTTGAAACTCGAAAGCGATGGTGCCGACCAGTTCTTCGGCGAACCGGCGCTGGAACTCGCCGACCTGATGCGCCAGGACATGAGCGGCCGCGGCATCATCAACGTGCTGGCCGCCGACCAGCTGATCATGAAGCCCAGGCTGTATTCCACTTTCCTGCTGTGGCTGCTGTCGGAGCTGTTCGAGCAGTTGCCGGAAGTCGGCGATCTGGAGCAGCCGAAGATGGTGTTCTTCTTCGACGAGGCGCACCTGCTGTTCGATGACGCCTCGCCCGCGCTGCAGCAGCGCGTGGAACAGGTGGTGCGGCTGATCCGTTCCAAGGGCGTCGGCGTGTATTTCTGCTCGCAGAATCCCGACGACGTGCCCGGCGTGATCCTCGGCCAGCTCGGCAACCGCATCCAGCATGCGCTGCGCGCGTTCACTCCACGCGACCAGAAAGCCGTGAAGGCCGCCGCCGAGACTTTCGTCGCGAATCCGAAACTCGATGTCAGCACGGTGATCACCCAGCTCGCGGTCGGTGAAACACTGGCCTCGACCCTCGCCAATGGCGGCGTGCCGACGCCGGTGGAACAGGTGCTGGTGACCTCGCCGTGCTGCCGCATCGGCGCGATCACCGACGCCGAGCGCAGCACGATCCGTCAGCGTTCGCCGGTCGGCGGCAAATACGACACCACCGTCAATCGCGAATCCGCCGCCGAGATGCTGGCCAAACGTGCCAGCGAAAAAGCCACCGACGCCGACAGCGTCGCGACCACGGCAGGAGACAAAACCGCCCCGAACGCAGCTGCCGATTCGCCGGGCTGGGGTGGCGCCGTGCACGACGCGCTGTTCGGCACCAAGCGTCGCCAGGGCATGATCGAAACCATGGGCAAGCAGATGGTGCGCACCGCCGGCAGCCAGCTCGGCCGGCAGATCCTGCGCGGCGTGCTCGGCGGCATCTTCGGCGGCAAGCGCTGAGTCGCGGCCGATGCCCCGCATCGAAGTCGATTGGACATGAGCCGGCTGGCGATCCACCTGTGCCAGGGCTATCTCGTGCACTGGCCGCGCGATCCGCAAATTCCCCACTACGCCCCGCTCGCCGCCCGCCTGCTTGGCGAGCGTGCCGACCAGCATGCGGAAACGCGGAACCTGCTCGACCGGCTGGTGTCGGTGTGGTCCGATCATCCGTTGCGAGCCGAGATGGATATGCAGCGGAAAAAACTGGCGGATGCCGCATGAGCCGCTGGCGGCCACCCTCGCCCGGGTCCACCCCGATCATCACGCGCGAAGGCTTCGAGCGGCTCAAGGCCGAAGTGGATCACCTCTGGCACGTGCTGAGGCCCGAAGTGGTGAAGGCGCTGGCGGCCGCCGCGGCCGAGGGCGATCGTTCGGAGAACGCCGAATACATTTACCGCAAGAAGCAGCTCGGCGAAATCGACCGGCGCGCACGCTACCTCAGCAAGCGCATCCCTTCGCTAAAGGTGGCGGAAGGCGCGCCGGGCGACCGGAGCCTGGTGTTCTTCGGCGCACGGATCGAGCTCGAGAACGTCGACAGCGGCGAGACGCTCTTCTATCGCATCGTCGGCCCCGACGAAACGGATGCGAAGCAGGGCTGGATCAGCATCGACTCGCCGATAGCGCGCGCGGTGCTCAAGAAACGTGTCGACGACGAATTCGCCGCCGAGCTGCCAGGCGGATCGGCACAATTCGCGGTGATCGCGGTGGGCTACGACTGACGCCGGATTCAGTGCGCCAGAAACTCCCGCGCGTCGCGCCGGTGATCCTGCTCGATCTGCGCCAGCCTTGCCTGCTTCGCCTGCGGACTCACCCATTGCCCGTACTCCGCCTGCTGCCGCAGCAACGCGTACTGCATGTCGACGAACGGCAGCAGCACATGATTGTCCTGCGGCGCGAAGCCGCCGAGATCGGGAATGCGGGCCAGCGTGGCTCGCTGGATTGCGCCCGTTGCCCCCGGCGCCGAGCCGTACGCAAGGATGAAATCGGCCAGCTTCCGGCGCAACGGCGCGGCGAGTCCTTCGCGCACCACCAGGACGCCCGAAGGGATCAGCGACGAGCGCCAGATCACTTTCAACTGCGACGCCTCGCTCGGAAATTTGCGCCGGAACAGATCGAGATCGGGATTATTGCTGGTGGCGACATCCACCTCGCGGTTGACCACCGAAAGCAGGTTGGCTTGATGGCCGCCGATCCGCACGCTGGCGAAAAACGTGTCCGAATTGATCCCGCGCGGGGCGAATACATAGGTTTCCGGCATCACGAAGCCGGTGACCGAGAGCGGCTCACCGCGGGCATAGCGGCACTGGCCGGGCTTGGCCAGCATGCCGTCCAGCGAATGGATCGGGCTATCGTCGCGTACCACCAGCAGGGCGACGTTGCCCCTGGCGCCGTCGCTGCGCACGAACTGGGCAAACACGCGCATGTGTTGATGCGCCACTGCCTCCACCGCGAGCCTGCCGGAGAGGAACGCCACATCCACGCGCTGCGCATCGATCGCGCCGGACAGGCCGGTATAGCTGCTTACCGAAACCGTGGTCACGGGCAGGTTCAACTGTGCCTGCAGATCGTCCAGCAGACGACGCCATTGCTGCAACGACTCAGCCGCACTGCCGATGGGCAGGATGCCGAAACGAAGTGACGACGGCACGGTGGTATCGGGCGCTGCAGCGGCTACGCAGCCCGCGAACAGCGACAGACTGAAACCAAGCCATGCCATTGCGATGCGCGCTAGACCCTTGCTGCCGCGTCGACGCGACACGGATGATGCGTTGTTCAAGCGTTACTCCCCGGGTCTCCCTGCCCGGTATATAGACGGGATCGCCCACCGGGGCAACCGTCAGCCGGCGAATTCGTGCGCCGAAGGGTATTCGCGCCCGTCGCGGCGCGGCTGGTAGCAGATCGTGGTGCTGTGAAAGGCTTCATCGGCGTTTTCGGCCCGCCAGCCCGGCAGCCCGGACAAGGGCAAAGGCCGCAATTCCAGTGGATCGAGCAGCAGTTCGCCGCTGACGATGGCCGTCGCGCAATGGCTGCGCATCGACGCGGCATCGACATCACTGGTCGAATGGAACACCAGCGCCTTGCCGACCAGCAGCTTGTCCGGGCTCAACGCGTGTTCCAGCAACGCGTGGCCGAACAGCTCCAACCGGATCGACCCGTCGAGCCATGCCTGCCGCCGCTGCCAGAACAACCCATGCCAGTCATGCGCATCCCACAGGCGAAGCAATGAAAGATCGCGCAGCCGGACGATGACCCCGGCCTCGTCGAAATGCGTCATCGCATACTGGGCGCGGGAGCGCTGCCTTGGGCCCATCACGGCGATCTCGGCCACCTGCCGTCGATTCAGCGCCAGCTTGATCGCCGGATGGCGCAGCCAGACCAGCGCATTGAGCAGGTCGTGCCAGTTGCCTTCCCGCGTGGCGATCTCGCCGCGCTCGGCAATGCGCTGCTCGTAGTGCCGACCGTCGGCCAGCAGCTCCGGTGTCTGGGCCGCAAAGCGATAGGCGACGTCCGAAGGCAACCAGCTGTTGAGCTGCCCGATCGACGGCCACTCCCTTGCGTGCAATAGCGCGGCATATTCGTGCCATGCCGCCAGCGGCAATCGATCGAATACCACCGGATCGACCGCCTCACGCGCTGGCGCGTGATAACGCATGACTCAGCCGGCGAGTCGCGCGTGCAGGTCGTGCTCGCTGGCGCCTTCGATCGTCACGTCGACGAACTGGCCAGGCTTGAGTTTTTGGCCGTCAGCAATGAGCACTGTGCCGTCGATTTCCGGCGCGTCGGCAGCGGAACGCGCGACCGCGCCATCGGCACCAGCCTCGTCGACCAGCACCCGGATTGTGCGGCCGATCTTGCGTTGCAGTTTCGCTGCGGAGATTTCCGCCTGCACTGCCATGAACTGTTCGAGGCGGTCTTCCTTCAATTCTTCCGACACCGGGTCCGGCAGCTCGTTGGCCTTTGCGCCATCGACGGGCGAATACGCGAAGGCACCGACGCGGTCGAGCTCAGCCTCACGCAGGAAGTCGAGCAGTTCCTCGAACTCCGCATCGGTCTCGCCAGGGAAACCGACAATGAACGTGCTGCGGATGGTGAGGTCCGGCACCACCTTGCGCCAGTTCTGGATGCGCTCCAGCGTCTTGTCGATATTGCCCGGGCGCTTCATCAGTTTAAGAATGCGCGGGCTGGCGTGCTGAAACGGGATGTCCAGATACGGCAGCAATTTGCCGGCAGCCATCAACGGCATCACCTCGTCGACGTGCGGATACGGATAGACGTAGTGCAGGCGCGACCACACGCCGAGTTCGGACAGGCCTTCGCACAGCTCCGTCATCCGCGTGCGATAGGTTTTGTCGCGCCACTGGCGCTCGGCGTATTTCGTGTCAACGCCATAGGCGCTGGTGTCCTGCGAGATCACCAGCAGTTCCTTCACGCCGCCCTTGACCAGCCGCTCGGCCTCGAGCAGCACCTCGTCGACCGGACGCGACACCAGGTTGCCGCGCATCGACGGGATGATGCAGAAGCTGCATCGATGGTTGCAGCCTTCGGAAATCTTGAGGTAGGCATAGTGTTTCGGCGTCAGCTTGACGCCGGTGTCGGGCACAATGTCGAGAAAGCGATTTCGCTGCGGCGGCAAGGCGGTATGCACCGCGCTCATCACGCTGGCGTAGTCCTGCGGACCGCTGATCGACAGCACGTCCGGGTACGCTTCGCGAATCAGGCTTTCGCGCTTGCCGAGGCAACCGGTGACGATCACCTTGCCGTTCTCGTGCAGGGCTTCGCCGATCGAATCGAGCGACTCCTGCACCGCCGCATCGATGAAGCCGCAGGTATTCACCACCACCGCATCGGCCTCGCCGTAGCTGGGCACGATCTGGTAACCCTCGACCTTGAGCTGGGTGAGGATGCGCTCTGAATCGACCAGCGCCTTGGGGCAACCGAGGCTGACGAAACCGATCTTGTGTGCCGCCTGGGACATGGGTCTGGATACCGTAGGAACGTGCGCGCAAGAGGCGCGAAACGGTTGATTATACGTGAGCGCGGCATGGACGCCGGCGCGGTTAAGATGCGCAGCTTTCCACCCCGCGAGAATCCCCACATGGGCCAGCACATCAACCTCCCCATCACGCGCACCCAATGCATCGGCGCCTATCTCGCGCAACCGCAGGGCAAGCCCAAGGGCGGCATCGTGGTGATCCAGGAGATTTTCGGCGTCAATGAGCATATGCGCCGGGTGGTCGACGGTTTTGCAGCACAGGGCTACACCGCGATCGCCCCCGCGTTCTTCGACCATGTCGAAGCGGATGTGGAACTGGGTTACGACGAGGCGGGTTTCAGGAAAGGCCTGCAGCTTGTGGGTGAGCTGGGGCTGGAGCGCGCCATCGAAGACGTGGCCAGTGCCGCGGAATCGATCGCGTCGTCGGGCAAGGTCGGCACCGTCGGCTATTGCTGGGGCGGCACTATAGCGCTGCTCGCGGCGCTGCGCCTGGGCCTGCCTTCGGTGAGCTACTACGGCGCGCGCAATGTGCCGTTCCTGCACGAAACACCGAAGGCCCCGGTGATGTTCCACTTCGGTGAAAAGGACAAGCACATCACCCCGGAGATGGTCGCGAAGCACCGCGAGCTGCTGCCGCAGATGGAAACCTTCACCTACCCGGCCGATCACGGATTCAACCGCGACGTGGGCCCGCAATACGACGAGGCCAGCGCGAAACTCGCCCTGCAGCGCACGCTCGACTTCTTCGAACGCCATCTAGTCGACGCATGAGAACGGATGGCTTCGCTCTCGATAAGCAGCTGGCCGCGGATACGCACCCGGTGTCTTCGCTGCCGCTATGCGATGTCCTGCTGATGGACGACGCGCGCTATGCCTGGCTGATCCTGGTACCGCGCCGCAGCGGCATGGTCGAAATCGCCGATTTGCCCGATACCGATCAGGTGACGTTGTGGCATGAAGTCAATCGCGCCGCCGCCGCACTCAGTGCGACGACGCCCTGCAAAAAAATCAACATCGGCGCGCTTGGCAACATCGTGCGGCAACTGCACGTGCATGTCGTGGCGCGCAACGAGGGCGATGCAGCGTGGCCCGGCCCGGTGTGGGGATACGGCAAGGCAGAGCCATATGAAACATCACAATGCGGCGCGCTGATCGAGCGATTGCGCAAGACACTGGCAAGCTAGGCACAAGTCGCCGACGAACCAGGCAAATCCAACGTCGCACAAACAAAACGCCCGCGTATCGCTACGCGGGCGTTGTTGTCTTGATCAGGCGATTCGTATCAGTACTGCGGCTGCCCTTGTTGCTGGCCTGCCTGCTCGACAGCGCTGCTGCCGGCTGCGTCCTTGCCCTTCATTTCGTCGGGCATGGTGGCAGGTGCGTGGTAGTCCTCGAGGTTGCGGGCCTTGGTTTCCTGCGGGTTGATCTGCTTCAGCGTGCCGCCATCGTCGTAGTACGCGGTGAAGCCGTAATCGAGTTGCAGGCGCGCCATGTACTGCAGATGCTGCTTGCGCACTTTCGAATCGTCGCTGCGTTCGAGCAGCACGGTCTTCGGCAACTTGCCCTGATCCTTCAGGTAGGCGAAGTGGCTGCCGACATCGAGCGCCGAAAGCACCGCACCGTCGACCAGGAACTGGCCGCTCTTGTATGCCTGGATGGTGGCGTCGTACTTGTCCTGCGCGGTGGCGGCGATGTTGTCCTTGGTGCCTCCGCGATGGCAGCCGGCGAGCACCAGCAGGCTGCCCAGCATGATGGCGGCCGCGGCGCGCGTCAGCAGGGTGGAAAAACGGATCATGCGGGTCTCCTGGAATCTGTCGATTCGACGATGTGTGCTAGCGGATGGAGTGTAACGCCGGATCGGCGCAACCGGAGCGCCGCGCGGCAATCCTGTTCAGACAAACGTGCCGCGGTTAAGTGCGGGGCAACGTCACGCCCTGCTGGCCCTGGTACTTGCCGCCACGGTCCTTGTAGCTGGTCTCGCATTCCTCGTCGGATTCCAGGAACAGCATCTGCGCCACGCCCTCGTTGGCGTAAATACGTGCGGGCAGCGGCGTGGTATTCGAAAATTCCAGCGTCACGTGGCCTTCCCATTCGGGCTCCAGCGGCGTCACGTTGACGATGATGCCGCAGCGCGCGTAGGTGCTTTTGCCCAGGCAGATGGTGAGCACCTTGCGCGGGATGCGGAAGTACTCGACCGTGCGGGCCAGCGCGAACGAGTTCGGCGGAATGATGCAGACATCGGAAGTCATGTCCACGAAGCTGCCTTCGTCGAAATGCTTGGGATCGACGATGGTCGAGTTGATGTTGGTGAATATCTTGAACTCGTTCGCGCAGCGCACGTCGTAGCCGTAGCTCGACGTACCGTACGACACCAGCTTCTGGCCATCGCGCAGCTTGACCTGGCCGGGCTCGAACGGCTCGATCATGCCGTGCTGCTCGGCCATCCGGCGGATCCATTTGTCGGGTTTGATGCTCACGCGCGCTCCAGTTTTCGTATCGGATGCGACTCAGGCAGGCGCCTGGCCGAAGGTGTTCAAAATACCATGTCGCCCCGCCGCGCTGATGGCCGCCGGGATCAGTGCCTCGTCATGCCGCCGGCGCGCCCTGCACCACGATCTTGCCCAGGCCCAGCGACTTGTTGCGCGGCTGGCGCGACAGCCGACCGGCGGCATTGCGGGCGATTTCCCGATAACGCGCGGTGAGTTCGGAATCCGGTATCGCCACCACCGTCGGCGTGCCGCCATCGGCTTGTTCACGGATGCGGATGTCCAATGGCAGCGAACCCAGGTACGGCACGTCGTACTGCGCGGCCATCCGTTCGCCACCGCCTTCGCCGAAGATGTGTTCCTCGTGGCCGCAATGGGAGCAGATGTGCGTGGCCATGTTCTCGACGATGCCCAGCACCGGCACCTCGACCTTCTCGAACATCTTGAGCGCCTTGCGCGCATCCAGCAGCGCGATGTCCTGCGGCGTGGTGACGATGACCGCGCCGGCCACCGGCACCTTCTGCGATAGCGTGAGCTGGATGTCGCCGGTGCCCGGCGGCAGGTCGACGATCAGGTAGTCCAGCTGTTCCCAGCGCGTATCGGTGAGCAGTTGCATCATCGCCTGGGTCACCATCGGCCCGCGCCAGATCATCGGCGTGTCCTCTTCCACCAGAAAGCCGATCGACATCACCGACAGGCCATGCGCCTGCATCGGGATGATGGTCTTGCCGTCCGGCGACTGCGGCTTGCCGCCGACGCCGAGCATGCGCGGCTGGCTGGGGCCGTAGATGTCCGCATCCAGCACGCCGACCTTCGCGCCCTCGGCCAGCAGCGCCAGCGCGAGGTTGGCGGACACCGTGGATTTGCCCACGCCGCCCTTGCCCGAAGCCACCACGATGATGTTCTTCACGCTCGGCAGCGGGCCCAGTTCACCTTGAACCTTGTGCACGTGGACGCGGCTGGTGATCGAGACCGCTGCCGATTCGATCGCGGGATCGGCTTCGAGCAGCTGCCGCGCACGCCGGGTCAGGTCATCGAGCGCACCTGCAGCCGGATAGCCCAACTGGATGTCCACCGATACCCGTGCTCCGTCAATTCCGACCGCACGCATGGCCTCACCCAGCGGCGCGCCGGTGTGGCTGTCGATCAGTTCGCCGAGGATGCGGCGTACCAGGGCTTCGTTCACCTGTGTCATGGGGTCTCGGTGGGTTCTCGGGGACTCCGCATTATGCCAGCCCGGGTCGCCATGGCCCGGCCCGCGGCTTCCGGGTGAGCATGGCGCGATGCAGCTTGACGCCCTTGGCAGCCACCGGCAGTCTGGCTCCATACGCTTTCGTACGGGGAGATCACCATGAAGCCATTGTTCCGATTCGCCATCGCCGCCAGTTTGTTGCTAGGTGCCGGCAGCGCATTTGCTGCCAACGACACGCCGGTCGGCAAGTGGAAACAGATCGACGACGTCAGCGGCAAGGCAAAGTCGATCATCGAAATCACCGAATCCAACGGACAGCTCGAAGGCAAGGTGCTGCAGGTGATGAACCTGACCCCGGACGAGATCGCCAAGCAGGGGGAACATCCTGTCTGCGCCAAATGCGATGGCGAGCGCAAGGACAAACCAGTCGAAGGCATGACCATCATGTGGGGCGTCACCAAGGACGACGACGTGTGGGACGGCGGCAGGATCCTCGATCCCAAGAACGGCAAGGTCTACAAGGTGAAGCTCACACTCAGCGAAGGCGGCAGCAAACTCGACGTGCACGGCTACATCGGCTTCTCCCTGCTCGGCCGCAGCCAGACATGGGAAAGGCAGGAATAGCACCACCTTCCCGCACGACAGGAAGTGCGCCGATGGCGCGCTTTTTTTGCGCGTCATCGTGCCATGCGCATGCCCGTCCGATGCCATGAATGGACGCCGCGGATACGGCATGCTTCAGCCTCCCACGCCGACATGGAGCCGATGATGCCCACGATCTTCACCCATGCCGCCATTCCGCTGCTGCTCGGAGCCGCAGCTGGCAAGCGGCGAGTCAGTCACCCGCTGCTGTTCGCCGGCATCCTGGCGGCCATGCTTCCCGATGCGGATGTACTGGGTTTCAGATTCGGCATCGCGTATGCCGATGCATTCGGTCACCGTGGCGCGGCACATTCGATCGCCTTCGCCGTGCTGCTGGCACTACTCGCGGCGTTGCTGCACGGGCCGCTGCGAAGTCCGCCGTGGCGTGCTTTCGGTTTCGTCGGCCTGGCTGCGTTGTCGCATCCCCTGCTGGATGCCTGCACCAACGGCGGTCTCGGCGTGGCACTGTGGTGGCCATTCGACACGCATCGGTTTTTCTTCCCGTGGCGGCCCATCGAGGTGTCGCCGATCGGCGCACGATTCTTCAGCGCACGTGGCTGGCTGGCGATCCAATCGGAACTGGTCTGGGCCTGGCTTCCCATGGCAGCCATTGCCCTCCTGCTGTGGCAATGGCGGTTGCGTCTGGACGGCCGATCCGGACGGATCTGACAGCCACGCATGCCATAATCTGCGGCTACTCCACCAGCGTAGCCGCCATGAGTCGTCGCCTCCTCGTCACCCACGCCCTGCCCTATGCCAATGGCCCGCTCCATCTGGGCCACATGCTGGGCTACATCCAGGCCGACATCTGGGTGCGTGCACAACGGATGATGGGCAACGAAACCATTTTCGTCAGCGCCGACGATGCGCATGGCACGCCGATCATGCTGGCGGCTGAAAAAGCCGGCATGACGCCGGAGGCCTTCATCGCCGGCATCCGTGCCGGCCATGAAGCGGACTTCGCCGCATTCAATTTCAGCTTCGATCACTACCACACGACACATTCGGAAGAGAACCGCGAACTGGCGACGCTGATCTACACCCGCCTGCGCGATGGCGGCAGCATCGCCAAACGCAGCATCCAGCAGTTGTTCGATCCCGAAAAAGAGATGTTCCTGCCGGATCGCTACATCAAGGGCATTTGCCCGAACTGCGGCACGCCCGACCAGTACGGCGACAACTGCGAGAACTGCGGCGCCACCTATGCGCCGACCGACCTGATCAACCCGTATTCGGTGATGTCCGGCGCCACGCCGGTGCTGCGCGATTCGGAGCACTACTTCTTCGAGCTGGGCAAGTTCGAAGGCTTGCTGCGCGACTGGTTCGCCGGCAAGTTCAGCGATGGCAGGCCGGTGGCGAACAGCGGCGTCGCCGCCAAGCTGCGCGAATGGCTGGATGGCGGCCTGAAGGACTGGGACATCTCGCGCGATGCGCCGTATTTCGGCTTTCCGATTCCCGATGCGCCGGGTAAGTTCTTCTACGTATGGCTGGATGCGCCGATCGGCTACCTCGCCAGCTTCAAGGCGTATTGCGACAAGACCGGCGTGAAGTTCGACGACTTCCTCGCCGAAAGCAGCAGCGCCGAAATGCATCACTTCATCGGCAAGGACATCATCAATTTCCACGGCCTGTTCTGGCCGGCGATGCTGCACGGCGCGCAGTTGCGCACACCGACCGCGCTGCACGTCAACGGCTACCTGACGGTGAACGGCGCGAAAATGTCCAAGTCGCGCGGCACCTTCATCCAGGCGCGTACCTACCTGGATGCCGGCATTCACCCGGAATTCCTGCGCTACTACTTCGCCACCATGCTCAGCGATGCGCCGGTCGACGTCGACCTTGACCTGAAGGCATTCGAGGAGCGCGTCAACTCGCACCTGATCGGCAAGTGGGTGAACATCGCCAGCCGTACGGCTGGCTTCGCACAGAAGTTTTTCGGTGGCAGGCTGGCCGATCATTTCGATACCGAGGAAGCCACGCTGTGGCAGACGCTGCTGTCGCACTACGACGGCATCGAGCAGTTCTACGACGATGGCGAGTTCGCCGAAGTCACGCGCCGCTTCGTCACCATCGCCGACCTGGTCAATGGCTACATCGCGACCAAGGCACCATGGGTGATCGCCAAGGATGAGAGCCGCCGGCACGAACTGCAGCAGGTCTGCACGCTGGCGCTCAACGCATTCCGCCTGCTGGCAGGCCTGCTCAAGCCGGTGCTGCCGGCCACCGTGGACGCCGCCGAACAGTTTCTCGCCGCGCCCATCGCCAGCTTCAGCGATGCCCGCCACCAGTTGCACGCTCACACCGTCAACGCGTTCGAGCCGCTGCTGACGCGCATCGATCCCAAGCACATCGAAGCGATGGTCGAAGCCTCGAAAGAATCACTCGGCATCGCTCCCGCCGAGACTCCCGCTCCATCCAGAAAGAAAACCATGAACGACAGCTCGAAACCCGCTGTAACGAATCCCGAATCCCCAATTCCGAATCCCGCCCTCATCGGCATCGACGATTTCGCCAAACTCGACCTGCGCGTCGCCAAAGTCCTCGGCTGCGAGTTCGTGGAGGGTTCGGACAAGCTGTTGCGCTTCGAACTCGATGCCGGCCCGCTGGGCAAGCGGCAGATTTTTTCCGGCATCCGCGCCGCCTATGGCGAGCCAGAGAAGCTGATCGGCCGCAACGTGGTGTTCATCGCCAACCTCGCACCGCGCAAGATGCGCTTCGGCGTGTCCGAAGGCATGATCCTGTCCGCCGGTGAAGGTGGTACCGATCTGTTTCTGCTCGACGCCGACCAAGGTGCAATGGCCGGTGCGACGGTGCGCTGACAGGCACCAACTGCCCTGAATTATTTCAGGTATCCCATAGAGCATCGAATGATAGATAAAGCGCGAGTGCTCATCCTTCCCGGCTTGGGCAATTCAGGCCCAGAGCACTGGCAGAGTTGCTGGGAGCGTTCAGACGTCGGTTGCCAACGCGTACTCCAACAGGACTGGAATACTCCGCAATGCTCCGATTGGGTGGCGCAACTCGATAGTGCTCTCTCGTCGCAGCACGAACCCGTCTGCTTGGCCGCACACAGCTCGGCATGTGCACTGATTGCACACTGGACATTGATAGCAACGCCAGACCGGCTCGCACAAGTGAAAGGAGCATTGCTCGTTGCGCCGTCGGATCCCGAAAATCCAAACTATCCCGTAGGCCCACACGGTTTCGGACCGGTGCCGCTAGTCCGATTTCATTTTGCCTCGATCGTTGTCGCCAGTTCCGACGATCGATACATCGAGCCAAGTAAAGCGAAGCGCTACGCCGCAGCATGGGGAAGTCGCTTCGTTCTCATGCAAGATGCTGGGCACATAAACGCAGACAGTGGTTTCGGTGCATGGCCTGAAGGTTTCGCGTTGCTTGATTCGCTTCGCTGATTAGCCCGCAATAGCCTCAGCACTTTTAGCCGATATCCAAACGAAACAGGCGCCTCACGGCGCCTGTTTCGTTGATCATCAAGCATGTAACAAGCGCGCTCGATCAGCCCAGCTCCGCCGCGTTAGCGATGATCTTGCCGACCAAGCCGTATTCCGCAGCGGCCTCGGCGGACATCCAGTAATCGCGCTCGGTGTCCTTGGTCACGCGCTCCACCGTCTGTCCGGTTTCGCGCGCGAAGATCTCGTTCAGACGCTTGCGCATGCGGATGATCTCGCGGGCGTGGATCTCGATCTCGCTGGCCGAACCGCCTGCACCGCCGGAGGGCTGATGCAGCAGGAAACGGGTGTTGGGCAGGCTGAAGCGATTTTCTTTTTTCGCAGCGGCATAGATCAACGCGCCCGCGCTGGCGACCCAGCCGGTGCCGACGATGCGCACTTCGGGCTTCACGAACTTGATCATGTCGTAGATGGTGTCGCCGGATTCGACGTGGCCACCCTGGCTGTTGATGAAGATGGTGATCGGATCGTCGCTTTCGTATTGCAGCGCCAGCATGCGCGCGGTGACGCGCTCGGCCAGCTTCTGGTCGATGCCGCCGTAGATCAGGATGGTGCGTGCCTTGAACAGCCGATCCTCGATCTGCGGCGACCGTTTTTCCGGCGTTGCGGCTTCGGGTTCCTTGGCGAGCGAAGCCGGGGTGCGGTCAATGGAATGCATGTGTGGTTCCTTGATGAGCGGGCCTGCCCGACGGTGATGGTATCGCCGCCGGGACAAATGTTCATGGTCGATGGACTCGAAGGAGAAGATGGCGCTGATTGGCGTCACTTCAAGCGGCGGCGACTCCGCCGTTTTGCGCGACAATGCAACGACCATGACGCCACGCTCCGCCACCGATGACCTCGCCGACCGCATCGACGCACTGTTGCCGCAGACGCAGTGCGAGCAATGCGGCTACCACGGCTGCAAGCCATACGCGGAAGCGATCGCGCGCAACGAGGCTGACATCAACCAGTGCCCGCCGGGTGGCGCGGAAGGCATTGCCAAATTGGCAGCGCTGCTGCAGCGTCCCGTCACGCCGCTGAATCCGGAGCACGGCGTCGAGAAACCGCGCATGCTGGCGCGCGTCGTCGAAACGGACTGCATCGGCTGCACCAAGTGCATCCAGGCTTGTCCCGTCGATGCGATCGTCGGCGCCTCGAAGCGGATGCACACGGTGATCGCCGACGACTGCACCGGCTGCGAGCTGTGCGTGCCGGCCTGCCCGGTCGACTGCATCGTGCTCGAACCGATGCCCACCGAACAGCGCGCTGACCCCGTCCATGCCGACGCTGCGCGGTTGCACTTCCAGCGGCACGAGGCACGCCTGAAGTCCGAACATGCGCAGCGCGAGGCCGAACTGGCCGCGCGCAAGACGCAGGTGCATCAAGCGGCCAGCCACAATCCGGTGCTGGAGGCGCTGGCTCGCGCCAAGGCCCGGCAGCAGGAGCAAAAACCTTGAACCGTACCGGGGCCGTCGAACGGCTCACGCGCCAATGCACTCATGCCTCGCCTCACACGGCCTATGCCGGCGTCTCGAAACTGCCCGGACTGTCGGCCGTGCCGCGCCATTCCGGCTTGCGCTCCGGGCTGGCCTGGGTCAGCGCGTGTCGTACGCGTTCGGCGTCGAAGTCCTTGCAGTAGACCGGGCTGCCCGGCTGCTGGCGCCACGACTCGTCCAACCCGCCCGCGTCGATACCATCGAAACCGAGTTGCTCGACCAGCGCCAGCACCTTGGCTCTGGCCGCATCGTCGTCGCCGGCCACCGGCAGCGCGACGCGACCGGGCGTACCGGCGGGCCGGCCCTTCTCGCCCAGGCTCCTGGCGTAGATGCTGTTGAACGCCTTGACCACTGGCCGGCCCAGTTGCTGCGCCACCCAGCAGCTCTCCACCAGCCCCGCCTCGATGCCGGCGATACGGCCGTCGCGCTGCTGCGGGTAGTAATTGCCGGTGTCGACCACGACGACGTCATCGGGCACACCGGCGAACAGGTCGTCGGGTATATCCGGAATCTTTGCCTCGGGAATCGTCACCACCACCACCTCGCCCGCACGCGCCGCCTCATGCACGGAGACGGCCCTGGCGCCGGTTTGCGCGGCGAGCCCGGCAAGCGTGTCCGGGCCTCGCGAATTGGCGATGGACACCTCGTGTCCCAGTTCGACCAGACGCCGCGCCAGTGTGCCGCCGATCTGTCCCGCACCGATGATGCCGATTTTCATGACCGTGTTCCTCCGGATTTTGCAACAGGTCCTTTCAACATGCGGCGCGACTGGAACGATTCAAGCCATTGGAAAAACCTGCACCGCTACAATGGATGGGTGAACCAAACTATCCCGATGCCTTCAGGGGCACGCCAGCAGGAACCGGAATCGTGAAGCGTGCCGACGTCATCGAACTGTTCTCGCGCCTGCGCGAACTCAACCCGCATCCGACCACCGAGCTCAACTACAGCACGCCATTCGAGTTGCTGGTTGCCGTGGTGCTGTCGGCGCAGGCCACCGATGTAGGCGTGAACAAGGCGACGAAGAAGCTGTACCCGGTGGCAAACACGCCAAAAGCCATCCTCGCGCTGGGCGAAGAGAAACTGAAGCAGTACATCAGCAGCATCGGCCTGTACAACGCGAAGGCGAAGAACGTCATCGCACTATCGCGGTTGCTGATCGAAAAGCACGACGGCAAGGTGCCGCGGAACCGCGAGGAACTGGAAGCCCTGCCCGGCGTCGGACGCAAGACCGCCAACGTGGTGCTCAACACGGCCTTCGGCGAACCGACCATTGCGGTGGATACGCACATCTTCCGCGTCGCCAACCGTACCGGCCTCGCGCCGGGCAAGGACGTGCGCGCGGTCGAGGACAAGCTGGAGAAAGTGATACCGGCGGAGTTCAAGCAGGACGCGCATCACTGGCTGATCCTGCATGGGCGCTACGTCTGCAAGGCGCGCAAGCCGGACTGTCCGCATTGCGCCATCCGCGACCTGTGCCGCTACAAGGACAAGACGGTCGAGCAATAACGGGAGCTGACGCGGTTGCGGATGGCTGTTATTGCGCCAATATGAAGTATTGGCATAGGCCATGCCGCGCAGCATTCCCGCGCCATGCAAAGCAGCCTGGCATCGTCAGAACCCGGCAGCGACCCCGTCAGTCGTTCACCGACCTTCACGCCGGCTATTGAAACATTCCTTTCATACGATTCCCGGGGCATGGCCTTGGTGGGCGTCAGCGAGACTGACCTGCCCGCTCCGTGCCACGACCGGAGACGAGCATGAAAAAAATCCTTGTCATTGCCACGGCGGCCTGGCTGTCGCTTGGCCCCACCCTCGCCCATGGCGACGACGCCCCGTTGTACATTCCGCAATGGCTGGGCGCGCAATACACCTTCATCGACCAGCATCAATCGTCGCTGCATGCTCCTTACAGCGGCCCGCTGAGCCTGCACGCGCAGGGCGACACCGAGCGTTCGCACAGCTTCGGCGCCTATTTTGGCGTCGCGCTTCCGGCACGCCTCCAATTCTATTTCGACGTTGAAATGTTCAAGGGCGAAGCGGTCAGCGGCGCGACCGGGCTGGGCGGTTTCGCGAACGGCGACGTGGTCCATTCCGGCGGCGGAACACTCAGCAAGACCGCGTACGTGGCGCGTCGCTATCTGCGCTGGACATTGCCGCTGGGCGGCGACATGCAGCCGCAGCAACGGGCCCAGGGCCAGCTTCCCGATCAAGAGGCCCCGCACCGCATCGAAATCAAACTGGGCAAGATGGCGGTCAGCGACGACTTCGACAAAAACCGTTACGCCGATGCGGCACGCACGCAATTCCTCAACTGGTCGCTGCTCAACAACACGGCCTGGGATTTCGCGGCCGATACCCGCGGCTATACCGAAGGACTCATGCTCGGCTGGATCAACCCCGTCTGGAGCCTGCGTTATGGCGTCTACAGGATGCCCACGCAGGCCAACGGAACGCAGACCGTCGACTCGCTGCGCCGCGCCCGCGGCGAGCAGTTGGAGCTGACCCTGCAACCGGTCGCCGATGGCGGCGTGCTACGCCTGCTGGCGTTCCGCAACATCGCCAGCATGGGCATCTACCGCTCGGCCATTGCGATCGCCCTGGCCGAGCATTCGACACCGGATATACACGCGGACGATCGCGCCGGCCGACGCAAATACGGGTTTGCCGCCAACGGTGAACTGCCATTGGCCGACGACGGGAATACCGGGCTCTTCGCCCGCGCCGGCTGGAACGACGGCCGCACCGAATCGTTCGCCTACACCGAGGTTGACCGCACCGTGAGTGGCGGCGCGCAGGTTTCCGGCACGCATTGGGGACGACCGGCGGACATCCTTGGCCTGGCCATGGCCGTGGATGCGCTTTCGCCGTCGCATCGCGACTACCTCGCGCTGGGCGGCGAAGGATTCACGCTGGGCGATGGTGCATTGAACTATGGGCGTGAGCGCATCCTCGAGGCCTACTACAACCTGGCCGTGGTGGCCCATCTCACGCTGGGCCCGGATTTCCAGCTCATCCACAACCCGGGCTACAACCGTGATCGCGGGCCGGCCCGGTTCGTCGGCATGCGCATGCACGTGGATATGTAGGCGACAGGCTAGGCCGGCATCTGCGCGCGTTCCAGCGCGGCGATGCGACGTTCCAGCCTCGGCCCGAGGTAGCAGTGCGAGCCGCACGGCAACAAGCCGGCCTCGCCGAATTCGCGCAGATACCATGCAGGCGCACGCGACACGAAACCCTGCATGTCGCCGCCGACATCGTCACGGCTGGTGAACACCTCGAGAAACGCCACGCCTTCGAGCATCTCGCCGACGCCTTGCAGGCCCGCGCGGATCTCGGCCGGTTTCAGGTAGTGCAGGACATCGGTGCACACGATCAGGTCGAAGCGCGTGTCGAAGCGCAGGTGCTCGAGCTGGCCGAAGCGCGCGAGCCCCACGTTCCGGCTGCGGCCATAGCGCGCAACGGCATATTCGCTCGCATCGAGCCCGCGGTAGGCAATCTGCGGACGCAGCGCGCGCAGCGGCGCGCGCCACATGGCCTCACCGCAACCGATATCGAGCACGTTGCGGATCGGCCGGCCGAGGTAATACTCCGTCTGCGCCACCACCATCGCGACCTTGCGCCGCAATTCGGCCGCCGACGCCACCGCATGCCGCGGGTCGCGATACCATTTGTCGAAATAATCGCGGTTGTAGGTCTTGGTCATCGGATATCGCGCAAGGGCCGGCAGGCCGCATGTTAACCGCGATCATGCGGGTTGCGCAGGCGGCATCACCTTTCGCATGCGCCGGAGTTGTCAGCATGGGTTCCGCACAATACTTCGAGGAACACATCATGCCCATGGTCCGCTTTCGCCTGATCGGCAGCCGCGAAGACGCCGATGCCGTCATCGCCGTACTCCACGGCATCGACGACATCGAGCACGTCGAGGAAATCGACGACCTCATGCAGGGCATGCGCGACGATTCCAGCTCCAGCGAATCGGTGAGCGACAGCGAAGGACAGGTCTACTGCATCGAGGTGGACGCGCCGAACGACCAGATCGCCGATACCGTCCGCGGCAGCGCCGAAGTGGTGGCCAACGACCGCGACGCGGGCATCGAGTTCGTCGACGAATTTTGACGACGAACCGGTCTTCTCAGTTGCCACGCACCAGCAGGTGCTTGGCGATCTGTCCGTGCACATGCCCGATACCGCGCACCAGATGCAAGGTGGCGAAGAGCAGCACGATACCGATCACGCAAAGAAGCATCACTTCACCCCAACCCGGGACATGCGAGCCGAAACCCCAGTCCACGGTGACGCGGTTGTCCACGAAGGCCCGGCCCAGACCGAAATTGTCGAAGGCCATGGCGACCGGCGCGCTGGCAAACGCGACGGAGAGGGTCACCAGGGTTACCGTGATGGTGAAATAGATGATGCCCAGCGGCAGCATCAGCAGCATGTAGAACAGCGTGCCCCAGGTGCGCCCGTCGGTGAACATCGCCCCGATGCGTTTCATCAGCGACAGACCCTGCAGCGCCGGATACGGTGGGCGACGCGGCATGCGCACGCCCAGCATCACTTCGACAATGCGGCCCTCCAGCAGCGACAGTGCGCGCACGCTGCCCAGGAACAGCACCACGAACGGGATGCCGATGATCAGGACGGACAGGCCGAAGGAAAGCGATACGCCAGTCACAGCCCAGGTGAAATAGAAGATGCCGGTAGCCAGCGACAGCACCATGTAGAACAGCGCGCCGTAAGTCCGCGGATCGGCGGCCACGCCGAAGAACCGGCCGATCAGCGAGCGGCGTGGTGGCGGCGGCGGCGTACGGATCGCACGCTGGATCTTGATCTCCTGGTCGCGGTAGATATCCGCCACTTCGTCGGGCGCTCCGTAACTTCCGACCACGTGATCGAGCATGGTGGCTTCGCTGCGATCCGGCTGGTCGGCCAGTTCGGCGCGCAGGTGTTCCTCGGCGTCGTACAGCGCGTCCTGGATCAGCGCAGGATCCGCACCGCGCAACGCGGCACGCAGTTGTTCGAGGTATTCGACGATGGTGCGTGGCGTACTCATGACACCCCTCCTTGCAAGACGTGATCGACGGAATCGCGCGTGGCAGTCCACGCGGCGACCCATTCGCGCAAGGCCTCGCGGCCCGGTTTGGTGATGCGGTAGTAGCGACGCGGCGGGCCACTGACGGATGGTTCGACTTCGCTGCCCAGCAGGCCGGCCGCTTCGAGATTCCGCAGCACCGGGTAGAGCGCACTCTGCTTGCCGGCCAGCACGCCCTCGCCCACTTCCTCCAGCCGCTTGGCGATCTGGTAGCCATACATGGGCTGGCGCGACTGCCCGAGCACCGCCAGCAACACCAGCGACACGGTGCCGCTGGACAGCTCCTTCTGGAACTTCTTCAACTGGCTGGCACTGTCGTCCATCTCGCTCACCTGCACTACGGCTTAGACTCAGGTGAACCATAGTACGAAGTTAACACTAGTACATGGGCCTGAAGTCATGGTCGGAAAATCCGGCCACGCACTCTGCTAAGTTGCCTTCCTCGCCGTTTCATTGCCGCAAGGGGAACACCATGCTTCGTCGCCGTCTCGTCACCGCCCTCGCATGCGCCGGCAGCCTGCTGGCGTTTTCGGTGCATGCCGCCGACAAGGCCAGGCCCACGCCGAGCGCGAAGGAACTGCTGGAGAAATCGAAGCCGGCCGAATGGCGCAAGCCCGATCCGCAGAACCTGATCTATATGCAACTGCCGACCGGACGCGTAGTGATCGAACTGGCGCCGGATTTCACCCCGCTGCATGCCGCCAACATCCGCACGCTGGTGCGCGAACACTACTTCGACGGGATGGCGATCATCCGTGTGCAGGACAACTTCGTCACGCAGTGGGGCGACCCCAACGACGACGACCATGGCGACAAGAGCAAGATCCGGCCGCTCGACAAGGCCAGCAAGACGCTACCGCCGGAATACACCCGGCCGATCGACCCGAAGCTGCAATGGACACCACTGCCCGATGGCGACGTCTACGCGCCTGAGGTCGGCTTTTCCGAGGGTTTCCCCGCGGCGCGCGATCCGGCCAGCGGCCAGGAATGGCTGACGCATTGCTACGGCGCCGTGGGCGTGGCGCGCGACGTCGACCCGACCACCGGCAGCGGCAGCTCGCTGTATGCGGTGATCGGCCAGGCTCCGCGTGGATTGGATCGCAACCTCGCCATCGCCGGCCGCGTGCTGCAGGGCATGCCGCTGCTGTCCGGCCTTCCACGCGGCGCCGAACCGATGGGTTTCTATACCAAGGCAGCGCAGCGCGTCGCCCTGGGCTCTGTCCGGCTTGCATCGGACATCCCGGTAGGTCAGCGCGAGGACATCGAGGTACTGCGCACCGACAGCCCGACCTTCGCCGCGTTGGTCGAAGGCAAGCGCAACCGGCGCGACGCGTTCTATACCCTGCCTGCAGGCAAGGTCGACTTGTGCGGCATCAACATCCCGGTACGCGATGCGGGCACACTGAAGAAGCATTGAGTCCCGAACGTGAACATCCTATTCAGTCACGATGGTTACCTTGTCGGATACGACTTCAGCGGGAACGTGCTCCATGCAGTTGAATGACACCCTGGCCTTCATGCGCGCCTGGCTGCGCAATCCGCGCGGCGTCGGTGCCGTAACGCCCTCGGGCGCGGCACTCGCGCGTCTGATGACGGCGCATGTGAGCCAGCTCGACGGCCCGGTGATCGAACTCGGCCCAGGCACCGGCGCACTGACCCGCGCACTGATCGCGCGCGGCGTGCCGCTGCACCGGCTGGCGCTGATCGAAGCGGATCCGCATTTCGCCGATGCGCTGTCGAAACGCTATCCGTTGGCGACGATCCTGCGCATGGATGCGGCGCAGCTGGGCCACACCGAATCGCTGTTCGGCGACGAACGTGCCTGCGCCGTGGTCAGCGGGCTGCCGCTGCTTTCGATGCCGGCCGCCCAGGTGGCGGCGATCATCCAGGGCGTGTTCGAGCGCCAGTTGCGCGCCGACGGCATGTTCTACCAGTTCACCTATGGCCCGCGCTGCCCGCTGCCGGCCGCGCTGCTCAAGCGGCTGAACCTGCAGGCGCGCCGCGTCGGCAGTGCGCTGCTCAACCTGCCGCCCGCGGCCGTGTACTGCATCAGCCAGCGGCGCGATCTGCGCGTCGCCGCCTGATTCTTTTGCACCCAAACGGTCACCGATAGCCGGACGCCTGCAGCTCGAACAATTCCGCGTAGTGCCCGCCGGCCGCAAGCAGTTCCTCGTGGCTGCCGATTTCCTCGATCCTGCCGCCGTCCAGCACGACGATGCGATCGGCCATGCGCACGGTGGAGAAACGGTGCGAGATGATCACCGCGGTCTTGCCGTGCGACAGCTCCTTGAAGCGCTGGAACACCTCGAACTCCGAACGCGCATCGAGCGCTGCGGTCGGCTCGTCGAGGATCAGCAACGGCGCATCGCGCATGTAGGCGCGGGCGATCGCGATCTTCTGCCACTCGCCGCCCGAGAGATCCACGCCGCTCTTGAACAGCTTGCCGAGCATCTGTTCGTAATGGTGCGGCAGCTTCGCGATCACCTCGTCGGCCATGCTGCGCTGGGCCGCCCCGGCGATGCGCGCGTGATCCTCGCGCGCATCGATGCGGCCCACCGCGATGTTGTCCGAGGCGCTGAGGTAGTAGCGCACGAAGTCCTGGAAGATCACGCCGATGTTCAGGCGCAGCTCGTCGAGGTCGTAGTCGGCAAGCGGATGGCCGTCGAGCAGGATGCGACCCTCGTCCGGGTCATAGAGTCGCGAAAGCAGCTTGACCAGCGTGGTCTTGCCTGCGCCGTTCTCGCCGACCAGCGCCAGCACCTCGCCCGCGCGCAGCGTGAAGTCGAGATTCCGCACGGCCCAGCGTTCCGCGTCGGGATAGCGGAAGCCCACGTTCTCGAACACGAAACCCTCGCGCAGCGGATTCGGAAACGGCCGCGGATGTTCCGGCGACAGGATCTCCGGCTCGATGCGGAAAAACGAGAACAGGTCGTCGAGATACAACGCCTGCCCCGCCACCTGCGAAAAGCCGATCAGCAGGTTTTCCAGCAACGTGCGCAAACGCCGGAACGATGAGGAAAGGAACGTCAGGTCGCCGACGCTGAAGTCGCCGCGCACGGTGCGGTACGCGATGATCGCGTAGGCCGCGTAGTAGCCGATGGTGCCGACCGTGGTGAACAGCCCGCCCCAGCTGGCGCGGCGCAACGCGATGCGCCGGTTGGCGACGTAGATGGATTGCGACAGCACGCGATAGCGATCAATCAGGAAGTTGTTGAGGCCGAAGCTCTTCACCTCTTTCGCGTTCTGCGCGCTCGCGCCGACCTGGCGCAGGTAGTCCAGCTCGCGCCGTTCGGGCGTCCACTGGTAGTTCACCGCATAGCTCTGCGCATTGAAATGGAACTCGCCGAGGAATGCCGGCACCAGCGCCACCAGCAGCAACAGGATCAGCCACGGCGCGTACACCATCAGCCCCACCGCGAAGCTCACGATGGTCACCATGTCCTGCGCCTGCCCCAGCAATTGCGACAACAGCGAGCTGCGGCCGGCGACCTGGCGGCGCGCGCGATCAAGCTTGTCCTGCAGGTCGGCGTCCTCGAAATCCTCAAGATCGAGCGAGGCGGCGTGTTCCATCAGCTTGATGCTGGTGGTGTTGGCATAGAGCTCGCCCAGCAGCGAATCGATCATCGACACGATGCGGCCGAGGATGTCGGCACCCACGGCCAGCGCGAACTCCAGCGCCAGCAGCAGCCACAAGTGTGTCAGCGCGCCGCTGGCGAGCCATTCGCCGATGCCTGCATGCGCGGCGTGCGTGGCCAGCAGGCGAACCACCTCGTCGATGATCAGCTTGCCCACGTACAGCGTCGCCACCGGCAGCAGCGCGCGCAGCAGCCGCAGCACGATGCTGGAGATGCTCAGCAGCCGGCTGGTCTGCCAGATGCTCTTGAGGAACGGCGGCAGGTTGCGCAACGCAGCGAAGCGTTCGCGCAAGTTCTGCTGCGGTGGCGGTTCATGACGCCCACCGCCGGCCTGTGGCTGCGGCCCCTTCCCTGCGGTGCGGCCTCCCATGCTGTATTGACGCGGCATTCGAATTCCTGGTGAAGCGATTCCGGCAGCATGCCATGCGAGCGCGGACTGCTGAAACCGACGGATCAAGAAGTATTGCTTTAGACATTCTTACGATATATCTTAGATACAATCTAACAATACAAGATCTTCTCATGCGTCTGCACGATTTCTTCCATTCCATGCATCAACGCCACCACGATCACCACTTCGATTTCGGTTTCGACGGTCACGGCCGTGGCCTTCACGAGGAGCGCCACGCCGGCCGCGGTCCGTTCGGCGGACACCGGGGCGGCGGCGATTTCTTCGGCGGCTGGGACGACATGCGCGGCGGTGGCCGTCGCGGTGGTGGCCGCATGTTCGGCCACGGCGATCTGAAGCTGCTGCTGCTTACCCTGATCGAACAACAGCCACGTCACGGCTACGAGTTGATCAAGATCATCGAGGACATGTTCCAGGGCCATTACACGCCCAGCCCCGGCGCGATCTACCCCACCCTCACCATGCTGGAGGAGCTGGGCTACGCGCAGGTCGAAAACGAGCAAGGCAACCGTAAGCTGTATGCGATCACCGATGCCGGCCGCGCGTATCTCGACGAAAACCGGCCCGAGGTGGAAGCCGTCACCGCACGCACCGAGCACAGCGCGAAGATGGCCGCGCGGATGGCAGCGCCGATGGCGATCCGCAAAGCGATGCACGCGCTCAAGCACGCATTGCTGATGCGCGGTGCCAGCTGGGACAAGGCAGAAGGCCTGCGCGTGGCGGCGATCATCGAACGCGCCGCGAGCGAAATCGCAGCCGGCGATCACCGTGAATGAGATGTCGACTGCACTCGGTGCGTGGGAAGCACGATGCAGGGCGCAAGGCCTGTCGATCACCGCATCGCGCCGCGCGATCCTCACGGCCATGCTGCCATCCGGCACGGCATGCGATGCCGTGGGCTGGCTGCTGGCGGCGCAGCAACACCACGCTGCCACCAGCCTGGGATCCGTCTACCGGTTCCTGCGCGAGATGGAACAACGCGGCTTCGTCGAGGTGGAGGCGAAGCCGCATTCGCGTTGCCGCTGGCGATTGAAGGACTTGATGCCGACTCTGCCATCCGGCGAACTCCAGGCCATGCTGGAACCGTTGCAGGCATTTCTGCGCGACATGGAAGCGCTCGGCCTCGCCGAGGCATTGGGCGACGAACCGGAAAAAGAGATCATCCCGCACGACATCGGACGTTTTGAATCGAAGACCGTCACGCCGCTCTGGCGACTGTTGCAGCGGGTAGCCGGGAGTCTCGGCTATCGACTCGTGCCGCGCCATTCGAATCTCGCCTACTGAATGATTCCGTCGACGCGCCAGCCCGGCCAGGACGTGCTCACCGCGTGAATCGACGCTGAGCAACATCGACGCTCGCATACATAATTTTCCCACCGTCTCCGCTATGTCTTGAACTGTCGCCCTGCCCAATCGCGGGCGCGCACGCTGATCACGCAGGAGCCAAGGGATGAAGCGCAGCCGGAAGATCGTCAGCTGGATCGTGGGCGTGGTACTTGCACTTGTCGTCGCAATCGTCTTGGTCGTTGCCCTGTTCGACTGGAACCGGTTGAAGCCATTCATCGACGACAAGGTCAGCCAGGCGATCGGACGGCCGTTCGCGATCAACGGCGACCTCACCGTGGCATGGCAGCGCGATCGCTCGGACGGCTGGTGGCGTTCGCTGGTGCCGACACCCGAGTTCACCGCACGCAACATCACCGTGGGGAACCCCGCATGGGCGAGCCAGCCGCAATTCGCGCAGCTCGATGCGTTGCGCTTCCGCCTGTCGCCCCTTCCTCTCCTCGCCCACCGCATCGTGGTGCCGACGCTGCAACTGGTGCATCCCACCATCGATCTCGAACGCGACAAGCAGGCGCGCGCCACGTGGACGTTCGACCTGCCGCAGGGCGATGCGCCGTCCGCATGGAAACTCGACCTGCGCCAGATCGGCTTCGACCGCGGCCGCATCTCGCTCGACGATGTGGCGAGTGCGATCAAGCTGCAGGTGGCGATCGAGCCGTTGCAGGGGCCGATTCCCTACGACCAGATCGTGGCGCAGCAGTCGACCGATGCACGCTCGCAGGCCGGCAAGTCGGCTGGCACGTCGGCGAAGACGGCGCTCGATCGTGCCGCCGACAAGAATGAAACGAAGGAAACGATCGGCCAGGCGAAGAGTTCGACCGCCTATCTTTTCGGCTGGCAGGCCAGGGGCAGCTACAAGGGCACACCCCTCGGCGGCAGCGGCAAGACCGGCGGCGTGCTGGCGTTGCAGAACGTCACCGATCCGTTTCCCGTGCAGGCCAACGTGCATATCGGCGACAGCCACATCGCGCTGGTCGGCACGCTGACCGATCCGGTGAATCTCGGCGCGCTCGACGTACGGCTTTGGTTCTCCGGGTCGAGCATGGCCAAGTTGTACGCCATCACCGGCATCACCCTGCCCGACACGCCGCCGTATGCGACCGAAGGCCACCTCAAGGCGCAACTCGGCAAGAACGGCAGCCACTTCAGCTACCGGAATTTCCGCGGCCGCGTGGGCGGCAGCGACCTGGCCGGTGATCTCGATTTCGTCAGCGGCGGCGCCCGGCCGAAGCTCAGCGGAACGGTGACATCGCGGCTGCTGCAGTTCGCCGATCTCGCACCGCTGATCGGCGCCGATTCCAACGCGGAAAAACAGCAGCGCGGCGACGGCACCGCGCAGCCGACCGACAAGGTGCTGCCGATCGAACCGTTCCGCACCGATCGCTGGAAGGCGATGGACGCGGACGTGAAGTTCAGCGCCACACGCATCTCGCATGGCCCGGGCCTGCCGATCGAATCGCTGGACACGCACCTGGTGATGACCAACGGCCTGCTGCAGCTCGATCCACTCAACTTCGGCCTCGCCGGCGGCAACGTCACCAGCCGCATCCGCTTCGACGGCAGAAGGACGCCGATGCAGGGCACGCTGCGGCTCGGCGCGCGCCACCTGAAGCTCAAGCAGCTATTCCCACAATTCGCACCGATGCAGACCAGCTTCGGCGAGATCAACGGCGACGCCGACCTCACCCTCGTCGGCAACTCGGTGGCGGCGTTGCTCGCCCAGGCCAACGGCGAACTGAAGCTGCTGATGAACGACGGCGCGATCAGCAAGACCCTGCTGGAAACCGCCGGCCTCAACGTCGGCAACATCGTCATCGGCAAGCTGTTCGGCGACAAGACGGTGAAGATCAACTGCGCCGCGTCGGACCTAGTCGCCACCAACGGCGTGTTCGATGCGCGGCTGTTCGTGTTCGACACCGCCGATGCCACCATCAACGTGACCGGCACGGTGAACATGGGCACCGAAGCGCTGAACCTGGACGTGGTACCGCATACCAAGGGCTTCCGCATCTTCTCGCTGCGCTCGCCGTTGTACGTCAAGGGCAGCATGAAGACACCGAGCGTCGGCGTGCAGCCGATGCCGTTGATCCTGCGCGGCGGCGGCGCGGTGGCGCTCGGCCTTGTGGCCGCGCCGGCCGCGCTGCTCGCGCTGGTCTCGCCCAGCCGCGACAACGAGGGCGAGAACACCTGCCGCACGGTGCTGCAACAGATGAACAAGCCGTCGCGCGCCAATGCCGGCCAGGCGCCGATCAAGCCGCAGGTAACACCGCACAAATAGCGTGCCCTCATGATCGCCGGGACGAGCGGGTCCGACGCTAGAATGTCGGAACCGTCCCGAGCGAGCCTTTCATGCAACCCGCCAGCAAAGCCCGCCTGCAGATTCATTTCTGCGTGTTGCTGTGGGGCTTCACCGCGATTCTCGGCAAGCTGATCACGCTGCCTGCGTTGCCGCTGGTGTGGTGGCGCATGCTGCTGGTGGCCGTCGCGCTGCTGCTGATGCCGAAAGTCTGGCGCGGGCTGATCGCGATGCCTTCGCGCCTGCGCTGGGCGTACGCCGGCATCGGCGTGCTGGTGTCGCTGCATTGGCTGACGTTCTATGCAGCGATCAAGTTGTCCAATGCATCGGTCGGCGCGACATGCATCGCGTTGGGTCCGGTGTTTCTCGCACTGATCGAACCGTGGATCGCCAAGCGCAATTTCGACCCGCGCGAACTGCTGATCGGGATTGCCGTAGTGCCCGGCGTGGCGCTGGTGGTCGGCGGCGTGCCTGCCGGCATGCGCCTGGGCATCGTGGTCGGCGCGTGCTCGGCCTTGCTGGTCGCGTTGTTCAGTTCGTTCAACAAGCGGCTGGTGGAGCATGGCGATCCGCTGACCGTGACCTGCATCGAACTGGGCACCGGCACATTGTTTCTCACCGCGCTGGCGCCGTTGCTGCCGCACGACGGTGCGGCTTTCATGCTGCCGGGCTGGCACGACACGTGGATGCTGCTGGCGCTGTCATTCGGCTGCACGCTGCTTCCGTTCGCGCTGGCGCTGGTGGCGCTGCGGCATCTCAGTGCGTTCGGCACGCAGATGGTGACGAACCTGGAGCCGGTCTACGCGATCGTGCTGGCGATCGTGCTGCTCGGCGAGCAACACGAACTGGGCCTGCGCTTCTATCTCGGCGTGGCGGTGATCCTCGCCGCGGTGTTCGTGCATCCGCTGCTCAACCGGCAACGGCGCGGCGCGGCGCAGCCCGAGCTGCTCGGCACTGCGGAAAGCCACGGCGTAATCGACTGATATCTACTATCTACGGGAGCCATGCATGAAAATCGCACTGTTCGGCGCCACCGGCCATCTCGGCCAGGGCATTCTCAGGGAAGCGCTGTCGCGCGGTTACGACGTGACCGCGATCGTGCGCGACCCGGTGCGACTCGCCCAGCGCCACGGCAGATTGACGATAGTCACCGGCGACGTTGCCCAGCCGTCGAGCTGGCTCGATGCCGTGCACGGCATCGATGCGGTGGTGGCCAGCCTTTCGGCACGCCGCAACGGAAACGTCGACAGCGTGCCCGCCAATGCCCGCATACTGCTGGACAACCTGCCGACGGCCGGCGTGAAACGCCTGCTGTGGGTGGGCGGCGCCGGTTCGCTGGAAGTGGCGCCAGGCGTGCGGGTGATCGACAACCCGCAATTTCCCGAGACCTGGAAAGCGGAGGCCCTTGCACAAAGCCAGGCACTGGATGTGTTCCGTGCCAGCAAGGGCGACGTCGAATGGACGTATATCAGTCCAGCCGCACTGATCGAGGATGGCGAACGCAGCGGCACGTATCGCGTCGGCGGCGATCAACTGCTGACCGACGCCAATGGCGTCAGCCGCATCACCGTCGCCGACTACGCTGTCGCCGTGCTTGACAGCGTCAAGCAGCAAGACACCTTGCAGAGGCGGATTACGGTCGCTTATTGAGACGTCGGGTTGCCATGGCAGTCGCAGCCTTCTCCGGCGCGGTTTCCCCCATGTCCATGTCGTCATCCGGAGGCGCCCTGGCGACGATGGCCTTGTACTCCACCGGCGTCAGTCCCGGCAGCTTCTGCAGGAACGCCACCATGCTCCAGATCGTGTCGTCGTCGTGGCTGGAACCCCATGCCGGCATCGCGCTCATCTTGACGCCGTGCTTGATGATCCAGAACGCCGCACGCGGCTCGACCGGATGCATCTGCGAAAGATCCGGCGGCTGCGGATACAGGCCGGGCCGGATTTCCGAATTCGCCATGCCGGGCGCGAGATGGCAACCCTTGCACATGGCCGCGTACTGGCCGGCGCCCTTGAGAATCACTTGTTCATCGCCGAGGTTCGCGGGGATCGCGATCGCGTTTGCGTGATGCATCACCGAACGCTGGCGCAACGTGGCGAGCAGCGCGAACACCGGTTTCGAATGCGGGCTGTCCGCGCCGATGTCGTACCAGCCGGAATAGATCCAGCCGGCGGCGAGCAGGCCGACGATGGCCAGCAGCACCATCCATGTCGTGATTGTCTTCATACATTTCTCTCGCGTAGTGGTTTTGTCGAAGTCCGGGATTCAAAACCAGAAACGCACACCGAGCAGCCAGCTCAGTTCGTGCGCGGGCTCGTTGCGATATGGCATCGGCCAGAGCGACTGATGGTCATGGCGATAAGCCCAGTTCACGCCGAGATACGGCGCAAGGCGCCGGCTGAATTCATAGCGCAGGCGCAGACCGAGTTCGCCATCGGACAGGCCGGCCCGAACGTCGCGACTCGGATCCTCCTTGCCGTAGAAGTTCAGTTCCAGATCCGGCGTGAGGATCAGGCGTTGGGTGAAGCGCAGGTCGTAGCTGGCTTCGAGGCGCGCCGCCGTGCGGCCCTGCGGGCCGGCATAGAAGGTGGCGTCGAGATCGAACCAGTACGGCGCGAGACCCTGCATGCCGAACGCTGCCCACTGCCGGCCCGCACCG
>DASWOQ010000048.1:0-26116 GCA_036398675.1 Rhodanobacter sp. | reverse complement strand
GAAAGGCCGTTCCCAATTGCCCGGCTACGTGGATCGCTACATGGCTGGCGAAATCCGGATCGACGAGATGATCACCGAAGTGCTGCCGCTGGAGCGCATCAACGATGCGTTCGAGTTGATGCATGCGGGCAAGGTGATCCGCTCCGTGATTCACTACTGAGCCATGTCGTGCCTGGCGCCCGCGCTGTTGATCGGACTACTGATGCATCTGGCGTTGGCGGCCAGCCCGGCAATGTCCGCGCCACCAACCATGATCGTCGCCAATGTCGACCCGGTTGAAAAGGAAAGTCGCCTGATCCTGATGGTCAACATAGAGCCGATCGATAAGGTGCATCCGGATAGCGCCGTGGCGGGCGGCTCGGTCGATCTGCGCGGGGACACCGACGAAACCTGGCAGGCCGCCAGCGCAAGCCAAATGCCGGATCGCACGCTCGGCGTGGCGATGGCGCCATGAACGTTACATCTTCAGACCATGCATACACACGAAAGCGTGCAGACGCAGGAAGGCTCGCAGACGCAGGTATTGAATACACCGTTGGTCATCCACTGCCGACACTATCGTTGGCCGATTTCAACCAGGTCACCTCGCCACCGGCGACACCTTACCAAGGAGATACACCATGACAGTTCATATTCATCCCGCCGTCGATCACGGCGTCAAGCAGGGCAAGGACAACTTCGCCGGTGGCACGTTGATCTGCAAATGCAGCGACAAGCCGGTCAAGGTCAAAGTTGGCGCACAGACGGCACACAACCATGTCTGTGGCTGCAGCCAGTGCTGGAAACCAGAGGGTGCGACTTTTGCGCAAATCGCGGTGGTCTCGCGTGACAAGGTCAGCGTGGAAGAGAACGGCGACAAGCTGGCCATCGTCGATGCGAAGAAAACCATTCAGCGCCACGCCTGCAAGGTCTGCGGCACGCACATGATCGGGCGCATCGAAGATGCTGGACATCCATTCCATGGTCTCGATTTCGTGCATACCGAGCTGTCATCCGAAGAAGGCTGGTCGGCACCGATCTTTGCCGCGTTCGTGTCGTCGATCATTGAACAAGGTTACGACCCGAAGAAGATGGATGCGGTGCGCGGCCGGCTCACCGAACTGGGGCTGCCACCTTCGGACTGCCTGTCACCGGCGTTGATGGATGCCATCGCCGTGCATGTGGCGAAATCCAAGGGCACACTCTATGCCGGCTGAGGACTAGCCATTGGACAGCATCGCCAATTCGATTTTGCGGGTCGTCATTGCCGACGATCATTCGGTCGTGCGCACCGGATACCGACGCTTGCTGGAGCTGGAGCCGGGGCTGCAGGTAGTCGCTGAGTTCGCCGATGGCGAGAGCGCTTACCTGTGGCTGTCGGACCATCCCGCCGACGTGTTGATTCTCGACCTGTCGATGCCGGGACAGGGCGGTTTGGCGACGATGCAGCGATTGCATCAACGGCTGCCGAGGTTGCGTGTGTTGATCTTCACTATGCACGACAGTCCGGTACTGGCGGCGCAGTTGCTCAAGGCTGGCGCCAGCGGCTATCTGACCAAGAGCAGCCCGCCGGAGTCATTGGTCGACGCGGTACATCAGGTCGCGGCCGGTGAGCAGGTGCTATCGGCGGATATTGCGCAGGCGATGCGAAAGGGCGAGAACGATCTTCTGCACCGGCAGCTTTCGCCGCGCGAATTCGATGTTTTCCTGCTATTGGCGCAGGGCGCCGCGGTGGAGCAGATTGCCAGTCAACGCTGCCTCAGCGTGAAAACGGCGGCCAACTATCAAACCATTGTCCGCCACAAACTGGGTTTGAACAGCGCGCTCGAAATGTACCGCTACGCGCAGACCTGCGGGCTGTTCGCCCAGGTTCCCTGAGGCGCACCGATCTTCCGATGGCTCGGGCCGTAGAGACGCGGGCTGCTCAGTAATTGACGACTGGATCATTCGTCGATGCCGCAACGGATACATCGTGCGACGGCAGTCGTGCCTGGATGGTCAGGCCCGGTCGGACGCTACCCGGATAGGTGGCAAACATGTCGATCTCTCCGTGCAGCGCCCATACTCTTTCGCGCATGCCGACCAGGCCATTGCCCCGATGGGCCGCCTGGCCCGGATCGGCCAGGCCATTGCCGTCATCGCGTATCGTCCATTCAATTCGTCCGTCATCGAGCAAGGCCACGCGGATGCTCACCTGTGCCGCGCAGGCGTGCCGCGCAATATTGGTGAGCGCCTCCTGGGTCAGCCGGTACAGGGTGAGTGCAAGGTCGCCGGCGATCGCGCTTTCGTCGATTTCGATTTCCAGCGCGAAGCGCGTGTGCTGATCCGGTCGATCGCGCCAGCTGTCGAGCAGTTCGTGCAGCAGGCGATACAGCGGCAACGGTTCGTTCTCGTCTTCATATGGCTTGCGCGCATGCAGGCGCTGCAGCAGATCACGCAAGGCATGTTGGACATGCTCGCAGTGATCAGCGAGTGCCTTGGCGACATTGCCCAGCTGTGGCTGGCCGAGACTGCGCCGGATCAGCCACGCCGTGTCGGCGCGCATGGCGGTAAGTCGCTGGCCGAGTTCGTCGTGCAGCTCGCGAGCCAGCCGACTGCGTTCGTCTTCGCGCATGCTGCGAAGTTGCAGATCGAGTCGCCTGCGCGCTTCCTGCGATGCAGCGAGCGTCTGCGCCATGTGATTGAGCGCCTGGGCGATCGTATCCAGCTCCAGCAGGCGCAGGGATGGCAGTCGGTAGTCGTAGCGATCCCGCTGGTACTGACCGATCGCGTAGATGATCTTGCGCATCGGCCGCAGCGCCAGTCGAAGTGCGATGTAAACCGCCAATAGCGTCAGCACGCCGTAACCAAGCAGGATGCCGAGCAGGCCCGCGATATCCGTCAGTGACTCGCTGCGCTCGCTGCCCGGGTCAAGCAGCAGCGTCACGTGATAGTGCTGGCCATCCGCACGTTGTAGATTCCACTGCGGCGGCGTGGGCTTGGCACCGCCATAGGCTGGAGGCAGCAACCACGCGTAACCACGGCGCAGGAGGCTGAAAGGGGGCTGGGCCGGCAACAGGTCCGTGCCGCCCGCATCCTGCAGGCGCAATTGCAGGTGCCGCAGGCGTCCCTCGCGACTGATCTGGCGCAATGCTGCGAGATGTTTCGGCATGTCGGCAGCCGGCCCGCTCTCCAGGCCATCGAGCTCGTCAAACAGATGCGCTGTTTCAGCGGCGCCTTGTTCCTCGCGTGCAATGTTGAGCCGCGCCTGCCACAGCGCCAGCAGCAGCGCGCACGCCATCATGGCGACGGAAACCACTGCGATACGCAACATCAGAAATCGCGAAAGACGCATGCCTCGGCCACTTTTTCTCAGGGACTCGCCGCATGGTAGCGGTTCGGCATTCGGGAGTTCCTCCCATGGCTATCTCGGCAGCATGGCTTTACCGTTCCAGGCATTCATGGAACGGCCTGGACGATGCTTGGTGGCGCCTTCGCGCGATTTCTATTCAACAGCTTGGGAATATGTGCCGATGGCATTGCAATACAAAAAGACTCCGACCTCTCTATCGATGGCGATTGCATGTGCGCTCGGGTTGGGTTTGTCGATGAGTCTTTCCGCTGCCGCGTATGCGGACGACACGCAGGATCAGCCGACGGCGAACCAGTCCAAGCCAGGCCCGGCGCCATCGGAGCAAGATCAAACTGCACCCGTTGCCGGCAAGGTCACGCAACTTTCCACGGTGGACGTGATCGCGATAACGCCCGTGCAAGGCGCGCAGCTGCCGCAGAACCTGATGCCCTACAGCGTTCAGAGCGTCGGTACCGATGAGCTCAAGAAATCGCAGTCGCTGGATCTGACCGACTACATGAACCGGCATCTGGCCGGTGTCTCGATCAACGCCGCGCAGGGCAATCCGCTGCAGCCGGATCTGCAGTTCCGTGGTTTCACCGCCACGCCGCTGCTGGGCGGTTCCGAGGGCGTCTCGGTCTACGTCGACGGTGTGCGTGTCAACGAAGTGTTCGGCGATACGGTGAACTGGGACCTGATCCCTCAGGAAGGCATCGGGAAAATGAGCCTGCTATCCGGGGCCAACCCGGTATTCGGACTCAATACGCTCGGCGGCGCGATCGACATCACCAGCAAGAATGGCTTTACCGATACTGGCACCGAAGCGCAGTTCATGACCGGCTCGTATGGTCGCAACGAGACCACCGTGCAAAGTGGCGGCAACAATGGCAGTTGGGGCTACTACGTGCTGGCCAACCATTTCGAGGAGCATGGCTGGCGCGATCTTTCCGGATCCAATGCAAAGAATTTTCTGGGCACGCTGAGCTGGAGGGGCGACAAGGCGACGTTCGATCTGCATCTCTCGCATGCGGAAACCGAGCTGACCGGCAACGGCACGGCTCCGGTCGAAGAGTTGGCGCTGCGCCGGAAAAGTGTCTTCACCGCGCCCGATCTGACCCAGAACGATATGAGCGGCATCACGGCGAACGGTACCTACCAGTTCAACGACGACACCTCGCTGGCGGCCACGGTATTCGGTCGCCAGGTGAACACGCGTGCCTATAACGGTGATGATTCGGACTTCGACGAGTGCGACGACAACGACGACTATCTGTGCAATGACGATGGTTCGCCGGTGCTCGACCAGAATGGCAACCGGCTCTCATCCGATTACAACGCGATCAACAACATCGGCGAGCGCAAGCAGCGCAGCTACGGTGGTTCACTGCAGATGGTTTTCAAGCAGCCGCTGTTCGGCCTGGACAACCAGTTTGTCGCCGGTCTCGACTACGACCATGGCCGGCTCAATTACAGCTCGGTGCTGGAGGCGGCCATGCTGTTGCCCGATCCGGATGGCGCGCCCTATAGCACGGTGACGTCGTCGAACTCGGGCGTGTATGTGCCCGACGATGCATTGAAGACACATGTGTCGGATGTCAACGAGGGCATCTATTTCACCGATACCCTGTCACTGACGGATCAGTGGGCGATCACCGCATCGGGCCGCTACAACCATACGCACACGGTGATCCAGGATGTCAGTGGATTGAACCCTGATCTCGATGGCGATCACGGCTTTCATCGTTTCAATCCGTCGTTGGGCACCACGTTCCAGTGGAGTCCGGCGATCAACTTCTACGGCGGCTACAGCGAATCCACCCGCGCGCCGACACCGGTGGAGCTGACCTGCGCCAGTCCGACCGCACCGTGCCTGTTGCCGAATGATTTCGTATCGGACCCGGACCTGAAACAGGTCGTGTCCAAGAGCTGGGAAGCCGGATTGCGCGGCAAGCTCGGCGAAGCCGAAAGCAGCCTGCACTGGGATGTCGGCGTCTATCGCACCACCAACTCGAACGATATCCTGTTCCAGACCACGGGTGGCGCGCAGTCGAATCAGGGGTTTTTCGCCAACGTCGGCGATACGCGTCGACAAGGCGTGCAGGCGGTGCTGTCCGGAAAATTGTTCGATGGCCGCCTGGACTGGTACGCCAACTACACCTATCTGGACGCCACGTTCGAGACGTCCTTTGACGAAGTCAGTGCCAACAATCCCGAAGCCGATCCAGACACTGGTGTGATTCAGGTGAGAAAGGGCGATCGCATTCCGAGCCTGCCGAAGAATGCATTCAAGCTCGGTGCGGATTTCGCGGTGACCCCGGCCATCAGCGTCGGCGCGGATATGGTGGCCAATTCGGGCCAGTACCTGCGTGGCGACGAATCCAATCAGGTGGGACAGATCGGCGGCTTTGCCGTGTTCAACTTCCACGCCAGCTATCGGATCAACCCGCACCTGAGCGTGTCGGCGCATGTCGACAACGTCTTCAATCGCGACTACGACAACTTCGGCACGCTCGGCGACGCGACGGATGTATTTCCGACCTTCACCAATGCGCGTTTTCTCAGCCCGAGCGCGCCGCGCGGCGAGTGGATCACCGTGGCCTATGAGCTCTAGATCGGCAGACTGTTTGAATGTTCGGGAACAGCTGCTCAGACCGGTAGCGCGATGTCATGCTTGCGCATTTTGCGGTAGAGGGTATTGCGACTGACACCCAGCGCACTGGCGGCGCGACTGATGTTCCAGTGCAGGCGCTCAAGCTCGCGCAGTAACGCATCGCGCTCGGCCGACTTCAGCGGCGCTGCCGCGTCCTTGCCGGTGTGACTCGCTGTTTGCGGCATGCTTCCGTCGGTGATTTCATACGGCAGGTTGCCGATGCGGATCAGGTGATCGCTGCACAATGCCGCCGCCGTACGCAGCGTGTTGCGTAACTGGCGGATATTGCCCGGCCAGTGGTAGTCCAGCAGACGCTGCATCGCATCGTCCTTGATCGACGGAGTCGGCTCATCGCTTTCGTCATCGGACAGCAGCGCGTTGATGAGTTCGCGCTTGTCGGTACGTTCACGCAGCGTCGGCAGTTGCAGGGTAATGCCGTTGAGGCGGTAATACAGATCTTCGCGGAACTTGCCTTCCCGCACCATTTGCAGCAGATCGTGATGGGTTGCGCTGATGATGTGCAGATCTACTGGCACGGCCTGTTCGCCACCAAGCGGCACGACTTCGTGTTCTTCCAGCACGCGCAGCAGACGCGTCTGCATGTGCAACGGCATGTCGCCGATTTCATCGAGGAACAATGTGCCGCCACTGGATTGGCGAATCTTGCCCAGGTGGCCTTCGCGCGCGGCGTCAGTGAACGCGCCGCGGGTGTAACCGAACAGCTCGCTTTCGATCAGTGCTTCGGGAATCGCGGCGCAGTTCACTGCCACGAACGGGCGATCGGCCCACGCGCTGGCCAGATGTAGCGATTTGGCAAACGCCTCCTTGCCGGTGCCGGTGGCGCCCTGCAAAAGCAGCGGAACCTTGCGTCCGAACAAGTGATGGCCGCAGTGGATGTTGTGCTGCATGCGCGCATCCGCAACCACGTGCTGTCGGGTGGTCGCATGGACGCCGCTGGTTTCCTTTTTCGGTGCGCGCGGAGTGATCGCGGACGGCGTCGTCGGCGTGCGGACACGTGCAAAAAAGCGACGTCCATAGGCCACGTCACGGATCGGCCACAGCAGGGACGCATCCGTGACGGCCCGCCGTTCCATGGTTTCAAAATCAAACGGAAAGATCGAAGCCAGGGGCTTGCCGACCAACTGCGCGCGCGCCATGCCCAGCTGTGCCATGGCGCTGTCATTGACGGCGCGCACGATGCCATCGCTGCCCACCGCCAGCAGCGCCTCATGCAACAGGCCGACAAACTCCGGGCGGCTGTGGAAGCGCAGCACCCAAGTAGTGGCGCATTCGCGCATGAAGCGGCAGCGAGAAATCAGATTGGCCGACATGTTGACCAGGGCCATGGTGTGGCGCTGGATCAGTCGCGTATCGCCGGTATTGACGGTCGAGGCATCGAGTACGCCCAGTACCTTGCCATGCGCATCCAGCACCGGTGCGCCGGAACACGACAGTCCGATATTGAAGCGTCGAAAATGCTCGTCACGATACACCGTGACCGGCACGCCTTCGGCCAGGCAGGTGCCCAGTCCATTGGTGCCTTCGTACTTTTCGCTCCACATCGCGCCGATGCGAAGGCCGGCGTCGCGGAATTCGCGCGATAGGGCGGGGTCGGTGATGGCACCGAGGATCACGCTTTCGGCATCGCTCAATATCACCGCGTAGCCGGAGCCGGCGATCATCTCGTACAAGCTTTCCATCTCGGCGCGAGCCACGTTGAGCAATTCGCCGAACTGCTGCTGCCGCTCACGTACGGCCTGCGCGTTAAGCACCGGGGTGGAGCGTAGAGCATCGGGTGCAGTGCCGAAATCATCGACGCAGCGTTGCCAGGATTTGGTGACGTGCGGTGCCACCTCGACACTACCCAATCGTTCCAGCAGCAACCCGACGACATGCGATGGCGCATGTGTTGCCTGCATATTGCTGTTCATGTGCGGCCCTCCGGACGATAGATGGCCGTATCACGTTGGCGCGCGGCCAGTACCATGGTGTTGTCGTTTGAATCGATACCGTCGAAGAATGGTCCCGGCGTCAGCGGTAAGCAAACCGCAGCGCAACATTTGGCACGGACTGTCACCGGTGCTTGTGCCAGAACAGCGACAACGCATCGGCGCCTATTGGCTAGGCATGGCTTGGTAGCGGGACTTGGCGAAACGGACGTTATTGGCCTGGCTCTTGCCTGACACTGAAGTGATCTGCTTTCAACGTCGGTGTTCTGGGACGTAGTCGACAAATTGAATCGGTCGACAACAGACCAGATCATCGTGCTTTGCGATCGTGCCTGATGGTTCAGTGGAGACAGGGCTATGACGGAGGTGCGGGTCGTACAACGCCTGGTCAGCCCGGCGGATATCGTGTGGGCCATGATTGGCGACTTTGGCGGCCTGCATCGCTGGCATCCGCAGGTCAGTGGAGTGGATCTGTCGTGGGAAGGCCGCATCCGCACCGTGCACTACGTCGACGGAAGTCGGGCAGTCGAGCGGCTGGAGGCGCGCAGCGACGCGATGCGCCGGTACGTTTACGTGGTGGTCGATGGCAAACTTCCGGTCAACAACTGTCGTGCCGCCCTGCACGTCAGCGAGAACAAAGGCGGCAGCACGGTGATGTGGTCATGCGAATTCGAGCCACTCGGCGATGGCGAGGACAATGCCCGCAAATCGCTGCATACGCACTATCACGAAGGCCTGGCCGCGCTGGTGTCGGCGCTCACTGGCTGAGGATTTGGATCAGCGGTATGCGGCCAACGACGTTTGCCATTGGTCCGCAGAAGGATTCAGATGGGTAGCGAGCCGCCGAGATCGCATCGGCTGAAATCCGCTAGTTCCAATTGTGCAGCAGCATCACGATGCCCCACATCAGCAGGTAGAGGCCAAGCAGGTCCATCAGGATGCCACCGAATGACGCGACCCGTGGCTGCTGCGATGTGCGGTGGTCAAAGGCGTACTGCGTGGGAGGCGGGTGATTGATCCACTCGCCGATGCCGAACAAGAAAATGCCTGCGGCGATCATCGCGACGGCGCGGTTGCTCAGGTTCAGCGGCAGCGTCAGCGCCAGCAGGAACGGCGGGGCGCTGAGCACCGCGATCGCCTTGTACCAATGGCTGGCCACCAGCCGCTTCACTGCCTGCATGCCGCCACCTGCAAGCGAGCCTTGGGGTGGCGGGCCGAATTTCCGTTCCAAAGGTGTTGCAGATCCATATTTCATTCTCGGGTGGGCAACCTTTGGGCGGCCAAGTGACGTGACGGGTCAGTTTTTGCTGGGGCGGGGGCTTTTCCTGGTCCTCGAAATCCCGTGCCTGGCGGCTCGGCAGGATTGCAGGTTGCCTTGGGGGAAGTCCCAAGCATGAGCCGGGCCAACGGCGTTCCGCGGCGAATCTTCCGGGGGTGTGGTTTGAGGCAAAGCCAAAGCGGGAGGGTTTCACGCTGGCTTGAGCGCCTGCCTGCGACAGTAGTCAAAACCTCGACGAGCAATCGGAAATGCTGGACAAACGCCACCAATATCTGTACGATTCAGTTCATTAAGTCTGGCCGGCATTCGGCTGAACTAACCCGGCGCTTAGCACTCTCACTACACGATTGCTAAGCTGTCATTTCATTCAGGAGGTTCCACCCATGTCTCAAGCTTTGGTGACCGCCAATTTCCCGCTTCCCAGCGTGGTGGGCAGTCTCGATGCCTATATTTCCGCGGTCCACCGGATTCCGGTGTTGAGCTCGGAAGAGGAACAGGCGCTGTCGCGCGACTACCTCGAAGAGGCCAACCTGGCTTCGGCGAAGAAGCTGGTGATGTCGCACCTGCGTTTCGTGGTTCACGTGGCGCGTGGCTACAGTGGCTATGGTCTGCAGCTGTCCGATCTGATCCAGGAAGGCAATATCGGCCTGATGAAGGCGGTGAAGCGCTTCGACCCGGATCAGGGTGTGCGGCTGGTGAGTTTTGCCGTGCACTGGATCCGCGCCGAAATGCACGAATTCATCCTCAAGAACTGGCGCATCGTGAAGGTCGCCACCACCAAGGCGCAGCGCAAGCTGTTCTTCAACCTGCGCAAGAGCAAGAAGCGCCTGGGCTGGATGAACGCGGCCGAGGTGAGCAAGGTGGCGCTCGATCTGGGCGTGCCCGAGGCGACGGTACGCGAGATGGAGTCGCGCCTGTCCGGCCGCGACATCGGTTTCGAGCCGGTCAATGACGATGAGGATGCCAAGCCGGCACCCGCGGCGTTCCTGATCGACGAGGGCGCCGACCCGTACGAAAACGTGGCCGATGCGGACGATGCCGACAACCAGATGTCGACGCTGGCGGGTGCGTTGAAGAACCTCGACGAGCGTTCGCGCAACATCATCCAGCGCCGCTGGCTCGACGACGACAAGGCCACGTTGCAGGATCTGGCCGATGAGTACGGTGTCTCCGCCGAACGCATCCGGCAGGTCGAGGCGAATGCGATGAAGAAAATGCGCGGGCTGTTCGCCACCGCCGCCTGAATCGTCGGAACGCAGCCACGACGACGGCCTCCTTCGGGAGGCCGTTTCATTCGGCACGTCCATGTGCCTCACCCTACGGGCGGCTACGCCGTACAAATCGGCCATCCTGCCGATTTGTCGTTATGCTGCTCGCCCTATGCATCGCCTGGTAAGTGATCCATGCCACGCATTCTGGTCATCGAGGACGACGATGTTACCGCGAGCGAGATCGTGGCCGAACTCGCTGTGCATGGCATCGATGCCGACCGCGTGGCAGATGGCCGCGAAGGCCTGGATCGCGCGATGGGTCCGGGTTATGACGCGATCACGCTGGATCTGATGCTGCCTGGCATGGACGGGCTCGGCATCGTGACGCAACTGCGCGCCCAGGGCATCGCCACGCCGATCCTGATGATCAGCGCGCTGGGCGATGTCGACCGCCGCGTGGGCGGCCTCCGCGCCGGCGGCGACGACTACCTGACCAAGCCGTTCGCGCCCGATGAGATGGTGGCGCGCGTGGACGTGCTGTTGCGTCGCCATCGCCAGCAGGCGCAGCAGACGCTGTTGCGCGTGGCCGACCTCGAACTCGATCTGGTGCGCCATGTCGCGCGTCGCGGCGGTCGGCAGCTTTCGCTGCTGCCGACCGAATTCAAATTGCTTGAATTCCTGATGCGGCATGCTGGACAGGTACTGACTCGCGCGATGATTTTCGAGACCGTGTGGGGTTTCCATTTCGATCCGGGCACCAACCTGATCGACGTGCATATCGGTCGCCTGCGGCGGAAGATCGACACCGGCGACCACGTGCCACTGATCCATACGGTCCGCGGTTCGGGATACAGCCTTGCGCAGACTGACTGACAACTGGCGATCCACCACCGCGCGCCTGATCCTGATCTACGGCGCGTTCTTCGCGCTGTGGGGCGTGCTGGTGATCGGTGCGATCCACTGGCAGGCGGCGAGCTACCTCAGCCGCGTGTCGGACGACCTGATCGGCCGGCAGGCCAATTATTTCGCGATGCTCGACGAGCCGACGCGGCAGATCGCGCTGAACGACTACGTGTCGCTGGAAACCCGGCAGCTCAATGCATGGGGACTGTTCGACGCGCATGGCGCGCCGCTCGCCGGAACCATCACGACACTGCCAGCAAACGTCCGGGTCAACGGCCCGGTGGTAGTGGTACCAGATGGGCTTTCGCGCACCGATGGCGACGATCATGGCAGCGTACGCGCGGCGGCGGTGCGGCTCGATAACGGACGTATCCTGCTGATCTCGCGCGACACCAGCATCGTCGACCGGATCGGTACCATCATCTTCCAGGCGCTGCTGTGGGGTTTGTCGCTCACGGTCGTGCCCGGCCTGCTCGGCGGCTGGCTGCTCACCCGCGGGCCGTTGCGCCGGGTTCATGCGATCCGCGATGCCACGCTGCCGATCATGCGCGGCGATCTCGCACAGCGATTGCCCGTAAGCCGGCGCGGCGACGAACTGGACATGCTGGCCGGCATCGTCAACGCCATGCTCGACGAGATCGAGCGCCTGCTCGGCGAAGTCAAAGGCGTGTGCGACAACATCGCGCACGATCTGCGTACGCCGCTGACCCGGCTGCGTGCCCGTTTGTACCGATTGCAGCAGCAGTTCGGCGAGGGCAGCAGCGAGAACGAATCGCTGGAAGCCTGCATGGTCGACACCGATGCGCTGCTCGACCGCTTTCGCGCGCTGCTGCGCATTTCGGAGCTGGAAAACCAGCACCGGCGCGCGGGCTTCGAGTGCGTCGACCTTGGCGAGATCCTGCAGGAAGTCCATGCGCTCTATCTGCCGTTGGCGGAGGACCGCGGCCAGCGACTCGAACTGCAGGTCCCGGCCCTGCCGTCGATCCAGGCCGATCGCCATCTGCTGCTCGAAGCCTTCAGCAACCTGGTCGGCAATGCGATCAAGTTCACGCCCTCTGGCGGACGCGTGGACATTCGTGCTCGACCAGCCGACGACGGCCCGTGGGTCGACGTCAGCGACAGTGGGCCAGGTATCCCGGTGGATCAACGCGTCGCCGTGACGCGGCGTTTCTACCGCATCGAGAGCTGCCGCAGCACGCCCGGTTCCGGGCTGGGCTTGAGCATCGTCAGCGCGATCGCCCGCCTGCACGGGTTCACGCTTGAAGTTGCAGGCGGCGAACGCGGTGCGCGCCTGAGCATCCATTGCGCCACGGCGAGCGTGTCCTAGGCAGTCGCAGGTGCAGTTTCGGCGCAGATGAAAATATCTTCATCCGGCGAAATGCGACCCGCGGCAGCGGTCGTGTCAAAATTTGACGCTTCGCAACATTCTCGCTGGAAACTCCATGCTGGGTATCGTGCGGATCGCCTTGTCGCGACCCTACACCTTCATCGTTCTCGCACTGCTGATCCTGATCATCGGTCCGTTGACCGCCATGCGAACGCCGACCGACATCTTCCCGGACATCAACATTCCGGTGATCGCGGTAGTGTGGCAGTACACAGGCCTGTCGCCGGACCAGATGGAAGGCCGCATCACCTCGCCCTATGAGCGCGTGCTGACCACCACGGTCAACGATGTCGAGCATATCGAGGCGAAGTCGATTGCCGGTTTCGGCATCGTCAAGATCTTCTTCCAGCCGACGGTGAACATCGCCACTGCCAACGCCCAAGTCACGGCGGTGTCGCAGACGCAGCTCAAGCAGCTGCCGCCCGGCACCACGCCACCGTTGATCCTCAATTACAACGCGTCGACGGTGCCGATCCTGCAGCTGGCGCTTTCCGGCAAGGGCCTCAGCGAGCAGAACCTGGGCGATCTGGCACTCAATATCCTGCGTCCGCAGCTGGTGTCGGTGGCGGGTGCGGCGGTTCCGCTTCCGTACGGCGGCAAAACGCGCCAGGTGCAGATCGACGTCGATCCGTCGTCGCTGCAGTCACACGGCCTCTCGGCGGCGGACGTGGCCAATGCGCTGGCGGCGCAGAACCTGATCGTGCCGGTGGGCACGCAGAAGATCGGCACGTTCGAATACACGCTGAAACTCAACAATTCGCCGAACGACATGCAGGATCTGGGCAACTTGCCGATCAAGACAGTCAACGGCACCACCATCTACATCCGCGACGTCGCGCACGTGCTCGACGGCAGCCCGCCGCAGACCAACATCGTGCATGTCGACGGCCACCGTTCGGTGTTGATGAGCGTGCTGAAGAACGGTTCGGCATCCACCCTCGCCATCGTCGCCGGCATCCGCCAGCGTCTCGAAGATGCGAAGGCCACGCTGCCCGATAACCTCAAGATCACGCCGATCGGCGATCAGTCGATCTTCGTGCGGGCGGCGATCAGCGGCGTGGCGCGCGAAGGCATCATCGCGGCGGCGTTGACCAGCCTGATGATCCTGCTGTTCCTCGGCAGTTGGCGCTCCACCGTGATCATCGCCGTGTCGATCCCGCTGGCGATTCTTTCATCGCTTGCCGCACTGTCGGTGATCGGCGAAACGCTCAACATCATGACGCTTGGCGGCCTGGCGCTCGCGGTGGGCATCCTGGTCGACGACGCCACCGTCACCATCGAGAACATCAACTGGCACCTGGAGCAGGGCAAGCAGGTGGAGCCGGCGATTCTCGATGGCGCCGCGCAGATCGTCACGCCGGCGTTCGTGTCGTTGCTGTGCATCTGCATCGTGTTCGTGCCGATGTTCTTCCTCGAAGGTGTCGCGCGATTCCTGTTCGTGCCGATGGCCGAGGCGGTGATGTTCGCCATGATCGCCTCGTTCATCCTGTCGCGCACATTGGTGCCGACGATGGCGAAGTACCTGCTGCATCCGCATGCGGCGCATACCGACGAGCACGGCAACAACGCCACGCTGCCGCGCTCGAACAATCCGCTGGTGCGATTCCAGCGTGGTTTCGAGGCAGGTTTCGAGAAGATCCGCGGCAGCTACCATGGCTTGCTGGCGATGGCGATGGCGCATCGGCGCATCTTCGTCATCGGCTTCCTTGCATTCGTGGTGTTGTCGTTTGCGTTGGTACCGGGACTTGGCCGCAACTTCTTCCCGGATGTGGATGCGGGCCAGATCCTGATGCATGTGCGCGCGCCGATCGGTACGCGTATCGAGCAGAGCGCGGAGCTGTTCGCGCAGGTGCAGCAGAGTGTCAAGCGCATCATCCCGGCGAACGAGCTGGGCACGCTGGTCGACAACATCGGCTTGTCCAGCAGCGGTATCAATACGACCTACAACAACACCGGCATCATCGGCGAGCCGGATGGTGATATCCAGATCGCGCTCAATGAAGGCCATCGCCCCACCGCCGAGTACGTACGCGAGATGCGCGAAAAGCTGCCGCGCGAATTCCCCGGCGTCACCTTCTCGTTTCCGCCGGCGGACATTGTCAGCCAGATCCTGAACTTCGGTTCGCCCGCGCCGATCGCGCTGCAGATCCGTGGCACGCATCTGCCGGCGAACTTCAAGTACGCCAGTTCGCTGCTGCGCGACATCAAGCGCATTCCCGGCGTGGCGGATGCGCGCATCCAGGAATCGCAGGCCAACCCGGGCTTCAACATCGACGTGGATCGCACTCAGGCGCAGCTGCTCGGCATCACCGAGCGCGACGTCACCAACAGCCTGGTGGTGAACCTCGCCGGTTCGAGTCAGGTCGCGCCGACGTTCTGGCTCAATCCGGCCAACGACATTTCCTATCCCGTCGTGATGCAGACGCCGCAATACACGCTCGATTCGCTGTCCGCGCTGCGCAATCTTTCGATCACCGGCACGAACGGCACCTCGCAGGTGCTCGGCGGGCTGGCGACGGTGACTCGCCAGAACTCCAACGCGGTGGTGGATCAGTACAACATCCAGCCGGTGGTGCAGATCTTCGCCGCCACCCAGGATCGCGACCTGGGCAGCGTCGCCGGCGACATCCAGAAGGTGCTCGACAAGCACGCCAAGGAACTGCCGAAAGGTTCGCATGTCGAGCTGCTCGGCCAGGTGCAGACGATGAACAGAGCCTTCTCCGGCCTGCTGTTCGGCCTGCTCGGCGCGCTGGTACTGATCTATCTGCTGATCGTGGTGAACTTCCAGTCGTGGGCCGATCCGTTCGTGATCATCACCGCGCTGCCCGCCGCGCTGGCCGGCATCGTGTGGATGCTGTTCGTCACGCATACGACGCTGTCGGTGCCGGCGCTCACCGGCGCGATCATGTGCATGGGCGTGGCGACGGCGAACTCGATCCTGGTGGTGAGTTTCTGCCGCGAGCAGTTGTTCATGCATGGCGATGCACAGGCCGCCGCGCTGGAAGCCGGTTTCGTGCGCTTCCGCCCGGTATTGATGACCGCGCTGGCGATGATCATCGGCATGGCGCCGATGGCCCTCGGCCTGGGCGAAGGCGGCGAGCAGAACGCGCCACTCGGCCGCGCGGTGATCGGCGGCCTGATCTTCGCCACCGTCGCCACCCTGTTCTTCGTACCCGTGGTGTTCCGCATCATCCATGCGGGTTACGTCCATGCTTCCGCGCAATCCCCCGATGATCCGGCGCCTGTCCTTGGAGGGCCTGCCCATGTCTGACAACAATCTCATTTCCGCTGCACCGTCGCCGCGTCGCCTGCGACTGATCGGCATGATCGCCGTGGTCGTGGTGGTCGCCGTGGTGGTGATCGGCGTCGCTACGCGCATCTCCGATGCCAGGCAACTGAAAACCTGGACCGACGCGCAGAGCGTGCCGACCGTCAACATCATCTCGCCGGAAAGCAGCGCGACCGGGGCACCGCTCCAGCTGCCCGGACGCATCGAGGCCTATGCGCGCGCACCGATCTACGCGCGCATCGACGGTTACCTCAAGTCCTGGAGCGTCGACATCGGCACCAGGGTGAAGGCCGGCCAGCTGCTTGCCGAAATCGAAACGCCCGACCTGGACCAGCAACTGCTGCAGGCCAAGGCCGATTACGCCAGCGCGCAGGCGAACGAGGCACTGGCGTCGACCACGGCCAAGCGCTGGCAGTCGATGCTCCAGTCCGATTCGGTATCCAAGCAGGAAGTGGACGAGAAGACCGGCGACTTCACGGCCAAGCAGGCGCTTGCGAACGCGGCGCGCGCCAATGTCGAGCGCATCAACGCGATGAAGGGCTACACGCGCATCGTCGCGCCGTTCGACGGCGTGGTTACCGCCCGCAACACCGATATCGGCGCGCTGATCAACGCCGGCAGTGGCGGCAATGGCGAAGCGCTGTTCGTGGTGTCCGACGTGCACAAGCTGCGTGTCTACGTGCAGGTGCCGCAGAGCTACGTACCGTCGATATCCGCGGGCGCCGTGGCCACCCTCAGCGTGCCGGAATACCCGGGCCGCACCTTCAGTGCGAAGATCGAGTCGTCCGCGCAGGCGGTCAGCGCGGCTTCCGGCAGCACGCTGGTGCAGCTCGCGGTCGACAATACCGACGGCAAGCTGATGCCCGGCAGTTTCGCCAACGTGCGCTTCGACCTTGCCGCCGACAAGTCCGCGCTGCGCGTGCCGGCCAGTGCGCTGGTGTTCGACGACAACGGCACGCGCCTGGCCACGATCGGCGCCGACGACCGCGTGAGCTTCAAGACCATCACCATCCTGCACGACTACGGCAAGAGCGTGGAGATCGCCTCGGGCATCGCTGCCGACGACCGCGTGATCGACAGCCCGCCCGACGGCCTGGCCGATGGCGACCACGTGCAGATCGCGCCGACCGATGCTCCGACCAACGCACCGGCCAAAGCCCATGCGAAAGCCTGAATTGCGCATCGCGCTCGCGCTGGCGATCGTCGCGGCACTGGGCGGCTGCTCGCTGGCGCCGACGTACAACGTGCCAGCGGTGCCGGTTGCTTCGTCCTACCAGGACAACGGTCCGTGGCAGCAAGCGCAGCCGTCCGACCAGTTGCCGCGCGACCAGTGGTGGCAGCTCTATCACGACAGCGAACTCGACCGGTTGCAGCAGAAGCTGCTGGCCAACAATGCCGATCTTGCCGCCGCGCTCGCGCATTACCGGCAGGCACAGGCGTTCGAGCTGCAGTCGCGCTCGGAGCTGTTCCCCACCATCGGCGCGGACGCCGATGGCGAGCGCGACCGCCAGTCGGACACCAAGCCGCTTCGCGGCCCGCTGACCGGTCCGAGCAAGTCGCCGCGGACCTACAACTCGTACACTGTCGGCGCCGAGGCCGATTACGAACTGGATCTGTGGGGCCGCGTGCGCAACACGGTCGAGGCCGGCAAGGACGAGGCGCTTGCCGCGGCGGCCGATCTCGCGTCCGCGCAGTTGAGCCTGCAGGCGCAGCTCGCCGACAACTACATCGTGCTGCGCGGCACCGACCAGGAACTCGCGCTGCTGCAGCAGAGCATCGACGCGTTCCAGAAAGCATTGCAATTGACGCAGACGCGGCATAGCGGCGGCATCGCTTCCGGACTGGACGTGGCGCGCGCGCAGACGCAGCTGTCGTCGGCGAAGTCGCTGTGGTCGCAGACGGTGGCGCAGCGCGCGCTGACCGAGCATGCCATTGCGGTGCTGGTCGGCGAGTCGGCCGACCAGTTCAAGCTGCAAGCGCGGACGGCACCCATCGGTTTGCCGCAGGTGCCGGCGAGCATTCCCTCGGCGCTGCTGCAGCGCCGGCCGGACATCGCCGCCGCCGAGCGGCGCACGGCGGCAGCCAACGCGCAGATCGGCGTGGCACGTGCCGCGTATTTCCCTTCGCTCAGCCTGAGCGCCCAAGGTGGATTCCAGAGCGCCGAGTACGGCGGCCTGCTCACGGCTCCCAACCATTTCTGGGCGATCGGCCCGATGCTGTTCGAAACCATCTTCGACGGTGGTCGCCGCAAGGCCGGCGTCGCCGCTGCCAAGGCGGCCACCGACGAGGCGGGCGCGCGCTATCGCGGGGTGGTGCTGAATGCGTTCGCGCAGGTCGAGGACAATCTGGCGCAGCTCGATCACGTCGGCGCGGCGATGGCCGACCAGAAGGATGCCGCCGATGCCGCGCAGCACTCGCTGGATCTGGCGATGGACCGCTACAAGCAGGGCGCGGTCGACTACCTCGACGTGGTGCAGGCGCAGACCGTCGCGCTCGACGCGCAGCGCAGCCTGCTCGATCTCGACACGCGCCAGTTGCGTGCCAGCGTGCAGCTGATCCGTGCGCTCGGCGGCGGCTGGTCGGTCGATCGGCTCGCCAGCCGGTAAAGCGAGCGGCTCAGTCCGGCCTGTCTTCGCCGCTGACGATGCGCGCGCTGCGCTGGTGCGTGAAATACGCTCCCGCCCAGTCGAGCATCACCACCAGCCGGTTGCGGAAGCCGATCAGAAACCAGATGTGTGCCAGCAGCCAGACGATCCAGGCAACCAGCCCGGACAGTTTCAGCCTGCCGAATTGCGCAACGGCCGCCATGCGTCCGATGGTGGCGAGCGAGCCATCGTCGTGATAGCGGAAATCGCTGCGGTCGTCACCGCCTTTCAGGCGCGTGCGGATGATCGTGCCGACATGCAGGCCCATCTGCTTCGCCGCCGGCGCCACGCCGGGTACCGGCGAGCCATCGGCCTGCATGATGCTGGCAAGGTCGCCGATCACGAAGACTTCCGGATGACCCGGCAGACTCAGATCCGGACGCACCTGCACGCGGCCGGCACGATCGAGCGGCGCGCCGAGCATGCGCCCCACCGGCGAGGCTGCGACACCGGCCGCCCACAGCACGGTGCGTGCGTGCAGCCGCCGCTCGCCCAGTTTCACGCCCTCCGCGTCGATCGCCGTCACGGCCACGCCGGTGTGCACCTCCACGCCGAGATGTTCGAGCTGCGTGCGGGCCTTTTCCGATAGCGCGGGATCGTAGGTGGACAAAAGCCGCGGACCGGCCTCGATCAGGCGCACGGATGCCCGCCGCGGGTCGCTGCGGCGGAAATCGCGCGGCAAGGTTGCCGCGCCAGTTCGATCAGCGTTCCCGCCAGTTCGACGCCGGTCGGAGCGCCGCCGACCACGATGAAGTTGAGCCACGACTGGCGACGTTCCGGATCGGCCTCGCGTTCGGCGCGTTCGGCGCGTTCGAACGCGAGCAGCACACGACGCCGGATCAGAAAGGCGTCGTCCAGCGTCTTCAGCCCCGGCGCGAAGGGCTCCCAGTCATCGTGACCGAAATACGAATGCGTGGCGCCGGTGGCGATCACCAGAAAATCGTAGTGGAGCTCGCCATGCGTCAGCTGCACGCGACGGGTGGCGACATCGACGCCGGTGACCTCGTCCAGCAATACCGTGACGTTCGGTTGGCGCCGCAGGATCTCCCGCAACGGCGCGGAGATCGACGGTGCCGCAAGGCTGGCGGTGGCGACCTGGTACAGCAGCGGCTGAAACAGGTGATGGTTGCGCCGGTCCACCAGGGTGATCCGCGCCGCGGCGCCAGCCAGTCGTCGCGCTGCCGTCAGCCCGCCGAAGCCGCCGCCGAGGATCACCACGTGCGGCTGTTTCGCGATGCCCTCATCGGTGTCGGCGTATGCCATGCGAATCATCCCGTGCCATGTGTCCGGCGACGAACCATGGCACTTCGTTCGTTAGTGCATCGATAACGCGTCAGCGACGGACAGGACTCTGGCCCAGCGCCATGCCCTTGAGCACGTTCAATGCCTGCGACAGCGCGTAGTCGCTGGTGGCCAGCTTGCCGTCGGCGGCGCTGCCGTCGTCGTTGATGTCGTCGCCCTTGGCGTGCTCGTTGGCCAAGTGGTTCGGCAGGTCGGCCTCGGAGTTGATCAGCGTGGGGCCGCTGTCGGTCTTGTTCACGGTGAGGTCGGCCAGCGCGATGTCGGGCTTGATGCCTTCGGCCTGGATCGAGGTGCCGTTGGGCGTGTAGTAGCGCGCGGTGGTGATCTTCACCGCGTGATCGGCATCCAGCGGCAGCACCGTCTGCACCACACCCTTGCCGAAGGTGCGCTGGCCCATGATCAGCGCACGGCGATTGTCCTTCAGCGCGCCGGAAACGATCTCCGCGGCGGAGGCGGTGCCGTTGTTGGTCAGCACGATCATCGGCGCGCCGTTGAGTTGGTCGCCCGGATGGGCGCTGAAACTCATGTTGGAATCCGGCAGCCGGCCCCGCGTGGTGACGATGACGCCCGAGCCCAGGAAATCGTCGCTGACGCCGACCGCCGTCGTGAGCAGGCCGCCGGGATTGTTGCGCAGGTCGAGCACGGCACCTTTCTGCGGTCCGTTCTTGGCGATCAGGTCGCCCAGTTTCTTTTCGAGATCGCTGGCGGTGTCCTCCTGGAACTGGGTGACGCGCACATAGGCGAAGCCCGGTTCCAGCTCGCGCACCTTGATGCTGGTGACCGCGATGTTCTCGCGCACCAGGTTCAGGTCGATCAGCTTGTCGCTGTTCTGGTGCACGATGGTCAGGGCGATCTTGCTGCCGGGCTCACCGCGCAGCTGCTTGAACATGTCGTCGACGTTCTGCGGGTCGACCACCGTACCGTTGATCTTGACAATGTTGTCGCCGGCCTTGATGCCCGCGCGCGCCGCCGGCGTATCGTCGATTGGCGACACGATCTGCAGGCCGCCGTCGGTCTGCAGCACCTCGATGCCCAGGCCGCTGTACTGGCCGGTAGTGTCCTCGTCGAGCTGCTGCAGGCCGTCCTTGTCCAGGTATTCGCTGTGCGGATCGAGGCCGCTGAGCATGCCGGTGATGGCGGCCTTCATCAGCGTCTTGTTGTCGACCTTCTCCACGTACGCCTGGCGCACCAGCTCGTACACGCGGCTGAAGTTGCGGATGTCGTCCAGGTCCACCTGATCGCCGGCGGAGCTGGCGCTGGCAGGAAGACTGGCGCTGGAGGTGACGGCAGGCAGGTCGGTCGGCGGCGCGCCGATGCTGGCTGGCGCGGCGGGCGCGGTCTGCGCCAGTGCGAAGGGCGTGGCCAGCAGCAGCGCAGCGGTCAGCGGCAGGCGAAGCTGGCCACGGGTGGAAAGACGCATGTTCATGACTCCGTACGACGGGCAGGCTTGGTGCGGCAGCCAGGGGGACCGGATTGGGACAACCGGAGGCGGGCGGAATTCACCGGTATTTCCAGCCTAGCCTGCGATGCCGCACCGCGAACGTCAACGCCGGCTCAGCCAGCTGCGCGGATCGACCGGCTTGTTGTTCTGGCGCAACTCGAAATACACGCCGGTGTTGACGCCGGTCGGCGCGCTGGCGGTGCCGATCGCTTGGCCGGCCTCGACCTGGTCGCCCACGCCCTGCAGCAACGTTTCGTTGTTGCCGTACATGCTCATCCAGCCATTGCCGTGGTTGACGATGATCAGCATGCCGTAGCCGCGCAGGAAACCGGCGTAGATCACCCGGCCGCGCGCCACCGCATGGATCTCGCTGCCACCGCCGGCCTTGATCAGCACGCCGTTGCCGTAGCTGTTGACCACGCCGCTGGCCGGCCACGGCAGGTTGCCGCGGATATTCGCCGATGCCTTGCCCACCTCGACCGGAGGCAGTTTCTGCCCCGGATGCTTCCGGCTTGCCGCTTCGCGTGCCGCGCTCTCGCGTGCGGCCGCTTCGCGCGCGGCATCGTCGATCGCCTTCTGCAGCTTGGCGACGAGATTGTTCAGCGATTGCGCATTCTGTTTCATCGCGGCCAGGCGCTGCGCCTGGTCCTTGTATTGGGCGTCGGTCTCGCTGGCCAGCTTCTGTTGCGCGGCGCGCTGCTGGGCGAGGGTCTTGGTCTGCTGTTCGCGCTGGGCCTTCTTCTCCTGCAGGGCCTGCTGCTCAGCGGTGATCGCGCTTTCCAGATCCTGCAATTTCGCCAGGTCGGTCATCAATTGCTGAACGCGTTGCACGCGGTCCTGCTGGAAATACTTCGAGTAGACCAGCGCGCGCGAGATGCGCCCCACGTCCTCGTCGCCCAGCAGCAGGCGCATGTCCGAGCCATGGCCCAGCGCGTAGGTTGCGCGCAGCAGGTCGGCGATCGCGGCGCGCTGGCCGTCCAGCTTTTGCTGGAGGTCGGATCGTTGCTGCTGCAACTGTTCCAACTGCTGCTGCTTGGCCGCCAGCTCGGCGTCGGTCTGGCGCACCGCCCGGGCCGCACTGGCCAGCGCATTGGCCTGTCTGGCCAACTGGGCGTTGGCGCTGTCGCGCCGTTCCGCGGTTTCGGCCTGTTGTTTGGCCAGCGCCTCCATCTTGCTGCGCAGATCGGCCAGTTTCTGCCGGGCATCGGCTTGCTCGTTGCGGCTGCTGGCATCCTGGTGCGCCCGCGCCGGCCACGGCAGCATCGCCCCGGCCAGGATGATGGCGAGGAAGAGGCGAGCGGCAAACGGACGGGCAACGCGGGTGGTATGGGACATGCGCCGATTATCGCCGAGGCGGAGGACTGGTGCGAGCGGCATCGCGTTTGCGAAAATGCGGCAACAGCGGGCCGGCGCGACGATCGTCGTCGCCGAACACGCGACGACATGGCCAGCCACCCGCCATCGAAGTGGTATGCAATTTCCGGTTTCCGGCCGGTTTCGCGTTGCCGGTTGAGACGCAAAGACGTATAGCCGTCCAAATCCGTTTTTGACGCGACGCAGCAGTTGTGCTTTAGTCGGAACATACCCGCGTGCTTTCCGGTGCCTTCGCAGCGCCGGCAGCGCGCACCCCGGAACAAGCAACCGCCGGAGCCCCAATGGCGCAGCCAGACCACCGCACGTTGTACGACCCCGCGTTCGAGCACGACAGCTGCGGCTTCGGGCTGGTCGCGCAGATCGATGGGCGCGCGAGTGCCGCCCTGGTCGATACCGCGTTCGAAGCGCTGGCAAAGCTTTCCCACCGCGGCGGCGTGAACGCCGACGGCATCAGCGGCGACGGTTGCGGCGTGCTGGTGCATCGTCCGCAATCCTGGCTGCGCGCGCTGGCGACGGCAGCGGACATCACACCCGCCGATCGTTTCGCTGCCGGGCTGGTGTTTCTCGATCCGGCCGGCGGCGAGGCGGCGGCGCTCGAACTCGAGCGCCATCTCGCGGAAGCCGGCCTTCGCGTCGCAGGCTGGCGCGAGGTGTCCGTCAACGCCGAAGCCTGCGGTCCGCTGGCGAACGCGACCCGGCCGCGGGTGCGCCAGGTGTTCGTCGACGCCGCCGCCGGCATGGACGACGATGCCTTCGAACGTGCGCTGTTCCGCGCCCGCCGCCGCGCCGAAACCGCGCTCGCCGACGACCTGCATTTCTATGTGGCGACGCTTTCGGCGCACGTCATCGGCTACAAGGCGATGGCCGCCCCCGGCCGACTGCGCGAAGTGTTCGAGGACCTGCGGCATCCTGCGCTGGTCAGCGACGCAGTGGTGTTCCACCAGCGCTTCTCCACCAACACCACGCCGCAGTGGCGGCTGGCGCAGCCCTTCCGCCTGCTTGCGCACAACGGCGAGATCAACACGATTCGCGCCAACCGCCGCTGGATGCAGGCGCGCGAGGCGGTGCTGCGTTCGCCGCTGGTCGACCTCAGCGACATCGGCCCATTGGTGCGCCAGACCGGTTCGGATTCGGAAAGCCTCGACAACGCGCTGGAAGTCCTGCTCGCCGGCGGCCTGGACATGCTGACCGCGATGCGCATGCTGGTGCCGCCCGCCTACGCGGCGCGCGAGGACCTGGACGAGGACCTCACCGGTTTCTACGAGTACTACGCGCTGCACAGCGAGCCGTGGGACGGTCCGGCCGGTCTGGTGATGTGCGACGGCCGCTATGCGGTGTGCACGCTCGATCGCAACGGCCTGCGGCCGGCACGCTGGGCGCTGTCCGACGACAACCATCTCATCGTCGCCTCCGAAGCTGGCCTGTGGGACGTGCCGCCCGCGCGCGTGGTGGCGAAAGGACGGCTCGGTCCGGGGCAGATGCTGGCGGTGGATTTCGCCGGAAAGCGCCTGCTGCACGACGCCGACATCGATGCGATCAACCGCAGCCGCGCACCGTTCCGCGATTGGCTGCGCGCGGGTGTCAGCTATCTCGAATCCGACCTGATCGATCCCAGCCTGGCTGCCGAACCGTTGCCGGCGAGCGAGCTGCGTCGATATCAAAAGCTGTATGGGCTGAGCCGCGAGGAACGCGAGAGCGTGCTCAAGGTGCTCGCCGAAACCGAGGCCGAGGCCACTGGTTCGATGGGCGACGACACGCCGATGGCGGCGATGTCGCGGCAGATCCGCCCGCTGTTCGACCGTTTCCGCGAAGGTTTCGCCCAGGTCACCAATCCACCGATCGATCCGTTGCGCGAGCGGCTGGTAATGTCGCTGGTCACGCAGATCGGCGAGGAAGGCAACCTGTTCGAGCTGTCGGCCGAGAATGCGAAGCAGATCCTGCTGAACTCGCCGATCTGTTCGCAGCGCAAGTTGCGGCAGATCCTGGCATTGCCGCAGTTCGTCGATGCCACCGTGAACATCGACCTCTGCTATCCGCCCGACGAGGGGCTCGAAGCCGCGCTGCGCCGCTTTTGCCGCGAGGCGGAGCAGGGTGTGCGCGTCGGTGCCGGCATGGTGTTCATCACCGACCGCTATCCGAAACGCGAGACGCTGCCGGCGCATGCGCTGCTGGCGGTGGGCGCGATCCATGCGCACCTGATCGAAACCGGCCTGCGTTGCCAGTGCAACCTGCTGGTGGAAACCGCCACCGCGCGCGACGCGCACCAGTTCGCCTGCCTGATCGGCTTCGGCGCCACCGCGATCTATCCATGGCTGGCTTACCAGAGCCTGTTCGAGCTGGGCCGCGACGGCTACATCAAGCGCGGTGACGGCGAGCCGCGCGAAATCGGCCGCAGCTACCGGCGCGGCATCCGCAAGGGCCTGCTGAAGATCCTCTCGAAGATGGGCATCTCCACCGTCGCCGGCTATCGCGGTGCGCAATTGTTCGAAATCGTCGGGTTGGCGCCGGAAGTGGTGGCGCTGTGTTTCGCCGGCACGCCGTCGCGCGTTGGCGGCGCGGGTTTCGCCGAACTCGAGCAGGACCAGCGCCTGCTTGCCGCCGAAGCCTGGAACGAGGCGCAGCCGCTGCGCGCCGGTGGCCTGTACAAGTTCGTGCACGGCGGCGAATACCACATGTACAACCCGGACGTGATCGACACGCTGCAGACCGCGGTGCGCACCGGCTCGATGGCCGACTATCGGCGCTACGCCCAGCATGTCGATGCGCGGCCGCCGTCCGCGCTGCGCGACCTGCTGTTGCCGCATGCCGCGGGCGAGGCGATACAGATCGAGCAGGTCGAATCGGTCGAGGACATCCTCAAGCGTTTCGATTCCGCCGGCATGTCGCTCGGTGCGCTGTCGCCCGAAGCGCACGAGGCGCTGGCGATCGCGATGAACCGGCTCGGCGGGCGCAGCAACTCCGGTGAAGGTGGCGAGGATCCCGCGCGTTACGGCACCGAGAAGATGTCGAAGATCAAGCAGGTGTCGTCCGGGCGCTTCGGCGTCACCGCGGCATACCTGATCAACGCCGAAGTGCTGCAGATAAAAATCGCGCAGGGTGCCAAGCCCGGCGAGGGCGGCCAGCTGCCGGGCCACAAGGTGGACGCGACCATCGCGCGGCTGCGCTATGCCAAGCCGGGCATCGGCCTGATCTCGCCGCCGCCGCACCACGACATCTATTCGATCGAGGATCTCGCGCAACTGATCCACGACCTGAAGGAAGTGAATCCCTATGCGCTGATCTCGGTGAAGCTGGTCTCGCACGCCGGCGTCGGCACGGTCGCCGCCGGCGTGGTGAAGGCGGGCGCAGATCTGATCACCATTTCTGGCCACGACGG
>DASWOQ010000047.1:0-53151 GCA_036398675.1 Rhodanobacter sp. | reverse complement strand
ATAAACAATACTCCCGTTAAGCTTGTGTAAAGTTTGATGACGGGTAGTACAAACAGACGAGGGAGTCGAGTTCTAGACCCGTGAACACAATAGACGGGACGGCGGCAACCTCGAAAGCTCCATTAGGTCCAAGTTTAATGTTTCCACCGCGAGCGCCAGCGTCAGCGCCGAATCGATGCCTCCGGAAAGACCCAGCAGCACGCCGCCGAATCCGTTCTTGTCGATGTAATCGCGGATGCCGCGAACTAGCGCGGCGTACAGGGTCGCCTCCTTGCCGTGGTCTTCGACGGCCGGCCAGCCTTCCGCGCGCAGCGTGCGCGTGGCCGGATCGAATTCGGCCCACAGCAAGGCGTCGACGAAGGCCGGCGCACGCGCCGCGACCGAGCCGTCGCCGTTCACCAGCAACGAGGCACCGTCGTAGACCACTTCATCCTGTCCACCCACCAGGTTGAGATAGGCGATCGCGCAGCCGGTTTCCTGTGCGCGGGCGACCAGCACGGCTTCGCGGCCGGCCTGCTTGGCGTCGTCCCACGGCGAGGCGTTGATCACCAGCAGCAGTTCCGCGCCGGCGGCGGCGGCCTGCGCCGCAGGCTCGGGCTGCCAGACGTCTTCGCAGATCAGCAGCCCCACCCGCACACCGTCGACCGACGCGGTGAGCGTTTCATGGCCCGGCTGGAAATAGCGCTTGTCGTCGAACACGCCGTAGTTCGGCAAGGCCTGCTTGTGCGCGGTCCATTCGACCTGGCCATCGCGCAGCAGGCTCGCGGCGTTGTACACCTCGCCCTCGCTGTGCGGGTGGCCGACCAGCGCGGCGATGCCGTGGGTCGTCGTCGCCAGCACGCGCAGCTCGCTTTCGCAGGCGGCCAGGAAGCTCGGGCGCAGCAGCAGGTCTTCCGGCGGATAGCCGCTGAGCGTCAGTTCGGGGAACACCACCAGCGCCGCGCCACCGCCGCGCGCATCGTCGATCAGCTCGCGCGCCTTTGCGGCGTTTGCCGCCACCGCGCCGACCGGAAAATCGAATTGGGCCAGCGCCAGACGCAGGGTTGCCATGAACCGGAACTCCAGAAACGACAAAGGCCGCGACGGATCGCGGCCTTTGCATTTTAGAGCAGTCGGTGCCGACTTACTTCATCAAACCGGCGAGCGTCTTGCCGAGGTCGGCCGGCGACTTCACCGTGGTGACGCCAGCCTTTTCCAATGCGGCGAACTTCGCTGCCGCAGTGCCCTTGCCGCCGGAAATGATCGCACCGGCATGGCCCATGCGCTTACCGGCCGGGGCCGAGGCGCCGGCGATGAACGACACCACTGGCTTGGTCACGTATTCGCCGATGAACTCGGCAGCGTCTTCCTCGGCGCTGCCGCCGATTTCACCGACCATGATGATGCCTTCGGTCTGCGGATCGTCTTGGAACAGCTTGAGGCAGTCGATGAAGTTCAACCCGTTGATCGGATCGCCGCCGATGCCGATGACCGTGCTCTGGCCCAGGCCTTCGTTGGTGGTCTGGAACACGGCCTCATACGTGAGCGTGCCCGAACGCGAAACCACGCCCACCTTGCCTTTCTGGTGGATGTGGCCGGGCATGATGCCGATCTTGCATTCGCCCGGGGTGATGATGCCGGGGCAGTTCGGCCCGATCAGCACGATTTCCGGGTGCTGCTGCAACACGTTCTTGACCCGCAGCATGTCCAGCACCGGGATGCCTTCGGTGATCGCCACGATCACCTTGATGCCGGCGTCGATCGCCTCGAGGATCGAGTCGGCGGCGAACGGTGGCGGCACGAAGATCACTGACGCATCGGCACCGGTTTCGAGCACGGCTTCATCGACCGAGTTGAAGACCGGCAAGCCGATGTGTTCGGAACCGCCCTTGCCCGGAGTGACGCCGCCGACGACCTTGGTGCCGTAGTCGAGGCACTGCTGTGCGTGGAAAGTGCCCTGCTGGCCGGTGAAACCCTGCACCAGCAGCTTGGTGTTTTTGTTGACGAGAACGCTCATTCGATAGCTCCTTAAACCTTGGCCGCAGCCACGGCTTTCTGCGCCGCGTCGTTGAGATCGTCGGCCGGCGTGATCGCCAGGCCGGAATTGGCCAGCAGCTCGCGGCCCTGGTCGACATTGGTGCCCTGCAGGCGCACTACCACCGGAATCTTCAGACCCACTTCCTTGACCGCGGCGATGATGCCCTCGGCGATCAGGTCGCAACGCACGATGCCGCCGAAGATGTTGACCAGGATGCAGCGCACCTTGTCCGAGGACAGGATCAGCTTGAACGCCTCGGTGACGCGCTCCTTGGTGGCACCGCCGCCGACATCGAGGAAGTTGGCCGGCTCGCCGCCCGCCAGCTTGATCACATCCATCGTGGCCATCGCCAGGCCGGCACCGTTGACCATGCAGCCGATGCTGCCGTCCATCGTCACGTAGTTGAGGTTGTACTGCACGGCCGCGGCTTCAGCCGCGTCTTCCTGGCTGAGATCGCGCATTGCGGCCAGGTTCGGATGGCGGAACTCGGCGTTGTCATCGGAGTTGACCTTGCCGTCGAGCGCGGCGAGGTTGCCGTCCTCGAGAATGGCCAGCGGATTCAGCTCGACCAGCGCCAGATCCTGCTCGTTGAACAGCTTGTACAGGCCCAGCATGATCTTGGTCAGCTGGTTGACCTGCTTGGCGTTGAGGTCCATCGCGAAGCCGAGCTGGCGGCACTGGTACGGCTGCAGCCCTTCGATGAAATCGATCACGATGGTGTGGATGTCTTCGGGCGTCTCCTTGGCGACCTGCTCGATGTCCACGCCGCCGTGCTTGGAGGCGATGAAGGACACCGCCTTGCTGTCGCGGTCGACCAGGATCGACAGGTACAGCTCGCGCGCGATGTCGGTGGCGTCGGTCACCAGCACCAGGTTCACCGGCAGTGCGCGGCCGGCGGACTGGTAGGTTTCCATGTGGGTGCCGAGCATGCCCTTGGCGGCGGCGCGGACGTCGTCGAAGCTGCGGCAGAACTTGACGCCGCCGGACTTGCCGCGGCCTCCGGCATGGATCTGCGCCTTGACCATCCATTGCGAACCGCCGAGCGCCTTGGCGACGTCGACGGCTGCATCGGGGGAGTTGGCGATCTTGCCCGGCGGTACGGCGATACCGTACTGCGCGAACAGTTCTTTGGCCTGGTATTCGTGGAAATTCATTCGATACCTCGAGCGAACGGGGGAAACATGGCGGCCGCACGCGTGCAGCGCGTGGGTCATGGGGGTCGGACGGCGGAGCGTCACGCTACCAAAGGGCGGCGTGCATGCCCGAAACGGGCAAGGCGGCGCAATACGGCCGCCTATTTTCGCGGAAGCAGGCGGCAATGGAAAGGGCGGCGTGTTTTCGCCGCGCCGCCGCGGCCGGCCGGCCGTCGGTATGCCGGCCCATTGCCGATCACCCCGTCTATACTGGTAGAAACCTGCCATGGAGTGCCCCGCACGTGTCCAGCACGCCAGCTCTTTCCGTCGCGCACGTGTCGGGCAACGCGACCATTCGCCACGAGCTGTCGTTCCTCAACGTGTTCCGGCTGGTGCAGGCGCTGGTCTACGGCGGGCTGGCGTTTTCCCCGGGCGGGCTGGGCTGGCCGCATCTGCAGGCAGCCAATTTCGCCCGCGGCGTGGCCGCGCTGTACTTGGCATTTGCGCTGATCGCGCTGCTGTTCAACCGGCGCAGCATGTCGTACGTCACCATGGCCGTGTCCGCGGCGCTGGTGGTCGATATCGCCGCGGCAGTGCTGGCGATCTCCTCCATGCACGATGCGCGCATCGGCATCGCCATGATGCTGGCGGTGAACCTCAGCGCCGGCGCGCTGATCCTGCCGCTGCGCCTGTCCAGCTTCTTCGCCGCGCTGGCGACCCTGGGCATCCTGGGCAATACGTTCCTCGGCATCGCAAGCAGCGACCCCGGCGACCGCGACCTGCTCGAAGCGGCGCTGTTCGGGCTGGCGTATTTCGCCAGCACCACGCTGTGCCATGTGCTGGGCCGGCAATTGCGCGCCACCGAGGCGCTGGCGGAACAGCGCAGCACCGATCTGGCCAACCTGGCGCAGATCAACGAGCTGATCATCCGGCGCATGAAGACCGGGGTACTGCTGGTCGACGATGCCAACCGCATCCACCAGATCAACGAATCGGCGTGGATGCTGATGGGCAACCCCGGCGCCGACCAGCGCGACCTGGGCCAGCTGGCACCGGAACTGTCGCGCCGGCTCTACCACTGGATGACCTCCGGCAAGCTCGACGAAACCGCCACCCAGCTCGCCGATGGCGTGCCCGAAGTGGTGCCGCGCTTCACCCGCCTCGCGCCCAACGACGATTCGCACGTGCTGATCTTCCTCGACGACACCTCGCTGCTGTCGCGCCGCGCGGAGGAGCTGACGCTGAGCTCGCTGGGCCGGCTGTCGGCCTCGATCGCGCACGAGATCCGCAATCCGCTGGCGGCGATCCGCTATTCGGCGCAGTTGCTGGCCGAATCCAGAAGCATGGACAGCACCGACCAGCGCATGGTCGAGATCATCAACAACCACTGCATCCGGCTCAACGAGATCATCGAGAACATCCTGCAGCTGTCGCGACGCGAGCGCTCGCGGCCGGAAACGCTGGATCTCGGCCACTGGGCACAGGGTTTCGTCGACGAATACAGCCAGGGCAACGACCTGGGCGCCGATTCGCTGCGGGCGATCGCCAACAGCGGCACGCCGGTGGCCGCGGTGGCCGACCCGCAGCAGCTGCAGCAGGTGGTGTGGAATCTGGTGCAGAACGCGCTGCGTTATGGCCGCATGCCGGGCGAGCCGGCACGAGTGATGGTGGTGACCCGGCAGGGCGAGCATGGCGTGCCGATCCTGGAAGTGATCGACCGCGGCCCCGGCATCGCGCCGAAAGTCGCCGCACAGATTTTCGAGCCGTTCTATACCACCCACGAATACGGCACCGGACTGGGTCTCTACCTGGCACGGCAGATGAGCGACGCCAACCAGGCCGCGCTGGAATACGTACGCGTGGCGGGCGGCGGCAGTTGTTTCCGGCTCACGCTGACGCCGGCGCACATGGGCAAGACCGCGATCGACGAAGCCGTGTGACTTCGGCGGGAAGCGGAGGCTGTCAGGTCGCGCGAACGATCAGCTCGACCGGCACCGTTTCCGAATGTGCCGCCTCGCCGTGGATCAGCGCGAGCACCTTGCGCGCCAGCAGGATGCCGCCCTCCTGCCAGTCCTGCCGCACGGAGCTGAGCGGCGGCAGGAAACTCGCGCCGACCGGCATGTCGTCGTAGCCGACCACCGATACGTCGCCCGGCACCGAGCGGCCCAGCTCGATCATGGTGCGGATCGCACCCATCGCCAGCAAGTCGCTGCAGGCGAAAATGGCATCGAAGTCGACCCTGCGCGCATGCAGCGAAAGCACCGCATCGGAACCGGAGTCCGGGGTGAACTCGTCGCGGCGCATCAGCAGCGGCTTGATCCCGTGGACCGCCAGCGCATCCACGAACCCGTTGAGGCGCTGGTAGATCTCCGGATGACCGGTGTTGCCGACGAACACCGGACGGCGCCGGCCCATCGCCACGAAATGATCGGCCACCACCGCGCCGCCCAGGCGGTTGTCGCCGCCGACGATCACGTGCGGGTCCTCCTCGGTATCCGCGCCCCACACCACCATCGGCAGACCCAGTTTGTCGAATCGGCGCACCGCGTCCTGATGCACGCCCTGGCCGAGCAGGATCAGTCCGTCGGCGGCCTGCACCGCCGCCGCCGTCGCGCCCTGGCGGGTTGTCAGCAATATGCTGAAGCCGGCGGCGGTCAGCTCCTGCGAGATGCCGCCGAGCAAGACCAGCGGATAGGGATCGAACATGGTGCGGTCGATCGACGGTTTCATCTCCACGATCACCGCCACCGTATGGCTGCGGCGCAGGCGCAGGTTGCGTGCGCTGACATTGAGCTTGTAGCCGTGCTCGCGTGCCAGCGCCTGGACGCGGTCGCGGGTTTCGGGCATGACCAGCGGGCTGTCGCTCAACGCCCGTGACACCGTGATCTTCGATACCCCGGACAGCTTCGCCAGGTCGGCCATGGTCAGGCCGCCCGAAGCCAGCTTGCGCGCGCCTTTCTTGCTCAACGATCTGGCCCCTGCTGCACTCTTCCGTTCCATGTGGCGGTAGCGCCGCACTGCGCGGGTCCGCGAGAACGACGCATGCAGTGTGTCGACTGGCCTGCATGCATGCAAGCGCAAGCCGACGCGCCCGATGCGGGATTTTCCGGCGACTGCGATGGCGCTGATGCAAGCAAGGAAAATGCCCCTCTCCGGCGCCCAAAACAGCGCCGTCATTGATGCATTGCGACAAGTGATTTCAGATGATATCGATATCTTGATATCGATATCATTTAATGCCAAGCTCGCCGCCGACGCAACTTGGCCTGGCAATCTGCACCCGCAACGCAGCGGGAATTGGGGAGTTACTTGGATCATCAGACGACGGTTCAGGTCGAAGCATCGACAGCGGCCGGCCACGCGGCGACCAATCCGTGGAAGCTGACCCGGCACAGCACGGATCCCGCCCATTTCGCTCAGGACGAAAGCCTGTTCGCGCTTGCCAACGGCACGCTGGGCGTACGCGGCGGCCTGGAGGAAGGCGACAGTCCCAGCCATTCCACCCTGCTCTCCGCTGTGTGGGAGCGCACGCCGATCGAATACCACGAGCGCTTCCCGGGTTTCGCGAACCACACTGATACGCGCATCCCCGTGGCCGACGGCACCCGCATCCACCTGCGCCTGGGCGACACGCAGGTCCGCCTCGACCAGGGCGAATGGCTTGAATTCGAGCGCACGCTGGACCTGCGCAGCGGTTGTTATCGGCGCCACCTGCGCTGGCGCTCGCCGGAAGGCATCACGCTGGAAATCGACGCCGAGCGCATCGTCAGCCTCGAGGATGCCGGCCTGCTGGCGATTCGTTTCCAGGTGCGCTCGATCGACTACACCGGGCCGATCACGCTGGAATCGTCCATCAGCACAGCGCGAGAGGCAGTCGAACAGGGTTTCGACCCACGCATCGGCAGCCGCATCGATGGCGGACTGAGCACCACGGGCGCCAGCGCGGAAGAGTCACTGGCCTGGGTCGGCCAGCAGACCACCCACAGCGGCATCCAGGTCGTCTGCGCGCAGCGTCATCACATATCCGATGACCTTGCGTTCTGCTACGCCAATCTCGCCCAGCACGGCGTGATGCAGGTCTACGAGGGCTCGCTGGCGCCGGGCACGACGATCACGTTGGAAAAGTACGTCGCCTACGCGTTCACCCTGCCCTTCACCATCGAGCCATCGGACGAATTGCTGCCACGCGCCGAGGCGTCGCTGGATTCGGCCATCGCACGCGGCTACGCCTCGCTGCTGCAGCGCCAAACGCAGGCGCTGGCGCAACTGTGGGATCAGGCCGACCTGTCCATCGATGGCGATCCCGCGACCGAACAGGCGCTGCGCTTCAATCTTTTCCACGTCTTCCAGTCGAGCAGCCGCGACAGCCATGGCACCGCGGCAGCCAAGGGCCTGACCGGCGAAGGCTACGAAGGCCACTATTTCTGGGACGCCGAGGCTTTCATGCTGCCGGCGCTCGCCACGCTGGAGCCGACGCTGGCGCGCGCGATGCTCACCTACCGCTACCGCACGCTGGACAATGCGCGCCGGCATGCGCGCGAACTCAACCACGCCCGTGGCGCACTCTACGCCTGGCGCACGATCAGCGGCGACGAATGCTCGTCGTACTTCCCCAGCGGGTCGGCGCAGTACCATATCAATGCCGCGGTGGCATGGGCGGTGCGGCTGTATGTGGATGCCAGCGGCGACCACGCGTTCCTGCTGACGCGCGGCGCCGAGATGATCTTCGAAACCGCGCGCATCTGGCTCGAGATCGGCCATTTCAGTCCGCGCCACGCGGGCGCCTTCTGCATCCATCAGGTCACCGGGCCGGACGAATATTCCGCGCTGGTCGACAACAACCACTACACCAACCGCATGGCGCAGCGTCATCTGCGCGACGCCGCCGCAATCGCCGGATGGATGGCCGACGAGTATCCCGCGGAGTACGCCGCGCTGGCGGCGAGCATCAACCTGCGCGCGGACGAAGCGGAGCAATGGCAGCGCGCGGCCACCGCCATGTATCTGCCCGTCGATGCGCTGCTGGACATCTTTCCGCAAGACGATGCCTTCCTCGACAAGCCCCGGCTGCCGGCGGATCTGGTCAACACGCCGAACAAGCAGCCGCTGCTTCTGCGCATGCATCCGCTGACCATCTATCGCCACCAGGTATGCAAGCAAGCCGACACGCTGCTGGCTCTCATGCTCGCCGGCGAAGATGTCGACAACGACGCCAAGCGCCGCAATTTCGACTACTACGAAGGCGTCACCATCCACGACTCCACCCTGTCGGCGTCGACCTTTGCGGTGGTCGCCGCCGAAGTCGGCCACGCCGACAAGGCATACCGCTATTTCCTGGATACCTTACGCGTCGACCTCGACGACCTTCATGGCAACGCCGCGCACGGCGTGCACATGGCAGCGATGGCCGGCAGCTGGCTGGCGTTGACGTGGGGCTTTGGCGGCTTGCGCGTGCACGGCGGCCAGCTCGCCCTGTCGCCGCGTCTGCCGGAGGCATGGAAAAGCTACCGGTTCGGCGTGCACTGGCGAAGTGCGCATTTGCGTGTCGATGTCGGCGGCGATGGCATCCGCTACTCCCTGACCGCCGGCGATGCACTCACGTTCGTGCATGCGGGCGAGCAGCAGCATTTGACCGCCGGCCAGTCGCTGCTGCTTCCGCGCGTCGACGCGATGGCCGCACAAGCTTCGTCCGGCAAGGCCAATGGGAAACATCCGTTGAAGGCCGTGATCTTCGACCTGGACGGCGTCATCGCCGACACGGCAGTCGTGCACGATGCCGCCTGGAAAAAGCTTGCCGGCGAAATCGGCATCACCTTCGACGAAAGCATGGGCGAGCGCCTGAAAGGCGTGGACCGCCGCGGCTCGCTGGATATCCTGCTGGAAACCGCCGGACGGGCGTATTCCGAAGACGAGAAAACCGCACTGGCTGCGCGCAAGAACGATTACTACCGCGAACGCATCAAGCACTTCGGGCCGGACGACCTGCTGCCCGGCGCTCGCAAGGCCGTCGAATCGGCACGTCGCGCCGGCCTCAAGGTCGGCCTGGCCTCGGCGAGCCGCAATGCACCGCTGCTGCTGCAACGCCTGGGCATCGCGGACCTGTTCGATCACGTGGTCGATGCCGGGCGGATCAGCCGCTCCAAACCCGACCCGGAAATTTTTCTCGCTGCGGCAAAAGCGCTGGGAGTGACACCGGAAGAGTGCCTAGGCGTGGAAGACGCGGCCGCTGGCATCGCCAGCATTCACGCCGCGGGGATGCGGGCTGTGGGAATAGGTCACGCGCAAGCGCTGGCCGGGGCGGAAGTGGTGCTGCCGAGCATTGCTGCACTGGATATAGACAAGTTTACGAATGACATGAAAGGCGAACGGGCTTGAACCTGTTTCTATCAGTTGGTGGGAATCAAAAACGAAAATTGATCGGGGAGAAACCGAAAATGAACAAGCAGAAGCAACTGACTCGAGTCGCATTGTCCGTGGCGATCGCCGCCGTCCTCATGTCCGGCGCCGCCATGGCGCAGGACAGCGGGCAGGCCGCCACGGACGCCGCGGCCAGCACCGCTCCAAAGACCGCGCAACAGAAGAAAGAGGACGCGAAGAACACCAGGAACCTCGAACAGGTGGTCGTCACCGGTTCGGCCACCGGCGTCAAGAAGATCGATGCCAGCTACAACATCACCGTGGCGAATGCCGAGCAGATCAAGCGCGCCAACCCGAAGAGCACCGCCGACCTGCTGAAGATCTCGCCCGGACTGTGGCCGGAATCGACCGGCGGCCAGACCGGCGCCAACATCGAAATCGCCGGCTTCCCGGGCGGCGGCGACGCACCGTACAACACGGTGCAGATCATGGGTTCGCCGGTCTATGGCATGCCGTCCCTTTCGTTCTTCGAGCAGACCTCGATGATCCGCCTCGACGACACCATCGACCGCGTCGAAATCGTGCAGGGCGGCCCGTCCGTCGTGTTCGCGGATGGTCAGATCGGCGCGACCGAGAACTTCATCCTCAAGCAGGGCACGGACGTGCCATCCGGCAGCGTCGGCGTCACCTACGGCACCGGCGCCCTGAGGCGCTTCGATGGTTTCCTCGGCTTCAAGATCGCCGACAACTGGTACGGCAGCGCCGGCGGCTTCTACCGTGATTCCAATGGGGTGCGCAACCCGCAGTTTTCCGCCGACAAGGGCGGCCAGTTCACCGCCACGGTGACGCACGATTCTGACAACGGCTCGATGACCCTGTACGCCCGCGTGCTCAACGACCGTAACCAGTTCATCACGCCGATCCCGTTGATCCAGACCGGCACCGACCACTTCAGCTCCTACCCCGGATTCGATCCGCTGACCTCCACGTACAACAGCAAGTACATCCAGCACGTGCACCTGGAGGGCTATCCGGGCGGCGGTACCGATGCCAACCTGGCCAACGGCCGCGGCGCCAAGGTGAGCTTCTTCGGCGGCAATTTCGACTATGACCTGGGCGGTGGCTGGTCGCTGAGCGACAAGTTCCTGCTCGACGGCGGCGACATGGACACCAACGCGCTGTTCTCCGGATCGAACCCGGCGTCGCTGAACGACGAGCTGTTCAACGTGCCCTCCTCGCAGGCTGGCCTCCTGTTGCCTGCCGGTGCGGCGGTCACGGCCACCTACGCCGGGCCCGGCGGCGGCGGCGCGGTGAATCCCAACCAGAGCGTGATCCAGCAGGGCTGGTGGCATATCCACAAGCACCTGAAGAACATCAACAACGATTTCCGCCTCAGCAAGGAGATCTTCAACGGCAATACGCTGACCGCCGGCGTCTATCTCGCGCATTACACGGAAGACGACAAGTGGTCGCTGGGCAACCAGATGTTGATGACCAACACGCCCAACGCACGCCCCATCGCGGTCAGCTATGTCGATCCGACCACCGGGCGTACCAAGTATGTGACCGACAGCCAGGGTTTCTCCAACCTCAACAGCAACTCCGACATCAGCAACCAGGGCGTGGCCAACAACAAGGCGTTCTACCTGTCCGACTCGTGGCGCATCGGCCCATGGCTGTTCGATGCATCGGCACGCCTGGAGAACCAGCAGGCGCACACCACCGTCTGCAATACCACGCCAACCGATCTCGATGGCAATCCGGATACGCTCTACGACAACACCGTGCCCACCTGCAACGGCACGTTCACCCGCACCGACTACAACAAGACCCATACCTCGTGGACAGTCGGCGCCAATTACGAGCTGGCCAGCAACATGAGCCTGTACGTGCGCGCCAACAAGGGCGTGCACTTCGGTGACTTCGACAACTCGATCCGCGGCGACGTCACCGGCAACTCGCCGCCGCTGCAGAAGATCCAGAACTTCGAAGGTGGCTTCAAGTACCAGACCGACAAGCTGTATGCGGACATCAGCGTCTACCACAAGCAGTTCAACGGCCTGACCTATCAACCTACCAATGCCGTCGGCGCGCCGATCGGACCGCCGTCCGTCTACGGCTCGGATTCCAAAGGCGTCAATTTCATCGGCTCGGTAACCCCGGTAAAGAACCTGACGTTGCAAGTGGTCGCCAATTACCTGGACGGCCATTACACCCACAACAACTCCTGCCTGCCTTATACCAACGTCGTCACCGGTGTAAGTGGCTGCCAGTTCATCGATGGGGTGCAATTGCAGCGCCAGCCGAAGGTCCACTACGCGTTCACGCCGAGCTACATGATGCCGTTCCCGTGGGGCAGCGTGACGGCCTTCGTGACCTACACGCATGTCGGCTCGCACACGCAGGATCAGTCCGGCCTGCAGGAACTCGGCACGTACTACACGCTCGACTTCGGCCTCATCGCCGAGATCCAGCAGAACTGGGAGCTGCGCCTGCAAGGCACCAACGTCACCAACCAGCTCGGCCTGACCGAGAGCAACTCGCGCATCTTCGGCACGGCGGAAGCCGGCGGCGTGATCCTGGCCCGGCCAATGGAAGGTCGCGACCTCCAGTTCGAGGTGAAGTACAACTTCTGATCGTAAAGTTGTCGCAAGGCGCGTGGTCCGGGCCGCTTCCCCTCAGACGGCCCGGACCACGTCACTATCGAACCTGATGCTTCCGAGGCCGCCGTGAACCGAATCCGCATGATCGTCGCGCTGGCGTTGATCTACATGGTCTTCGCGATTTTGCTCAACAGCGTCGGCACGGTGATCCTGCAATCGATCTTCTCGTTCGGCATCGGCAAGCCCGAGGCCAGCTCGCTCGAACGCTACAAGGATCTGTCGATCGCCTGCACCTCGTTCCTGGTCGCCTCGTTCATCCCGTTGATGGGTTACCGGCGCTCGATGATGCTGGCCCTGGCCATCGTCGGGGGCGCCTGCGTGCTAATGCCGCTCTACCCCAGTTTCCTCACCACGCGGCTGCTGTTTGCCTGCGTGGGCATTTCTTTCGCGATGGCCAAGGTCGGCGTGTACTCGTCGATCGGCCTGCTTACCGCCGACAAGACCGCGCATTCCCGCCTCACCAACATCATCGAAGGGCTGTTCATGGTCGGCGTGCTCGCCGGCAACTGGATCTTCAGTGCTTACGTCGACGGCACGCACCCGGGCAACCCGGTGTGGTTCAACGTGTACTGGCTGCTGGCCGGCATGTGCGCCGTGGTGATCGCGCTGCTGGCCACCAGCAAGCTCGACGAAAGCGCTGCACACTCGCACGGACACAACAACTCGTTCAGCGATTCGATCCTGGAAATGCTGCGGCTGTTCGTGCGGCCGCTGGTGTACGTGTTTCTTGCCTCGGCGTTCCTGTATGTGCTGATCGAACAGAGCTTCGGCACCTGGCTACCAACGTTCAACAACGAAATCCTCAAGTTGCCGAATGCCATGAGCATCCAGTTCTCCGGCATCCTCTCCGGCATGACAGCGGTGGGCCGCATCGGTGCCGGCTTCGTGCTCAAGCGCGTGCGCTGGTACGTGCTGTTGAACATCTGCGTGGTCAGCATGGCAACGCTGGTGATTCTGGTGTTGCCGCTGGCACGACACGTGGTGGAACGCAGCGATGTCGGCTGGTTCAACGCACCGATCGCCGCCTACCTGATTCCGTTGCTTGGTCTGCTGATGGCGCCGATCTATCCGGTGATCAATTCGGTGGCGCTGAGTTCGCTGCCCAAGCCGATGCATGCCGCCATGACCGGCCTGATCGTGGTGTTCTCCGCGCTCGGCGGCACGCTGGGCTCGTACATCACAGCGCGCGTCTTCGCCAGTTTCGATGGCATCAACGCGTTCTATTTTTCGCTGGTGCCAATGACACTGGTGCTGGTCACGCTGTTCTTCTTCAAGCGCGAAACCGATCGCGCGGCCTTCCGCGTCGCGCTGTCCGCGGATGGCGCCGCGTAATGCCGCAAGCGGCAATCGCGGATCGGATACCGCGGAAAATCCACCATCGCACGCCGAGGAAATCATTCCCATGATGCTGTTTCGCCATTCCCTTCCTCGCCACATCGTGCTGGGACTGCTGCTGTTCTCCGCTGCCGGCACTGCCGCCGCCGTCGACGGAACCGACCCGAGCTTCGTGCTCAAGGCAACCTCGAAGAACTTCGACCATTATTTTCCGAGCTACCTGGCCAACGGCTACTTCTCGACGATGACCTCGGTGCGCGGCACCGAGGGCAACCTCGCGTACATGGTCGCGTTCATGGATTATGCCAAGGACGATATCGCGCGCCCTGCAGCGATTCCCGGCTGGAGCGGCATCGACTACAGCACCGGCAAGTCGACTGCCGGCGAGTTCTGGCTCAACCGCACGCTGCTCAGCGACAAGGCGTTCGGCGACTACCGGCAGACGCTGGACATGCACGACGGCACGCTCACCACCAGCTACCGCTATACCGACGACAGCAAGAAATCCACGCGTATCGCGGTCACCACCTTCGTCAGCCAGGCCGATACGCACCTCGCCGCGACGCGCATCGCCATCACGCCGGAGTTCGACGGCACGGTGCAACTGTCGTTTCCGCTGAACATCTGGGCGCCGTACCAGCCACGCTTCCCGATCGGCAAGATGACCGGCGACGAGATGCTCGCTGCCGTCGCCGCCAACAACATGTCGGTGACCGAGCCAGTCAACTACCGCACTGCCGATCGCGCGCCGGTCTGGTACCACGGCGACACGCATGTCTCGAATGGCGATGGCAACACCAGCGATCTGACGCTGCAGCTGGATGGCAAGGCCGAACAGGGCCTGCGCATGGCGGAAGCCGCGGCGATCCAACTTCCCGAAGGGATCAAGGCAAGCGACGTCACGCTGGACAAGGGCACGTATCAGCTCGCGCTCAACGTGAAGATTCCGCTGCACAAGGGCCGCACCTACACCTTCACCAAGTATGTGGCGATGTCGCGCGAAAACTGGGGCGGCGATGCGGCTGCCACCGCGAGGCTGGCGACGGCGGCGCGCGCCACCGGTTTCGACCAGCTGCTTGCCGCGCACAAGGCCGCGTGGCACGAACTGTGGAAATCGGACATCGTGATCGATGGCGACCCGAACGTGCAGCAGGCCGTGCATTCGGATCTCTATTACCTGCTGTCCAACTCGACCACGGGCACGGCCTGGCCGATGGGCGCCTGCGCGCTCACGCCCAACTACGCCGGCCACGCATTCTGGGATTCCGATTCGTGGGTGTTTCCCGCGCTGCTGCTGCTGCATCCGGAGCGCGCCAAGCCGATCGTGATGTTTCGCGATCGCACCATGCAGCCGGCGCGCGATCGCGCGATCCAGTACGGCGCGAAAGGCACCATGTATCCGTGGGAGGCCGACCCGGAAACCGGCGTCGACCACACGCCACATTTCGCCTATGGCGTGTTCCGCGAGATCCACGTCAACGCCGACATCGCCATCGCGCAGTGGCAGTACTACCTGGCCAGTGGCGACGATGCGTGGCTGAAGCAGAACGGCTGGCCGGTGATCCGCGAGATCGCCCAGTTCTGGGTCAGCCGCGTCAGCTACGACAAGGTGCACGACCGCTACGAAATCCTGCACGTCACTTCGCCCGACGAAGCCTACGACGACGTGCCGAACGATTCGTTCACCAACGCCGCCGCGCGCAAGGCGCTGGACATCGCGACCGCGGCCGCGGCCAAGGTGGGTGAACGGCCGGACCCGAAATGGGCCGAAATCTCGAAGAAGATGTATATCCCGTTCGACGAGAAAGCGCAGCGCCATCTCGACTTCGACGCCAGCGTGCCGCACGACAAGATCACCTGGATGGGCTCATCGCTGGTCTGGCTGATGTATCCGAACCTCGACCTGCCGATGACGCCCACCGTCCGCAGGAACGACTTCGCGTTCCAGCTCGACGAGCTCAAGGTGCACGGCAACGATCCGAACGAGATGATGATGGTGATGCTCGCCACCGCCGCCGCCGAAGTGGGCGACGGCAAGACCGCCGGCGAGTGGATGCAGCGCAATCTGGTCGGTTTCCTCAAGGCGCCGTACAACGTGCGCAGCGAGACGGCGTACAACAATGCCGGCTACATCCTGGCGACCTCGGCGGGTTTCGTGCAGAGCATCGTCTACGGCCTCACCGGTTTGCGCGTGCAGGACGATGGGCTGGCGCAAGCCTATGCGCCGGTGCTACCGCCGGGCTGGAAATCGCTCACGCTCAAGCGCGTGCATTTCCGCGGAAAGCAATACGACATCAGCATCGACCGCGATGCGAGCGGCAAGGCGACGTTGACCCGCACGGCGCTGTGACGCGGTGAGCCTGATGACTCCGTTGCCGCCCACGCTGCTCGACGCCATGCGGCGCATCGGTGCGTTGCTGCAGGCGGGCGAGTTCCGCGCGGCGCACGACCGGCTCGAGATCCTGGTCGCGGAACACCCCGACTACGTCGAGGCACTGCGCCTGCTCGCCGGCACCAAGCAGATTTTCGGCGATGTCGATGCCGCCGAAACGCTGTTGTGGAAGGCGTTCGCGATCGATCCGAACTGGACGCCGACTCTCGCGACACTCGGCGAGCTGCTGCTCGACCGCGGCCGCGGCGACGAAGCCGAACCGCTGCTGCGCCGTGCGGCACAGCGATTGCCGCGCGCGGCCCTGGTTCTTGCGCGTCATTACAACGACACGCAACGCCCGGCCGACGCGCTCGCGCTCGCCACACCCCTGTGCGCCGCCGGACAAGCCGATGCGGAACTGGTCGCGCAGCATGTGGCCGCGCTCGCGGCGCTGGGGCGCCCGCAGGAAGCGGTCGATGTCTATCGACGCATCGCCGACGCTTCGCCCGACAATCCGGCGGCGATGCACGCGCTGGCCATGGCACTCGGTGCAGCCAACCAGCATGCCGAAGCCGAACAGACAGCCGGAAGCGTGCTGACACGGGGGCACCGGACCGCAGCCGTGCATTTCACCCACGCACGCAGCCTGATCGCGCTCGGCGACTTCGATCGCGCCGAGCGCGCCCTGCGCGACTGCCTGCAACTGGAGCTGCGCCTCGCCGATGCGCAGAGCCATCTCGCCCGACTGGTCTGGATGCGCACCGGCGACACCGCGCAGACCACCGAAGTGCTCGACCAAGCCCTGCAGGCATTCGCCGGCGATGACGCGCTTCGTGCCGCCAAGGCCGCGATATTGCAAGGTGCCGGCGACGCACGCGGCGCCTATGCCTGCCTGGCCGAACAGGCCGCAGGTACGCAGGCGTCCCCCGCCCTGCTTGTGCGCGCAGGTCTCGCCGCGCTGGATTTCGACCCTGCGACATCGCTGGCGCTTGCCGAGCGCGCATTGCATGCGTCGCCCGGCAACGCAGCGGCGCGGAACCTGCTGCTGGCCGCGCAGCTCGGCGTCGGCGATGCGCACAGCGCGCTGCGACATTGCGAAACCCTGCTGGCGAGCGCACCGGACGACCAATACCTCGTCGCACTGCAGACCACGACTTGGCGACTGCTGGGCGACGAGCGCTACCTTGCACTCTGCGACTACCCGCGGCTGGCGTTGCCGCAAACCTTGCCGGTGCCGTCATCATGGCCGGATCTCGCGACATTCCTCGCCGATCTGAAACGCAGCCTGGAGCGCCTGCACAACCCGACCGGTCACCCGCTGCTGTTCCAGTCGCTGCGCCACGGCACCGAGACGACCGAGGACCTGACCCGCAATGCCGACCCGGCGATCCAGGCGCTGTTCCGGGCGTTCGATGCGCCGATCCGCGAGTATCTCGCGCATGTCGGCCACGGTATCGATCCGTTGCGACGCCGCAACAACGGCACGTACCGATTCAACGGCAGCTGGTCGGTCCGCCTGCGCAGATCGGGCTATCACAACAATCACGTGCATCCGCGCGGGTGGATCTCCTCGGCGTTCTACGTCGACCTGCCCGACAGCATGGCCGATGCGTCGGGCACCGATGGCTGCCTTGCGTTCGGACAGCCTGGCATCCTGACCACGCCGCCATTGCACGCAGAACATGTGGTGCGCCCGCAGCCCGGCATGCTGGTGCTGTTTCCTTCTTATTTCTGGCACGGCACCGTGCCCTTCGCCAGCGATCAGACGCGCCTGACGGTCGCCTTCGATGTGCTGCCCGATCCTTCCAGGGAACGCACATGAAATCACGCGCCTTTCTCCTGACGTTGCTGGCTTGGATCGCCACCCCGGCGTTCGCCGATGCACCCGATGCCAGCTTCAGCCTGACGGCCACCGCGAAGGATTTCGCCAACTACTTCCCCGGCCAGCTTGCCAACGGCTACTTCTCGACGATGACCGCGCCGCGCGGCACCGAAGGCAACCTCGCGTACATGGTCGCGTTCATGGACTACGCCAAGGACGATGTCTCGCGTCCCGCCGCGATCCCGGGCTGGACCGAGGTCGACTACAGCACCGGCAACTCCGCCGCCGGGCATTTCTGGATGAACCAGGTCGATCTGTCGCCTATGGTGTTCCAGGACTACCAGCAGACGCTGGACCTCTTCGACGCCACCCTGACCACGCGCTATCGCTACATGGATCACGGCAAGGCCACGCGTGTCGAGGTGACCACGCTGGTCAGCCAGGCCTCGCCGCACCTGGCGGCAACCCGCGTGTCGTTCACGCCTGAATTCGACGGCGAGATCGAGCTGTCGTTCGCACTCAACACCTGGGCGCCCTACCAGCCGCGCTTTGCGCTCGGCAAGATCACCGGCGAGCAGATGCAGGAGCAGGTCGCCTCGCGCAACATGAAGCTGCAGGCGATTCCGCCCGCCACGCCGGATCGCGCACCGCTCTGGTATCACGGCGACACGCACGTGCTCCGTAGCGAAGGCGATGCGCAGGACCTGACGCTGTCGCTGGACGGACGCGCCGAACAAGGGCTGGGCATGGCCGAGGCGGCGGCGATCGAACTGCCCGCGAACGCGAAGCCGCGCGAAGCCCTGTTCTACAAGAGCGACTACCGGCTTGCGCTGAATCTGCGCGTGCCCGTGCACAAGGGCACGACCTACACTTTCACCAAGTATGTCGCCGCATCGCGCCAGAACTGGGGCGGCGACGCCAGGGCCGATCTGGCGCTGGCGAAGGCGGCTCGCAGCAAGGGCTTCGCCGCCCTGTTCGATGCGCACCAGAGCGCGTGGCACGCGCTCTGGCAAACGGACGTCCGTATCGATGGCGATGCCAAGGCCCAGCAGATCGTGCACGCAGACCTCTACTATCTGCTGTCGAACTCCACCCGCGACACCGCGTGGCCGATCGGCGCCTGCGCGATGACGCCCGGCTATCTCGGCCATGCGTTCTGGGACAGCGACTCGTGGGTGTTCCCTGCGCTGTTGCTGCTGCATCCGCAGCGCGCGAAATCGCTGGTGATGTTCCGCTCGCGCACGCTGCCCGCCGCGCAACAACGCTCGAAAGAACGCGGCCTGAAAGGCGCGATGTATCCGTGGGAAGCCGACCCTCAGAACGGTACCGAGCAGACGCCGCACTTCGCCTACGTGCTGGGCGAACGCGAGATCCACGTCAACGCCGACATCGCCATCGCGCAGTGGCAGTACTACCTCGCCAGCGGCGACAAGGCCTGGCTGAAGCAGTACGGCTGGCCGGTGATCCACAACATCGCCGCGTTCTGGACCAGCCGGGTAACGTGGAACGCATCGAAGCAGCGCTACGACATCCTGCACGTCACCTCGGTCGACGAGGACTATAACGACGTGCCGAACGACACCTTCACCAACGTCTCGGCGGCGCGCGCGCTGCAGATCGCCACCGCGGCCGCGGCCATCGTCGGCGAGACCGCCGATCCGCGCTGGGCCGATGTCGCGGCGAAGATGCATGTGCCGTTCTCCGCGGCGGATGCGCACCACCTCGATTTCGACGAAAGCGTGCCGCACGACATCGATTCGTGGGGCGGCAGTTCGCTGCCGATGCTTTCGTATCCTTCGCTCGATTTCCCGATGGACGCCGGGCTGCGCCGTCGCGATTTCGATTACGCGATCAGTCCGATCGCGCGTTCGCACCACGACCCGAACAGCATGGGCCTGGCACCGATGTCGATCGCCGCCACCACGCTGGGCGATGCCGCCGGTGCCAGCATGTGGTTCGATCGCAACATCACCGCCAACGTGATCAAGCCGCCGTTCGACGTGCGCACCGAAACCGCCGGCAACAACACCGGCTACTTCCTGACCGCGTCGGCGGGGCTGATGCAGAACATCGTCTATGGCTTCTCCGGCCTGCGCATCCAGCCGGATGGGCTGGCCGAAGCGTATGCGCCGGTGCTGCCGCCGGCCTGGAAATCGCTGACGCTCAAGCGCATCACCTGGCGCGGCAAGCTCTACGACATCACGATCCGCCGCGACGCCGACGGTAAGGTCCAGCTGACACGCACCGCGCTCTGAGAGCACCCATCCAACGACCACGACATCGATCATCGAGGAACGCTTCCATGCACACGCGACATGTTCGACCGATCATCCAGGCGGGCCTGCTCTGGGCAGCCCTGGCCTGCTTCCAGGTTTCGGCGCAGGCCGCGCATCCCGCGGTGGATGCCGACGGCACGCTCACCCTGCCGTCGTATCCGGTGCCGTATTCGTCGTTTGCATCGCCCGAAGCACGCAAGCAGTTCCAGATCATGCTGGATCAGGGCCGGCATGCGCCCGGCATCGGGGCACTCGCAGCCAGCCGTGCGTACTACGACAAGATCAACACCGACCGTGCGCAACGGATGGAGAAGCTCTACCCGGTGAAGATCCACGCGCAGACCATCGGCGGCGTGCCTGCCGATGTGGTCGAACCCGCGCAGGGCATCGCCGAACGCCAGCAACACCGCGTGCTGATCAACCTGCACGGCGGTGCGTTCCTGTGGGGCGCGCACAGCGGCGGGCTGGTCGAGGCGATTCCACTGGCAAGCCTCGGCCGCATCAAGGTCGTCACCGTCGATTACCGCCAGGGGCCGGAGCACGTCTTCCCCGCCGCCAGCGAAGACGTCGAAGCGGTCTATCGCGCGCTGCTAAAGACATACCCGGCGAAGAACATCGGCATCTACGGCTGCTCCGCCGGCGGCGTGCTCACCGCCGAGGCGACCGCGCGCATCATCGCGCACAAGCTGCCGACGCCCGGCGCCATCGGCACGTTCTGCGGCTCGATCACCACGATGGAAGGCGATTCGACCTACGTCTCCGGCGTACTCAGCGGCGACCCGCCGCCCGGCAAGCCACTGCAACTGACCGACCTGCCTTACTTCAAGGGCGCCCAGGCGACCGACCCGATGGTGTTTCCGGCGCAATCGCCAGCCCTGCTGGCGAAGTTTCCGCCGACCCTGCTGATCACCGGCACGCGCGACTTCACCCTGAGCGCCGAGGCACACAGCCAGGCATTGCTCAGCGCAGCCGGCGTGGATGCGGAGTTGCACGTGTGGGACGGCATGTGGCATTCGTTCTTCTCCGACCCGGAGATGCCCGAGTCGCGACAGGCCTATGCGGTGATGGTCGGCTTCTTCGACCGCAAGCTCGGACATTGACCCCGGCAGGCGACGTGGCGGCATCCGCACAAATCGGCGGCAAGGCACTCGCGGCCTTTGCCGGCCAGCTTGACGACGGGTATTCTTCGCTCTGTCCATCTCCTTCCGGCGTGCCATGAGCCTTCAGACCGTCCTGGTCATCGATGACGAACGCGACATCCGCGAACTGCTGACCATCACGCTCGGTCGGATGGATCTGCAGGTCGACGCCGTCGGCACCGTCGCCGATGCGCGCCGGGCGCTCTCCGAGCACACCTACGACCTCTGCTTCACCGACATGCGGCTGCCCGATGGCAACGGCCAGGAAATCATCGAACTGATTTCCGAAACCAGCCCGGATACGCCAGTGGCGATGATCACCGCCTACGGCAACGTCGACGCGGCAGTAAATGCGTTGAAGGCCGGCGCCTTCGACTTCGTGTCCAAGCCGGTCGATATCCAGATGCTGCGCGGCCTGGTACGTACCGCACTGCGACTGGCCGAAGAGAAGCGCAACGGCGGCGGCGCGGCGAAAACGGGCGGTTCCAGCGACCGGTTGATCGGCGACTCCGCCGCCATGCAGCAGGTGCGCGCCACCATCGGCAAGCTCGCGCGCAACCAGGCGCCGGTCTACATTGCTGGCGAATCCGGCGTCGGTAAGGAGCTGGTCGCACGGCTGATCCACGAGCAGGGTCCGCGAGCGAGCGGCCCGTTCACCCCGGTCAACTGCGGCGCGATTCCCTCCGAGTTGATGGAAAGCGAGTTCTTCGGCCATCGCAAGGGCAGCTTCACCGGCGCCGGCGCCGACAAGGAAGGCCTGTTCCAGGCCGCCCAGGGCGGTACGCTGTTCCTGGATGAAGTGGCCGAGCTGCCGCTGCACATGCAGGTGAAACTGCTGCGCGCGATCCAGGAAAAAGCCGTGCGTCCGATCGGCGGGCGCGACGAGATTCCGGTCGACGTGCGCATCCTTTCCGCTACCCACAAGAACCTCGGCCACCTCGTCGAGCAGGGCCAGTTCCGCCAGGATCTGTTCTACCGCATCAACGTGATCGAACTGCGCGTGCCGCCGCTGCGCGAACGTCGCGGCGACGTGCCGCAACTGTCCGCCTTCATCCTCAAGGCGCTGGCCGGCAAGAGCGGGCAGGCCGTCGGCAAGCTGTCGCCCAGCGCACAGCAGGCGCTGGATGCCTACGAATTCCCCGGCAACGTGCGCGAACTGGAAAACATCCTGGAGCGCGCGATGGCGATGAGCGACGGCGAGGTCATCGACGCCACCGACCTGATGCTGCCGCAGCGCAGCTCGCGCGCGATGCCGGAATCGATCTCCGGCCACGTCCCGGCCGAGCCGGCGGCGCCGTCGCCATCCGTCGCCGCCAACGGCGATGGCGGCCTCGACGACTACATCAGCAATCTCGAGCGCACCGCGATCGTCAAGGCACTCGAAGAGTCGCGCTACAACAAGACCGCCGCCGCCCGCAAACTCGGCATCACCTTCCGAGCCCTGCGCTATAAGCTGAAGAAGCTGGGCATCGATTGATCGGATTGATCGATGCTTGCGGCGGGTTGCCGGGTCACTCCTTCGCCTCGTTCGATGCCAGCGCCTTGCGCAGCGTGCGCAACAGCACCTGCGTGGTGACGGGTTTGTCGATCGAGTAGAGCCGCTCCAGCGGCGGCAGTTCCTGCAGGTCCGGCGGGGAGCCCGGACGCGCGAGCAGGATCACCGCGCCGTCATAACCCTGCTCGGTCAATGCGGCAAGGGTGCGTACGCCGGTGAGCAGGTTCATGTCGGCATCGAGCACGACGAGATCGGGCAGCCCGCAGGCTTCGATCCATTGCAAGGCGGCCATGCCGCTCTGGCTGGCGTGCGCCTGGTAGCCGTAGGCATCGAGCGTGTCGGTCAGCAGCGACAGCTGGCCGGCCTCCTCCACCACCACCAGCACGCGTTCGGCCGCGCCGTCCAGGCTGTCCGGCTCGCCCAGTTGCTCGGCGTCGACAATCAGTTCCTCCAGCGGGATGTAGAGATCGAAGCGCGTTCCGCGACCCGGCGCGCTATCCACCCGCATGACGCCGCCGTGGCTGCCCACGATGCGCTTGCACGACAGCAGGCCCAGCCCGGTGCCGGTTTCCTTGGTGGTGAAGAACGGCTCGAACAGGTGCTCGAGCACGCCCTGGTCCATGCCCGGTCCATTGTCGATCACGCTGATCCGCAGGTAACGTCCCAGCCGCGGCTGCTCTTCCGGCAGGAAAAAATCCGCCGTCAATTGCGTCTGCATGGTTTCGATGCGCAACTGGCCGCCGTCCGGCATCGCCTGGATCGCGTTGAGACAAAGGTTGAGCAGGCACTGCTGCAATTCGGTGTGATTGCCTTCGAACGACAGTTCCGGATCGTCGACAACCAGTTCCATCGCCACCGAGCGCGGCACGCTGCCCTGCATCAGCAGGTCGAACGCGCTGAACAGGGTCCCCAGTTGCACCTGCTCCGCCCGCCGCGCACCGCGCGCGAACGACAGCATCGAATGCACCATGTCCAGGCCACGCTTGCCGCAGTCGCGCACCAGCTTGCCGAGCCGGGCGAGGCGCGGATCGTCCTGATAATCCTGCAGGCTGTCGCCAGCCAGCAACAGCGGCTGCAGCAGGTTGCGCAAGTCGTGGCTGAGGCCGCCGGCGAGCATGGCGAGACTTTCGAAGCGTTGCGCGCGCACCAGTTCCACCTCGCTGCGGCGGTTGGCGCGCCGCACCTCGGCTTCGGTCAGGGCGCGTCGGACCGCGCTCGCCAGGCGGACCGGATTCTGCTTGAGGATGTAGTCGGTGGCTCCATTGCGCAGCGCCTCGATCGCCGCCTCCTCGCCAAGCGTGGCGGAGACGAAGATGAAGGGCAGGTCCTCGTCGTGCTGCCTCAGCAGCTCCAGTGCGTACTGCCCGGAGAACCCCGGCAGGCTGAGATCGGACAGCACGATATGCGGCTTGAACTCGTGCAATGCCGCGACATAACGCAGTTCGTCATCGACCAGCAGCGCCTCGTAGCCGATGCCGTCTCCTTCGAGTTCGGCTAGCACGAGTTCCGCGTCGAGCGGGTTGTCCTCGACCTGCAGGACACGGATGGTTGGCAAAAGCCGGATCTGCCGGTTTGGCATGAACTGTTACCTGCGACTGCTCTCGTTTGCTTCCGTGCTTTCGCACCTACCGCGAACCGGACATCCGATTCACGCCCCTTGCAACCTGGCACCCCCTGCCATCCTACTCGGGTGCCTGGTTCAGCACCGCCCAGAACTGGCCCAGTGTCCGCACCGCCTCGAAAAACTGGTCCACGTCCACCGGCTTGATGACATAGGCGTTGGCGCCGAGATCCCAGCTGCGCGCCAGGTCGCTCTCCTCGCGCGAGGAGGAAAGGATCACCACCGGGATGCGCCGCAGCTTCTCGTCGGCGCGCATCTGGGTCAGCACGTCCAGGCCATTCATGCGCGGCATCTTGATATCCAGCAGCACCACCGCCGGATCGCTGGGCTCGCGGGAACCCCATGCGCCGCGCGAATACAGATAATCCAGGCACTCTACGCCATCTTCCACATGAACCACCGGATTGGCCAGGTGGGCCTCCTGCAGTGCGTCCATGGCCATCTCGGCGTCGGCCATGCTGTCTTCCACCAGCAGGATGGTTCGCAACTCGCGCTTGTTCATGCTTGGGCCTCAGGTCTGTGTCCGGCCAGGTCGGTGGCCGGAAGCGAAAAATGAAAACGGGCTCCCTGCCCCGGTTCGGCCTCGGCCCAGACCCGTCCGCCATGTCGCGCGATGATCCGCCGCACATTGGCTAGCCCGATGCCGTTGCCGGGAAATTCCGAAGCGCGGTGCAGCCGCTGGAACACGCCGAACAACTTGTCCGCATATTGCATGTCGAAGCCGGCGCCATTGTCGGCCACGGTGAACTCGTAATCGCCATGGCGACCTTGCTGCACGCTCACTTCGATGCGCGCGCCCTGGGTCTGTCCGGTGTACTTGACCGCGTTGCCGATCAGGTTCTGCCAGACCGTGCGCAGCATGTTCTCGTCGCCGATCACCATCGGCAAGGGCGCAATGGTCCAGCCGATGCGCCGATCCGGCGCCGCCGATTCGGAAAGCGCGCGCGCCTCCTCGACCAGCGACTGCATGTCGACCGCCTGCAGTCGCAAGGCGCCGCGACCCAGCCGCGAAAATACCAGCAGGTCGTCGATCAGCTGCGCCATGCGCTGCGCCGAGCTGGCCATCACGTCGATGTAGTGCCGGGCCTTGTCGTCGATGCGCTCGCCGAGATGTCCTTCGAGCTTGCGCGCGAAACCGGAGATATGGCGCAGCGGCGCGCGCAGGTCGTGCGACACCGAATAGCTGAAAGCCTCCAGCTCGCGGTTGACGTCGGAAATCTGTTCGACCTTGCCTTCGAGCTGGCGGTTGAGATCGTTGACCTGCTGCTCGGCCAGCGCACGCACGGTGACATCGCTGACCGTGACCAGCAGCGCCGGCTCGCCGGTATCCTGCTGCTGCAGCTGGCGCGCGTTGATCACCACGTGCCGGTCCATGCCGTCGACGGTGCGCTGGATGGTGTCGTAGTCCCATAGCTCGCGATCGCGCAGCAGCACGTCCTTCAGCCGCTGCAGTAGCACGTTGTCGCTCCAGGCGCCGTTGCCGATCTGCGCCAGCGGCACCGCGGCCTGCTCGCCGAAGCCATACAGCTCGGCGAATGCCGCATTCACCACCAGGCTCTTCAGCTCCGCGTCGAACAAGGCGATCGGCTCGCGCACCGCCTGCAGGATCAGTTGCGAACGCTGCACCGCGTGGCTCTCGCGCGATTCCGCCACCCGACGCCGGCCAATCTGCCGTTCGGACATCACCACGATGATCACCAGCAGGACCAGCTGCGCCAGCGCGGTCAGGGTCAGCGCGAGGCGGCCGGTGAATTCCTGCTGCTGCGACAGCGCCAGTCGCTGTCGCAGCAAAACTTCCTCGTTGTGCACGATGGAGGAAAACTGCCCGTCCACCGTGAACAGGTCGCCGGCATCGCGAAGCGATTGCCTGGCGCCTGGCATGTTTCCCTGCTGCATCCTGGCCAACGCCTGGTCCATCAGCACGATGCGACCGTTGACGCGGCTTTCGAGCGCCCCGATCAGCAACTGCTGATCGGGGTTGTCGCGGGTCAGCTCGCGCAACTGCCGCAGCAGGTCCGGCGCCTGCTTCGCCGCGCGCCCTGCGCGTTGCTGGGTCAGATCATTGCTATCGCCGGCCAGCAATCGATAGCTGGCCGCTTCGCTGTCGCGGACCACGTAGGCAATCTGGTAAGTGAGTGCCTTGATGGCGGTCGAATGGGTGACCCACGTTGCCGCCTGCTGGGTGTCCCGTGAATTGCCCAGCGTGACGAAATACGGGAAAAGCACGATGGCCAGCACCGCCAGCAGCAGCCCGGCCGTGCGCCACCGAAGGATACCATCGACTTTCATGAACCCTGGTGCATCGGCAAGCCCGAAGTGGAACGCCTTGGCATTCTGGCAGGTTTTCAGGTGCCGTCCAGCCAGAGGAAACCACCGGGTGCTTCACATTTGTGAGGACGATTTTGCGCAGGCGCTCTTGCTCGCAAGATCTTCCCGAAACCCATCGGCAAGACGCGCATCGCGCGCACCTCATGGGCCATAGGCGCTGGTCGCTTCGGGCCGCGCATCCTTGCCCTTGCCCCATTCCTTGTCCGGCGTCGCCTGCATGGTGAAATGCAGTGTTCCGCCGGCGAGGATTTCGGCGTGGTGCAGGAACACCCGCGACAGCGGCTTGCCGTTGAGGGTGACCGAACCGACGTAAGGGTGTGCATCGTCCAGCGGCGAGGCGCTGACCGTGAAATCGTGCCCGTTGCTCAGGTGGATCGTCGCGCGCGCCACGAACGGCCGGCCGATCGCGTACTCGTCGCTGGCCGGCGTCACCGGGTAGAAACCCAGCGCGCTGAACACATACCACGCGGACATCTGGCCGAGATCGTCGTTGCCGGCCAGGCCATCCGGACGCGGCGCGTACTGGCTGTCCATGATCTGCTTCAACCGCTGCTGGGTTTTCCACGGCGCACCGGCGTAGTCGTACAGATAGGCGATGTGGTGGCTTGGCTCGTTGCCGTGCGCATACCAGCCGATCAGCCCGGTGATGTCCTCGACGTTCTTGAAGTGCGACGGATCGACCTTGGCGTCGAACAACCGGTCGAGCTTGTCGACGAACTTCGCATCGCCGCCCATCGCGCCGATCAACCCGGCCACATCCTGCGGCACATACCACGAGTACTGCCACGCGTTGCCCTCGGTGTAGTCGCTGCCATAGCCGGCCGCCTCGGGGTCGAACGGATCGCGGAAGGCGCCATCGCTCTTGCGCGCGCGCATGAAACCGGTCTGCGAATCCCAGGCATGCCGCCAGTTCGTCGCGCGCTGGTTGAAGGTGGCGGCAACATCGGTCTTGCCCATCGCCTTCGCCATCTGCGCCAGCGACCAGTCGTCGTAGGCGTACTCCAGCGTCTTCGACGCGCCTTCCGGCTCCTTGTCGATCGGCACGTAGCCTAGCTTCATGTAATCGGCCAGGTCGCCGTACGGCGCATAAGTGGCGCTCGCCACCATCGCCTTCATCGCCGCATCGACATCAAAACCGCGCACGCCCTTGATGTAGGCATCGGCGATCACCGGCACCGCGTGGTAGCCGATCATGCACCACGTCTCCAGCCCCTGGTACGCCCACACCGGGAGGATGCCGAAGGGGCTGGCCTGCTGCGCGGCGATCAGCGACTGGATGAAATCGGTGCTGCGCTGTGGATTCAGCAGCACCATCAGCGGCTGCTGCGCGCGGTAGACGTCCCACAGCGACCAGGTCGAATAGAACTCGAAACCCTTCGCGTGATGCACCGCGTGGTCCGGGCCGCGATAGTCGCCGTTGACGTCCATGCTCAGTGTCGGCGACAGCATCGCGTGGTACAGCGAAGTGTAGAAGCTGGTCCGCGTGGCCTTCGGCGCATCGACGTCGATCACCGACAGTACCTTGTTCCAGACCGCGGTCGCAGCCGCGCGCTGCGCGTCGAAGTCCCAGCCCTGCGCATCCTGATCGAGGTTCGCCGTGGCATTCGCCTCGCTCACCGTCGAGATGGCCACTTTCACCTCCAGCGGCTGTTTCAGCATGCCGAAGTCGAACACGCCGACGAGGGCGCGACCGTTCTGCGCATCGTTGTCCTGCGGCTGTTCGCCTGGCCCCTTGAAGCCTTTGTAGAGCTGATCCGCCTCGCGGTTGTACAACTCGCGCGACGTCATCGGCTGGTTGAAGCGCATCGCGAAGCACAGCTCGCGCCCCGGCGCCCAGCCGCGCGTGGTGCGGCAGCCCGTGACGGTGCCATCCGGATGCACGCGCAGGCTGGACCACAGCACCTTGCCGGCGTAGTCGTAGATGCTCGGGCGCAGGTCCAGCAGCAAGTGCGCCGGCTTGCCGGCCGGGAAGGTGTAGCGGTGCCAGCCGATCCGCCGGCCGGCAGTAAGTTCCGCGCGGATGCCGTAGTCGCCCAGGGTCACCGCGTAGTAGCCGGCCTGTTCCACTTCGCTGTCGTGCGAAAAGCGCGAACGGTAGCCGCTGCCCGGTTTCGCCGGGTCGCCCGGATCGAGCTTCACCTCACCGGCGACCGGCATCACCAGCACGTCGCCGAGGTCGGAATGGCCCGAGCCGGAAAAATGCGTGTGCGAGAAACCCATGATGCTGGAATCGGCGTACTGGTAGCCGGCCGCCCATTTGTATGCGTGCCTGAAATCGGGCATGGCCGTGTCGGGCGACAGCTGGATCATGCCGAAGGGCACGGTGGCGCCGGGGAACGTGTGGCCATCGCCTCCGGTGCCGATGCGCGGGTCCACGGCCGATACCGGGTCGCCTGTACGACCCGCCGCACCGGAAACCTGCGGCATTGCAGCGGACGCGAGCAGGGCCAGGGCCAGCGAAGACCGAAGGAGGATGGAATGCATGGGGCACCTCAATTGGATCGTTCCAAACTTTACAAGTTACCATCGACGTACCCGGACGCGCATGTTGCGTTGCGCGATGGGCCGGCGCCCCTGATCGGTTACCTTTGGATCGTTCCAATTCCACCTCACGGCATGCCCCACAACACTCCGATACGCCGCAAGATCACCCTCAACGATATCGCCGCCAGTTGCGACGTGTCGCGTGCGACCGTGTCGCTGGTCCTGCGCGGCAGCCCGCTGGTGAACAAGAACACCCGCGCGCGCATCGAGGAGGAGCTGCGCCGGCAGGGCTACGTCTACAACCGCGCCGCCGCCAACCTGCGCCGGCGCACCTCGTCCAGCATCGCGCTGGTGCTGAACGATCTGGGCAACCCGTTCTTCGCCGAATTCGCCGCCGGCGTCGACGAGGCGCTGGGCAAGGCGGAATTCGTCACCCTGCTCGGCAGCACCGGCGAATCGAGCACGCGCCAGCAGACCGTGCTCGGATCACTGGCGGAACACGGCCCCGGCGGCATCATCCTTTCGCCGGCGGAAGGCAGCGACGCGGAAGAGGTGCTTTCCGCGATCGGCGCGCAGATGCCGCTGCTGCTGTTCAACCGCGAACCGGGCGGCCCACGACCGGCCTCCTCGCATTGGGATCTGCTCGCGCTGGACAACCAGAACGGCGGCCGGCTCGCCACCGAACACCTCATCGCACTCGGCCACCGCAGCATCGCGTTCTTCGGCGGCCACGCCGATTCCAGCTCGTGCCGCCAGCGCCGCTCGGGTTACCTGGAAGCGATGCGGGCAGCCGGACTCGACGTGACGCCCGAACTGCAACTGGAATGCATCCCCACCCGAACCGAAGCGGCCCATCGCAGCGCGGCGCTGTTCGAAGGCGATCATCGCCCCACCGCCGCGGTCTGCTACAACGACGCGGTGGCGCTCGGGTTGATGCTCGGCCTGCGCCAGCTCGGTCGCCTGCCGGGACGGGATTTCGCGGTGACCGGTTTCGACGACATCGCCGAAGCGTCGCTGGCATTGCCGTCGCTGACCACGCTGTCCACCGATCCGCGCGCGCGCGGGCGGCAAGCGGCCGGCATGATCCTGCAGCGCATGGCCGATCCGTTCGCGCCAGCCACGCATACCGTCGCCCCCGTGCAACTGGTGGTCCGCGCCAGCAGCTGCCCACCGCTTTCCAGCTGACAACCACCCGTCAAAGGATTCCGCATGGCCTTCTCCGCCGCTCCGCCGCCTGCTTCGGGTTCATCGCCCGCCCATGGCGAACGCTATACCGATCACCCGATGGCAATGGGCGTGCTCACCACGATCTTCTTTATGTGGGGCCTGCTCACGGCACTGAACGACATCCTGATTCCGCATCTGAAGTCGACCTTCCAGCTCGACTACGCCCAGGCAATGTTGGTGCAGTTCACTTTCTTCGGCGCGTATTTCCTGATGGCCTTGCCCGCCGGCAAGCTGGTGGCCGCGTTGGGTTACAAGAATGGCGTTGTCGCAGGACTGGCTATCGCCGGTGTGGGAGCGCTCGGCTTCTGGCCTGCAGCGGCGTTACATCTCTATGGTGCGTTTCTCACCGCGCTGTTCGTGCTGGCAACCGGCATTACTGTGCTGCAAGTCGCGGCTAATCCGTATGTCTCATTGCTCGGCCCAGAGAGGACCAGCTCCAGTCGCCTGACGCTCGCGCAGGCACTTAATTCCCTAGGTACCGCACTCGCTCTCTGGTATGGCGGCAAGCTGATTCTTTCCAGCGTAGTAAGGACTCCGGAAGACATCGCCAAGCTCGCGACAACCGACCAGATCACCTATCAGGTACAGCAGGCACACGCAGTCCAGGGGCCGTATATCGGCTTGGCGGTCGTATTGTTCCTGCTCGCGGTATTCGTATGGCTTTTCCGTCTACCGGCGCTGCGTGAGGCCACCGACAAGGCCGACACCACGCACCACAGCTACGCTGATGTGCTCCGTCATCCGCATGTGCTGTTTGGCGTACTTGGTATTTTCTTTTACGTGGGCGCCGAGGTATCGATCGGCAGTGCGATGGTCAATTATCTGTCGATGCCCGACATCGGCCATATGAGCGAACAGCAGGCTGCTTACTACACCTCCTTCTACTGGGGCGGGGCCATGGTCGGACGCTTCATCGGATCTGCCTTAATGGCAAAGATTTCGCCGCGCAAGCTGCTGGCCACTTTTGCAGCGATCAATGCACTGCTGGTTGCAACCACGATGCTCAGCACCGGCCATGTGGCGATGTACAGCATCATTCTCATCGGCCTGTTCAACTCGATCATGTTCCCGACCATCTTCGCGCTGGGCATCGAACGGCTGGGGCCGATGACCAGCAAGGCTTCGAGTCTGCTGATCATGGCGATCGTGGGAGGCGCGCTTATCCCATACGTGCTGGGCGTGTTCGCCGACCACATCGGTTTGCAGCACGCGTTCTTCCTACCGCTGCTGTGCTACGCGTACATCGTGTTCTATGGCCTCAGCGGCTCGAAAGTCCGCACGGTCCAGTGATTCTTTGCGGGGCGAGCCGTCACGGCCCGCCTTTTTTCATCCCGGGAAAACAACATGACGATGCAACCCGTTCTGTGCTTCGGCGAAGCACTGATCGATTTCCATGCCGACGGCATCGACGACCACGGCTTCGCGCAAGGTTTCACGCCGTTTGCCGGCGGCGCACCGGCGAACGTAGCCGTGGCCACCGCGCTGCTCGGCGGCAGCGCGCGTTTTGCCGGCATGCTGGCGCACGACCGCTTCGGGGATTTCCTGCTCGACAGCCTGCAGCGTGCGAACGTGGGCGTCGACGACGTGGTACGCACGGACGACGGCAACACCGCGCTGGCGTTCGTCAGCCTCGATGCGCACGGCGAACGCAGCTTCAGTTTCTATCGCGAGCGCACCGCCGATCTGCTGTTCCGCCCCGCGCATTTTCGCGCGGAGGCATTTCGCGACATCGCGGTGTTCCACGTCTGCTCCAACAGCATGACCGACACCACCCTTGCGGCGACGACGCGCGAAGGCATGCAGCGCGCGCATGCTGCCGGTGCGCTGGTGAGCTTCGACATCAACCTGCGTCCGGCCCTTTGGCCGGCGGATGTCGATGCGCGCCCGCTGCTGTGGCCGGCGATCCACTTCGCCGACGTGGTGAAAATGTCGGCCGAGGAATTCGCCTGGCTCGCGGTCGACGGCGAACAGGCCGCGCTGGACCGCTTCTGGCTCGGCCATACGCGACTGGTGGTGGTGACCGATGCGGCGAAACCGCTGCACTGGTTCCATCCGGATGCAGAGGGCAAATTGCCCTGCTACGCGGTCGAGGCGGTCGATACCACCGCGGCCGGCGATGCCTTCGTCGGCGGCCTGCTCTGCCGCCTGGCCGAACTCGACGCCGCACCCGACCGGCTCGACCGCCTGGTGACGGAACTGCCGCGACTGCACGCCATCCTGCGTTTCGCCGCGGCGTGCGGCGCGCTCACCGTGACGCGCAAGGGTTCGTTCAGCGCGTTGCCGCACGAACAAGAAGTACTCGATTTCATGGAGCGCAACGCATGAACAGCGTCCCCGCCACACCCGATTTCCGCTCCGCCGGATTCCTGCGCGCGCACATCGCGCAGACCATGGCGTTCTACCACCCTCACGCGATCGATCCGGATGGCGGCTTCTTCCAGTACTTCAAGGACGACGGCACGATCTACGACCGCAGCCATCGGCACCTGGTCAGCAGCACGCGCTTCGTCTTCAATTACGCGATGGCGTCGATCGAGTTCGGCGACAATGCGGAACTGAAGGGCGAATACCTCGACGCCGCGCGGCACGGCCTGCGCTACCTGCGCGACGTCCATCGCAACGCCGGCACCGGCGGCTACGCCTGGACCATCCGCGACGGCCAGCCGGAAGATCGCACCAATCACGCTTATGGCGTCGCGTTCGTGCTGCTCGCCTACTCCACCGCGGTGAAGGCCGGCATCCGGGAAGCGGCGGCGTGGATGGACGAAACCTGGCAACTGCTGGAACAGCGCTTCTGGGATGCCGGGGCCGGGCTGTACCGCGACGAAGCCGATGCCGACTGGCACTTCAGCGATTACCGCGGCCAGAACGCCAACATGCACATGTGCGAGGCGATGCTCGCGGCCTACCAGGCCAGCGACGACCCTCGCTATCTGGAACGCGCGTACACGCTGGCCGATCACATGACCCGCCGCCAGGCCGCGCAATCGGACGGGCTGGTGTGGGAGCACTATGATCGCCACTGGAAGATCGACCTGGACTATCACCGCGACAACCCGAAGGACCTGTTCCGCCCCTGGGGTTTCCAGCCCGGCCACCAGACCGAATGGGCCAAGCTGCTGCTGATCATGGAGCCGCTGCTGCTGGAACGCGGCCGCGAGGAGAGCTGGCTGGTGCCGACCGCGAAGCACCTGTTCGACACCGCGCTGGCGCATGCGTGGGACAACCAGTACGGCGGCATCTGCTACGGCTTCGCGCCGGACGGCAGCGTGTGCGACGACGACAAGTATTTCTGGGTGCAGGCCGAATCGCTCGCCGCCGCGGCATTGCTGCACGCACGCACCGGCTTGCCGGTGTATGACGATTGGTACGGGAAACTGTGGTCGTATGCGTGGCAGTATTTCATCGATCACCGTCATGGTGCGTGGTACCGCATCCTGACCCGCGACAATCGCAAGGTCGACGACGAGAAAAGCCCCGCCGGCAAGACCGACTACCACACGATGGGTGCCTGCTACGAGGTGCTGGCGCTGATCGCCAGCGGAGGCAAGCCGTAGGTTTCCGCGGAATGGACCAGTCGCAGCTTGCATCGATCGGACAGGGAGTGGTGATCGCGACGGTCGTCGTTCCCGCGCATCGTATCCGTGCCGCACACCCAAGCTGGAGACCCGCATGCCCCATCCCTTTCGATCCGCTGCGCTCGTCGCGTGTTTCAGCGCCGCGCTTGCCAGCGGGATCGCCGCTGCACAGGCTCCATCGGCATCGCCCGCCGCAGCCGTCAATCCGCTGATCGGCAGCGACAACGGCGGCAATACCTTTCCCGGCGCGGTACTGCCGTTCGGCATGCTGCAGTGGAGCCCTGAAAATACCCGCGGCAAACACGACCGGACAGCATCGCCCAGCGGTTATCTCTACAGTGCTCCGCGCATCCGCGGTTTCAGCCTCACCCACCTGTCGGGTGCCGGTTGTGCCGGCGCCAGCGGCGACGTGCCGTTCATGCCGGTCACCCAGGCCATCGCCAGATCGCCATCGAAAGACCTGGACGACAGCCGCTACGCCAGCAATTTCTCGCATACCGACGAACACGCCGAGGCCGGTCACTACCAGGTGAAACTGGCCAACGGCACCGAGGTGCAGCTGAGTGCCGCGCTGCGCAGCGGCATGGCCGGCTTCGCGTTTCCGCAGGGCAAGCCGGCGAACCTGCTGATCCGCGTTTCCGATTCGGAAGTGGGCAGCACGGGCGCGAGCGTGCATGTCGAGCGCGCGACCCGCAGCGTCACCGGCGAAGTCACCGCCGGCAATTTCTGCGGCTACCTCGCCAAGGACGGCCAGCGCAGCTACTACACGATGTATTTCGTCGCCGAGTTCGACCGGCCTTTCGCAAGCCATGGCAGCTGGGACGACACCGGACTGCATCCCGGCCGCGATTCGGCACAGGGCGGCACCGGCTTCACCGACAAGGGCTTTCCGCTCAACGGCAAGGGGGCCGGTGCGTGGATCGGTTTTGCCGAAGGCAGCACCGTGCATGCGCGCGTGGGCATCTCCTACGTCAGCCTGGCGAACGCACGCGCCAACCTCGCGGCTGAAATTCCGCGCGGCACCACGCTGGCGCAGGTGCGTCAGCGCGCGCTGGATGCCTGGAACGCGGTGCTGGGCGGCATCGCCGTCGATGGCGGCAGCGCCGATCAGCGCAGCACGTTCTACACCGCGCTGTACCATGTGATGCTCCATCCAAACGTCTACAGCGACATCGATGGCGAATACCGAGGCTTCGACCAGAAGATCCACCGGATCTCGGGCACGCAGAAGGCGCAGTACGCGAACTTCTCCGGCTGGGATGTCTACCGCTCGCACCTGCAGCTACTGACCTGGCTGCAGCCGAAGATCGGCAGCGACATCGCGCAATCGCTCTATCTGCAGGCACGGCAGAACCATGGCGAATGGGATCGCTGGACACACAACTCCGGCGGCACGCACGTGATGAGCGGCGATCCGGCGGTGCCCGCGCTGGCGGATATCGATGCGTTCGGCGGCCACGACTTTGACCTGCGCGGTGCCTACGCGTCGCTGGTCACGGCGGCCAGCGTACCCACCGCGAACGATCTCAGCGATGCCGGCTGCAACGTCAAGTGCCCCGGCCAGCGACCGTCGCTGGATCAATGGTTGTCGCTGCACTACATCGCCAGCAAATCGAACGCATGGGGTGGCGCTGGCGAAACGCTGGAGGATGTTAGCGCCGACTTTGCCCTTTCCGAACTTGCCTATCGTCTTGGCGATATGGATGGCCAAAAGAAATTCCTGATCCGCGCCGGTTACTGGCGCAACTTGTTCAATCCACATGCCACGCCGCAGGGCGGCTATATCCAGAACCGCAATGCCGACGGCAGCTGGCCCGCATTCACTCCAGACACCGACGATGGCTTCGTCGAGGCCAGCGCGGCCGTCTATCTGTGGATGGTGCCTTTCGACATGCACGGCCTGTTCGACACGCTCGGCGGCCGCGACAAGGCCACCGCCCGGCTCGATGCGTTCTTCCACAACCAGGACGGCAGTTGGGCGCTGACCAAGTCCGGCCCGCTGCATGCCGAACTCGACAACGAACCCTCTGTCGCCACACCCTGGTTGTACGACTATGCTGGCCAGCCGTGGAAGACGCAGAAAGCCGTACGCATCGTCGTCGACACGATCTGGAAGAACACGCCCGACGGCATCCCCGGCAACGACGACCTCGGCGAGATGTCCTCGTGGTACGTGTGGGCCGCGCTGGGCATGTATCCGGAAATTCCCGGACGCGCCGAACTGCTGCTCGGCAGCCCGCTGTTTCCGCACGCGCTCGTGCATGGCTCCGGCGGCGACGTGACGATCGACGCCCCGGGCGCATCGTCCGCCATGCCGTACGTGCACGCGCTCAAGCTCAACGGCAAGCCGCACGACAAGCCATGGCTCGCGCCGGAGTTCGTCGAGCATGGCGGCACGCTGGACTTCACGCTGGCCGCGACACCGAATACCGCGTGGGGCAACGCTGCCGACAATGCGCCGCCCTCGTTTCCGCCTCCCGCTTCCCGCACCGTCACCTCCACGCCCCGGAACTGATCCGTGAAAACTCCCGCCTTCACCTGTCTCGCCGCCTGCCTGCTGTCGCTGGCGGCACCGCTCTCACATGCCGCAGATGCAGCGGCCACCTCGCGCTTCGACCCACGCCAGACGTTCGCGCCGTACGCCTATCCGCAATCGCCCACCGCCTACCGTTCGGCCAGCGGCAAGCCGGGTCCGCTGTTCTGGCAGAACCGCGCCGATTACCGGATCAAGGCCACGCTCGATCCAGCCACCCGCAAACTCAGCGGCAGCGAAACGATCACCTACACCAACCACAGTCCCGACGCGCTCGACGTGCTGTGGCTGCAGGTGGAGCAGAACCGCTACCGCAAGGATGCACGTGGCGCGTTCACCGACGAGTTTCCCACCGAATCCACCGACGGCGAGCAGATCGCCTCGGTCGAAGTGGAAGATGCGCAAGGCCGCACGCAACCGGCCAAATGGGTGATCTCCGATACGCGCATGCAGATCCGCCTGCCGGAATCGCTGAAGGGCAACGGCGGCCAGGCCCGCGTGCACATCGCATGGAGCTTCACCGTGCCCGGTGAATTCGGCGGACGCATGGACGTCAACAACAGCAGGAACGGCGAGATCTTCGAGATGGCGCAGTGGTATCCGCGACTGTGCGTCTACGACGACCTGCGCGGATGGGACACCGCGCCGTACCTCAACAGCGAGTTCTACCTGGAATACGGTGACTTCGACTACGCCGTCACCGTGCCGTGGGACATGATCGTGGCCGGCTCCGGCGAACTGGTGAATCCGCAGGAGGTGCTGACCAAGACGGAGCAGCAGCGCCTGGAGCAGGCACGGCACAGCGACAAGACCGTGATGATCCGCACCGCCGAGGAAGTCACCCAGCCGTCCAGCCGTCCAAAACAGAGCGGCACACTGACCTGGCATTTCCGCATCCAGAACAGCCGCGACGTGGCCTTCGGCGCATCGAAGGCGTTCGTGTGGGATGCCGCGCGCATGAACCTGCCCGAGGGCCGGACGGCGCTGGCCATGTCGGTGTATCCGGTCGAAAGCGCCGGCGACGGCGCATGGGGCCGCGCCACCGAATACCTCAAGGCCTCCACCGAATATTTCTCGAAGCAGTGGTTCGCCTACCCGTGGCCGGTGGCGATCAACGAGGCCGGTACCGCCGGCGGCATGGAATATCCGGGCATCACCTTCGACGCGAAGGAAGCCACCGGCAAGTCGCTGCACATGGTCATTGCGCACGAGATCGGCCACAGCTGGTTTCCGATGATCGTCGGCTCCAACGAGCGTCGTGACGCGTGGATGGACGAAGGTTTCAACACCTTCATCGACGTCTACGAGGCCGACAACTTCAACCACGGTGAATACGCGCCCAAGCGCGACAGCGAATACGCACCGCACGGCGGCAACCCGGCCGATGAAATGGCCAAGGTGATGATGGATCCGGAGGCGACGCCGCTGCTGATCGGTGCCGACATGACGCCGGAGAAATACCGTCACCCGATCACCTACTTCAAGGGTGCGTTCGGCATGGTGCTGCTGCGCGAGCAGATCATCGGACCGGAGCGCTTCGATGATGCGTTCCGCAAATACATCGCGACCTGGGCCTACCACCATCCCAGCCCATCCGATTTTTTCCGCTTCATGGAAAGTGAAACCGGCGAGGATCTCGGCTGGTTCTGGCGCGGCTGGTACGAACAAAACTGGCAGCTCGACCTGGCCGTGCAGGAAGTCGCACCGGTCGACGGCAACTGGAGCCACGGCGCCGCCGTCACTGTCGCCAACCTCGACCGGCTGGTGATGCCATCGACGCTGGAGGTGGCCTACGTCGACGGCAGCAAGCAGGATGTGCGCGTGCCGGTGGAAACCTGGCAACAGCACCGCAGCTACGTCGTGCTGGTGAAAGGCACGAAAGCGGTGAAGTCCGCCGTGCTCGACCCGCAGCATCAACTGCCGGATGAGGATCGCGGCAACAACAGCTTCACCGTGAAGTAAACGCCCGAAGGCGATCGTTCAAGCGCCGAACGAACTGGGAGCCCGCCGCGCTGCGGGCTTCTCACCCGAACCGAGGTGCCATGTCATGACTGTCGCGCCTGCCGATACCAACCGGATCCGCACCGGTCTCATCGGCTACGGCTTTGCCGGCAAGACCTTCCATGCGCCCTTGATCAACAGCGTGCCGGGGCTTGATCTGGTGGCCGTGGCATCCAGCGATGCGTCGAAGGTGCATGCCGATCTGCCCGATGTCACGGTGATCAACGATGCTGCGGAGCTGATCGCGTCCGACGCCGTCGATCTGGTGGTGATCGCCGCGCCCAATGCCTTGCACGTGCCGTTGGCGAAGGCTGCCCTGCTTGCAGGCAAGCATGTGGTGATCGACAAGCCGATGGCGCTGGACCTGGACGAAGCGCGTGCAGTGATCGCACTGGCGCAGGCGCAGCAACGCCTGCTGTCGGTATTCCACAACCGACGCTGGGATAGCGATTTTCTCGCCGTGCGCGCTGCGATCGAACGCGGGCTGATCGGCAAGGTCGCCCATTTTGAATCGCATATCGATCGCTATCGCCCCGAAGTACGCGATCGCTGGCGCGAAGGCTCCGGCCCCGGTGCCGGCATCTGGTACGACCTGGGTCCGCACCTGATCGATCAGGCGCTGCAGCTTTTCGGCTTGCCCGATCGCGTGCACGCGCATCTGGCCATCCAGCGGGAGGGCGGCATGGCCGACGACTGGGCGCATGCGCTGCTCGATTACGGTACGCATCAGGTCATCCTGCACGCCAGCATGCTGGTGGCCGGCGCTACTTTCCGTTTCGTCGTGCATGGCGACCGGGGCAGTCTGCTCAAGAAACGGATCGATCAGCAGGAGCAGCAGCTTCTGGCTGGCGTGATACCCGGCAGCGATGACTGGGGCCGGGACAGCGATGCCCTGGTCCATATCCATGGCGACGGTACTGAACATCCGTTGCCCGTGTCCGCCGGAGATCAACGCCGTTACTACCTCGGCATCCGCGATGCCCTCAACGGCACTGCCAGCAATCCGGTGCCGCCGATCCAGGCGCTCGCGGTGATGGCGGTGCTGCAGGCCGGTTTCGATGCCAGCTACGACGGCTGCGCCAAGCCGCTTGCCTTGACCGCCAGCGAGCGTGCGAGCTGGAGCTGACCGAACGGGACTTATCGGCCTAATCAGATTGATCTGATCAGGCCGAATCTCGTCAACGAGGTTTGATCGATGGATCTGCCCGGGGCCAACGACATCTTCTGCAGCTCAGACCGGCCCGGGATCGCTGGTACTCGGCTGCCCATGCTCGAGATGACCAGCAAAGCGGCGCAGGTAGAGCGTTGAGCCTTCCACCGTCACCGCGATGTCGTACCAGCCGTGACTGGCCGCCACGTTCCACGACGACTCGGCCGTCGCACCGGGCAGCAGGGCATGCCCGCTCGGCGGTACGCGCGCATAGGCATTGGCGACCTGCGCGCGACACGCCACGACACCGACGTTGCGCAGGCTCACATCGATCTGCCGGCGCGCGGGCTCGTAGCGCAGACGCACTTCGAGACCCGACCGCTCACCCACCTCGCCCCTGACGTGGCAGAGATAGCCATTGGGCCCGTAGGCCATGAGGTCGTAAGCCGTGCCCTCATCGCGCAACATCCAGCAGTCGGACAAGGTATCGCCCGCCGAGACGGTATAACGCCGTGGAATATCGGCCGGCATCGTGTTGTCGTGCACATGGAAAGCCGCACCGGCCTGTCCGGCATTGGACAGGTCAAGCCAGTGCTGGCGTGCCGCGATGTCCAACCGGTGATCGATCGTCCAGGCATAGGGAATCGGTCGTGCGGGACGCGATCCCGGCTCCTGCACCGGCATCTTTTGATGTGCGGGCACGAGGATCGGCGCCGCCGCACCGTCGTGGCCGTGCGGCGGATGGAGCCGGGGCACAGCAGTTCGCGGAGCCTGCGAAAAATCGAATGCGCTGGTGAGGTCGCCGCAGACGGCACGCCGCCAGGCACTGATGTTCGGCTCGACCACGCCGAAACGCTTCTCGAGAAATTGCAGCACCGAGGTATGGTCGAATGTCTGCGAGCACACCCAGCCACCGGTGGTCCAGGGCGAAATGACGATCATCGGCACGCGCACGCCCAGACCGATCGGCTGCATGCCGGCCGGATCGGCGCCCGGAACCAGCGGATGGATCATGGACGTATGGACGTCCAGATCGAGGAATTCGTCCTTGAGGCTCTCGACCAGCGATGCGGACACCATGCCGTGCCTGCCCGGCACGCTGTCCGGTGGCGGCATCGGCGGCACAACATGGTCGAACAGGCCATCGTTCTCGTCGTAGCAGAGAAAAAGCACCGTCCTGCTCCATGACGCCGGGTTGGCCGTCAACGCTTCCAGCACCCGATGGATGTAGTACGCGCCGTCCACCGCCGAGGCATCGGGATGCTCGGAATACATGAAGGGCGCGACGATCCAGGACACCTGCGGCAGGCGATCCTGCAGCACGTCGTCGCGCAACTCCTTCAGGGTGTGCTGCGAAACGCCCTTGCGGACCAGCGGCCCGGCCGGGTCGGCCCCTTCGGCCAGCTGGTAGCGCGCGAAGAACTCCAGCGAGTTGTCGGTGAAGTTGTCCGTCGGCGAACCCGGCTCGCCGGTGCCGCCCTGGTAAAGCTTCCAGCGGATGCCATGCGCTTCCAGGCGCTCGGGATAGGTCGTCCAGGTGTAACCGTTGGTGGTGTGGCGTTCTTCCAGGCCGGGGCCATTGGAACGGCTGCCCATCACGTTCCGCGGATCGGAGGTACCCGACCACAGGTAGATGCGGTTGATGGCCGTGTCCGCGAGCGCCGAGCTGAAATAGCTGTCGCAGACGGTGAAGGCGTCGGCGAGTGCGTAGTGAAGATTCAGGTCCTGCCGCTTCAGGTAACCCATCGTCAGCACATCCTGCTTCTGGGTCACCCAGCCATCGCTGCGGCCGTTGTTCCAGGCAAGGTGGCCGCTGCTCCAGCTGTGGTCGGTGCCCTCCTGATGATCGCCGCTGCGCCGCGTGTCGATGTGGAACGGCAGCACGTAGTCGGCATCGTCAGGCACGCCGCGAGCGTGGAAGGTCGGCGTGCGCAGCGTCGCATTCGGCTGATGCCAGACCGGGGAACCGCCCGGAAAGCGGAACGGTCGCGGATCGCCAAAGCCGCGCACGCCGCGGAGGCTGCCGAAGTAATGGTCGAACGAACGGTTCTCCTGCATCAGGATCACCACATGCTCGACGTCGTTGATCGTCCCGCTCGCACGATGCGCCGGCGTCTCGAGCGCACGTCGCAGGCTTGCCGGCAGCGCGTGACCGGAGACCGCTGCGCCCACCGCGCCCCCGGCCATCTGCAGGAATCGGCGGCGATCGATCGTGGTCATGCTGCACCGCGTGTTCCGGCGGCGTCGGATGACGGACGCCGGCAGCGTGATGCGCGATGCCCGTCGAAGAGCCGTCTCATCCCTCGGCCATCAGCGCGATGATTTCGCGATGCAGCTCCGGCGATGCCGCGGCGACCACCCGCCCGCCGCTGTGCATGCCCAGCGGCAGTCCCTGCCAGTCGGAAATGACTCCGCCGGCGCCTTCGATCACCGGGGCCAGCGCGAGAAAGTCGTAAGGCTTCAGATCCGCTTCGATCACCGCATCGATGTGACCCGACGCCAGCAGCGCATAGCTGTAGCAGTCGCCGCCGAAACGGCGGCCTTTCGCGACGCGAGTCACGCGCTCGAAGGATGCGAGTTCGAGCGGCGAGAAAATATCCGGCGATGTGGCGTAGACCGTCGCATCCGACAGCTCGACGCAGGCGCGGCTGCGGCAGCGTCTGCCATTCAGCGTGGTACCACTGCCATCGATGCCGACCCAGCGCTCGTCGAGCACCGGCATGTCGATCAGGCCCAGCACCGGCACGCCGCGATGAAGCAGCGCCAGCAAGGTGCCCCAGAGCGGCCAGCCGCTGATGTAGCTGCGGGTACCGTCGATCGGATCGATGGACCAGACGTACTCGGCGTCGACATGGCTCAGCCCATGCTCCTCGCCCAGCACGCCGTGCAGCGGGTATGCCGCCTTGATGCAGTCGCGCATCATCGTTTCCACATTGCGGTCGATGGCGGTGACCGGACTTTCGTCCGCCTTGATCTGCACCGGGATCCGGCTGCGGAAATGCGGCAGCGAGAGGGTTCGCGCGCGATCCACCACGCTCTCGGCAAAACGCTTGAAATCGTCGATGGACGACGGCGACGGCAGAGCCATCCAGATACCTCATTCATGGCTGACGGGTGCGGTGTCGGCGGGTGCCGAGAACGGTAGCCGGATCATACAGAACAAAAAGCCGTTGAATAGTGTTTTGCCCCATATTTGCAAATGTCCCCAAAAAGACACATTCTTGAGGCAAGATGCATGAGCCGGCACGTTCGGCCCCGGGGAAGGGATGCCTCAAGGGATGGTCACTCGGGAGCCACCCACCGTTTCAGCCAGATAGGTAATCGTCATGCGCCTCCACCGCAGACTCGCCGCCGCGCTTGCCGCATGCATGCTTGCCTGCGCCAGTGCGCAGGCCGGATCGATCACGGTCTATTCGGCGCTGGAGAACGACGAAATTTCGGTGTATCTGGCGGCGGCCCGACAGGCCATGCCCGATCTGCAGGTCCATGTATTGCGCCTTTCCACCGGCGACCTGGCTGCGCGGCTGATCGCCGAATCGGCCGCGCCGCGCAACGACGTGATCTGGGGCGAAGCGCTCACCGACATGCTTGATCCGCGCATCGAGGCCGGACTCGCGCCGGTAACCTCGACCAGCATTGCGGCGCTGCCCGCGCGCTACCGCGCCAGCGACAACAAGTGGTTCGCCCCCACCGGCTACGTCGCGGCGATGTGCGTCAACACCGAGGCGCTGGCCGCACAACATCTGCCGATGCCTGCCTCGTGGGCGGATCTTACCAAGCCGATCTACAAGGGCCAGGTGGTGATGCCTGATCCGCAATCATCGGGTACCGGCTACATGATGATCGCGGCGATCCTGCAGGGCATGGGTCCGGGCAAGGGCTGGGCCACGTTGAAGGCGCTGTCGGGCAACGTGGCGCAGTTCACCAAGTCCGGCTCCAATCCGTGCAAGCTGGCACGCACCGGCGAGTTTCCGATCGGCGTGTCGTTCGCCTTCGTCGCGATGCAGGCGATCCGGCAGGGCTTCCCGATCAAGATGGTGATACCCGCCGACAACGTGGGCTATGAACTGGAAGCCTCGGGGTTGATGAAGACCTCGACCCATCAGGCCGATGCCAAACGCTTTCTCGACTGGACAGCGTCGCCCCAGGCGGTCGCGCTGTATCGCCAATACAAGGATCTCGTCGCCGCGCCCACCGCAGGCCCCACGCCCGAACAGATCCAGGCCGGACTGCCGGCCGATATCGAACGTCGTCTGTATCCGCTGGATTTCCCGCTTTCGGCAAGGAGCCGCGCGGCGGTGATCGGCAAGTGGAACAGCGACATCGCGCACTGACATCTTCGACGCACGACGGACTTTGGGAAGGGGAAGCAGCAGGTGTATTTCAGGATAGCCGACGTCAGCAAATCCTTCGGTGGCCACAAGGTCCTCGACGGCATCAGCTTTGCCGTGGGCGAGAGTGATTTCGTCTGCCTGCTTGGCCCCAGCGGCTGCGGCAAGACGACCTTGCTGCGCATCATCGCCGGCCTGCTGACTGCCGACAGCGGCACGCTGTCGCTCGGTGAAAACGACCTGACGCACATGCCGGCCCGCGCACGCGGTTTCGGCATCGTGTTCCAGTCGTACTCGCTGTTTCCCAACATGACGGTGGCGCAAAACATCGGCTACGGCATGAAAATCCGCGGCGCCTCCACGCACGAGATCGACGCGCGCTGTACCGCCCTTCTGCAACTGATCCAGCTGCCCGACGTGGCGGCGAAATATCCCGCGCAGCTTTCCGGCGGCCAGCAGCAGCGTGTCGCCCTGGCCCGTGCGCTGGCGGTGGATCCGGCCCTGCTGCTACTCGACGAACCACTGTCCGCGCTCGACGCCCGCGTGCGCGTGCAGATGCGCAGCGAGATCCACAAGCTGCAACGCCAGTTAAAGATTCCCACCATCATGGTGACGCACGATCAGGAAGAAGCGCTGACCCTGGCCGACACCATCATCTGCATGAGCCATGGCCGGATCGAGCAGATCGGCTCTCCGCGCGATCTCTACCTGCAGCCGCGCACACGGTTCGTGGCGCAGTTCGTCGGCGCCTCCAACCTGTTGCCCACCGCGTGGGTGCGCACGCACGTCCCGGCCATGCTGGCGGATCGGCCCGACGCACCCGATGACGCCCTCGAAGCCTGCGTGCGCCCGGAAGACATCCAGCTCACTGCGAGTCCGGACGGCGAGGGTCGCATAGTCGACATCAGCTTCCTGGGTGGCCACGTGCGCCTCGGCGTCAGCTGGGGCGGACATCACTTCACGGTCGAGCAGCATCGCAGCTGCGCGTTCGAAAGCGGCGACGCGGTCACGCTGGGCATCACGCCCGGTCGCTGCGTCTGGGTCAGCGCATGAACACCGTGATCGACAACAGCATGGCCGGACTGCCGCGCGGAGCGGCTGGCGACCGCCTGCTGGCGTGGGCCTTCGTGGCGGTACCCTTGCTGGGCCTGCTGCTTTTCTTCGGCTATCCACTGGTGACGATCGGCGTGCGCAGCTTCCTGAGCGCCGACCATGCGTTCACGCTGAGTAACTACACGCGCCTGTGGACCGATCCGAACGTACCGCGCGCCGCACTGCACAGCGTGCTGATGGCCGGCGCCACCACCGTCGCCGTCGTGCTGGCCGGGTTGACGATAGCGATGGCGCTGCACCGGTCGCGCGTGCCGGGCAAGCAGTTGATCCGCGGCGCGCTGCTGCTGCCGATGCTGGCGCCCTCGCTGATGCAGGGCCTGGGCCTGATCTTCCTGCTCGGGCGCAACGGATTGATCCATCAGTGGACCGGCCTGAATACGGATATCTACGGTTTCAGCGGCCTGCTGATCGCGAATTTCTGCTACGCGCTTCCGCAGGCGGTATTCATCATCTCGGTGGCATTGGCGCGGACGGATCGCCGCTATTACGACGCCGCCGAAACCATGGGTGCGTCGGCGTGGCGGCAGTTCGTCGACATCACCCTGCCGCAGGCGAAGTTCGGCCTGCTGTCGGCAGGCTTCGTGGTGTTCACCATCACCATCACCGATTTCGGCAACGCCATCGTCGTCGGCGGTTCCTATCAGGTGCTGGCCACGGAAATCTACGACCAGGTGTCGGGCCAGATGGACTTCGGCATGGGCGCCACCATCGGCATGATTCTTCTGCTGCCGGCGATCCTCTCGGTCTGCCTCGAACGCGTGGCATCGAAGCATCGCGACGGCGGCTCGGAACACGCCCTGCCGTTCGAAGCGGCACCGGATCGACTTCGCGATACCGGCCTTTCGGTGATCTCCGCGCTGCTGCTGTTGCCGCTGGTGGCCACCATCGCCACAGTGGTCTACGCCAGCTTCGTCAAACTGTGGCCGTATCGACTCGGCCTGACGCTGGCGCACTATCACACCGACCTGCCCGACGGTTACGGGCCGGTCGTCACCTCGCTGAAGGTATCGATCATCGTCGCCGTGTTCGGCACGCTGCTGCTGTTCATGCTGGCACTGGGCGTGCGCCGGCTGCCGTCGGCGCTGGCACGACCGCTCTATGTCGCCGCCACCCTGCCCGCCGCCGTACCCGGCATGATCGTCGGCATTGCCTACGTGATGGCCTTCAACAGCGGACCGCTGTCGCAATGGCTGTATGGAAGCATCGCCATCGTGGCGCTGTGCAACTTCTACCACTTCCACACCCAGGGCTTCCTCACCATGTCGACGGGCCTGCGCAGCGTGCCGGGCGCGCTCGAAGACGCCGTGTCGTGCCTGGGAGGCCGTGTCCTGCACTCGGTCCGCGACGTGGTGCTGCCGTTCGCGGCACCGGCCATCGTCTCGGTGTTCTTTCTTCTTTTCATGCAGTCGATGGTGACGCTGTCGGCGGTCATTTTCCTGATCACTCCGGACCTCAGCCTGGCGTCGGTTTCGGTCATGCAGCTCAACGAAAACGGCTTCGTCTCGCAGGCGGCCGCGTACTCGACCTGCATCGTGGTCGTCGTCGCCGCGGCGCTTGCGCTGATGCGCCTGGTCGCAACGCGCGTGAGCATTCATCTGCAAGGGAGACAGCAGCATGTGGCATGAGGAACGCTACCAGCGCATCCGCGGGATGCTGAAAACCTTCGGCCAGGTTTCGGTCGAACGGATAACCAGCGACCTTGGTGTCTCGCGCGAAACCATTCGCCGGGACCTGCTGGAAATGGAGGCCAAGGGGGAAATCCTGCGCGTGCACGGCGGCGCGGTGCTGGCGGGCAGCGAGGCACCCATCGGCGTACGCGCGACGACCCGCGTCAAGGAGAAGCGCGCGATCGCCAAGAAGGTCGCCGCCCTGGTGGAAAGCGGCCAGACGATCTTCATGGACGCCGGCAGCACCATGTCGCTGATCGCCGAAGCACTGGCCAGTCTCCGCGGCTTGACCATCATCACCAACTCGGTCGATGTCGCCGGCAAGATCGCCGGCGGAAACGGCGGCGCCAACGGCAACCAGGTGCAATTGCTCGGCGGGCGCTTCGAAGGCGAGCTGGCTTCGACCTACGGCGCCGGCACCATCGCGGAGATCGGGCGTTACCAGGCGCACCTGGCCATTCTCTCGCCGGTCGGCGTGGATGCCGCCGTCGGCGCCAGCAGTTTCGTGATGGACGAGGCCGAAGTGGCGCGCGCGATGAGTTTCCACGCACGGCGCACCATCATCGCGGCCGACCACTCCAAGGTCGGCGTGCGCAGCCGCGTGGGCTATTGCGATACGGGCCGCATCGATGTGCTGGTGACGGACAAGCGCGCATCGAAGATCGCGGCGATGAAGGCCATCGGCAAGCTCGTCGGGAAGGTGGAGTATGCGTGACGTCCGCCGCACGGAGCTGCTGCCATGAGCTACGCCAGCACGGTGGGCCAGCGCCGCTATCGTTTCGACGATCTGCGCAGCCTGTTGGCCAGGGCCACGCCGCAGCGCTCCGGCGACCAGCTCGCCGGCATCGGCGCGAGCAGCGAGGAAGAACGCGTCGCCGCGAAGATGGCGCTGGCCGACCTGCCCTTGCGCACCTTCATCGATCAGGCGGTGATCCCCTACGAGAGCGACGAAGTCACCCGGCTGATCATCGACAGTCATTCGTCCACGGCATTTGCACCGATCGCCCATCTCACGGTCGGCGAATTCCGCGACTGGCTGCTCGATGAGCACACCGATACGCGCGCCCTCACGAACGTCACCGATGGCGTGACGCCGGAAATGGCCGCCGCGGTTTCGAAGCTGATGCGCAACCAGGATCTCATCGCGGTGGCGAGAAAGCGTCCCGTGGTCACGGCGTTCCGTACCACCGTGGGCCTGCCTGGGCATCTGTCCGTCCGGCTGCAACCCAACCATCCGACCGATGACGTGCAGGGCATCGCCGCCTCGATGCTCGACGGACTGATGTACGGCTGCGGCGACGCGGTGATCGGTATCAACCCGGCCACCGATGGCGTCACCACGCTGCATCGCCTGCTCTCGCTGATGGACGACTTCCGTCAGCGCTATGACGTGCCCATGCAGTCGTGCGTACTCACGCATATCACCAGCACCATCGACGCGATCGAAAAAGGCGCGCCCGTCGATCTGGTGTTCCAGTCGATTGCCGGCACCGAAAAGGCCAACGCCAGTTTTGGCGTGACGCTGTCGCTGCTGCAGCAAGGCCGCGAAGCCGGGCTTTCGCTCAAGCGCGGCACGGTCGGTCAGAGCCTGATGTATTTCGAGACGGGCCAGGGCAGCGCCCTTTCCGCCGATGCGCACCATGGCGTCGACCAGCAGACGTGCGAGGCGCGTGCCTATGCGGTGGCGCGGGCGTTCGACCCTCTGCTGGTGAATACCGTGGTCGGTTTCATCGGTCCGGAATATCTCTACGACGGCCGCCAGATCATCCGCGCGGGCCTGGAAGACCACTTCTGCGGCAAGCTGCTCGGCGTGCCGATGGGTTGCGACATTTGCTACACCAACCATGCCGAAGCCGACCAGAACGACATGGACAACCTGCTCACCCTGCTCGCCGCGGCCGGGGTCAATTTCATCATGGGCGTTCCGGGCGCGGACGACATCATGCTCAATTACCAGAGCACCTCGTTCCACGATGCGCTTTACATCCGCGAACTGTTCGGCCTGCGCCGTGCGCCGGAATTCGAAGCGTGGCTGGAGCGCATGCAGATCACCGATGCACGTGGCAGGCTGATGCACGCGGAAGCCGATCTGCCGTACCTGCCGATCACGCTGGATGGACGGGAGGCGCCATGACGGATGCCATCCAGACGCCTGCTGAAAAAGCGGACGAGTCCGCCCGCCCGGTGCAGCCACATGCATGGAGCGAGCTGCGCCGTTTCACGCAGGCGCGCATCGCGCTGGGGCGCAGCGGCAACAGCATGCCGACCGCGCCGCTGCTGCAGTTCGAGCTGGCGCACGCGCAGGCGCGCGATGCGGTGCACGCGCCGCTGGACAGCGATGCGCTGCATTACCGCCTGCGCGCACTGCAACTGCCATCGCTCGAACTGCACAGCGCCGCGGCGAACCGCGCCGAATACCTGAAGCGGCCCGACCTGGGTCGCCGGCTGGACACGCAAAGCCTCGGACGGCTGCAGGCGTGGAGCCATGACGCCGGCATGGACGGCTGCGACGTCGCCCTGGTCATCGCCGACGGGCTGTCCTCGACCGCCGCCAACTGTCACGCGCTGCCTGTGATCGAAGCACTGCTGCCCCTGCTCGATGGCCAGCGCATCGGCCCGGTGGCGATCGTCCGGCAGGCGCGCGTGGCGGTGGGCGATCAGGTCGGCGCGATCCTGGGGGCGACGATGGTGGTGATGCTGATCGGCGAGCGTCCCGGACTCAGCGCCACCGACAGCCTCGGCATCTACCTGACCTGGCGACCGCACGTCGGCTGCACCGACGCCGAACGCAACTGCATCTCCAACATCCGTCCCGCCGGCACCGGCGCAGCCGACGCCGCACGCACGCTGAGCTACCTGATGACGGAGGCTCGCCGCATCGGCGCCACCGGCATCGCGCTCAAGGACAACAGCCAGACCATTCATTTCACCGAAGGCACCCGCCGTATCAAAAGTGGCGGGAGGCTGCCAGAAGTGCCCTCTGGAAAGCCGCCTGCAGCAAATCATGGAGAACCCGCATGACCGCCATGGATGCCCAAGCCAAATCGACTGCAACGCCGAGGACCGGCGGCAACGCGACCACGGGAATCACTGCACCGGTGGCCGCGCTGTTGTGGGAACTGACCCGGAAATGCCGGGCGCTGTTTTTTGTTTTCTGGAATTTGTATCGATCTAAACCCCTGGCAGTTCTTTCTCCGTTTTCTTCCCTTGTCGCCCTGGAGTGCAACTCATGAATCGCCATACCACCATCCTCAAGCGCTCGGTGCTCACCCTGGCCCTGGCCACGGTTCTTGCCGGCGGCGTCCACGCCCAATCCACGTCCGGCGCGATCGTCGGCCAGGCCCCCGTCACTGCGGGCGAAACCGTCCTGATCGAAGGCAGCAACGGCGTCAGCCGCGAGGTGCCGGTCGACAGTCGCGGCCACTACAGCGCCGTATCGCTGCCACTGGCCACCTATACGGTCACGCTGCGCCAGGATGGCAAGGCGGTCAACACACGCGATAACGTAACGCTGCGCGTGGGCGTGGCTACCGATGTGTCTTTCACCTCCACGGTATCCGAAAACGCCGAGGCTGCCAGCGCGAAACAGCTCGGCAGCGTCTCGGTGACTGCCAATGCCATACCCCCCATCGACGTTACCTCCACCGGCTCGAGCACCATCATCACCGCGGCTCAGATGGCGAGGCTGCCGTTGGCGCGCACGGCCGAGGCCGTCGCACTGCTGGCACCGGGCGCCCTGCCCGCCAGCACCTACTTCAAAGGCGCCATGGGCAACACGCTGGTGTCCTTCAGCGGTTCGTCGGCGACGGAGAACGCCTACTACATCAACGGCTTCAACACGACCGACCCGTTGAGCGGCTTCGGCGGCATCACGCTGCCCTACGGTGCAGTCGAGCAGGAGGAGGTGTTGAATGGCGGCTATTCGGCAGCCTATGGCCGTTCCGATGGTGGCGTGATCAGCCAGGTCGGCAAGAGCGGCACCAACGAGTGGCACTTCGGCGCGCAGGTGCTGTGGCAGCCGGCCTTCGCGCAGGAAGGCCAGCGTGATACCTACTACGTCAACGGCGGCAAGGCCGGCACGATCTTCCAGCGCAATGAACAGGACAGGTCCTGGACGACCACGGTCGATGCCTACGCCGGCGGGCCGTTGATCAAGGACCGGCTATACGTGTTCGCCGCCGTCGAGGCCGAACGGCAGCAAGGGAACAACGTCAGCGACGTCACGGTGCAACCGACGCTCAACGATCGCTATACCTACAAGGATCCCAAGGGCTACCTGAAGTTGGACTGGAATATCAACGACTCCAACATTCTGGAGCTGACCGGCGTTTCGCAGACCCATCGTGACAGCGGCTCGGAGTACGACTACAACACCACCCGCACCGGCGCCTTCGTCAACGATGACACGACCACCAAGACCAGCGCCGACATCTACGTCGCCAAGTACACCAGCTACATCACCGACGACCTGTCGCTCACGGCGATGTACGGCAAATCGCGCATGACCTACTACAGCGAGGAGCCCGGTTCCAACGTGGACGGCCCGATCATCCGCAGCGCGAACTTCGAGAATCCAGCCTACGTCGGCACCGATTACCGCTCCAACGGACAGACCATCGACGTCGTGAACAATCCCGATCACCGATCGACCAACCGCAACCTGCGGCTGGACCTGACCTACAAGATCGGCACCCACTCGATCACCGCCGGCATCGACAACCAGGATTCGCACGACATCGACGACGGCGCGAGCATCGGCAGCGGCTACGAGTTGTGGTACGCCAAGGGCGTACCCGACCAGGATATCAGCGAGTCACCCTTCGTCGACGCACCCGGCAACTATCCCGGCGGCAGCACCGGCTATTACGGCTACATCCGCCACTATTCGAACTCGGCCTCGGTGCGGGTGAAGCAGCGTGCGCAGTACGTGGAAGATCATTGGCAGGCCACCGACCGGCTGATGTTGCAACTGGGCATCCGCAACGACCAGTTCACCAACTACAATCCCGTCGGCGTGCCCTACCTGCGCCTGGCCAAGCCGCAGTGGGCGCCGCGCCTGGGCTTTTCCTGGGACGTGAACGGCGATTCCTCGCTGAAGATCTACGGCAATGCCGGACGCTACTACCTGGCCATGCCGACCAGCGTCGCGCTGCGCACGGCGGCCGGCTCGATCGCCACCAACCAGTATTTCACCTATACCGGCATCGACGCCGACGGCATGCCCACCGGGGTGACTTACCTCAAATCCTCCACCGGCGGCGCCGTGTCGTCCAACGGCGAGTACGGCCAGCCACCAGACCCGAAGACCGTGAGCGCGCAGAACATCAAGTCCGAGTATCAGGACGAGTTCATCCTCGGCTTCGACCAGCAGATCAACGCGGAATGGCTGTGGGGCATGAAGGGCACCGTGCGCCACCTGCGCAACGCGCTCGACGACGTGTGCGACAACGGCGCGATCGCCCGAGCGGCGCAGGCACAGGGAGCGGACATCTCCGCGCTGACGATCGGTTCGTGCTACCTGTCCAACCCCGGTCGCGCCAACACCTACGACCTAGCCAACGCCGCGGGCGGCTACACGGCGGTGACGGTCACCAACAGTGACTTCAACTTCCCCCATCTCAAGCGCAACTACGACGGGCTCGAGGCCTACCTGGAGCACCCGTTCGACGGCAAGTGGTCGGGCAAGATCGACTATGTGTGGTCGCACAGCTACGGCAACACCGAAGGCCAGGTGACCTCGTATACCGGCCAGTCGAACGTGTCGGCCACGCGCGATTGGGATTACTACCAGCTGATGGTGTACGCCAACGGCGACCAGGGCAACGATCGACGGCACGCGCTGAAGCTCTATGGTTCCTACCAGATCGCACCGGAATGGATGGTGTCGGCCAATATCTCCGTCCTCTCCGGCCTGCCCAAGGAATGCCTCGGCTTCTTCGGGGCGCAGCAGGTCGACGCGGTCGGCTATGGCAGCAACTACCACTATTGCGGCGGCCAGCCATCGCCTCCGGGCAAGGCGGGGCGCAACCCGTGGCAGGAGATCGTCACGGGCAGCATCGAATACCGCCCGGACTGGGCCGACCACAAGCTAGCCTTCAATGTGATGGTGTACAACCTGTTCAACCAGCAGCGGCCGCTGCAGGTCAGTCCTGGCTACGGCAACAGTGCCGCGGTGAGCGACGACTACGATCGTGTCATCGACTACACCATGCCCCGCTACGTCCGTTTCGGAGCCTCCTACGACTTCTGACGTAGGCATGCCCCGTGATCCGTCAGGGTCGCGGGGCAACCTGACCAAGCGAGGCATTGGCATGCTTCGCCACTCGATGCAAAGGCTTTACTGATGCTTCCAACCATCCGAACCCTGATCACCGGCCTTACCCTGGCTTTCGTGGGCACGCTGGCCCTGCCGTCTTTTGCGCAAAGCCAGTACAGCAGCCTTCCGAACGAAACCCCAGCTCATTTCAGCCCTGTGCGACACGACGGATTTATACGCCGCGTCGCTGAGAT
>DASWOQ010000046.1:0-25617 GCA_036398675.1 Rhodanobacter sp. | reverse complement strand
CACCGTCACCTGGCCGCCGCTCATCGCCACCTGCCGCGTGCCGCGGCGCGCATGCAGCAGGTTCATCGCGTCGGTCCAGGTCATCTGCTTCGGCGGATCAGCGTCTTTGTTATAGCCTTCCATATCCTGCGGATCGATCTGCGGATAGAACAGCCGCGTGCTCATGTCCGGCAGCGGGTCGGCGGTCATCACGTGCAACACGGTGATCATCGTCATGCTGGCGCCGATGCCCAGCCCAACGCACAGCACCATCAACGCCGTGAGCACCTTGTTGCGCTTCAGGCTGCGCAGCGCGAGATCGAGGTAGTAACCAAACATTCCACGTACTCCATAGTTGTCCCTTCCCCCGCGTGCAAAACCTCACACCGACCGCGTCGCCACCACCGGCGGCACCGCCGCGGCGCGCAACGCTGGCCCGAGCACCGCGAGCTGTCCGATCAGCCAGAGCACCAAGGCGCCAATGGGCAAGTAAGTCCACGGCAGTCGCGACACTTCGTAGTGCTCCATCAGCAGCAGGTTGATCGCGTACGCCAGCGCCATGCCCAGCACGATCCCCAGCGTGACGATCAGGAAATTCTCGGCCTGGAAGTAGCGCAGGATGTCGCCACGCGTCGCGCCGATCGCGCGGCGGATGCCGATCTGCCGGCGTCGCTGCGCCACCCAGAAACTGGCCAGCCCGGCAATGCCCAATGCGGTTACCACCAGTAGGGCGACGCAGACCACCCCGAGCAGCCACGCCAGTGCGCGGTCGCTGGCGAAATAACTGCTGCGCAGCTCGGCATAGGTACCCTGTTGCGAGATCAGCATGTCCGGGTTGAGCCGGATCAGCAGGTCACCGCCCTCGCGCACCAGCCGGTCGCGCGCGGCCGGGTCGACCCGCAACACGTAGAGGCTTGAAAGGTTTTCACTGGGCCGCGCCGCACACAGCGCCACGTATTCCGAAGCAGTGCCGCGAAGCTCGCCGCGCACCAGGTGATCGACCACGCCGATCACCTGGTAGCGTTTCTTGTCCACGTAGAAACCCTGTCCCAACGCCGGTTTTCCCGGCCACAGCCGGTCGGCGAGGGCGCGCGTGACGATCATCGACGACGACTGCGGCTGCCACGCGTCGATGCCCGCGTAATCGTCGGCGCTGAAGTCGCGGCCCGCAACCAGCTTCAGGCCCAGCGTTTGCAGGTAGCCGGACGTGCCGATCAGCATCTGCATGTTCGGCGTACTGACCTTGCCTGCTTCGTCCATCGTGGCATTGAAGTTCATGTCGTTGTTCGACAGCGGCAACGACTTCACCACCGCGACCGCTTTCACCTCGGCCAGGCCTTTCAGCGCGGCGAGATTGCGTTCAACGATGGGGGTGGCGGCATCACCGGAGGTGCCGTCGGTACTGAACCACACCAGTTCGTTTTCGGCGATGCCGGTGTTCACCTGCATCTGCGCCAGCCGATCGCGGATCAGGAACACCGCATTGCACAGGATCGCGCAAGCCACGGCGATCTCCAGTGCCAGCAGGCCGGTAGCCAGCTTGTGTTTGCGTAGTGCGGCGAGAATCGGTCGGATACTCATGTCAGTTGCTCTTCAATTGCAGGCCGGGCGCGATCCGGCAGGCACGCCATGCGGGCAACAATCCAGCCAGCACACTGGCCAGCACCGCCAGAACGAACGTGACCAGGAACATGCGCAGGTCGAGATGGGCCAGTTCCGCATACGGTGCCGGCTGTTGCCGCACCGCCCACAAACCGGCCAGCGCCAGCACCAGTCCGAGTGCGCCCCCGCACAAACCGACCAGCCCCGCCTCGGTCAGCAGCTGCGCGAACACCGCGCGTCGCGACGCACCCAGCGCACGGCGTACGCCGATTTCACCAGCGCGTCGCAGGAATTTCGCCAACAGCAAGCCCACCGTGTTGATCAGGCAGACCACGAGGAAACCGAAAGCAACCCAGGTCTGCAGGCGCACGTCGCTGGGCACGACACCGTTCTTGTCCAGCCACTGCATCAGATCCGGCAATGCGGTGAGCGGCTGCCCCTTGAACTGGAAGCGGCCCAGCGCCTTCTGCTGTTCCGAGTAGTGCACGAGATAGTCGCGGTAGGCTGCTGCCTTCGCCGGCGTATCCAGCTCTGCCCAATACTGCAACCACACGCAGGGTTGGTTTTCCAGGTGCACTGGATCGGTGAGCGTGCCCCAGCAATCCATGCCGCTACCGACGATGTACAGTTGGGCCAGATCGCGCGAGGTGGAGAATGGAATAAACACGTCGTCGCCGCTGGCGAAAGCGCCTTGCCCGTACAGATCGTAGTAACGCGGCGCCGGACGCCACGCATTGAGCACGCCGACGATGCGGAAATCCCACTGGTCCAGCCGGATGCTGCGTCCCACCCCTGATGCACTACCGAACAGCTTGTCGTTGAGCGCCCTGGAGATCACCGCCACGCGAGCGCGCCCGTCGTCATCCGCCTGTGTCCAGCCCGCGCCGTACAGGAACGGCACATCGAACATCGGGAAAAACTCGTTGCTTGTCGCGACGGTGGACAGCGGCATCGGCCGCGCACCCGCCTGTGGCCCGAATACCTTGATGCTGGCACTCACCACGATGGCCTGGCGGTCGGCCCGATGCTCGCGCAACAGGTTGGTCGCGTCGATGTAGGTGTACTCGCCTTCCGGTTCGGTCTTGGAGCGCGTATCCGGCATGATCTGCGGATAGAACAGCTGCGCGCTCTTGCCCGGCAGCGGATCGCCGGACAGCAGATGCAACACCGTCAGCGTAGTGATGCAGGCGCCGATGCCCAGCCCGATCGCCAGCACCATCAGCGCGGTAAGCACCTTGTTGCGCTTCAGGCTGCGCAGCGCGAGGTCGAGGTAATAGGTAAACATGGCAGATATTCCGTGCAGTCAATTCGCGGGCTTTCTATTTGCCCTCATTCCCGCGAAAGCGGGAATCCATAGGCTCTGTTCACTGCTGGGCCACGGCGCCATGCCACACAAAGCGGATTCGGTGCCGCCGCCCACGCGGGGATTCGCGCAAGGTGGATTCCCGCTTTCGCAGGAATGACGGCATCGAATCGAATGGAGAATGTCGGAAACCATCATCACACCGACCGCGTCGCCACCACCGGCGGCACCGCCGCCGCACGCAGGGCGGGCCCGAGCACCGCGAGCTGGCCGAGCAGCCACAGCATCAAGGCACCGACCGGCAGGTAGTACAGCGGCAGGCGCGGCAGTTCGTACTGCGTCATCAGCAGCAGGTTCAGCGCGTAGGCCAGCAGCATGCCGAGCACGATGCCGAAGCTGACGATCAGGAAATTCTCGACCTGGAAGTAGTGGAGGATGTCGATCTTGCGCGCACCGATCGCGCGGCGAATGCCGATCTGCCGTCGCCGCTGCGCCACCCAGAAACTGGCGAGGCCGACGATGCCCAGCGCGGTCACCAGCAGCAGCGCGACGATCACCCCGAGCAGCATCCCGGCCATGACCCGATCCTGGCGGAAATAGCGTTCGCGCAGATCGGTGATGGTCTGGCTTTGCAGCTGATCGACCACCGCATCGGGTGCCACCGTGGCGATCGCGGCCCGTGCGTCGCGCAGCACGCGCGGCAGTTGCGACGGATCGGCGCGCAACAAGTACCGGCCCGAAAGTTGCGGGCCCGGCTGCGCTGGCGTGAACACCGACCACTCGATGGTGCTTGGCCCGCCTTCACCGGCACCCGGGCGCACCATGTGCGCCACCACACCAGTGACACGGAAATGGAATTTGTCGCACCAGAATTCCTTGCCCAACGGATCGACACCCGGCCACAGATGCTCGGCCAGCGTGCGGCTCACCACGACGTTGGAGCTCAACGGAAAAATATCGGACAACGGCTGGTAGTCATCCGGCTGCGGCGCACGCCCGGCCACCAAGTGTAAACCCAGGTCCTTGAAGCTGCCGGGACCTGCCATGTAGAAGTCGACCACGCCGCCGAATTGCTGGCCGGCACGGTCCAGTGTGATGCCAGCATTGGCGATATTTTCGCCAAACGGCACCTGGTTGATCACGCTGACCGACTGCATGCTGGGAATTGCGCGCAGGCCGGAGGTGACTCGCGCATTGAGATCGCTTGCCTTGGCGTCGTCGTAACCGGTGAGTTTGATGGTCGCCAGCGAGGCTTCGTCCACACCGCTGTCGACGTGCGTCAGCCCGACACGGTTGGCGATCAGGAAGCACGCGTTGCACAGCACCGCGCATGCCAGTGCGATCTCCAGCGCAATCAGGATGGTGGCGAGCCGATGGCGACGGAGCGCTGCAAGGATGGGTTGAATCTGCATGTCATGTTTCCTCAGAGCGTCTTCAGTTGCAGGCCGAGTGCCACCCGACTGGCGCGCCAGGCAGGCACCATGCCCGCCAGCAGGCTGGCAGCGATGGCCAAGGCGAAAGTCAGCAGGAACATCGCGGTATCCAGGTGCAACAGATCGGCGTATTCCACTGGTTGCCGGCGGATCAGCGCCAACCCGAGCAATGTCAGCAGCCAGCCACCGACGCCGCCGAGCAGGCCGATCAGGCCGGCTTCGACCAGACACTGCTCAAGCACTGCACCACGCGTCGCGCCCAGTGCACGACGTACGCCGATCTCGCCCGTGCGCCGCAGGAACTTGGCCAGCAGCAGGCCGACCGTGTTGAACAGGCAGATCAGTAGGAACGCAAAGGCGAGCCAGGTCTGCAGGCGCACGTCGCTGGGCACCACCTGGTTGAAATCAAGCCATTGCATCAGGCTGCACAGCATCGTGTTGTCGGCGCGGGTGATGCGGCCCAGCGATTTCTGCTGCGCGGCATAGTCGGCGATGAAGTGCCGGTAATCGTCGACCTTGGCCGCGCTGTCGAGCTGCACCCACAGCGCGACCCACAGGCAGGGCGAATCTTCGATCTTTACGTTCGGATCGGGAGAACTCCAACAGGTGAACCACTGGATCCCGCCGGCATTGATTTCCAGCGAACTGGAAAACGGCACGAACACATCCTCGGGCTTGCTATAGAAACCGGACGTGTTGCCGTTGCTGAAACGTCCGCCCCTGACGTCGTAGAACTGCGGCGACGGCCGCCACGGCGCCAGCACACCGACGATGCGCACGTCGCTGTCCTTCAATCGCAGGGTGCGGCCCACGCTGTTGGCGCCAGCAAACAACTTGATGTTGAGATCGGACGAAATCACCGCCACGCGTGCGCGGCGCTGATCGTCTTGTGGTTGCCAGCTGCCACCGAACTGGAACGGCACATCGAACATCGGAAAGAAGTCCGACGTGGTCGAGAGCATCTGCGCCATCAGCGGCGGCTGGTTGACCTCGGGCGCGGTGAGCCGCAGCGCGCTGCTGGCCACCAGCGCCTGGCGATCCGCGCGATGGGCATTCCACAGATCCGTCGCCGAGCGGTAGTCCATCACGTCCCACGGCTTGTGGATGTGTTCCGGGTCCGGCAATGGCGACGGATCGACCTGCGGATAGAACAGCGTGCCGCTGCGGGTGGGCACCGGATCGCCCGACAACAGGTGCATCACCGTCAACGTGGTCATGCTCGCGCCGATGCCGACCGCAATCGCGATCACCATCAGCGCGGTCAGCACCTTGTTGCGCTTGAGGCTGCGTATTGCCAAATCGAGGTAGTAACCAAACATTCGTCCTGCTCCATGATTGTCCCCTCCCCCTGCAACGCAGGGGGAGGAAGTAAAAAGCGTCACGCCGCCCGCGTCGCCACCACCGGCGGCACCGCCGCGGCACGCAGCGCCGGACCGAGCACGGCGACCTGGCCGATCAGCCACAGTCCGATCGCACCGCCCGGCAGGTAGTACCAGGGCATGCGCGACATTTCGTAGTGCTGCATCAGGTAGAGGTTGATGCCGTAGGCCAGGCCCATGCCGATCACCACGCCGGCCGTGCTGAGCAGGAAGTTCTCGGTCTGGAAGTACTGCATGATGTGGCCGCGCGTGGCACCCACCGCACGCCGCACGCCGATCTGCCGGCGTCGCTGGCTCACCCAGAAACTGGTGAGGCCGACGATGCCGAACGCGGTTACCGCCAGCATCACCACGCACACCAGCACCAGCATCCAGGCCATGCTGCTCATGTCGGCGAAAAACTGTGTGCGGATATCGCTGTAGGTCTGGCCCTTGGCCACGGCAGCGGGGTTGAGCTGACCCAGCTTCTGCTCGGCCTCGTGCAGGATGCGGTCACGGTCCTGTGGCGCGCCGCGCAGAATGTAGCGACTCAGGTAACCCTTGGACCCGCCTGCACTCAGCGGGTAATACGTCGTGTAGTAATTCCTCGAACTCTGGCTGCTGACGTATGGGCGCAGGACATCGGCAATCACGCCGACGACGGTGTAGTAGTGCGGCATCGAATACAGCGTCTTGCCTACTGCGGGTTGTCCGGGCCACAGCTTCTCGGCAAGGTTGCGGGTGACCACCACCACGTGGGTTTCCGGCAACGGCGCGCTGCCGAACGCGCTGTTGGCATATTCGTCACTGTTGAAGAAACGCCCTTGCAACAGCTGCAGGCCCAGCGCCTTGTCACCACCTTCGCTGATGAAAAGCAGCGACACATTGGTATTCGTCTGGTCGGTGACCACCGAATCCGGCTTGAGGCCGAAACTCCAGCCCCAGTTGTTGTGGCTCAGCGGCAGCGTGCTGGTGACAGCGACCGACTGTACACCGGCAATACCGCGCAGCGCTGCCAGGTTGCGCGGTATATCGCTGCCGGCAAGCTTATCGTCGGTGCCGTCGAGGCGAACAGCCACGATGCCCTGTTCGTCGATGGCGTTGGGCAGATGAATATCCGCCACGCGTTGGCTGATCATGAACACGGCATTGCACAGCACAGCGCAGGCCAGCGCGATCTCCAGCACGATCAGGATCGCCGGGATACGGTGCTTGCGCAGGCTGGCGAAAATGGGGCGGATTTCCATGATCATCTCAGGCGGCCTTCAGTTGCGGCGCCGGTGCCAGCACGCAGGCGCGCCACGCAGGCAGGATGCCGGCGATGAGGCTGGCTGCGATGGCCACGACAAAAGTGAAGAGGAACATCCCCAGATCGAGATGCGCGAGGCTGGCGTATTCGGCGGGCTGGTGACGGATACCGAACAAGCCCAGCTCGGCAAACAGCAGGCCGAGCACCCCGCCGGCCACGCCGACGATGACGGCCTCGACCATGAACTGCGCAAAGATCTCGCGGCGCGTCGCACCGAGCGCGCGGCGCACGCCGATCTCCTGCGAACGGCGCAGGCACTTGGCGAGCAGCAGGCCCACCGTATTCACCACGCAGATCAGCAGGAAACCGAACGCCAGCCCGGCCTGCAGGCGCACGTCGTCCGGTACTACCTGCTGGTCGCGCAGCCATCCCATCAGGTCCAGCAGGCTGGTTTCCGAACGCTGGAAGCGCCCCAGCGTCACCTGCTGCTTCGCATAGTTGGCGAGGTATTCCTTGTAGCTGGCAACAGCGGCGTCACTGTTCAGTTCCACCCACATGCCTAACCACATGCACGGCGCGGTCTCCAGATTGTTGATGTCGGCCACCGCGGCATAGCACTCGGTGTCGCCCGGCCCCATCTTCACGGCGCGTGCGGACTTCAGCGGCAGGAACACTGCATCGCCGTCGCCATAGCTGCGTCCGCCCAGATCCTGTGCGTAGAAGCGCGGTTGCGGTGCCCACGCCTTCAACACGCCGACAATGCGGAAATCGTGGTCGTTGATGTGCAGGACCTTGCCCACGCTGTTGGCACCGCCGAACAGCTTGTCGTTGAGGAAGCCGGCGATCACCACCAGGTCTGCACCGCCTTCGTCGTCATCCGCAGTCCAGCCGCCGCCGTACTGGAACGGCGCGTCGAACATCGCGAAGAAATCCGAGGTGGTCATCACTGTGTCACTGAAAAAGGCATGGCCGTTGGCCTGCAGCGGCATGATCTTGGCCTGGCCCAGCGCCATCACCGCCTGCCGCGTGGCCTTGTGCGCATGCAGCAGGTTCATCGCATCGGGATAGGTCATCGTCGGCGTCGGCTTGGTTTCTCCGGCGACGTAGCCATCCTTCGAGTTCGGGTCCATCTGCGGATAGAACAGCTGCGAACTCTTCTGCGGCAGCGGATCGCCGGACAGCAGCCGCAGCACGGTCAGCGTGGTGATCGTCGCGCCGATGCCAAGCGCGAGCGCAAGAATCATCAGCGTGGTGAGCACCTTGTTGCGTTTGAGACTGCGCAATGCGAGATCGAGGTAGTAGGCAAACATGGGTCAAGTACTCGCGATTGGATGAGGGCCGCCAAGGGATGAGAGACGAGTAGCGAGGGCACACGCCGGCAACAGCGCGCGACTTCCCGGAAGCGCGTTGTCGACGCCCTCGCCACTCGTCTCTCGTCCCTCGCTGTCGATTTGCATCACACCGACCTCGTCGCCACCACCGGCGGCACCGCCGACGCGCGCATCGCCGGGCCGAGCACGGCGAGCTGCCCGATCAGCCACAGTGCGATGGCACCGATCGGGAAATACTCCGCAGGCAATCGCGGTAGTTCGTACTTGGTCATGAGGAACAGGTTGATGCCGTAGGCCAGCACCATGCCGAGCGCGATGCCGATCGTGGCGAGCAGGAAATTCTCGGTCTGGAAATAGCGGAGGATGTTGCGGCGGGTGGCCCCCAACGCACGGCGCACGCCGATCTGCCGACGCCGTTGCGCCACCCAAAAGCTGCCGAGCCCCACGATGCCCAGCGCAGTGACCACCAACAGTGCCACGATCACTCCAACCAGCAAGCCGGCCATCGCACGGTCATTGCGGAAAAAGTCCATGCGCAGTTGCTGCATGGTCTTCTTGTCCAGGAGTACCCGGTGCGGATCGGCCTTGTGCAGCGCCGCCGCAGCAGCCTTGATCACCTCGTCGCGCTGTTCGGGCGAAGTGCGCAGCACATAGTCGGCCGCCTCGTCGAGGCTGGCCCGTAGTGGCAGGATCAACGTCCACTGCGCCGTATCGTCGCCATTGCCGAGCGACGGCCGGATCAGTGCCTTGACCACGCCGACCACGCGTACCGAATTCTCTTTACCGAGCCAGATAAGCTTGCCCAGCGGGTTCTCCCCCGGCCACAGTCGTCCGGCCAGGGCGTTGGTGATGATGACGGTATCCGGCGCACTCTTGTGATCTTTCATCACGGTACCGAGATCGCGGTAATCATCCGCATTGAAAAAACGCCCGGATGCGAGTTGCGTGCCAAGAACTTCGGCGAGGCCTTCGCCGTAATATGTCGTGGCGTTGAGCGTCGGTGACTTCTGCATGGGGGCAAGCATGATCCCCGTGTTCCACGAACTATTGGCGAAAGGCAGTTGTGTTGCCAGCGTGGCCGATTTCACGCCAGGAATCTGGCGCAGCAAGGCGATGTCGCTGGCAGTGCGCGCCTTGGCATCCGGCACTTGACCGATGGTGGCGACCTGCACCTCCACCAGCTCGCGCTCGGCAATACCACTGGACATCTGCATGCGCTGCAGCCGCTGATTGATCATGAACACCGCGTTGCACACGATGGCGCAGGTCAACGCCATTTCCAGCACCAGCAGCAAAGCGGTGATCTTGTGCCGCCGCAGCGAAGAGAGAATCGGACGGATTTCCATGTCAGTTGCTCTTTAGTTGCAAGGCAGGGGCGGTCTGGCAGGCGCGCCAGGACGGCAGCAGGCCAGCGATCAGGCTGGCACCGACGGCCAGCAGGAAAGTGGCCAGCAGCATCTTCGGATCAAGATGCGCCAGCGCGGCATAGTCGGAGGGTTGATGTCGCACCAACCACAGCCCGAGTGACGCCAGCAGCAGTCCGCCGATGCCACCAGCGAGACCGACCATGCCCGCCTCGACCAGCAATTGCGCGAACACCGAACGACGCGAGGCGCCCAGTGCACGGCGTACGCCCAGCTCGCCACTGCGGCGCATGAACTTGGCCAGCATCAGGCCCACCGTGTTGACCAGGCACACCAGCAGGAAGCCGAACGCCAGCCACACCTGCAGGCGCACATCGCTGGGCACCACCTTGTTGTAGTCGAGCCAGCCCATCAGATCGCGCAATTGCGCGTTGGGCGGTCGCTCGAATCGGCCCAACGCCTTCTGCTCTTCCGAGTAATGCGTCAGATACGTCTTGTAGTCGGCCGCCTTGGCCGGCGTATCCAGCTCCACCCAGTATTGCAGCCAGACGCAGGGCGCGGTGTCCAGATGATCCTCGTCACCGCCACCTTTGCCCCAGCAGTCCATCGATCCATTGCGGCCGAGTTTTGCATCCCGCGACGTGGTCAGCGGCACGAACACACCTTCGGTCTCGGAATAGTTGCCCAGATTGATATCGTAGAAATGCGGCGAGGGACGCCAGCTGTCGAGCACGCCGACGATGCGGAAAGCCGCATCGTTCATGCGCAGGGTCTGGCCGGTACTGTCCTTGCCGCCGAACAGCTTGTCGTTCATCTCTCGCGAGATCACCGCGACCCGTGCATGTGCCTCGTCGTCCGCCGCATTCCACGCGTGGCCATACAGGAACGGCACCTCGAACATCGGGAAGAAGTCCGCCGTGGTGTAGCGTGCATTCTCATAGAACGGATCGATTGCGCTATCGGCAGGCTGAATCGGCAGCGCGCCGCCGGCCATCAACGCCTGACGATCGGCGCGATGCGCATGCAACAGGTTCATGCCATCGATCCAGGTGAGTTGTGCCGGCGGATCATCGCCCTGGTGATAGCCGTCCGCGTCCTGCGGGTCGATCTGCGGATAGAACAACTGCGCGCTCTTGTCCGGCAGCGGATCGCCGGACAGCACGTGCAGCACGGTCAGCGTGGTCATGCTCGCGCCGATGCCCAGCGCGATCGCCACGATCATCAGCGCGGTGAGCGCCTTGTTGCGCCGCAGGCTGCGCCAGGCCAGATCAAGGTAATAGCCAAACATTCCACATGCTCCCTGTTTATGCCCTTCCCCCTGTTTTCAGGCGGAGGTTGAGAAGGCGTGCTCTTCCACCGAAGCAAAAGCCCCCTTCCCCAACCCTCCCCGGCAAGCAAGGGAGGGAGTAAAAACTCACACCGCCCTTGTCGCCACCACCGGCGGCACATTCGAGGCACGCCGCGCCGGAACGAATACCGCCGCCTGGCCAAGCACCAACATCGCCAGCACACCCACTGCCACGTACAGCACCGGGATGCGGGTCATTTCGTACTGGGTCATCAGCCACATGTTGAGGCCGACTGCCATGGCAATGCCGAGCACCACGCCGGTGCCGGCGATGATCAGGTTTTCCAGTTGGAAGTGATGCAGGATGTCGACCTTGCGCGCGCCGAGTGCGCGGCGCACGCCGATCTGCCGATGCCGCTGGCCGACCCAGAAACTGGTCAAGCCGACGATGCCCGCCGCGGTGACACACAACAGGATCAGCGCAACCACACCCATCAATATCGCCATGCCGCGATCGGCCTCGTAGGCGTCGCGGCGGATATCCGCGAACGACTTGACGCTGTTGTCGTCAAGCACGCGCATCGGGCTCACCGCATACAGCGCCGGCGTCACCGCTCGCATCGCCGCTTCCAGTCGGCCGGGCTTGGCGCGTATCGCGTAGCGCGCGAAGTTCGAATCCAGCCGTACCGGCGCCAGTGTCGAATTGAAGGCGGTGTCATCGCCGTTGAAAAGCCCCGGCGCCTGCATGCGCTCGACCACGCCGACCACGGTGACCGGCTTGCCGCTGCCGTTGAGATAGGCCGGCTTGCCCACCGCATCGCCTTTCGGGAACAGCTTGTCGGCCAGCGGCTTGGTCAGCATCGCGATGTCGGGATCGCGCTGGTCACGGAAGCCCTGGTGGGTAACATCGGAGGCATTGAACGCGCGCCCGGCGATCACATGCAGGCCGAGCGTGGGGAACATCTGCTCGTCGCCGAAGTAGTAGGTGGTGCGGGCAAACGCCTTCTTCGAATCGGGCTTGATGTCGATCGCGCCGTTCCACGACGAATTGAGCAATGGCAGCGAGTTGATCGATGACACCGACTGGACATCCGGCAAGGCGCGCAGGGCGGCCAGGTCTTCGCGCTGCATCGCATCGAGCTTGTCGATGCTGCCGGCATCGTCGCCCGTGGGAGCACCGACCCATTGCTGGCTGACCAGGAACAGATCGCTTTCGTCGATGCCGGTGGCACGACCCACCCGCTCGATGCGCTGGCCGATGATGAACACGGCGTTGCACACGATCGCCAGCGTGAGCGCGATCTGCAGGGCGATCAGGATCACGCCGGCCTTGTGCTTGCGCAGTGCGGCAACAAGAGGATGCAGGGTCATGGCGTTGTCCTCAGTTCGACTTCAGCTGCCACGCGGGCTGCACGCGTGACGCACGGAAAGTGGGGTAAAGCCCGGCCAGCAAGGTCGCCACCACCGCCACCGCCAGCGTGATGACGAGCAGCGAGACGTCGAGCCTGGCAAGGTCGGAAATGCTCTTCGGCAGCACCCAGCCGACACTGGCGACGCCGGCCCCGGTCAGCAGCAGCCCGAGCACGCCGCCGGCAAGGCCGACCACGCCGGCTTCGGTGAGGAACTGCGCGTAGATCGCCTTGCGCGGCGCGCCCAGCGCACGCCGAACGCCGATCTCGCCGCTGCGGCGCAAGAACTTCGCCAGCAGCAGGCCGATCGTGTTGACCAGGCACACCAGCAACAGGCCGAGCGCGACCAGCAGCGATACCTTGGTGTCGCTGGGCACGACCTGCTCGTGATCCAGAAACGCCGGAACATCGCGCAGGCGGATGTTGGGCGCCCAGCCGAAGCGCCCGGCTTTCTGCTGATCGCGCGCGTAGGCCGTCAGGTAATCGCGATACATACTGACTGCCGCGGCGTCATCCAGCTCCGCCATGTAGGCAATCCACACGCAGCTGGAGTGCTGCAGGCCGACGAAGCCCGACTCGGCCGGTACTGCATTGCAGTTGGTGTTGCCGTTACTGGGGATGCTGACCGCAATGGCGCGCTCGAACGGAAGAAAGACATCCTCGATGCTCTCGCTGAAGCCGCCGGTGTTGACCACGTCGTAGAAGCGCGGCTGCGGGTTCCAGTTGTTCATCACGCCGACGATCCGGTAATCCTTGCCCTCCACGTTCAACGTCTGGCCCACGCTGTTGGAGCCGCCGAACAACTTCTCGTTGAGCCGGCTGCTGATCACCGCCACTGCCGATCGTTGCGCATCGTCCTGTGCGCTCCAGCCGCTGCCGTACAGGAATGGCACATCGAGCATGGGGAAGAACTCGCTGGCGACTGCATGTCCAGTGACATTCAGCGGATGCCTGCCCGCCTGGGCCGGTACCACCGACGGTGCGATCTGGTACATCGCCGACTGCAGCTTGGCGCGATGTGCCCCCATCAGCGTGGTCGCATCCATGTAGGTCATCGCATCCGCCGGCTCGCCATCGTCCTTGTCGCTGCGTCCGCTCGGACCCCAGGCGTCGATCTGCGGCACGAACAGCTTCGACGACTTCCACGGGATCGGGTCGCCCGACACCGCGCGGAACACCGACCAGGTGGTCATCGATGCAGCCACGCCGAAGCCGATCGCCAGCACCATCAGCGCGGTAAGACCGGGGCTGCGCTTCAGGCTGCGCAACGCCAGTTCAAGGTAGTAACTGAACATGTGTCCATCGCTCCCGTACTTGGCCTCTCCCCCAACGGGAAGAAGAAAACTCAAACCGAACGCGTCGCTTCGACCGGCGGCACGTTCGACGCGCGCACCGCCGGTGCCAGTACTGCGCCCTGGCCCAGCAACAGCAGCAGGACCACGCCGGTGCCGACATAGACCAGTGACAACCGCTCCATTTCGAACTGGGTGACCATCCACAAGTTGATGCCGATCGCCAGCACCGCGCCCACCGCCACGCCGCCAATGCCGATCAACAGGTTTTCAGTGAGGAAGTAGCCGAGGATGTCGCTGCGCCTTGCGCCCAGCGCGCGTCGCACACCGATCTGCTTGCGGCGCTGGCCGACCCAGAAACTGGTGAGGCCGACGATGCCTGCGGCGGTGATTGCCAGCAAGACGACGCTGATGATGCCCATCAGGATCGCCATGCCGCGGTCGCTCTCATAGACGCGCTCGCGGATCTGCGCATAGCTGCCGCCGTCCTTGGGGTCGATGATGCGCAGGCGGTTCTGTGCCAACAGCGCCTGCGGCGCTTCGCGCATGGCGGCAGCGAGCTGGCCCGGCTTGGCGCGAATTATGTAGTAGAGGCCACCACTGTCCTGGCGCATCGGCCACAACAACGATTCGTACGCATAGGGCTTGTTCCAGTTCGTTACGCCCTGTCGCTGCATCCGCTCGACAATGCCGACAATCGTGCTTGGCGTAGAGCTCATCGAGTAGATCGGCTTGCCCAGTGCGGAGCCGTCTGGAAACAGATGGTCGGCGAGTGCCTTGGTGACGATCACCGTCGACGGGATCACCACCTGGCGCTCGACCATGCGGGCGACATCGGAGGCGTTGAAGTTGCGCCCGGCGATCAGTTTCACTCCCAGCGTGTCGAGCATGTGCTCGTCACCCAGATACACCGATGCGTCGGTGGTCGGCTCGACCTGTTCGGACGTCCGCATCACATAGTTGTCCCAACCGCCACCTTTCAGCGGAAAACCCGACCCCGGCGACGCGTCCTGCACGCTGGGCAGCTGCCGCAAGGCGGCCAGATCGGTGAGGATCTGCGCATCGATCTGCTGCGGCGACATGTCGCCGGCCCACTGGTTGGAGATCACCAGCAGGTTGGCTTCGTCGATGCCGGTCGGCTCGGAAAGATGCGCCACCCGCTGCTGGATGATGAACAGTGCATTGGAAACGATCGCCAGGGTCAGCGCGATCTGCAAGGCGATCAGCACCGTACCTGCCTTGTGGCGGCGCAAGGCGGCGAGGATGGGTTTGATCTGCATGTTCATGGGCGCTGCCTCAATTGGACTTCAGCTGCCAGGCCGGCTGCACCTGTGCCGCGCGCCAGGCCGGATAGAACGCCGCCGCCATGGTCGCGAACACGGCCACCAGCAAGGTCAGGCCCATTAGCGACAGATCCAGGTGCGCCAGCCGCGCGATGTCCGGACTGAACAACAGCCCGACTCCGGTCACGCCGACGGCCGTCAACAGCAAGCCGAGCACGCCACCGGCCAGGCCCACGGTGGCCGCCTCCATCAGGCATTGCGCGTAGACCTGCTTGCGCGAGGCACCCAACGCGCGACGCACACCGATCTCGGCGGAGCGACGCAGGAATTTCGCCAGCAGCAGCCCGATGGTATTGACCAGGCAGATCACGAAGAAGCCCAGCGCCACGATCAGCGAAATGCGGCTTTCCGGCGGAACCACCCGCTGGAAATCCAGCCACTGCATCACGTTGCGCAGGCGCACATTGGGCGCCCATGCAAAGCGTCCGGCATGTTGCTGGTCGGCCGCATAGCTTTCGAGAAACTCGCGATAGCGTTCGGCTTCTGCCGCACTGTCCAACTCCACCCATGGCGAAGCCCACACGCAGTTGCTATGCAGCCAGCCATCCCAGCTGTCAAAGGTCATGTGGCCGCGGCAGCTGTTGGAGTTGGGACTCACCTGCACGTCCAGTGCGCGATTGAACGGCAGATAGAAATCGCTCGGGTCCTGGAAACCGTTGTCGTTGAACAGCGAGAAAAAGCGCGGTTTCGGATCCCAGTGCCGGGCGACACCGGCGATCCGGTAATCGTGACCGTTCAGGCTGATTTCGCGGCCCACGCTGTTGGCGCCGCCGAACAGCTTCTGGTTGAACTCCTCGCTCAGTACCACCGCTGCCGCACGGCCCTCGTCGTCGGCCGCGCTCCAGCCGCTGCCGTACAGGAATGGCACCTCGAACATCGGAAAGAAATCGGCCGACACCGCATAGCCGTTCACGGCCAACGGCAAGCTGCTACTTCCCTGCGGCAGCAGCGACATGCTCACCGAGAACAGCAACGTCTGGCGCGTGGCCTTATGCGCATGCATCAGCGCCATTGCGTCGGCGTAGTTGAGCGCGGCGGCCGGCTCGCCCTTGATATTCTTATGTGGCCCCCAGGCATCAATCTGCGGGGTATAGAGCTGCGACGACTTGTCCGGAATCGGATTGCCCGACACGGCACGAAACACGGAATACGTGATCATCGATGCCGCCACGCCGAAACCGATCGCCATCACCATCAGCCCCGTGAGGGCAGGGTTGCGCCGCAGGCTGCGCAGTCCAAGCTGAAAGTAATAGGCAAACATCGAGAGAGAGCTCCTTGAAAAGGGCGTGGCGAAAAGGGGTTACTGCAACAGGCCGTTGACGTCCTCCAGGTCGTGGATGTCGATCGTGCCGGCAGCCTGCTTGAGCAGCAGCTTGTTGAGCACGAACTGGTAGCGCTGCTGCGAATAGGTGAAGCGCGAATCGGCCAGCAAACCGATCGCTTGAACCACGTAGGACAGTGACTGGGTGCCGATCTCGTAACCGGCTTTCAGTGAGGCCAGCGATTTCTCCGCAGCGGCCACCGAATCGCGCGCGGTCTGCACCTGCTCGATGCCATCCACCACCAGGTTGAAATAGTTGTAGCTGTCGCGCACCGCCTGCCGGCGCTGGCTTTCCAGCGTGTCCGCATCCGCATCGCGCTGGTGGATCGCCTGCCGTACCTGCGACTGGGTGAGTCCACCGCTGAAGATGGGCACGGTGAGGGTCAACCCGATCGTGGTGGTGCCGGGGCCATATGCGCCGCTGCCCGGAGCCCGGTTCGACCAGATGCCCACCTTGTCGTAGCCCACGCCTGCGCTCAGCGTGGGCAGATGGCCGGCACGCGCCGCCGAGATCTTGTGCTCGTCCGCCTTGACCGCGTAACGCGCCGCCAGGATCGCCGGGTTGGTCTGGTCCGCCGCGTCCGCCCACGCCTTGGCATCGTTGGGTGTCGGCAACTGCATCGGCAGATCGGTGCGCAGCTTCTTCAGCGTGCCGGTGGGTTTTCCGGTGATCTGTTCGAGCGCGCGCTGCGAGTCTTTCAGGTAATCCTCGGAACTGATGCGCTGCGACTTGATGTACAGGTAGTACGCCTGCGCCTGGGTCACGTCGGCCGACATCGACAGCCCGCTCTTGAAGCGCGTACTGGTCTGATCGAACTCCTGCTTGTAGGCGTCCTCGTAGGCCTGGTTGATCTCCAGCTGATCCTGCCCTTGCAGCACGTTGAAGTACGCGGTGGCCACACGCACGTAGAGGTTCTGCAGCGCACCGCGATAGGTTTCCTCCTGCGCATCGACGGTGGAATGTGCCGCGCGCAAATCGGCGATGCTGGCCAGGTTGATGATCGGCTGGCTCAACGAGCCGCTGAGATCGCGGTCACGCGTGTGTCCACCACCGGTGGATTGCAGGATATTGCCGTTGCCATCGGTGGAGGTCCCACCGGAACCTCCGCTGATCTGATTCAAGCTGAGTCCCGCCGACAATTGCGGCAGCAGGGCCGAGCGTGCCTGCGGCACCTGCTCGGCCACCACCAGCCGCGTGGCATCGGAATTCGCCAGTACCGGATCGTTGGCGATCGCCTGACGGAACGCATCCATCAAGTCCTCGCCATGGCTCGGCAACGGCGCCAGACCCAGACAAAGCAACAAAGGCAGCAACTTCACTCGCATGGACGGTTCTCGCAATCGATGGGGGTTTCGGCGCAAACGGAGTGCATCAGCCCGATTGGGCCTCATCGCGCACCTGGGCACCGGTGTGGAAGCGCGGGTCTTCGGACAGGTCGACCACCTGGCCGTCGATGACATGCACGTTGCGCTGCGCGCGCGCAGCCAGTTCCGGATCATGCGTGACCATCACGATGGTGGCGCCTTCGCGATGGATGTCCTCGAGCAGTTCGAGCACGCTGCGCGCCATCTGGGTATCCAGGTTGCCGGTCGGTTCATCCGCCAGCAGCAGGCGCGGCGAGCCGGCCAGCGCGCGGGCGATCGCCACACGCTGCTGCTGGCCGCCGGAAAGTTCGGCCGGGTAATGCTTGGCGCGCGAAGCAAGGCCGACGCGCTCGAGCGACTCCATGATCCGCTGCTTGCGTTCGGCGGATTTCATGCCGCGATAGCGCAGCGGCACTTCGATGTTGTCGAACACGTTGAGGTCGGGGATCAGGTTGAACGCCTGGAAGATGAAGCCGATCTTTTCGTTGCGGATCTTCGAGCGTTCGTTGTCGTTGAGGTTGCTGACCTCGATGCCGTCGAGGTGGTACTCGCCGCCGCTGAAGGTTTCCAGCAGGCCGGCGATGGTCAGGAAGGTGGTCTTGCCCGAACCGGACGGGCCGGTGACGGCGACGAACTCGCCCTCTTTCACGTCGATGTTGAAATCGCGCAGCGCGTAGGTTTCCACCACTTCAGTGCGGTAGACCTTGGCCAGGTGGGTCATCTTCAGCATGGTTGTTCCTCGGTGGTGGTAGCGGTGGTGGTTTTTGCCCCTCCCCCTGCATCCAGGAGGAGGTTGGGAGGGGGTGAGGCCTTTGACTTTGAGAGCAAGAGCTTTACCCCTCCCCGGCCCTCCCCTGCACGCAGGGGAGGGAGAAAATCGTCAGTTGCTGATCGCGACGCGAGCCGCGTTCTTGAAGCTGTCGGTGCCGGAGATCACGATGCGGTCGCCTTCTTTCAGGCCATCGAGGATCTCCACCTTGTCGATGCTGCTGGTGCCGACGCGGATCGGCGTCTTGGTGGCGATGCCGTCGCGCACGATGTAAGCATAGCTGCCGCCGGATTCGTCGACGAACGAGCCGCGCTGCACGGTCAGCACGTTGTCGCGCTTGTCCAGCAGCACGCGTACCGACAGACGCTGGTTCTGGCGCAATTGCTTCGGCGTTTCGCCGGCGAAGCGCAGGCGGGCGGAAACTTCGCCGTTGACCACTTCGGGCGACACGGCGCTGACCAGGCCTTTCCAGGTATTGCCGTTGCCGCTGATCTCGCCGGTCATGCCGATGCCGAGTTCGCGGGCGAAGCTCTCGGGCACCTGCATCTCCACCTGCAGTGCCGACAGGTCGATCACGCTGAGCAATTGTGCGTCCTTCGCCACAGTGGCGCGCTCGGCGATGAACAACTGGCCGACCTGTCCATCGACCGGCGACTTCACGTTGAGGTCGTCGACCTGGCGCTGCAGGTCCTGCACCACCAGCATCTGGTTGTCGTGGGCGAGCTTCTTGGCCTGGATGTTGAATTTCAGGCTGTCGTTGTTCATGCCCAGATCGGACTTGGCATGCGCGAAGGTGATGCGCGCTTTTTCCAGCGCGTCCTTGGCCTGGTCCACTTCCACCCCGGTGGCCGCGCCGGCGGCACTGGCCTTCTGCTCGCGGGAGAGGTTGGTTTCCGCACTCTTCTCGTCGATCTGCGCGTTGTCGTACGCCTTCTGCAGATCGCTGCGCTTGGTACGGGCGTCCACCTGCGCCTGCAGGAAATCGACCTGCATGGCATCGGCCTTGGACTGCTCCTGCGCCAGCTTGTTGTGCAGTTCCGGGCTGTCGACCACAGCGAGTATCTCGCCCTTCTTCACGGTGTCGCCCGCATGCACCTGCAGCGTGACCGCGCCGCCATACGTGGCGTACATCGTGGGGCTGACCGCCGCGACCACCTTGCCTTCGGCCGCAATGTCGTTGACGAACAGTCCGCGTTCGACGTTGGCGAACGCCAGCCGCGAGCTGCTGACCGACGAGGACGCCGAGAACAGCCGGCCGATTCCCGGCGCCAGCCATATCAGCAGGCCCAGTACGACGACACCACCGCCGATCAGCATGATCCGGCGCTTGCGGTTAGGTTTGACTTCGACCAGTCGGTCTTGTGCGGAGGTGTCACGAATCATCTTGGCGTTCCTGACCGCATGCAGTGCGGTTGCACAGGGACCATTGCAATCCGCGTGCCACTTGGAACATGCCAATTATTTCAAGCAAATTCAAAAACTTGTTTCATAACCCTTGCATCGACTAGCTGTCCGCGGACACTTCACGGACAACCGGACGAACGTCCGCGAAGCCGGCTCAGTTGTCCGCCTGCGGCTGCCATACCAGCGCTTCGGCACGTGCGATGTGCCCTGCCAGTTGCGTACTGAGCGACGATGCACTCGTGACGGTTTCACCCCCGAGCACATCGAGGCCAGCCAAACGCCGACGGTGGAAGCGCAGCATCTGCGCGCTCGCCGGCCGCGCACGGCGAAGCCGCCGGGATGGATCGGCCAACGGCTCGCCGCTGGCCAGCAACGCATCCCATGCGAGGTAGTCGGTATCGGGCAGCAGGTACAGCCGCGCGCATGCGCGTCCGCCGCGGTCGAGGCATTCGATCCATTCGCGCGGCCCATCGACGCCGATCACGCTGGCCATCACCAGCGCATGGACCTGCAGCAGCGGCGCCAGTTGCATCGCTTCGGCCAGCAGCCCTCGCGGCATCGTCCAGACCGACGCCCCATGCGGCAGCATCGGCACGTACAACACGCTGCCGAGCGCCGGCAGCGCTTCGACCAGCGCCGCCGGCGTCATGCGCACGCAACGCCTGCTGACCGGTGTGGCGGCATGCAGGCAGATGTCCTGCAGACGGTGAAGCAACGGGCTGAACATCGAGCACCTCCGACGGAGCGGCCCAGCTGGCAACGGGAAGTTGCACTGGCGACAGGCTCGGTGAGGGGCGCAACGTCGAACGCGCCCCGATGGGGAACGGCGACTACTTGGTCAGGATCAGTTTGTCGTTGCGGGTGAGGCGCAGGTGGTACTCGCCGCCCTGGTGCTGGATCACCACCTCCCGCCCGCCATCCAGCAGGGCCTGGCTGGTGATATGCCGCGGCACATCGGCGGCAGCGGAAACCGCGGGAGATCGCCGCAGCGTCCGCACCGGCAAGTGGGAGAGCTGCGTCAGGGAAAGCACGGGTGTCGACATGGCGGACTCCAGGAAGTCGTAGGCACTTAAATAATAATGATTCTCATTTAAGTGTCAATCCTTCTTGCTGCAGCCCGCCGGAGCAACCGTTCAAGCAGCCTCGACGATCTTCCGGATGCGTTGGGCGATGCCGCTGTCCAGCCGGGGAAGCACATCGAGCGCACCCAGGTTCTGTTCAAGCTGTTCGCGTCGACTGGCACCGAGCATCACTGTGGACACATGCGGATTGAGCAGGCACCAGGCGATCGCCAGTTGCGCGAGATTCACGCCGAGTTCGTCGGCGACCGGCTGCAACGCGCGCACCTTGCCGAGCCGCTCGTCGCCCTTCCCGAGCACGCTGTCGCGTAGCCACTCGTAGCCCGGTTGCATCAGCCGCGAATCGGCCGGCACGCCATCGTTGTATTTGCCGGTCAACAGGCCCGATGCCAGCGGCGACCAGATCGTGGTGCCCATGCCGTAATCGGCATACAGCGGCGCGTATTCCACTTCCACCCGCTGGCGATGCAGCAGGTTGTATTCGGGTTGCTCCATCACCGGCGCGTACAGGTGGTTTTCGCGCGCGATGCGATGCGCCTCGTGGATCGCATCGGCCGGCCACTCGCTGGTGCCCCAGTACAGCACCTTGCCCTGGCGGATCAGCGTATCCATCGCCGCCACGGTTTCCCCGATCGGCGTCTCCGCATCAGGACGATGGCAGAAGTACAGGTCGAGATAGTCCACGCGAAGACGCTGCATCGCCTGATGGCAGGCTTCGATCACGTGCTTGCGCGACAAGCCGCGCTGCGTCGGCAACGGCTTCTCGGCGGCGCCAAAGAATACCTTGCTCGACACACAGTAGCTGTCGCGCGGAAAGCGCAGGTCGGCCAGCACATCGCCCATCACCTGCTCGGCCACGCCGTTGTTGTACGTCTCGGCGTTGTCGAAGAAATTCACCCCGCGATCGTGCGCGAGGGCCAGCATGTCGCGCGCCTGCGTCCGGCCCACCTGCTTGCCGAACGTGACCCATGCGCCGAACGAAAGCGCGGAAAGCTGCAGACCGGATGTACCAAGACGGCGATAAAGCATGGGGAAACTCCTGCGGGGGGGGGGGGAATAGGAACCGCCAGCATGCCAACGGTCGTGCTGCCGCGTCCATCGAAATCCGGGACGTTGCCGCTCACGCAACAACATAGGTTTCGAGTGTCTGCACGAGGTGATCGAACAGCAGGCGGGTCCGGCGATTCGCCCTGAGGTCTTCATGCATCACAAGCCAGGTCTCCAGATCCAGCGCGAACGCTTTCGGCAGTACATGCACCAGGTTGCGGTCACGGCGGGCAATGGCGCATTGGCAGACGCCGATGCCGTAGCCGGCGCGTATCGCCGCCAGTTGTGCCAGATCGCTGTCGGTGCGCAACGAAAAATCCTCGCGGCCGAACGGAAGCTTGCTCCTGATGGCGCGAAGGGCCGGCGTTTCACGATCGAAGCCGATGATCGCGTGCCGCGACAGCTCGGCCAGATCCTCCGGATGGCCGTGAGTCTTCAGGTATCGCCGATGGGCATGCAACCCCAGCGGGATGCGGCCGATACGGCGCGCCACCAGCGCACCCTGCACCGGGCGGAGCATGCGCACGGCGATATCCGCGTCCTTGCGCAACAGATCCTCCGCCTGGTTGGACAACGACAACTCGATCACGATGCCCGGATGCTGCCGGCGAAAGTCGGCGAGAATCGACGGCAGCACTTCCGCCCCCATCACCTCGCTGCAAGTGACGCGCACCACGCCGCGAACGTCATGGTTGCTGCCGGTGGCGGCACGGCGCAACGCGGCGGATGCCGCTGCCATCGCCTGCGCATGCGCGACCAGCTCATGACCGAGGTCGGTCGGAATCAGCCCCTGTGGCGAGCGGGTGAACAGCGCCACGCCAAGATTCGTTTCCAGTTGCCGGATGTGCCGGCCGAGGCTGGGCTGCGTCATGCCCAATGTACGTGCGGCCGCCGAAAGACTCCCTTCGCGCATCACCGCAAGAAAGGATCGATACAGTTCCCAGCCCGGTTCATTCATGCCCATGCATTTATGTATAGCATAAGTTCACCCATGGGCAATTTTCAATCACCAGGGAAACGCCCATGCTGATCCCATCATCAACGGGAGAATGTCATGGACAAGCTGCGCACGGCACTGGTGGTCGGAGCGACCGGCGGATCGGGCGGCGAAATAGCGGCGGCATTGCTGCGCCGGGGCTGGCGGGTGCGGGCGCTGGTGCGCGATGCCACCCGGACCGGCCTGGCAGCGGATATCGAATGGACCAGAGGCGATGCCATGAACGCGGCGGACGTGGCACGTGCGGCGCAGGGCGCCCAGGTCATCGTCCACGCGGTCAATCCGCCGGGCTACCGCGACTGGCAGAAACTCGTGCTGCCGATGCTCGACAACACCATTGCCGCGGCACGCTCCGTCGGCGCGCGCATCGTGTTGCCCGGCACGGTCTACAACTACGGACCCGATGCGCTGCCGCTGCTGGCCGAAACCTCTGCGCAGCAACCGCTGACGCGCAAGGGCGCGATCCGGGTGCAGATGGAACAACGCCTCGAGGCCTCTGCGGCGAATGGCGCGCGTGTGCTGATCCTGCGTTGCGGCGACTTCTTCGGTCCGCGAACCGGCAACAACTGGTTCGCGGCGATACTGAAGCCGGGTCGACCCGTCCGCTCGGTGACCTACCCGGGCCGCCTCGACCTGCGCCATGCCTGGGCCTATCTGCCTGACGTCGGGGAAACCATCGCCATACTGCTGGATCGCGAAAGCGAACTGTCCGCTTTCGAGCGTTTCCACTTTGGTGGCCATTGGGTGGACGGTCACGCCATGACGGATTCGATCGGACGCGCCGCACGGCATCCGGCATTGCCGGTACGTGCGTTTCCCTGGTGGCTGGCTGCGCTGGCGTCACCATTCGTGACGTTGTTCCGCGAGATGCGCGAGATGCACTACCTGTGGCAGCAACCCTTGCAGTTGGACAATCGCAAACTGGTCCGTTTTCTCGGTGCCGAACCGCATACCGACCTGGATCGTGCGACGCACGACACCTTGCGTGGCCTTGGATGTCTGGAGGAAACCTCTCCCCGCGCACACGGCCCGGCCGTCATCCCCGGCGATCGATAAAAAAGCACACGTGCTTCAGCGAAGCGCGTGCAATCCGAGCATCAGCACGACGGCGGCGAAGATCCCCGCCACCACGTCATCGACCATGACTCCCATGCCGCCTTTCAGGTGCCTATCCAGCCAGCTGATCGGCCAAGGCTTCCAGACGTCGAACAGGCGGAACAGCGCGAAGCCGGCCGCCGGCATCCACCATGCGAACCCGCCTGACGGCAGCCATGCGGGAATCAATAACGGCAGCAGCGCGATCCATTGCCCGATGAATTCGTCCCATACCACGCTGCGATGATCGGCCACGCCCAACGCACGTCCGGCGACATTGCACGCCCAGACGCCGACGACGAATCCCACGACCAGCACGACCACGTACAACATCAAAGGGAGCTGGCGCAGCAACAGCCATGGAAGCAGCGCAGCCAGCGAACCGGACGTGCCTTGCGCCACCGGCGTAAGGCCGGAACCGAAACCGCAGGCCAGCCATCCGGCCGGCGTTGCGAGCAAGGCGCGGCGCTGGTCGGTGCTGAGATTTTTCTTGCGACTCATGTCCCCGGCGTTCAAGCGAAATGCTCCCAGCCCTGCGGCTCGTCGGCGAGCCATTCTCCATCGACGCTGCGTACATGCACAGCGTCGCCTTCGACGATGCGGCCGACGCGCGTTACCCCGCAACCGATGCGCGACAGATCGGCCTGCACATCGGACAGGCGCGTACCCGGCACGGTGAAACACAGTTCGTAGTCGTCACCGCCACTCAATGCGAAACGCCGTGCGCTGGCATCGTCGTAAAGCGCCATCAGTGCCGACGAGCATGGCAGCAATGCGGCATCGATCTCGGCACCGACACCGCTGGCGCGGCAGATGTGCGCGAGATCGGCAAGCAGGCCATCGGAAATGTCGATGCACGCACTCGCCTGTCCACGCAACACCGCACCAGCCGCGAGGCGTGGTGTCGGCAAGTTGAGCCGTTCGATCAGGAATTCGCGCAGGCCGGCGCGACTGTCGTCAACGGCCAGCGGATTCCGCAAGGCATGCAGTCCAGCGGCGGCATCACCGAGCGTACCAGTGACCAGGATGGCATCACCGACTTGCGCACCGTCGCGGGTGAGCGCCTTGCCCGGCGGCACGAAACCATGCACGGCGACGCTGATGCTCAACGGCCCGCGTGTGGTGTCGCCGCCCACCAGTGCGAGCCGATGCGGTTGCGCCAGCCTGGCAAAGCCCGCAGCGAATCCATCGACGAAATCGGCATCGGCATCCGGCAAGGTCAGCGCCAGCAGTGCCCAGGCAGGGCTCGCGCCCATCGCCGCCAGATCGGAGAGATTCACCGCCAGCGATTTCCAGCCGATGTCCGCAGGTGCGGTACCGTGCGGAAAGTGCACGCCTTCGACCATGGTGTCGATCGCGGCGACGAGTTCCTGTCCGGCGGGCACGGCGAGGATGGCGGCGTCGTCACCGATGCCCAGGCGCACGTCGTCGCGTGGCTGGGCGGTCAGTTCGCGGATGCGCTCGATCAGTCGGAATTCCATCGAATCGCCTTTGCTTTCGTGGGACTGGCGAACGATCGATCCGTCCGCGAATACGACGCATGAACCGTTCGCTATGAGCGTAGCGCAGCGAAGTCGAAGAGCATGCGT
>DASWOQ010000045.1:0-42489 GCA_036398675.1 Rhodanobacter sp. | reverse complement strand
GATTTCGCCGGCGTCGACATCGCGTTCTTCTCTGCCGGCGGTTCGGTCAGCCGGGAGCACGCGCCGCGCGCGGCGGCAGCTGGCGCGGTGGTGATCGACAACACTTCGGAGTTCCGTTATCAGGACGACATTCCGCTGGTGATCAGCGAGGTCAATCCCCACGCCATTGCCGACTACACGCGGCGCGGCATCATCGCCAACCCGAACTGCTCGACCATGCAGATGCTGGTGGCGCTGGCGCCGATCCATCGGGCGGTGCAGATCGAGCGCATCAACGTGGCTACCTATCAGTCGGTTTCAGGCGCGGGCCGCACCGGCATGGAAGAACTTGGCAAGCAGACCGCGGCGCTGCTGAACTTCCAAAGCGTGGAGCCGGGCAAGAAATTCCCGGCGCAGATCGCGTTCAATGTAATTCCGCAGATCGACGACTTTCAGCCGAACGGCTACACCAAGGAAGAAATGAAACTGGTGTGGGAAACCCGCAAGATCCTGGAGGACGAGTCGATCCAGGTGAACCCGACCGCGGTGCGTGTGCCGGTGTTCTATGGCCACTCCGAGGCGGTGCACATTGAAACCAGCGAGAAGATCACCGCCGAACAGGCCCGCGAGCTGCTCCAGCAGGCGCCGGGCGTGGTGCTGATGGACGAGCGCAAGCCGGGCGGGTATCCGACGCCGGTGGGCGAGGCCGCCGGCAACGATGCGGTCTACGTCGGGCGCATCCGCGAGGACATTTCGCACGAACGCGGGCTGGATCTGTGGATCGTGTCGGACAACATCCGCAAGGGCGCGGCATTGAATGCGGTGCAGATCGCCGAACGCCTGATCGAGGACTACCTGTAATGCGTCGGTGCCGGCTTCTCGCGGTTGTATTGAGCCTGCTTGTATCCGTGTCCGTCCTGGCGGCAGGCGTGGATGAGGCCAAACCGAAGCCGCACGGGCGGCATCATGTGCGAACCTCCGCCGCCGAAGTTCACCGGCGGGCGGCGAAGCATGAGGCCGAGGTCCGGCAACTGCAGCAGGACGTCGCCCGGCAGGAATCGGCCAGCAAGCAGGCGAGTGATCGCCTGCAGCAGCAGGACCGGACCATTGCAGAGCTGCAGAAACAGTTGCAGGAAGTCCACGCCAGGCCAGCAGCCGGCCAGCATTGAAACCGCCGAGGCAGTGAGAACGGACCGCAGCAATGCGCTGCAAGTATTCGCCACAGCTATTGTTGATTGGTCTGCATGTAACTAAAGTGGCACCTCGTTTGGGGCAGTAGCCGCCATCGCGGGGAAACCATGCAAGGCATCAGGATCGTTCGGGGGAGCACACGATGAATCGTTCGTTGAAGTTGTCGATGCTGATGGCGCTGGCGCTGGGGAGCAGCCAGGCCTTGGCATTGGACCTTGGCCAGATACAGGTCAAGTCGGCATTGGGACAACCGCTGCTGGCGGAGATACCGCTGCATCCGGCCAACCCGGCGGAACTGAGGAACCTCACCGTCCAACTGGCATCCAGCGAGGATTTCGCGCGCGCCGGCATCAGCGGCGGACGCACGGCGATCCCGCTGCATTTCAGCGTGACCGGCAACGGCAGCGGCCAGCAGGTGATCCGCATCACCAGCAGCGTCGCTGTCGACGATCCCTATCTCGACCTGCTGCTCGAGGTGAACGGCGGCGCCGGCAAGAGCGTGCGCGAGTTCACCATCCTGCTCGATCCGCCCGGTGCTTCCAGTCCGGCGGCCGAGGTTTCGGCGCAGACCCGCGTCGCGCGCCGGACAGCGCCAGTGCCGCCGAAGGAACCGCGCGCGGCTGCCGCACCCGCGAGCCATGCCAGACATGTCGCCGTCGCCGGCAACGGCCAATATGGCCCGGTCCAGAGCGGCCAGACGTTATCCGGGATTGCACGCAACACGGCGCTGGCCGGTGTCGATGTGCATCAGATGCTGCTGGCACTGAAGCAGGCCAATCCCGATGCGTTCTACCGCGACAACATCAATGCGCTGAAGAGCGGCGTGGTATTGCGCGTGCCGACCTCGGCCGAGGCGCAGGCGATGGAAGTGGCTGCGGCGGTCGCCGAAGTGCGTCGCCAGAACAGCGACTGGCGCGCCGGCACTGCCAGCAAGCCCGGCGTCGTGGCCGATGCGGGCACGCGGCCTTCGGCATCCAGTTCACCGACCGCCGGCAAGTCCGACAATGCGGGCGACCGTCTGGCGCTGGTGCCGGCGAAGGAAGGCAACAGCAACGGAACCCAGGGCGACACGGCCGGCACGAAGGGCGACAAATCCTCGGCCGCCATGCGCCAGGATCTGTTGCGCACGCAGGAAAGCCTCGCCAGCCTGCAGCAGCAGGCCACCGATCTGAAAACCCGTCTGAAGGACCTGACGGACATCAATAGCAAGAATGAGCGTCTGCTGTCGCTGAAGGACAACGAGATCGCGGAATTGCAGAACAAGCTGGCTGCCGCGCGCAAGGGTGCCGGCTTGCCGGTCACGCCGCCGGCTCCGGAAAGCAAGCCCGCAATGTCTGCCAGCACTCCGGTGGTCGCCATGGCGCCGGCGCGCGCGGCGACAGTGGCTACCGCGACCGCCAGCAAGGCTGCCAGCATGATCAACCCTCCGGCTTCGGCGCCGGTGGCTGCCAGTACCGCCGCGCCCAAGCCGGCGGCCACTGCCAGCGCATCGGCTGCAGGCGCGCCTGCGTCCTCGGCGTCCAGTACGAAAACACCACCCAAACCGGCCAGCAAGCCGGCAACCCGGGCGGCTGCTCCGCAGCCCGTCGCCGAAGACCCGTGGTACATGCAGACCTGGGCCTGGGCAGTCGGTGCCGGCGTCATTGTGCTGCTCGTTCTGGCGGCTCTGCTGGGTCGCCGCAAGCCTGCGTCAGCCGCGGGTTCCGCAGCGTCGCTGGCCGATCGCTTCGGATCGGATGCGTCGGCCGAGCGCGATTTTGACGGCGACGATGTCGATCAGGAGGAATTGCTCGACCAACTGGCCGAGCACCCGGATGACATCGGTCTGCACCTCGAACTGGTCACGCTGTATTACTCGCGCCGCGACGTCGATCATTTCGAGGCTGCGGCCGAAGCGATGCATGCCCACATCACCGATCCGCAGCAGGACGAGTGGCAGGACGTGGTGCACATGGGCGAGGATCTCGTGCCGGGTCATCCGCTTTTCGATCATCACGCCGAGCTGCCGGTGAGCGAGGAAACCGAAGCCCGTCGCGCGTTCGATATCGACGATTACGCGAGTCACGAAGCATCGCCGGCGATGCCGCCGCTGCCGGCAGCGGCGAAGAAGGTCAGCGAATACAGCTTCAATTTCGACCTGACCTCGGCGGTTCACGGCTCGGCGTCCGGGGACAAACCGGCCGCCGGGGACGTTGACGAACAGGTGCACCACGAAACGCCTGCTGCTGCCGATGAACTGGTGGCGAGCTGGCAGTTCGATGAGCCCGCACATGCATTGCCCTCGTCGGAGCATACGCTGAACGAATTCAGCGACGATCCGGTCGACACCAAGCTCGATCTGGCCCGCGCTTACCTCGACATGGGCGACGCGGAGGGTGCCCGCGCGATGCTCGGCGAGGCGCTCAAGGAAGGCAGCCAGATGCAACAGGACGTCGCCAGGCGCCTGCTGGAAAGCCTGAACTGACCGCGCCGCGGCCATCTACCGCATGACCCGACGGGCCGGCCATGCCGGCCCGTCGTCGTTGATGGCCTGCTAATCTTTGTCGTTACTTCTTGGTTTTCTGCACACACTGCATGCGCATCGCTCTGGGCATCGAATACGACGGCACCGATTTCTGCGGCTGGCAGCGCCTGAAGGCCGATGCGAGCGTGCAGGGCGCGGTGGAACATGCGCTGTCGAAGATTGCGGCGCACCCGGTGGAAGTCAGTTGCGCCGGCCGCACCGATGCGGGCGTGCATGGCCGTTGCCAGGTCGTGCATTTCGACACCGAAGCGCAGCGCGACATGCGCGGATGGGTGCTGGGGACGTGCTCCAACCTGCCGCCGAGCGTGGCTGTGCTGTGGGCGCAGCCGGTGCTGGAAAGTTTTCACGCACGCTATGCCGCACGCAGCCGCCGCTATCGCTACCGGATTCTCAACCGCCCTGTGCGTGCGGCGCTGGACGCGCGCTACGTGACGTGGGAGCGCCTGCCGCTGGATGCCGGGCGCATGCACCGCGCAGCGCAGGCTTTGCTCGGCGAACACGATTTCAGTACCTTCCGTGCGCTGTCGTGCCAGGCGGTGCATCCGCGCCGCACGATGCTGGCGATCGACGTCAGGCGCGAGGGTGAACAGGTCATCGTCGAGGTCGAGGCGAATGCATTCCTGCATCACATGGTGCGCAACATCGTCGGCTCGCTGTTGCTGATCGGCCGCGGCGAGCGGCCGGTCGAGTGGATGGCCGAACTGCTGGCCGCCTGCGATCGGCAGATCGCGGGTCCGACTGCGCCGGCTTCGGGACTGACCTTCATCGGCCCGCGCTACGAAGTGCACTGGGGTCTACCCGCGGAAATCAGCCAGGTCGAGGCACAGCCATGACCCGCATCAAATGCTGTGGCATGACCCGCGTGGACGATGCGTTGCTGGCCGCGCGTCTCGGTGCCGACGCCATCGGCGTGGTGATCACCGCGCGCAGCCGCCGCCGCGTGACGATCGCGCAGGCGCGGGACATCGTGCGCGCGATGCCGCCGTTCGTCGGCACCGTGGCCTTGCTGATGGATGACGACGCGGCGCTGGTCCGTGAAGTGATCGATATCGTGCAGCCGGCGCTGCTGCAGTTCCACGGCTCCGAGACCGATGCCTGGTGCGCGCAGTTCGGCCGGCCCTTCATCAAGGCCATCGCGATGGGCGAGGGCGCGACGGCACTGGTGCGCCTGGATGACTTTCCCCATGCCGCGGGCCTGTTGCTCGACGGTCATGGTCTTGGCGAACCTGGCGGCAGCGGAAAGGTGTTCGACTGGTCGTTGATGCCCGCAGCGATGGCGCAGTCCTTGATCCTGGCCGGCGGGCTGCATGCGGGGAATGTCGACGCGGCCATCCGCAGAGCCCATCCCTGGGCCGTCGATGTGGCCAGCGGCATCGAGTCGGAGCCGGGCATCAAGGATCCGCAAAAGCTGGCGGCGTTCATCCGGGCCGTACGCATGGCGGATCGGGCATGACCGCCGCCATCGAGGAATACCGTGTTGCCGGTCGTCCGGCCGGTCTCGACGACATCGCCGGTCGCGATCGGCCGCTGGTGATCCGTGGCTTGGCCAGCGACTGGCCGCTGGTGAAGCTGGCCAGGCAGTCGGATACGGCATTCGCCAAGGGACTGGCCGCGCTCGACAACGGCACCGAAGTCGATGCGCTGCTGATGCCGCCCGAAGCGGAAGGCATCGTCGGCTACAACGCGGATTTCGATGCGTTCAACTATGCGCACCGCCGCATTTCAGTGACTCAAGGCCTGCAACGACTGGCCCATTACAGCCGTCAGGAGAATCCACCCGGCCTGGCCATGCAGAGCGCACTGATATCCGCGAGCCTGCCGGGACTGCTCGACGATCACTCGATGCCGTTTCTCGATCCGGGCATCGAACCGCGCATCTGGATCGGCAACAAGGTCACCACGCCGGCGCACTTCGACGAGTTCCACAATATTGCCGTCGTCGTCTGCGGCGGCCGGCGCTTCACGCTGTTTCCGCCGGAGCAGGCGCGCAACCTGTATATCGGGCCGCTGGATTTCGCGCCCACCGGTGCAGCCATCGGCACCGCGAGGCTCGATCGGCCGGACGACCCGCGCTATCCGCGCCTGAAGCTGGCGCTGGCGCATGCGCAGAGCGCGGAGCTGCATCCGGGCGACGCGATCTACATTCCGCCGATGTGGTGGCACCACGTCGAATCGCTCGAGCGGATCAATGCGCTGGTCAACTACTGGTGGAAACTCGTGCCGGCCGACGGCCATATGCCGGATACCGCGCTGGGCTGCCTGATGCACGCCATCCTCACCTTCAGGTCGCTGCCGCCGGCGGAAAAGGCGGCGTGGAAGGTATTGCTGGATTACTACGTATTCGACGACGAAAACCCCGCCGCGCACCTGCCCGAAGCGCGCCGCGGCATCCTCGGCAAGCTCACGCCCGAGGCGGTCGCAACGCTGCGCGGGAAGATCAAGCGCTACCTGTGAACACCGATGTCCGGTGCCGGGACTTCGCCCCACATGGCGATGCCGCTAAGATGATCGTTCGTTGCCACAGCGCGGCAACCATCTCCGCAGGTGCGCGTCGACGCGCGAAGCGATGCCACGGCATCGGCCTGCACCAACGAGCGAGTGCATGAACAAGATCGTGGATTTCAATGCCTATCCGGACGCGCATGGGCGCTTCGGCAACTACGGCGGCAGCTACGTCGCCGAAACCTTGATGGCCCCGCTGGCCGAACTCACCGAAGCCTATCTGCGGCTGCGCGAGGATCCGGAATTCATCGCCGAACTCGACCGCGACCTCAAGCACTACGTCGGCCGGCCCAGCCCGATCTATCACGCCGAGCGCCTGTCGAAGCATGTCGGTGGCGCGCGCATCCTGCTCAAGCGCGAAGACCTGAACCACACCGGCGCGCACAAGATCAACAATACCGTAGGCCAGGCGCTGGTCGCCAAACGCATGGGCAAGCCGCGCATCATCGCCGAGACCGGCGCGGGCCAGCATGGCGTAGCCAGCGCCACCGTGGCCGCGCGGCTGGGCCTCAAGTGCGTGGTCTATATGGGCTCGGTGGACATCGAGCGGCAGAAGATCAACGTCTACCGCATGAAGCTGCTGGGCGCGGAAGTGGTGCCGGTCACCTCCGGCTCGAAGACGCTGAAGGATGCGCTGAACGAGGCGATGCGCGACTGGGTCACCAACGTCGCCGACACCTTCTACATCATCGGCACGGTCGCCGGCCCGCATCCGTATCCGCTGATGGTGCGCGACTTCAACGCGATCGTCGGGCGCGAGGCGCGCGTGCAGATGCTCGAACAATACGGCCGCCTGCCGGACGTGCTGACCGCGTGCGTCGGCGGTGGTTCCAACGCCATCGGCCTGTTCCACGCCTTCCTCAACGATGCCGACGTGCGCATCGTCGGTGCCGAGGCGGCGGGCGAGGGCATCGCCACCGGCCATCACGCGGCGTCGCTCGCGGCGGGACGCCCTGGCGTATTGCACGGCAACCGCACGTACGTGCTTTGCGACGACAATGGCCAGATCACCGAGACGCATTCGGTCTCGGCGGGCCTGGATTATCCGGGCGTCGGTCCCGAGCATGCGTTTTTGAAAGATGCCGGCCGCGCCGAGTATGTCGGTGTCACCGACGACGAAGCGCTCGAGGCATTCCATCTGCTGGCACGCACCGAGGGCATCCTCGCCGCGCTCGAATCCAGCCACGCGGTGGCGCAGGCGATGAAGCTCGCGCGCGACATGCCGAAGGACGGACTGGTGCTGTGCAATCTGTCCGGTCGTGGCGACAAGGACGTGCACACCATTGCGGCGCGCGAAGGAGTCGAGGTATGAGCCGCATCGATCGTCGCTTCGCCGACCTGAAGGCCGCGGGTCGCACCGGCCTGATTCCGTTCGTCACCGCCGGCGACCCGTCGCCGGCGCACATGGTGTCGCTGATGCATGCACTGGTGGACGCCGGTGCGGACATCATCGAGCTCGGCGTGCCGTTCTCCGATCCGATGGCCGATGGGCCGGTGATCCAGCACGCCAGCGAGCGTGCGATCGCGAAAGGCGTCGGACTCGAACAAGTGTTGGGATGGGTTGCAGGGTTTCGCCAGCGCGATGCCGACACGCCGATCGTGCTGATGGGTTACCTGAATCCGTTGGAGATCCATGGCTACGCGCGTTTCGCGCAGGAGGCGGTGCAGGCCGGTGTCGATAGCGTTCTGCTGGTCGATTGCCCGCTGGAAGAAGCGGCTGTGCTGCAGCCGCTGCGCGACGCCGGACTGCAGCAGATCCTGCTCGCTGCGCCGACCACCGCGCCCGCGCGTATGGCGCAGCTGTGCGGGGCCGCGGAGGGTTTCCTGTACTATGTGTCGTTCGCAGGCATCACTGGTGCGGCGCAGCTGAATACCGTCGACATCGCCGTGCGCGTCGCGGACATCCGCCGGCAATCGAAGGCGCCGGTGGCGGTCGGCTTCGGCATCCGCGACGCGGCGAGCGCCCGTGTGATTGCCGGTTTCGCCGATGCGGTAGTGATCGGCAGCGCATTGGTCGAACGGCTCGCCGGCGCCACGGATGCCGCCGATATCGCCGCACGGACGCAGGCCTTTCTCGCACCGATACGCGCTGCGCTGGATGCACATTGATGGATACACATTGAAAGCGGATCGAACCGCATGCCGGTGTTCAAGACAAGTCAGGTGAAGCGATGAACTGGTTGCAGAAAATCATGAACCCGGGTACCCGCGCGCAGCAGCCGAACGCGGGCAAGGGTTCGGTGCCCGAGGGCGTGTGGGAGAAATGCGCCGGCTGCGGCACGGTGCTGTACCGGCCCGAGTTGGAGCGCAACCTGATGGTCTGTCCCAAGTGTGGGCATCATCACTACATTGAGGCGCGCACGCGGCTGAACGCATTGCTCGACGAAGGCTCCACGCTGGAACTGTGGGCCAGCATGGAGGCCACCGATCCGCTGAAATTCCGCGACTCGAAGAAATACCGCGACCGCATCACCGCCACGCAGAAGAAGGTCGGCGAGAAAGACGCGCTTATCGCGATGAGCGGCAAGCTCAAGGGCCGGCCGCTGATGGCGGTGGCGTTCGAGTTCGCCTACATGGGCGGTTCGATGGGCTCGGTGGTGGGCGAAAAATTCACCCGTGCCGCCGAACGTGCGCTGGCCGAACGCAGTGCGCTGGTGTGCTTCTCCGCCACCGGCGGCGCACGCATGCAGGAGGCGCTGTTCTCGCTGATGCAGATGGCCAAGACTTCGGCCGCGCTGGCGCGCCTGCGCGATGCCGGCGTGCCGTACATCAGCGTGCTGACCAACCCGACCACCGGTGGCGTGTCCGCCAGCCTTGCGATGCTTGGCGACATCAACATCGGCGAGCCGAAGGCGCTGATCGGTTTCGCCGGTCCGCGGGTGATCGAGCAGACCGTGCGCGAGACCCTGCCTGAAGGCTTCCAGCGCTCGGAGTTCCTGGTCGATCACGGTGCCCTCGACCTGATCGTCGATCGCCGCGAGATGCGCGACAAGCTGGCCGTTCTGCTCGGCCTGCTCACCCGGGCGCCGCGTTCTGCCTGATTGGCGGGTGGCGCCAGTCGTCCTCTGGGCTTGAATGTCATCGGGGCCTGAAGATGCCGATATTCTGGCCTGATCGGGTTCCCGTTGCCGGGCCCGCCGCAATGGGTATTGGGTGATCTCAGTGTGTGGAGGCGCTTGAGGCCGGCAGTGTCAACAGGGGGTTTGCCTGGTCGGCTTCCAGTGCACGGATGTGTTTCTGCACTGCATCCAACTGTTCGCTGGTTTGGTGGAGATCGCCGCTCAATGCCACCGCGTTCTGCTGTGCCTGTTGCTGCAGCGTGGCGACCCGCTGTGCCTGCTGTTTTTGCGTGTCTGCATCTTTCTGCAGGCTCAGCAGGCGCTGCTGGTTGATGTCGACCATGTGCTCGGCATACTTCTTTCCCGCTTGCAGCCGCAATGTATCGATGTCCACCTGGGCAAGCTGCTCGGTCTGGGCGGCAAAGCCGCGATAGATACTTTCGGCATCGTCGATCGAACTGGTGCGGATCACCTTGAGAAATTCGTTTCCATACATCAATGCCACGTAGTAGCTCAGCTTGGACGTCTGGAACATCAGGCTGGCGCTGTAATCCGCATTGTGCTCCGCACGCAATGCGGTCAACTCGTGATTGCCGATCAACTGGCTCATTTCATCGGCGCTGCCGGCAACCACGCCGGTATCAGTCCGTGGTTGCTGCGCTGACGTAGCCGATGCCGGGAAAAATACCGCAATGGCCATCAAAACCCACAAAGGGCGCAGGCTCCTGTCGTAAATCATTGTTCTCCCCTGTATTGGCGCGGCAGATTTCGAGTAACCCGAACCAGTCTAGTGCAAAACCTCTTTTTCTCAATCGAGCAAAGACAAGAATTGTCGGCCTGCCCTTCAGTGGCCGGCTCAACTTGACGCTGGACGTCACCACCGCTCATTTTTTGAATTTGCGTTGCGCAAGGCAGCCGGCCGGCGCAACGCAAACATGCTTGCATTTGGAGCAACCGATGGAACGGGGCGTTGTTGCCGTGATAGGCGTCACGCTTTTCTGGGATGGTGGTGGTGGCTGGCACCGATATGCCGAATATGCGCATGCCGCTGGCCTGATGTATGCAGAAAATAGCAGGCGGCATGAACGTCACAATTTGAAACAGGGAGGTCGGATATGAGGGGGGGGGACAATGGGCGACGGCTCGGCAACGGGACTACCCTTGTCAATGGGTGGCTGCGCGACCGCAACATGAGCATGGTGTTTCTGGACGCTACGACCACGGTTCCCGTACTCGGAGTTCTTGCGTGCGACGAATGCTTTTTTTCAAGCGTTGAATCAAGTGCCTCGATTCGCGGTGGCTGTCAGCTCCCCGTGGAGTGGGCCGCGTTGGGTTATATCCAGCATGCTGCCCCGGGCAGCTGGTATCGCAGCATTTCCCTCAGCTCCGGGCTGGCTTTCATCATTCGGCCGGAAGACGCCAACGATTTCGTGCTGAGCGCCGGCAGCAAGGTCAGCATGATGCTGGTGCCGCGCAAAAGGCTGCACAGCAGGCTGGTCGGGATGTCCGGTGCCGGCGAAGACATCTCCAGGTTGCCTCGTTTCTTCCAGTTGTCTGAAAGCGCAGATGCAACGCGCCTGCTTCAATGTTATGAGCATGTGCGTCGCGGGCTTGGAGATCGGCTTGGTTTGCTGCCTGCCAGAATGTCCAGGCCGGATGCCGACGAGTTGCTGCATGAGCATTTGCTGGCCGCATCCGCAGCGCTGCCCGGTGACAGGCCGGTACCCTCGCGGGTGCGTCACGTACACTACCTGATGTTGCGGCGCGCCGAGACTTTCATGCGCGACAACCTGCAGTCGGAGATTTACAGCCACGACATATGCAATGCCATAGGGGGCAGTGAAAGGGCATTGCGATATGCGTTTTCGCATCTTCTTGATACCTCACCGATGCGTTATCTGTCCCAGTTGCGATTGAACATGGCATGCCACCATCTTTTGCGGGCCGATCCAAGCCGGCGATCGGTCAAGTCGATTGCCTTGAGTTGTGGCCTATGGGATTTGTCGCGTTTTGCCAACAGTTACAAGCGACTGTTTGGCGAATTGCCACATGACACGCTAATGCGTTCACCGATGATTGATTTCATTAAAGAAAGCGTCTGACTTTCATTTGAATCATTTAAAGCCCGCTTCCTTTGTGGGTTGTGTCATTGGCTGTGCCCTGCAGATACCACGTGACATTTACTTTTCATATGTGTTTTGCCGATTAAGTGCATTGGTGTGCCGAATTGGCGCATTGCCCTCCAGTCCCTTGCGTTTGAATGTCCACATGCGCCGGCAATCGGTGTGTACAAGGTGTCAACCGGAATGACGATTTGGACGAGGCGGCGGAGCCGATCGGCCTTTTCAAACTATTTGAGGGTGTCATGAACCGAATTTACCGACTTGTCTGGTCCCGGACGCTGGGTGCGCTGATCGCTGTATCGGAGCTTGCCTCATCAGGCAAGCGAACCCCCTCGGTTTCCCGGTCCAGGCATCGCGGCAAGTCGTCGTTGTGCCTGCTGCTTGGCATGGCGGCGTTGACTGGGCTGCACGTGGGCGCAGCGCAGGCGCAGACGGGTGGCGATGTCCGAATGAATGATCTGCAAGCACTGGTTGCCAAATACCAGCACCCCGCGAGCCCGGCTCCTGGCAGTGTCGCGGCGTCGCCGGCGTTTGTCTCCACAGCGGATTTCCCGGCCGACCGGCATACAGTGCCGGTTTCCCGGCCTGGACATGCGCATCCGGTTTCACCGGCGCGAGGCAGGAAATCGGCGCCCGCTTCGGTGGCGGCGCGAGTCACGGCGGTGGCAGCGGTTTCGCAGCGGACGGTGATCGCACCCGAAGCCATGAAAGACGTTCGGCCGATTGCCGCGGAGTTGCAATTGAAAGCGCAGGTGCCCGCCAAGGGCGCCACGCCGCAGCCGACGGTGACGAAAGATCGCCAGCTGGCCTATGACAAGCGACGCGATGCAACGGCAGACGAGGCGTCCGCCGATAGCGTCGATGGCGAAGCGACCGATACATCCCTGGCTGCGCATGTCTCGCTGGCCACATCGCTGTTGCCATCAGCCCAGACGGCCGATTTGCAGGCTGATGCGATGTTGCATGCCGATTCGATTTCGCCGACCAACCCCAAGTTTCCCGCCGCGCCCGATCCGAACTCAGGCCTCATTATCGGCACGGGAGGGCTGGTTGGTTCGTTGTCGCAATTGCTGGGTTCGACCACTACCGGCCTGTTCGGCGGTGATGGCTATGTGCACAACGGCAATCTGGCGGTCAGCAGCACCAACTTCACCCAGGTCTATGGCGTGACGAGCGTGCTCGGCATTCCTGTGGTGAACCTGACACCAGTGGGCACGGCCGTAGCTGATCTTGGCGGCGCGGCCACCGGCTCCAGCTCGCATCTCACGCTGATTGGCGGCGTGGACTCGGGCAGTTACATCGACAACATCAACAACGGCAGTCCCGGCGGCGTACTCGGCCTGTTGTTGCCCAGCCAGGCACCGGCCTGGGCCAGTACCTGCGCCAACCTTCTCGGATTGGTCCAAACCCAGTGCTGGGCGGTGAATGCGGCCCAGGATTATCAGGTCTTGGTTGGCGATGGTGCCAGCGCGAATGGTTCCAAAGAGGTGGTGATCGGCACCAATGCCAGCCATACCTTGCCGGCGCAGGACGCGAACGATGCATTTCCGGGAGCGGGTGTGACCGATCCGAACGATCCCACCGGCGTGCCTACCTCGGACTATGAATCGCGCCTGGGTCATTCGGTGGTAGTGGGGGATGATGCCGCCGGCACAGCCAATGCGCAGACCATTCTCGGCGCGGAGGCGACCTCCAACCAGCCGAACAGCGTGGCGCTGGGCTACCAGTCCGACGCTTCGCGTGGCCCACAAGCCAGTTATATGGCTCCGGGATTGAGCGCGCCGCAGAGTTCGGCAGGTGAGGTATCGATCGGTTCGCCGGGGCACGAGCGCCAGCTCACCAATGTGGCCGCGGGCAGCGCGGCGACCGATGCAGTCAACTTGAGCCAGTTGATGTCCGTCGCGGACGCGACCGACAACGCGGTGCAGTACGACGATGTGGGCAAGGCCACCATCACGCTTGCTGGTAGCCCCAGTGTCGACGGTGGCATCACCGGAGGTACCCGGATCGGGAACGTGGCGCAGGGTGCTGTCGATGCCGACAGCACCGACGCAGTGAATGGCGCGCAGTTGTTCGCGACCAATCAGAACGTCACCAACCTGGGTGACCAGGTCAACACCATTTATACGGTCGGCACCAAGTACTTTCAGGCCAACAGCACCGGTGCCGGTAGTGTCGCGCTGGGCGCGGATTCGATTGCCGCCGGTCTCGGTAGCCAGGCGATCAGCGCCAACAGCATCGCGATTGGCAATACGGCCATCGCTGGCGATGCGACCGACGCCACCCTCACCAGCGAGGTGGCGGTCGGCAACAATGCCAAGGCTTCCGCCCAGGACAGCGTTGCGCTGGGTGACGGCGCGCTGGCCAGTGGATCGCAGTCGATCGCCGCAGGGTCGGGCGCACAGGCAACATCGGCCCAAAGTTCGGCCTTCGGGGTGAACGCCGATGCTGGCGGCGTGGGGTCCACGGCGGTGGGACAAGGCGCTGTAACGGCCGCCGACGGCAGCACTGCGCTGGGCCAGATGGCCAACGCCACGGCCGCCGGCGGCGTGGCCCTTGGCCTTGGTTCGGTGGCCTCGACGGCGCTAGGGCAGGTCGGCTATGTGCCGGGTGCGGCGGCGACAGCGGACGTTACCGCCATCCATGCCACCACCAGTACCAGCGGTGCGGTATCGGTAGGCAATGCAGCGGCCGGCCAGTTCCGCCAGATCACCGGGGTGGCGGCTGGCACCACGGCCAGCGATGCGGTGAACGTGGCGCAGCTGACGGCGGTGGACAACCAGGTCGCTGCATTGGGCGATAGTGCCGTGCAATACGACGCCAACCCGGACACCACCCCGAACTACGGCAGTGTGACGCTGGCCGGCCCGGTATCGACCGACGGCGGCGTCACCGGCGGTACCACGATCAGCAATCTGCATCAGGGCGATGTGAGCGCCACCAGCACCGACGCGGTGAATGGCAGCCAGTTGTTCGCGACCAATGCGGCGGTGACCGTGGTCGGCACGCACGTCACCAACCTGGGCACCAGCGTGGCCCTCGGGCTCGGTGGCAACAGCAGCTATGACGCCAGCACCGGCACGCTTACCACCAACCTGAACTATGCGGGCGCCAGCTACGCCTCCGTGCAGAATGTGTTCGACCAGATCGGCAGTGCGATCGACGGCGACGGCATCAAGTATTTCCACGCCAACAGCGTGCTGGCGGACTCGGCGGCAACCGGCACGGACAGCGTGGCGGTCGGTCCGCTCGCCGTGGCCAGCGGCGATGGCGCGGTGGCGCTGGGTGCCAACACCTCGGTCAGCAGCACCGGCACCGACACCAATGTCGCGCTGGGTGCCAACAGCAAGGCCGATGGCAGCACGCTGGCCGTCGCGGCATACAATCCAGGCACGGGCGCGCTGGCAGGGCTGACCCCGGTCGGCGAAGTTTCGGTCGGCAGCCCGGGGAATGAGCGGCGCATCACCAACGTGGCGGCCGGCGCTGGCGGCACGGATGCAGTGAATGTCAGCCAGCTCGAATCCGTGGTGGCGACGTCGGCTGCCAATGCAGTCCAGTATGACGACGCCAGCCATGCCAGCGTGACCATGAGTGGCCCGGTATCGACCGACGGCGGCGTCACCGGTGGCACCACGATCAGTAATCTGCATCAGGGTGATGTGAGCGCCACCAGCACCGATGCGATCAACGGCGCGCAGTTCTACGCTGTCGCCGGCGACACCAGCAACACCTACATCACCAACAACGGTACGGGCGTGCGGTACGTGCGCACCAACGACACCGGCCTGGCGGCGGCTGATGCACATGCGCAAGGGCAGGGCTCGACCGCAGTGGGCTACGACGCGACCAGTTCGGCGGTCGACAGCGTGGCCATCGGCCGGGATTCCTCGGCGGTGAATATCGGCGATGTCGCGTTGGGCGCGAACTCGGTGACCGACGCGGTGCATACCGGAACGTTCGACGAATCGGCCGCTGGCGGTACGGCGGCCGCGGCGACGATGGCGGATTCTGTCGTGTCCATCGGTTCGGCCGGACACGAGCGGCAGATCCAGAACGTGGCAGCGGGTGTCCTCTCGGCAACCTCGACCGACGCGGTCAATGGTTCGCAGCTGTTCTCGACCAACAGTATCCTGGGGGACATCACCGACGGCGGCGGCATCAAGTATTTCCATGCCAATTCCGCGCTGGCCGACAGCCAGGCGCTGGGTACCGACAGCGTAGCGATCGGCCCGGTCGCAGTGGCGAACAACACCGATTCCATCGCGATCGGCAATGGCGCCAACGCCAGCAACGACGACAGCGTGGCGCTGGGCGCCGGAAGCAGCACCTCCGCGGCGGTGGCTGATGGCGGCGCCACCATCGCGGACATCCAGTACGTTTTCGCCGGCGCGGCGCCAACCGGGGTGGTGTCGGTGGGCAGTGCCGGCAACGAACGGCAGATCACCAATGTGGCGGCGGGCCAGCTCAGCGCGACGTCCACCGATGCGGTGAACGGCAGCCAGCTGTATGCGACCAACCAGGCGCTCGACAGCCTCAACAACACAGTCAAGAACATCAACCCCGGCGGCGGCAGCAACAAGTATTTCCATGCCAACTCGACCGGTGCGGACAGTTCCGCCACCGGCGCGGATGCCGTGGCGATCGGCTCGAGCGCGGTCGCATCGGGAACCAACGCCATTGCCTCGGGCAGCGGCAGCAGCGCATCGGGCGCCAACGATGCCGCCTACGGCAGCGGCAGCACGGCGTCCGGCGGCAACAGCACGGCGGTTGGCGGCGACAGCGTCGCTTCCGGCAGCACGAGCACCGCGCTGGGTTCCGGCGCCAAGGCAACCAACGACAACAGCGTGGCGATCGGCGCCGGTTCGGTCACCGACCGCGATAACAGCGTTTCGGTGGGAAGTGACGGCGAGGCACGGCAGATCACCCATGTGGCGGCGGGTACCCAAACCACCGACGCGGTGAACATGGGCCAGCTCACCGCCTCGGAAAATGGCGCCGTGCACTATGACAGCAACACCGACGGCAGCATCGACTACAACAGCGTGACCCTGGGAAGCGACACCGGAACCACGACGGTGCACAACGTCGGCGCCGGCAGCGCACCGACCGACGCCGTCAACGTCAACCAGTTGAACGAGGGTGTCACCACTGCAGAAAACTGGTCGAAGTCGTACACCGACCAGCGCTTCAGCCAGATCAACAGTTCGATTCAGAATGTGAACAACAGGGCCAATGCCGGCGTGGCATCGGCCATGGCGATGGCTGGCCTGCCGCAGGCATACGAGCCGGGCAAGAGCATGGCCGCGGTGTCGGCGGGAAGCTTTCACGGCGAATCCAGCCTGGCGATCGGCGTGTCGACGATCTCCGAAGGTGGCCGGTGGGTCTACAAGCTGACTGGATCCAGCGATACGCGCGGGGATGCCGGCGTGAGCATCGGTGCGGGCATGCAATGGTAACCAGCCGCGGCTCGTCGAATTCAGGGAATCGGAACTCAGGGGGCTTTATGCAACAGCACGGATCGAGAGGGTATCGCCGGCGTACCGGTTGGATGGCGCTGGCACTGGTCGGCTTGGTCGCTGCCGGTTGCAGCTCGGTGGCGGGCCGATCTCCCGGTGCGGAAAAGGCACAAGGCGATGCGGTCTTTCCTGATCCGAGCCATTCGCTGATGCCGGAAGGCAGCTTCGTCAATCTGGATAACCTGCGCAACGTGTCGGTCGGCATGACCAAGAAGCAGCTTTATGCGCTGCTCGGTACGCCGCATTTCAATGAAGGCGTCGTCGGCGTCCGGCAATGGAACTACCTGTTCGACTTCCACGCGCATGATGGCGGAACCATCACTTGCCAGTACCAGGTGCAGTTCGACAAGGACCATCGAGCCAGCGCGCTTCTCTGGAAACCGGCCTCGTGCCAATCCGTGCTCGATCAGCCGGCACCGGCGGTGGTGGCGCAGCCGCAGCTGCTGCCGAAGGAACCGATCCGTCTGTCAACCGATGCGCTGTTCGATTTCAACCATGCCGAGCTCACGGCGCAGGGACGGCAGCAACTGGAAACGCTGTTGCAGCGCGTGAGCGCGGCGAGCGAGGTGGAGGATATCCAGGTGGTCGGCTTTACCGATCGCATCGGCAGCGACGCCTACAACCTCGATCTGTCGCAACGGCGAGCCCAGGCAGTGAGCAATTTCCTGATGGCCGGTGGCGTGCCTGCGGCCGCGATCCATTCCGAAGGCAGGGGGAAGGCATCTCCGGTCGTGCAGTGCGCGCAGAAGGTGCGCGCTCCATTGATCGCATGCCTCGCGCCGAACCGGCGCGTCGAAATCTCGGGCACGGCCCGCGCCCTGCCGTAACCGCCGCGGCAGGTGGAAGTTGTCCACAGCGATTGTGGAGAGCGGCGCGGATAGCCTGTGGACAAGTGGTCTATCTGCTTGAACGCAAAGGAGTGCCGCACGCGTTGCGCAGGGATTGCGCAACCAGCTCTCAGTGCATCAACGGCAGGGCGGACATCAGCCACAGCGACAGACCGCCCAGCGCGCTGCCGATCAGTACGGCGGCGAATACATCGCTCGGGTAGTGCAGGCCGAGGATCACCCGCGAGGCGGCGACCAGCGTCGTGAACGGCAGCAGCAACGGTGCCAGCATCGGATACCACGCCAGCGCGACTACGCTGAAACCCACCGCCTGCAAGGTATGGCCGGACGGGAAACTGAACTCGTCCAGCGGCGGTACGTGCGCGATCACGCCGGGGCAGACTCGGTACGGCCGCGGCCGGCGCGTCCAGCGTTTCAGCACACGGTAGAGAAACAGCGCGGCGAGGCCGGTGACCGCCATATGGGCTGCGGCGATCAGGCCGCGCTCGCCGCCGACCAGCGACAGCACCGCCATCAGCGCGTACCAGAACAAGCCATCGCCCAGCCGGCTGATCGCGCCGAAGAACCATCCCACCGCGCGCCGTGCGCCCCAGCGGTTGGCGGCGACGCAGACCCGGCGATCCAGCGCGAAGCGCGGCGCCAGCGAAATCTCAGGCGTGTGCAACGGCGGCAGCATGCTCATGGGAATTCTCCTCGGCGATGTCTCGCAACAGGGTTTCGAAATCGCGGATCACCGCGTCCGGCGAAAGCCCGGCCATGCCGAGATGGGCAGCGCGGCCCATGTGGCGGATCAGGCCCGGGTTGCTCGCCAACTGCACCGTTGCAGCGATGAATTCACTGGCATTGCCCGATGCGACGCAGTAACCATTGACGCCGTTGTCCAGATGTTCGCGTGCGGCGCCTTCGGCGTATGCGACCACCGGCAAGCCGGCTGCCAGCGCTTCGAGGATCACATTGCCGAAGGTTTCGCTGAGACTGGGGAACGGAAACAAATCCGCACTGGCGAAATACCGCGCCAGCGCGTCGCCGCGTTGCACGCCAGCGAAGATGAAGTCCGGATTCGCCACCTCGATCGCTGCGCGTGCCGGACCATCGCCCACCCACACGTAGCGCGCGTTCGGCATCTGCCGCTGCACGGCGCGGAATGCCTGCACTGCCAGGTCGAGATTCTTCTCGGGCGCGATGCGCCCGACATACAGCGCCACCGGCGTCGCGGCATCGACGCCCCAGGACGCGCGCAGGCTTTCGTCGCGCTGGCATGGATGAAAAAGGCGTGTGTCCACCGCGCGCCGCAACAACCGTGCATTGCAGACACCCATGTCGCGAAGCTCGTTCGCCAATGCCTCGGTGGGCACCAGCGTGGCGGCGGCGCGTCGATGGAACCGACGCAGATAGCCGCGCACCACCGGCGTGAGCCAGCCCACACCGTAGTGATTCGCGTAACTGTCGAAGCGCGTGTGAAAACCGCTGCTGACGGGTATGCCCAATCGCACCGCCGTGCGTACGGCGGACCAGCCGAGCGGACCTTCGGTCGCCACGTAGATCGCATCCGGACGCTGCCGCAGCCAGTGATGCCGAAGCGTGCGGCCGGCGGGCAGGCCGAAGCGCAGGCCCGGATAACGCGGCAACGCGCCGCCGCGCATATCGAGCACGTCGATGCCCGGCTCATGCTGGTGCTGTTGTGACTGGCGGGGACGGATCAGGTCGATGCTGTGGCCGCGGGCGGCGAGCCCGGCGGCGAGACTGTGCACGGTGAGTGCGACGCCGTTGATTTCCGGCGGATAGGTTTCGCTGACGATGCCGATGCGCATGACGTTACCTGTGCTGGCTTGACCCATCGTGGGCGTTCGGCGTTTCGATGGCGTGGCGGGCGCATGACGCTGTGATGACGCCGCGCCGTGCTTCCATGCGCAGGGGCGCCTACACTGACCGTCCCTCTTGCACGGAGAACGACGATGAAACGCATCCTGCTTGCTTCCGCACTTGCCCTGGCCGGGTTGGCCAACCTCGCGATGGCCGTCGATGCGCCGGGTCTGCCGGTGACCAAGGCGCCGGCCGATGCCGCGGTCTACATCATCTCGCCCAAGGACGGCGCGACCGTCGGCCAGGATGTCACCGTGCGCTTCGGCCTCAAGGGCATGGGCGTGGCACCGGCTGGCGTCGCCAAGGAGCACACCGGCCATCACCATCTGCTGGTGGACGTGAAGGATCTGCCGGCGGCGGGGCAGCCGATTCCGAAAGACGACAACCACCTCCATTTCGGCGGCGGCCAGACCGAAACCACGCTCAAGCTGAAACCAGGAATCCATACGCTGCAACTGGAGCTCGGCGATTCGAGTCACATCCCGTTCGACCCGGCGGTGGTGTCGAAGAAGATCACCATCCACGTGAAATGAACCGGGTTCACCGGCGCGGCTTCAACGCCGGTCAATGGCCGAAGTAGACGGACACGCCGAGGTTGGCCATCCATTCGGAGGTGTTTCCGCCCAGGCGATGATCCAGTCCCGCATCGAACTGCACGCGTGGGCTGGTCATCCATGCCAGTCCGGCGCCGGCAACGGTGCCGCTACCCTGGTCCGGTGAATGGAGCAGGGCGGTTTCGGCGTAGGCCGTGAGTGTCGGGGTCAGGGTGTAGTTGTCGCTCAGTGCCACGGTCGTGCTGTCGCTGTGGCCACTGCGAACGTCTTCGAGATAGGCGCCGAGCGAGTTGCGCTGGTTCGCCTGCAGGTTGAACTGGGCGCCGAGCAGGTACTGACGCCGGTCATTGTGGAAATCCCTGGCGCCGTCGGTGAACTCGACGCTGCCCAGCAAGCCCCATGTGAACGTCTTGCTCGATGAGGGAAGCGCCAGCTTGAGCGCGAGATTGCTGTCGCCGCGACCGTGGCTGCGGCGATCGATGCCCACGCCGGCCTGGCGCAATGAATTCCACGGCGAGCTGCCAAGCTGCAGTTCCAGCGGGCCGCCGACGCCGATGCGGATCAGGCTGTCGGCGGAGTACAGCGAGCTGCTCACGCCGTCGTCGCGATCGCGGCTCCAGTCCGGCAATCCCTGCTCGATGGTGACGTCGCCGGCAGCCAGCACCGCGGGCGTGAAGCCGTAGCCGGGGCGATCGTAGCCGGGGTTGTCCGCATGCGCAGGCCGTGCGATGAAGGCGCAGCCACTGGCCAATGCCATGATCCAGACGAAGCGCGCGCAACGCGGGCTTCGCTGTTCGCCGTGGTTGCGGTGCCGGTATCGGTTAAAATCCATCGCTTCGCTCCATAGCTCTTTCGAAAACATCCCATGACCGTCCGCACCCGTTTCGCCCCCAGCCCCACCGGCTTCCTGCACATCGGCGGCGCGCGTACCGCGTTGTACTGCTGGCTGGAATCGCGGCGGCGCGGCGGCGAGTTCCTGCTGCGCATCGAGGATACCGACCGCGAGCGCTCCACGGATGTCGCGGTGCAGGCGATTCTCGATGCGATGCAGTGGCTCGGCCTGGAAGCGGATCATGTGCCGGTGTACCAGACCCACCGGCTGGAGCGCTACCGGCAGGTGGCCGACGAACTGGTGGCGGCCGGCAAGGCCTACTACGCCTATGAGAGCAAGGACGAGATCGAGGCGATGCGCGAAGCAGCCATGGCCAAGGGCGAAAAGCCGCGCTACAACGGCTACTACCGCGATCGCAACGAGCCGTTGCGCGACGATCCGAACCGGGTGATCCGCTTCCGCAACCCGAGCGAGGGCACGGTGGTGTTCGACGACAAGGTCAAGGGCCGGGTCGAATGGGCCAACGCCGAACTTGATGACCTTGTGATCTTCCGTTCGGACGGCTGGCCGACCTACAACTTTGCCGTGGTGGTCGACGATATCGACATGGGCATCACCGAGGTGATCCGCGGCGACGACCACGTCAACAACACGCCGCGGCAGATCAACATCTATCACGCGCTCGGCGGGACGGTGCCGGAGTTCGCGCACCTGCCGATGATCCTCGACAAGGAGGGCAAGAAGCTTTCCAAGCGCACCAGTGCGGTCAGCGTGATGGATTATCGCGACGCGGGTTTCCTGCCGCATGCCCTGCTCAACTACCTGGTGCGGCTGGGTTGGTCGCACGGCGACCAGGAGATTTTCTCGCGCGAAGAAATGATCGCGCTGTTCGATGTCGCGGATGTCAACAAGGCGGCTTCGCGTTTCGACACCGAAAAGCTGGCATGGCTCAACCAGCACTATCTGAAGACCGACGATCCGCCGTCGCTGGTACCGGAATTCACCTGGCACCTGGCACGTGCCGGCGTGGACATCGCGAACGGCCCGGCGCCGGCCGAGGTGATCGTCGCGTTGCGCGACCGCGTGCACACGCTGAAGGAAATGGCCGAGCGCGCGAAGATCTGGTACGCGCCGATCAGCGAATGGGACGACAAGGCAGTCGCCAAGCATCTCAGGAATGAGAGTGCGGTCGCTGTGCTCGGTGCAGCGAAAACATTGCTTGCCGATTGCGAGTGGAAGCCCGAGCCGATCCATAAGGTGATCGAGCAGGTGGCGGCCCAATTGGAACTGGGCATGGGCAAGATCGCCCAGCCGCTGCGCGTGGCGATGACCGGCACGCAGGTATCCCCATCGATCGACTACACCATCTATCTCGCCGGGCGTGCCGAGGCGCTCAGGCGGATCGATGCGGCCATCGTCATGGCGGCGACATAGCCCATGACGTCAGCGGCACAGCGGGGCTGATTTGGACGAATGGCTCGCCAGGGCCACCGAAGGCGTCGATCCCGATGCTCCGGGCGCGTTCTGGCGCATTTTTTTCAACCTGTTGAATATGCTGCCGTGGGCAGCCATGTTCTGGTGGAGCCTGCTGTTCATGGCGGTAGGCGCGCTGCTGGGCTGGTGGCGCGGGCGCTGGGTCGAAGGCGTTGTCTGGGCCGCCGTGCTCGGACCGATCGGCTGGATCGTGATCGCGGCCAGGCCTCGCATACCGCCCAGAACCGGGCCGCCGCCGATGCCACGCTGAACGTGGCGGGGCCTTCACAGACGAAGTGTATGATCCACGACGAGGTGACATCTTGAGCCAGGACGCCGCACATCAGAGTCATGCGCATCATCATCATGATGCCAAGGGTTTCGTGCGTGCGGTGGAGCACGCCAGCGAAGAGCGTGGCCTGCGGCTGACCCCGTTGCGCAAGGAAGTGCTGGAGCTGGTCGCCGCCGCGCACAAGCCGGTGAAGGCCTACGATCTGCTCGATCAGCTTCGCGAAATGCATGGCAACGCGGCGCCGCCTACGGTCTATCGGGCGCTCGATTTCCTGCTCGAGAACGGCTTCATCCACAAGCTGGAATCGATCAATGCCTTCGTCTCCTGCCATCATCCAGCCGAGGCGCATCAGGTGCCGTTCCTGATCTGCGATACCTGCTCCAGCGCGCAGGAAGTGTGCGACGACCGTGTGGCCGAGCTGATCGAGGCGCAGGCCAAGGCGCATGGTTTCAAGCCGCAGGCGCAGACGCTCGAAGTGCACGGTACCTGCAAGAACTGCCGTAAAGCTTGAGCCTGCATGGCGCCATGCGAGGGTGGCAATCTCGATTGTTACAAAGTAACATGGTTTGGCTGGAGCAGAAAATCGCCATGTCCGGCGACGCCAGGACAGATGATGGATCCGGAGCAGTCGAGCAAATCCCATTGGTGGCATGTCGCCGATCGCGTTGGTGCGGTCGCCTCGTTCCTGTGCGCGATCCACTGCGCCTTGCTGCCGTTCGTGCTGGCGCTGCTGCCGTTTCTAGGCCTCGAGTTTCTCGCTGACCACCGTTTCGAGCGGGGCTTCGTGATGTGCGCCTGCGCGCTGGCATTGCTTGCGCTGGTTCGCGGCTATCGCCGGCACCAGGGGCCGCTGCCCTTGCTGCTGGCGGCACCCGGACTGGCGTTGCTACTGCTTGGCGTGACGTATGCCGAGGGTTATTCGATCATCCTGCACAGCGTGCTGGTGACGTGCGGTGGGTTGCTGGTGGCATCGGCGCACTTCGTGAACCTGCGTGCGGACCGCCGTTTCGGCCATGACCATCATGTGCATGACGCGCAGTGCGTTCACTGACCTGCGCATCGCGTGCCGGTGATTGTGTAACGTCTGCCGCCATTCTTAGCATGCGTCGATGAGCAGCACGCACACTCACCATCACCACCATGATCACGCGCATTCGCCGCTTGCGGATGCGCGCGCCGATGCGGGTTCGAGTCGCAGTCGCAAGCTGCTGTTCGCTTTCGTGCTGACTGTGCTGACGATGGCGGCGGAGGCGGTCGGTGGCGTGTGGTCCGGTTCGCTGGCCTTGCTGGCCGATGCCGGCCACATGATGGTGGATGCGCTGGCACTGCTGCTGGCATTCGTCGGGGCGTGGATGGCCATGCGGCCTGCCGATGCGCGACGCAGCTATGGCTATGGCCGGATGGAAGTGCTGGTCGGTTTCGTCAACGCGCTGAGCCAGTTCATGCTGGTCGGATGGATCATCTACGAGGCAATCACCCGGTTGATGCATCCCGGCGCGATCCTGTCGGGCGTGATGCTGGTGGTGGCCATTGCGGGACTGCTGGTGAATGTGTTGCTGCTGCGTACGCTGCATGGCCATGCGCACGACGATGTGAACATGGCAGGTGCGAGCCTGCATGTGCTGGGCGATCTGCTGGGTTCCGTCGCTGCGGTTCTGGCTGCGCTGGCGATCCGCTGGTTCGACTGGCTGTGGGCCGATCCGGTGCTGTCGTTGCTGGTGTCGTTGCTGATCCTAGGCAGTGCATGGCGGCTGCTGCGGCTATCCGCGCACATCCTGCTGGAAGGCGTGCCGGACGGCATGGACAGTGCAGTGGTGGAGTCCTCCCTGCGCGACGCCGATGCTTCGATCCGCAACGTGCACCACCTGCATGTCTGGCAACTGGCCTCGGGGTCGCGCATGGCGACCCTGCATGCCGAACTGCACGAGCACGCGGACCCTTCGAAGGCATTGCGTGCGATCAGGAAGGTGCTGCTGGAGCGCTTTGAGATCCAGCATGTGACCATCCAGATCGATCCGGACGATTGCCAGGACCAGGGCGAGGATTGCACCGCGCACGGCCATCCGTGAGGATGCGAGGCAGTGCACAGGCGCATCCCTAGGTGCTTTGGGCCGGCACTGTTATCATGATCGACCGTTCATTCAACAAATCAAGGAGTTCCCATGGGTAAGGGCGATCGCAAGACCCGTCGCGGCAAGACCTACCGCGGCAGCTATGGCAATACCCGTGCGCATTCGGTATCGCCGGCCGTGGTGGGCGCCAAGCCGACCGTGACCAAGCCGGCCGCCGCCAAGAAGGCCGCGCCGAAAAAGAAATCCGCCTGAGCCGCATCGGGCAGGATCCGAAAACCCCGCCGTGGCGGGGTTTTTTTGGCCTGGTCACGCCGATGGACGATGCAGCCGGCGTTGCCTCGGCCTCAAAGGCTGCATGTGTGGTCGCCGTTGTCGGTGGAGCATTTCTTCGCCCAGCAGCGCAATTGGATCACGTTCCCGGTGAGATCCAGATCGATCTGATGCCGCACGGTCGCGGGAATCTGTCCGTTGCGCAGCATCTGCTGCCGGTTCTCCTCGATGACACTGGCCGCTTCGCTGTAGCCGCCGTATTGCCTGGCCTGTTCCTTCAGGGCAATCGGCTGCCGTGAAACGATGCTCTGGTTGTCAGGGCTCAACTGTCCCTTGATGCCGAAGGACTCGCAGGCGCCTGCTGTCTGGATGGCGGCGAGCAGAAGTGTGGCTGTCAGCAGGGATTTCATGGGGCTTCTTTCATGAAGGGTGCCGATTCGCGCCGACGACTCTAATGGATCCGTTCCGATCCGGCCAGGGAGTGTTGTCCCGGACGTCGTCGTCGTATAGCATGTGTGTCATCGTATTAACGCATTAGTACATTATGAAGCGTCGATCGCTTGATCCCGAAACACCCGTCGAGTCTGCTGAGCTCAGCCTGTACGAGGCTCTGCTGTCGCTGAAGAATGCCAGGGAGATGGGTGCGTTCCTGAGCGACCTGTGCACGCCGGCCGAACTCGAGGTGCTGGTGGATCGTTGGCGGGTGGTGCCGTTCCTGTTGGAAGGCGTGTCGTACCGTGAGATCCACGAGCGCACCGCGGTGAGCATCACCACCATTGGCCGGGTCGCCCGGTATCTCAACCAGGGCACGGGTGGCTACCTGGCGGCGGCCGCGCGCGCGGCGCGGAAAAAATCCCCAGTGGCGAGAAAGGCATGATCATGAAGCCACGTGACCGGCTGCGCATCGCCATGCAGAAATCCGGCCGGCTCACCGAGCCCGCGCTGGAGCTGCTCAATCGCTGCGGATTGAGCTTCCGGCAGAGTCGCGACAAGCTGTTCTGCTTCGGCGAGGGCGAGCCGGTCGATCTGCTGCTGGTGCGCGACGACGACATCCCCGGCCTGATCGCACAAGGCGTGTGTGACCTCGGCATCGTCGGCCGCAACGTGCTCGGCGAGTTCCAGCTCACCGCCGGACGTGACGCTGCGCCGATCGGCGAACTTCGACCGCTCGGTTTCGGTCGCTGTCGGCTGTCCATCGCGGTGCCGCAGGAGCTTGAATATCTTTCACCGCAACAGCTCGAGGGACAGCGCATCGCGACGTCCTATCCGGGCCTGCTTGGCGAATGGCTGCGCTCGCACGGCGTCGATGCCGGCGTGGTGACCTTGACCGGCTCGGTCGAGATCGCGCCGCGGCTCGGTACGGCCGATGCGATCTGCGATCTGGTACAGAGCGGCGGCACCCTGGTCGCCAACCAGCTTCGCGAGACCGAAGTGCTGATGGAAAGCGAGGCCGTGCTGGCCGGGCCGTTGACGGCGCCGGTGGATGAGCGTGGCGACATGCTGGAACTGCTGCTCAAGCGGCTGGATGGCGTGATCCAGGTGCGCGAATCGCGCCTGCTGCTGCTGCAGACCTCACGCCTCACGCTGGAAGCGGTGACCCGGCTGCTGCCCGGCGGGCCGCAGCCGACGCTGCTGGCGGTGGCGGGCCAGCCGGATCAGCTGATGCTGCAGGCGCTGTGCGCGGGCGAGGTGAGCTGGCGGCAACTGGAGGAGATCAAGAAGGCCGGCGCGCGCGAAATGTTCGTGCTGCCGGTGGAGAAGATGCTGGCATGAAACGCCTCGACTGGAACGCACTGGATGACTCGGCTCGGCGCGAGGCGCTGGCGCGCCCGCCGCAGTCGCGCGCCGCGGATCTGCGCGGCGGCGTGGAGCAGATCATCGCCGCGGTACGGGAACGCGGCGATGAAATGTTGCGTGAACTCACGGCAAAGTACGACGGCTGCGAACTGCAAGCGCTTGAAGTCGACGAAGCCGAATTCGCTGCCGCCGAGGCGGCGCTGAGTGCCGACCTGAAGGCGGCGATCCACGAGGCGGCCGAGCGCATCGATACGTTCCATCGCGCGGCCGCGTTGCAGCCCGTCGCCGTTGACACCGCGCCCGGCGTACGGGTCGAGCGGACGCTGCGGCCGATAAACCACGTGGGCCTGTATGTGCCGGCGGGCAGTGCGCCGCTGCCGTCGACGGCGTTGATGCTGGGTATCCCCGCGCGCATTGCCGGCTGCCGGCAGGTCGTGCTGTGTTCGCCGGTTCGTGCGGATGGGCGTTGCGACGAAGCCGTGCTGTATGCGGCCCGTGCCACCGGCGTGCACAAGGTGTTCAAGCTGGGTGGCGCGCAGGCGATCGCGGCGATGGCGTACGGCACCGCGTCGGTGCCTCGCTGCGACAAACTGTTCGGTCCCGGCAACGCCTGGGTCACCGAAGCGAAGCTGCAGGTGTCCGGCGATCCGGATGGTGCAGCCATCGACATGCCGGCCGGCCCATCGGAGCTGCTGGTGATCGCCGACGCCGACGCCGATGCGGAATTCGTCGCCGCCGACCTGCTGTCGCAGGCGGAGCACGGGCCGGATTCGCAAGTGATCCTGTTGAGCCCATCCAGGGCATTGCTGGACCGGGTGGCGGCCGAAGTCACGCGCCAGTGTACCGAACTGCCACGTGCGGAGATTGCGCTGCAGGCGCTGGCGCAGAGCCGCCTGATCGCGGTCGAGTCGTTGGCGCAGGCGGTCGAGGTGAGCAATCGCTATGCGCCCGAGCACCTGATCCTGCAGGTTGCCGATCCACGCGGCCTGCTTGACGGCATCGAAAGCGCCGGCTCGGTCTTCCTCGGTGCTTGGACGCCCGAATCCGTGGGCGACTACTGCAGCGGCAGCAACCATGTGTTGCCGACCTACGGCTACGCGCGCAGCTACAGCGGCGTTTCGGTTGCCAGCTACCAGAAGCAGATATCGGTGCAGGAAGTCAGCGCCGAAGGCCTGCGCAGTATCGGCCCGTGCACGATGACGCTGGCGTCCGCCGAACAACTGGATGCCCACTGCCGCGCCGTGGGCCTGCGGCTGGCCGCGCTGGATCGGGCGGAGGAAAGGCAGCACGGCAAGGAGCAACGGGCATGAGCGTGCTGGATCTCGCGCGCGCGGATATCCGCGCCATGCAGCCGTATTCCTCGGCGCGCATGGAGGCCAGCGGCGGCCAGGTTTTCCTCAACGCCAACGAATCGGCCTGGGCTCCGACGGGCGATCTCGGGCTCGGCTGCAACCGTTATCCGGAACCGCAACCGCCCGAGCTGATCGCGGCACTGGCGGAGCTTTATGGCGTGCGACGGGACCAACTGCTGGTCGGCCGCGGCAGCGACGAGGCGATCGACCTGCTGGTGCGCGCCTTCTGCCGCGCCGGCGAGGACGCCATCGTCATCCAGCCGCCGACCTTCGGCATGTATTCGGTGTGCGCGAGAATCCAGGGCGCGGCGGTCATCGAAGTACCGCTCGCTGCCGACTTCACGCTGGACGTCGATGCGCTGATGGCGGCAGTGACGCCTGCGGTGAAGCTCGTCTTCGTCTGCACGCCCAACAATCCCACCGGGCAAGCGGTGCCGCGTACCGATATCGAGCGGCTGCTTTGCGAGTTGGCCGGGCGTGCGCTGCTGGTGGTGGACGAGGCGTATGCCGAGTTTGCCGAGGCGGGCAGCGTGGCGGACCTGCTGGACCGGCATGAGAATCTCGCCGTGCTGCGCACCCTTTCCAAGGCCTGGGCGCTGGCCGGTATCCGCATTGGCAGCCTGCTGGCCAATGCGGAAGTGATCTCGCTGCTGCGCCGCATCCTTCCTCCGTATCCGCTGCCGCTGCCATGCGTGGATGCCGCGCTGCTGGCGCTTTCCGGGTGGGGCAAGGCGAATGCGCACGAGCGCGTGGCCATCGTGCGCGAGCAACGCGCGCTGATGCGCGAGCAGTTGGGCCGGTTGCCGTCGGTACGCGAGGTGTTGCCGTCGCACGCGAATTTCCTCGCCGTGCGTTTTGCCGATGCCGACGCCGCGTATCGGCGCCTGCTTGCCGATGGCATCGTGGTGCGCGATGTGCGTCGCTACCCGAATCTTGGCGACGCGCTGCGCATCACGATCGGTACGCCCGAGGAAAACGCACGGGTTCTAGCCGTATTGAAAGGTATAACTGGATGAGTCGAAAAATTCTTTTCGTCGATCGCGACGGCTGCCTGATCGAGGAGCCGGCCGACAAACAGATCGACAGCTACGAAAAGCTGGCGCTGCTGCCGGGGGTGGTCGGTGCGCTGCAGCGTTTCGTGGCCGGGGGTTTCGATCTGGTGATGGTGACGAACCAGGACGGCCTGGGCACGGGCAGTTTTCCCGAAGCGCATTTCAATGGACCGCACGACCTGTTGCTGCGCATTCTGGCTTCGCAGGGAGTGCTGTTTCGCGAAGTGCTGATCGACCGAAGTTTCGAGCATGAGCGGCTGGACACTCGCAAACCGGGCATCGGCATGTTGCGACACTACCTTGCCGACGACGGCTGGAACCGTGCCGGATCGGCGATGGTCGGCGACCGCGAAACCGACCTGCAGTTTGCGGCAAACCTCGGCGTGCGCGGTTTTCGCGTCGGGCCGTCCGGTGTGACGTGGAGCGAGCTTGCGCACCGCCTGCTCGATGCACCGCGAACGGCATCGGTGGTTCGCGAAACGAAGGAAACCAGCATCGCCGTCCGAGTGAACCTGGACCAGGTGGCGGAGCCGAAAATCGACACCGGGCTCGGCTTTTTCGATCACATGCTGGAACAGCTCGGCAAGCACGGCGGCTTTGCATTCGAACTGGTGTGCGAGGGCGACCTGCACATCGACGAACACCACACCATCGAGGATTGCGCGCTGGCGCTCGGCCAGGCCTTGCGCCAGGCGCTGGGTGACAAGCGCGGCATCGGCCGCTACGGCTTCACCTTGCCGATGGACGAATCGCAGGCCAGCGCGGCGCTGGATTTGTCGGGTCGTCCGTACTTCGTCTTCGAAGGCAGCTTTCCGCGCGATCGGGTCGGCGAAATACCCACCGAGCTGGTGCCGCACTTTTTCAGGTCGCTGTGCGAAACACTGGGTGCAAACCTGCATCTTTCGGTACGCGGCGACAATGCGCATCACATGGTGGAGGCGTGTTTCAAGGTCGTGGCGCGCGTCCTGCGGCAGGCGATCCGTCGCGAAGGCAGCGAGCTGCCGAGCACCAAGGGATCGCTGTAATGAGCGTCGTGCTGGTCGATGCCGGCGGTACCAATATCGGCTCGGTGCGCTACGCATTGCAGCGGCTCGGCGTGGAAGCGGCGTTGACCGCAGATGCCGCGACGATCCGTGCGGCCGACAAGGTGATCCTGCCCGGCGTGGGTGCGGCGGGCCCGGGCATGGCGCGTTTGCGCGAACTGGGCTTGATCGACCTGATGCGTTCGCTGGTGCAGCCCGTGCTTGGCGTCTGCCTTGGCATGCAACTGCTGTGCGAGCACTCCGAGGAGGGCGACACCGAGTGCCTGGGCCTGATTCCAGGCGGCGTGCGGCGTTTCAGCGAGGTGCCCGGCTTGCGCATTCCGCACATGGGTTGGAACCAGCTGACCGTGACGCGGAATCACCCCCTGCTGAAAGGTATCCACGACGACGACCAGGCCTATTTCGTGCACAGCTACGCGGTGCCGGTCGGCGAATGCAGTCTCGCCACAGTCGATCATGGCGGTCCGTTTTCGGCGCTGGTCGCGCGCGGCAATTTCCATGGCATGCAGTTTCATCCCGAGCGTTCCGCCGCTGTCGGTGCCACGCTGCTCAAGAACTTCCTCGAGCTATGACGATGACGTCGACCGGCTTCACGGTGATTCCCGCGATCGATCTTCGCGGCGGCCATGTCGTGCGGCTGAAGCAGGGCGACTATGCCCGGCAGACAACCTACGAGACCGCTCCGCGCGGGCTGGCCCAGCGCTATGCCGATGCGGGCGCGCGCTGGCTGCATCTGGTCGACCTGGATGGCGCGCGTTCCGGCAACCTCGACAATCTCGCCGTAATCGAGGCGATCGCGGCCTGCGGCATCTCCGTGCAGGCCGGCGGCGGCGTACGCGGCGAAGCGGATCTGCGCCGCTTGTTCGACGCCGGCGTCAGCAGGGTGGTTCTCGGCAGCGTGGCGATACGCGAGCCGGAACAGATCGCCGGCTGGCTTGAAAACCTTGGTGCGGAACGCCTGACCATCGCACTGGACACGCGGCATTCCGAAGGTCAATGGACCTTGCCCAGCGCGGGCTGGACCGAAATCGAAACGCGCACGCTCGACGAACTCGCGCCGTGGTATGCGGCGCATGGCGCACGGCATCTGCTGTGCACCGACATCGATCGCGATGGCATGCTGGCGGGTTTCAATCTCGATCTCTACCGGCATCTTGCCCGGACCGTGCCGCAACTTGCGGTGCAGGCCTCGGGCGGCGTGCGCTCGCTGGACGATATTCGCGCGGCGCGCGAAAGCGGGGCGCGGGCGGTGATCCTTGGGCGCGCCTTGCTGGAAGGCCGCTTCACCGTCGAGGAGGCACTGGCATGCTGAGCCGCAGGATCATTCCGTGCCTGGACGTCCGCGATGGCCAGGTAGTGAAGGGGGTGCGTTTCCGCGATCACGTGGTGCTCGGCGAGATCGTCGACCTCGCGCTGCGCTATCGCGACGAAGGCGCCGACGAGCTGGTGTTCTATGACATCACGGCCAGCCCGGAAGGCCGCAGCGTGGATCGTGGCTGGGTGGAGCGGGTGGCGCGGGTGATCGACATTCCGTTCTGCGTCGCTGGCGGCATCCGCTCGGTGGACGAGGCGCGCCTTGTACTGCATGCCGGCGCGGACAAGATTTCGGTGAACTCGCCCGCGCTCGAGAGGCCCGCGCTGATCGATGAACTGGCCGCCGCGTTCGGCGTGCAATGCGTGGTGGTCGGGATCGACTCGTTGCGCGATGAAGACGGCGAGTGGCGCGTGCGTCAATACACCGGCGATCCCGGCAAGACGCTGGCGCTGGCACGAAAGACCATCGACTGGATGGTTGAAGCCCAGCAGCGCGGTGCCGGCGAGATCGTGCTGAACTGCATGGGTAGCGACGGCGTGCGCGAGGGCTACGACCTGAAACAGCTTGCCGCGGCCCGCACCGTCTGCCACGTACCGTTGATCGCCTCCGGCGGCGCCGGTTCGATGGACCACTTCAGCGATGCCTTCAAGGAAGGTGACGTGGATGGTGCGCTGGCTGCCAGCGTTTTCCATACCGGCGCGATCGCGATTCCTGCACTGAAGAATTTTCTGCACGAACAAGGCGTGCGGGTTCGTCTGTGAGCATCGAGGACATAGGGTCATGAGCGATATCAACCTGGACACCGGCCGGCTCGATTGGGCCAAGGGTGATGGGCTTCTGCCGGCGATCGTGCAGCACTGGCGCAGTGGTGAGGTGCTGATGCTGGGTTACATGAGTGCGGAGGCGCTGACGCAGACACAGGCCAGCGGGCGTGTGACGTTCTTCAGTCGCAGCAAGCAACGGCTATGGGTCAAGGGTGAGAGCTCCGGCCACTCGCTGATCGTGAAATCGATCCACGTCGATTGCGATGCAGATACCTTGCTGGTTAGTGCCGAACCGCTCGGCCCGACCTGTCATCTCGGATCGTCTAGCTGCTTCGGAACATCCGTTCGTCCGCCGCTCGGCTTCCTCGCGGAACTGGATGCGCTGGTGGCCCGTCGCCACGCGGAGCGGCCGGCGGGAAGCTATACCACCAGCCTGTTCGACGGCGGCATCCGGCGCATGGCGCAGAAGGTGGGCGAAGAAGGCGTGGAGACCGCGCTGGCTGCGGTGGCGCAGGACGATGGCGAATTACTTGGCGAGGCTGCGGACTTGGTGTTCCATCTCGCCGTGCTGCTGCGTGCGCGCGGACTTTCGCTCGGCGATGTTGCGGACCAGTTGGCCGGACGGCATGCCAGGCCGGCTGCCGCCTTAAAGAGGTAGCGGGATCAAGGGTTGGGTGCTGCCGGGCCGGTGGACGCCGGCGCGAACGGCACCGGCGCTCCCGGCGTGAAGCCTTTGCGCCATGTGGCCAGTTGCGCGGCAATGCCGTCACCGATGTCGATCTGCGGTTCCGACGGGGTGAGCTTGTCGTGCTTTTCCCAAGTCGCGATTTCGGTCCTGGCCTGCGCGAACGCCTCGATGAAATCCGGCGTGCGATTCAGCGCGTCGATCAGCCACGCCTTGCCGAAATAGGTGGCATCCGAATCGCTGCCGCAGCCGAACGAACTGCGATCGGCACGTGCCGCGGTCAGCACCAGCGTGCCGGGCCCGTGCAGCGGCGGCACGAAGCCGCCGGAGTAGCAGGCGTTGACCACCACCACTTTCCATTTGAACGGCCGCTTGGCGAGGATGCCGGCCAAGTCCGGGGCGCCGATCTGATCGAGCGGCAACGGATCCATGTCGACCAGCAGGTTGTGATCTTCATCGCCATGCGTGGTGAGGTAGAGCACCAGGATGTCCTGCTCCGGCCGCATGACTTTGGCCAGGCCGTCCAGCGCGGCTTCCAGATTGCTCCAGCTTGCCAGGGGCGCCGTGGTGAGCGTGTCCGGGTTGTTCTCCAGCACAAGGGTGTGGGCGGTGGCGCCGAAGCGGCCTGCGGACAGCTGCGCGGCATATTCCGCCTCGTTGCGAAATACATCTTCACCACCGTCGCCGGCGAATGCCACCAGGTACAAATTGGGTTTGCCGGCCACGCGTGGCGTCAGCTTCGCCAGGGCGTCGCGAACCATGCGCGGCTGCGTGTACAGCACCTGTTCCGGAGATGGCCCGGTCGCCGGCCAGTCGTTGGTGCCGTCCGCGGGGTCGGCTTCTTCGACATCCGCCGAGGATGCGGGGGCAGCACCGACGGAGGCGTTGCCTGCAGGCTTCGCCGCAATCAGCGCGGTGGCATTCGCTGGCGGCAGCCATGGGCGATGACCCGACCACAGCAGCATCAGGAAGATGCCTGCGGCGAAGGCGAGCAGGGCAGTCAGGAGATGGCGCATGCGTGCCGGCCTCAGGCGCTGACCGCGTCGAAATCGTGGAACACCGGATGGCGCGGTTCCGCAGGCGTGTGCCGGGCATCCCGGATCAGCCAGCCGGTATGGAAGCCAGCACCCTTGGCCGCGTCCAGTTCTTCCACGATGTCGGATAGGAACAGGATATGCCCGGGTCGTTCGTCGATGGCCGCGGCGATGCGCCGGTAGGATTCAGCCTCGCGCTTCGGGCCGGTTTCGGTGTCGAAATATCCGGCCAGCAAGGGCGTCAGGTCACCCGCTTCGCTGTAGCCGAAGAACAGCTGCTGCGCGGGTATCGAGCCGGAGGAATAGACATAGAGGCGCAAACCGTCGGCACGCCAGGCGCGAAGTTTCGCGGCCACTTCGGGATACATGTGCGCGCGATAGTCGCCGGCCACGTAACCATCCTTCCAGATCATGCCCTGCAGGGCTTTCAGTGCGGTGGATTTGCGATCCTCGTCGATCCAGCGCAGCAGCAGTTCGATGATTTCCTGCCGACTGGCCTCGATCAGCCCGGCTTCCTTCGCCGCCTCGTGCAGCCAGTGCTGCACCTCGGGCTTGTCGCCGTGGGTCTCCACGAATGCAGGCAGCCGCTTGCGCGCGTACGGAAAAAGCACGTCGCGGACAAAATCGATCGAGCTGGTGGTGCCCTCGATGTCGGTGACGATGGCGCGGATTTCGGTCATGGGTTCGGCTGCATGAAGAGGTTGGTCAGCATGGTTGGTTGGTCGGCATGGACGAACGCGCGTGGCTGAAAACTGCCACACGCGTGTTGTGCCGGCTTCAGCGCACCTGCGCCGGATTCGGCTGCATCCGGGGGAAATTCTGTGCGATGTCATCGCCGGTGAATTGCGCGATCCAGCCTTCCTTGTTGGTGAACAGCCGGATTGCCACGAAGTAGGGCGCCTCGCTCATGTCGAACCAGTGCCGGGTGCCGTCGGGTACGCCGATCAGGTCGCCCTGTTCGCACAGGATGTCGTAGACCTTGTTGTCGATGTGCAGGGTGAATTGCCCCGAGCCGGCGACGAAGAAACGCACTTCATCCTCGCTGTGCGTGTGCTCGCTGAGGAACTTCTGTCGCAGCGTGGCGCGGTCGGGATGATCGGGCACGAGGCTGATCACGTCGACCGACTGATAGCCTTTTTCGGCAATCAGTCGGTCGATGTCGCCGCGATAGGCGGCGATGACTTCCTCCTGGCTCGCACCCGGGGCGATCGGTTGGCTGGCTTCCCATTGCTCGAAGCGCACGCCGACCTTGTCCAGTTCGTCGGCGATGGCGGCGTGGCTGGAATACTCGGCCAGTGGCGATTGCGGTTTTGATTCGTCGAAAATGCGCAGACGGCTCATGATGCCCTCAGTTTTTTCAGGTCCAGTTCGCAGCCGAGCAGAAACTCCAGCGCCTCGAGATGACGATAGGCTTCAGCCATGTCGCGGCCCCAGGTGTAGATGCCGTGGCCATCGATCAGATAGGCGTGTAGCGGCTTTCCCGCATTCAGCCAGGCGTCCACATTTGCCACCAGCTCGGGCATGTGCTGGGTGTTTGGGAACACCGGAATCTCCAGCACGCTCTCATGCGTGTCGTAACCGGCGATCGCCTTCTGCAGCTCCCAGCCCTGCAGGCGAATCACGCCGTCCGCGGCAAAGTATCGCGACGCCACGCTCTGCGCGCGTGAGTGCGTATGCAGCACGGCGCCGATCTGCGGCCATCGGCGATAGACCTGCGTGTGCAATGCGGTTTCGGCGCTCGGGCGTGCATCGGTGCCGACCGCGTTGCCGTGCAGGTCGATCAGCATGATGTCGCCGCGACCCAGCCGCCCCTTGTGTCTGCCGGAGATTGTGATGGCGGCGTGGTCGGCATCCACGCGCGTCGAGAAATTGCTGCTGGTCGCGGGCGTCCAGCCGAGTGCCGACAGCTCTCGCGCGGTATCCGCGATGGAATCCGCGCAAGCGTCGAACAGGCTGGCGGAGATCGTGGCGGGCAGCGTCTGGCTCATGTGTTTGGACGTCCAAATGAATGACAACTATAGCACGCGCATATGACGGCCTTGAATGGAATGAGAGCCATTCTCGAGAGCGCTGGTGCAGTGAGCGTACGATTCTTCCAGATCCGGTGCAGGGTGCGCTGGAACATGTAGCCGAGGAGGCTTGCCCATGTCGAACGAACAAGATATCGAATCGCGTCGCCGATTCCTCAAGGTGGCTGCCGGTACGACCGCCGCCGTCATGATTGCCGGCGGCCTGCCGCGATTTGCGCGTGCGGCCGATCTGCCCCCGGTGACCGAAGCGGATCCGACCGCGAAGGCGCTGGGTTATGTGGAGGACGGCAGTACCTCCGGCAACGCGAAGCACAAGGCTGGCGATGTCTGTTCCAATTGTCAGTTCTATAGTGGTGGCGCTACAGGGCGCGGACCGTGTCAGCTGTTTCCGGGCAAATCCGTCAACGCGAACGGCTGGTGTGTATCGCACACGCCGAAGAAGGCCTGATGGAGTAGGCGGGGACATCGCCACAGGAACTCGCAAGAGTGATTTCAAAGGCCGGCGCCTGTGCCGGCCTTTTCGTGTTTACGCCACGGCCATGCACGCGCAGGCAACAACTCATGCGGCGGCGATCCGGAAAGGTGAAGATGGGCGAGATCGGCGGTGTTTGGCTAAAAGTGCTGCCCGACGCGCCAGGCTGAGGAGCTGACCGACCTGACGCGCCGAGCGGCGATCCGGGGCCCACTGCCAAGTGATCAACCCGCGGACTGAGGATGATACTCCCGCGATTGGCGAATGGGAGGGCGATCACTGGATTTCTCTTGGAAAATTCTCGTTAAAATCATTAAGAACAATGAGTTGCGTTGAATTTCTCGAGAAAATTTGTGAGGCGCATCACGTACGACAAAGATAGGCGATAACCAGTAATTTCGACGAATTTGGAGTCAGATAGCCGTCATTTGCTGAAATTTACCGGCTTCGGACTTCCGGCGGCCGTCAGGGGATGGCGCAGGTGGCTGTGCCGGCGGCTGTAGAAAAAGTAGATCACGAATCCGAGCACCGTCCAGATTCCCAGAATGGCCCAGTTGAACCAGTCAAGGCTGAGCAGCAGCGCGAAACAGCTGACGACGCCTGCAAGGCAGGTGAACCAGGCCCAGGGCACGCGGAAGGTCCTGGGCAGGTCGGGCATCGTGTGGCGCAGGATCAGAACGCCGGCGCACACCGCGGAGAAGGCAATCAACGTACCCATCGAGGTCAGGTTGGCCAGCAGGTCGAGCGGAAATATCGCGGCCAGCAGGGCGATCATCGTGCCGGTGATGAGTGTGTTGATGTGCGGTGTGCGGTAATGCGGGTGCACTTTGGCGAAAACCTTGGGCAGCATGCCGTCGCGGGCCATGATCATGAAGATGCGCGGTTGCGCGATGATCATCACGAGGATCACCGAGGACAGCCCGATCATCGCGCCGATTTCCACGACCAGGCGCAGCCAGCCCAGTTCGGGATGCGCTCCGACCGCGGTGACCACCGGCTCCGACGTATCCAGCACGCCGTACGGCACCAGACCGGTCAGCACGGCGGCCATGGCCAGATAAAGCACCGTACAGATGACCAGCGAGACGATGATGCCGAAAGGCAGATCGCGTTGCGGGTTCTTGCACTCCTGCGCTGCCGTCGATGTCGCCTCGAAGCCGATGTAGGCAAAGAAGACCATCGCCGCGCCGCGCATGATGCCGGACCACCCGTACTTGCCGTCGCCTTGCGCCTCGGGAATGAACGGGTGCCAGTTCGCCGGATTCACATAGCGGTAGCCAGCAACCACCACGACCACGATCAACCCGACTTTGACCAGCACCATCAGCGCGTTGAGGCCCGACGACTCGCGGATGCCGATGTAGCACAGCCAGGTCAGCGCCAGCACGATGGCGACTGCCGGCAGGTTGAAAAGATGGCCGGTGGCGACGAGATGGCCGTCGGTGAAGGCCAGCGGCGCCTCGGTCAGCGCGACGGGCAGATGGAGCCCCATGTGGTCGAGCAGGCTGGTGAAGTAACCGGTCCAACTGGCGGCGACCGCGGAAGCGGAGATACCGTACTCGGCCACCATGTTCCAGCCGATGAACCAAGCCGCCAGTTCGCCCAGCGATGCATACGCGTAGGAATACGAACTGCCGGAGATCGGGATCAGAGTGGCGAACTCGGCATAGCACACGGCGCTGAAACCGCTGCAGATCGCGGCCAGGATGAACGACAACAGCACCGCCGGGCCGGCATGTTCCGCCGCCGCCGTGCCGGTGACCACGAAGATGCCGGTGCCGATGACGGCGCCGATGCCCAGCGCGGTGATGCCCCATGGCCCGAGGGTGCGGCGAAGCGCCGGACCGTGGACGCTGTCGTCATTGCTGAAGTCGGTCTTGCGCGCGAGCAGTTGCTTGAGCATGGTCATTCCACAACATGGCGGCGGCACGGTTTTCACCGTGCCGCCTGGGTTCGTTCAACCTCCGGACGTACCCTCAGCTGGGCTCGGTGCCGTTGGCCAGATGGCTCTTGCGATAGCCGTACAGAAAATAGAACACGAGGCCGATGGCTGCCCAGATCACGAAGACCAGCTTTGCGGTCAGGCTCAGATTCACGAACAGCAGCAGGCAGCCGATGACCGCCAGCGGGCAAACCACCCACGCCATCGGCGTGCGGAAGGGACGCGGACGGTTCGGCTGCTGCTTGCGCAGGATCAATACGCCCAGCGACACCATGGCAAACGCCAGCAGGGTGCCCGAGTTGGACGTATCCGCCAGCTTGCCGACCGGGAAGAGTGCCGAACAGAACGCGACGACGAGGCCGGTAGCCAGAGTAATGACGTGTGGCGTGTGGAAGCGCTTGTGCACGGTCGAGAGCACTCCCGGCAGGAGGCCATCGCGCGACATGGTGAAGAAGATGCGCGTCTGTCCGAACATCATCATCAGGATGACCGACGGCAAGGCGAGGATGGCGGCGATGCCGATCCAGTCGCCCATTTTTGCCCAGCCGAGCATGCGCAGTACATGCGCCAGCGGCTCCTTGCTGCAGACCAGCGCCTGCGAATGCACGCAGGCCGCGGCCATTTCCGCGCTGCCGGGATCGAGCGGCACGCCGTTCGATCCGAGGATCGGCTGCGCGCCGACCGAGCCGGCGGCGCCGTATCCGACCAGCAGATAGAAGAGCGTGCAGATGGTCAGCGATCCGATCAGCGCGATTGGAATATTCCGGTTCGGATTCTTGGTTTCCTCCGCCGCGGTGGACACGGCGTCGAAACCGACATAGGCGAAGAAGATCGACGCCGCGGCGCCAAGCACGCCGACGCCGCCGAGCGGGCTGCCCCAGCCACCGGGCAGGAACGGTTCGAAGTTGGAACTTTTCGCAGCCGGCACGGCAATCACCACGAATCCTGTCAGTGCCACGATCTTGATCGCCACCAGCACCGCATTGACGCGTGCGCTTTTCGAAGTGCCGATCACCAGCAATCCGGTCACGAGCAGGGCGATCAGGAAAGCCAGCAGGTTGAACGATCCACCGGCATAGAGCCCCGTGCGCAGGTATTCCGGCAGGGCAAAGGCGCCGCCGAGGAAATTGCTCTGCGCGAGCAGGCCGTTCATGTAACCGGACCAGCCGACGCAGACCACCGCCGCGCCGATACCGTACTCAAGGCCGAGGGCCCAGCCGACGATCCAGGCGACGAATTCGCCGAGCACGCCGTAGGTATAGGTATAGGCCGAACCGGATACCGGGACCATCGCTGCCAGCTCGGCATAGGCGAGGGCTGCCAGTCCGCACACGGTGGCGGCGATGACGAAGGCGATCATCATGCCGGGTCCGGCCTTCTGGCCGGCTTCGGCGGTGAGCACAAAAATGCCGGTGCCGATGACGGCGCCGATACCCAGCAAGGTCAACTGCAAGGCACCAAGCTGGCGCTTCAGGCCTTTTTTCTCCGCTGTAGCAAGAATCTGTTCGATCGGCTTGACGCGCTTGAAAAAGAAAAGCATGCAGTGACTCCCCGTGAATACCAATACGGCGCTCGTTCTGGACCACATCGAACATGGCGTGACAAGCTGACGTGACGCACAACCATAACGGAGCGGGACAAGGGCGACAAGTTGCGACGCAGCTATCATGGGCTTCGCCAGCCATGTCGTGTGTCCATTCATGCCGCCAGATTTTTCGCGATTGTTCACCAGCCTGCATGCATACGCGTTGCAATGGCCGACCGAAGCCGCGTGCGTCGGTGACTTCGGCGCGTTCCTTCAATCCGGCCCGGCGGTTTTCCAACGCAGTTGCCTGGCGGGCCATTTTACCGGGTCGGCGTGGCTGGTCAGCGCGGATGGCGAGCGGGTGTTGCTGATGCACCATCGCAAGCTGGGGCGCTGGCTGCAGCCTGGCGGGCATGCCGACGGCGATGCCGACCTTGCGCAAGTGGCCCTGCGCGAAGCCTGCGAGGAAACCGGTGTGGCGGGATTGCATGTCGAGGACTGCATCTTCGATATCGATCGCCATCGCATTCCCGCCCGTGCCGACGAGCCGGAACACTGGCATTACGACGTCCGCCATGTGGTTCGCGCCGGTGTGGACGAACGCTTCGAAGTCAACGGGGAATCGCACGCACTGGCCTGGCGGCCAGTGCTCGACGTGGCTGCCGACACCAGCCTCGATGCATCGCTGCGCCGCATGGCCGGCAAGTGGCTGGCGAGGAAGCGCGCCTAACCGTATTTCGCCGGCGCCGGATTCAGATGGCCGCATTCGCTACAAGTGCGTGCGTCACGCGAACCATAGAAACGGTCGAATACCGGCGGAAAATCGTGTTCGATGCTGTCGAGCACGAAATACTCGTCGTAAAGTTTGTGGTTGCAGCGTTCGCAGAACCACAGCAGGCCATCCTTCTCGTGCGGCAGGCGGCGGCGTTCGATCACCAGCCCGATCGACGCGGGCATGCGCTGCGGCGAATGCGGCACGCGTGGCGGCAGATAGAGCATTTCGCCGGCGCGAATCGGGATGTCGCGTGCCTGGCCATCGTCCTGCACTTTCAGCACCATCTCGCCTTCGAGCTGGTAGAAGAATTCCGGGCCTTCGTCGTGGTGATAGTCGGTGCGCGCGTTTGGCCCGCCGACGATCATGATGATGAAATCGCCATCGACGATGCACTTGTTGCCGACTGGCGGCTTCAGCAGATGGCGGTGTTCGTCGATCCAGCGTTGAAGATCGATGGGCGGCAGCAGGGACATGTGGAGACTTGGCAGTGAGTGGTGTTGCTACCTTAGCGCTCGCGAAGGCAATAGGGGAGAGGACGCGACCATCAAGGCGCAGGATCGATGGAAAGGCATGCATGCGGGACATGCGCCGGCACACTCGCTACCTGTCCCTCGACTCTCGCCTCAAACTTCCAGCGTGGCCAGGTCGCCTTTCTCTTCCAGCCATGCCTTGCGATCGCTGGCGCGCTTTTTCGCCAGCAGCATGTCCATCAGCCTGGAGGTGCCGTCGTCGTCGCCGATGGTCAGTTGCACCAGCCGGCGCGTGTCCGGGTGGATGGTCGATTCGCGCAGCTGCGGCGGATTCATTTCGCCGAGGCCCTTGAAGCGCGTGGTGCTGACGGCGCCTTTCATTTTCTCGCGCTCGATCCGCTGCAGCATCGCCTGTTTCTCGCTTTCGTCGAGGCAGTAAAACACCTGCTTGCCCACGTCGACACGGAACAGCGGCGGCATTGCCACGAACACGTGGCCTTCGCTGACCAGGGTGGGGAAATGCTTGAGGAACAGCGCGCTCAGCAGGGTGGCGATGTGCAGGCCGTCGGAATCGGCGTCGGCCAGGATGATCACCTTGCCGTAGCGCAGCCCGGTCAGGTCGTCCTTGCCCGGATCGCAACCGATCGCGATGGCCAGGTTGTGCACTTCTTCCGAGGCGAGCACCGAGCCGGATTCGACTTCCCAGGTGTTGAGGATCTTGCCGCGCAGCGGCAGGATGGCCTGGAATTCCTTGTCGCGCGCCTGCTTGGCGCTGCCGCCGGCGGAGTCGCCTTCGACCAGGAACAGTTCGGTTCGCGTGAGATCCGTCGCGGTGCAGTCGGCCAGCTTGCCCGGTAGTTGCGGACCCTGGGTGATCTTCTTGCGCACGATCTGCTTGGCGGCCTTCAGCCGCGCGCTGGCGCGCTCGATCGCCAGCTGTGCGATGCGTTCGCCCATCTCGACATGCTGGTTGAGCCACAGGCTGAAGGCATCGTGGATCACGTTCTCGATCATGCCGGCGGTCTGCCGAGACGACAGGCGCTCCTTGGTCTGGCCGGCGAACTGCGGATCCTGCAGACGTGCCGAAAGCACGAAGGCGAGACGTTCCCACACATCTTCCGGCGCGAGCTTCACG